>CACJRI010000001.1 GCA_902595715.1 uncultured SAR86 cluster bacterium
ATTTCCTCTAGCAGGGGGTGTGTCTGCAATTATTGGTGCAATTATTGCAGTTGTAATATCACAGGGTAGAGAAAAAAAGAACATTGCACTTTTTGCTTTATCAGCAACAGTATTAATTTCGTATATTCCCTTTGTATTGAGATTGATAGATCCTCTTTTTGAAGTTCAAACTTTCCCTAGCAATGGATCAAATACATTGTGGTGGATAATGATTTCGCATCAGTGTATTACTGATGTTTTATCTGTAATGGGTTGGGTAATATTAATCTCAATGGTTTTTGACGTAGTTGAAGATTCTCAGAAAAAAACCGGAAGAAGAGATGAAGGTCTATTTCTTGCTGGCCCAGGATTATTTCAAAAAGTATTTTCTGGCCTAGGCGTATTTATTCTAGGTTTTGTCCTTCAATTTTTAGGTTTTAGCAATACGGAAGCAACCATTCAAGAAATGAAAGAGCCAGTAAATAACTTAGTTCTTTTTATTTGTATCATTGGCCCAATTTTAAATATTGGTGGGCTTACTTTCATTTACTTTTATACGATTACGAGAGACGAATACGAGTCAGCTGTTAAAGATCTAGGTTATTAATAATGTTTTTTCCTATATCGGACGATAATCCAAGCTCTTCTACTCCTTATGTGACTTATTTGTTAATCGGGCTTTGTAGTTTTGTCTTTATTCTTCAATATTTAAGTCAAATGAATCCTTCTATTTTTTATGATTTTGGTTTCATTCCAGCTGATTTTTTTTCTAATTATTCGTCTTTCACTATTTATACTTCTATGTTTTTACACGGAGGGTTGTTCCACATTGCTGGTAACATGCTTTATCTATGGATCTTTGGTGACAATGTAGAAGACTCTATGGGGACAGTTAAATTTATGATCTTTTATCTGCTCTGCGGAACAATTGCTGCATTGTGTCAGGGGCTGGTAGATCCTACATCTCAAATTCCCATGGTTGGAGCAAGTGGAGCAATAGCTGGAGTTTTGGGGGCTTATCTAATGCTTTTCCCAAAGGCTAATGTTAAGTGTTTAGTATTTATTATCATAATCATTCAAATGATAAGAGTACCTGCTTTTTTGGTTTTAGGTTTTTGGCTTGTCTTACAATTTTTCAGTATTCCGGGTTCTATAGATATGGATGGTGGAACAGCTTATTTTGCTCACATTGGAGGTTTTTTAGCAGGAATGATCTTAATCCCTTTCTTTAAAAACAAAGATGTAAAATTGTTTCATGAACAAAACACTTCATCATGGCAGGTTTTAAATAGAGACTCTAAAGAATTTTCATTTCAAAAAAATGACAACGTTGTGGTAGATTTCATAAAAAAATCAGAAGAAGAAATAAATCGGAGAAAACATTGAATTTAATTCTAAAAGTAATTTTTTGGGTTTTTGGAACTATATTTGCGATAGCATCAATCATAGGTATCTATTTATTGGCCTTTTATTTTGGTTTTTTTGGAGTTCTTGAAAAAGCTGAGCCCAATATTAATTCTTCCTATCCAAAGGAATTATTAACTAAAAAGATACAATCTCAACTTGAGCATAATCCATCTAATAAACAAATTCTTTTTGGTGATACTCATGTTCACTCAACTTATTCTTCTGATGCTTTTCTATGGAGTCTTCCTTTAAATAATGGCGAAGGTCCTCATCCTGTATCAGACGCATGTGATTACGCAAGATTTTGTTCTGCATTGGATTTTTGGGTTATTTCTGATCATGCGGAAGCTGCTACTCCTACAAAGTGGATGGAAGCAAAAAAAGCAGTGAGACAATGTAATGCAATTCATGAAAATAGCGAAACTCCTGATTTGATATCTTTTCTGGGTTTTGAATGGACTCAAATTGACCCTGATAAAGAAAATCATTATGGGCATAAAAATGTCATGTTTTTAGAAACAGATGAAGAATCTGTCCCAATAATGCCAATTGGTTCTGGTGGGGTAGCTACCGATGGAATGCGAAGCGCAGATAGACTTCCAGTAGTGAGATCCAACATGCTAACTATGGCACTAGTTGATTTTAAAAATAGAAATAGATATGCAGATTTAATTACATTTAGTGAGCATATAGTTAAAACTGAAGATTGTGATGATGATTTTTATAACCCTAATAACTCCTGTTATTTTTCAGCATTAACCCCAAAAGATCTCTTTGCAGCACTAGATAAAATTAAATCCGACTCCATTGTCATTCCCCATGGAAACACCTGGGGTTTTTATACCCCTAGTGAATCAAGCTGGGATAAACAATTGTCTATTGAACACAATAATTCTGACAAACAAATTTCATTTGAAATCATGTCAGGACACGGTAATTCTGAAGAATATCGTCCTTGGAGTGCTAGCCTTACTAAGAATAACGTACAGTTTTGTCCGGAACCTTCTGAAAATTACTTGCCTTCTTGTTGGCAAGCTGGAGAAATTATCAAGCAAAGATGTCTTGAAAATCAAAATAGCGAAGCAATTTGCGACAAAAGGGCAGCTTTAGCAAGACAGCTATATATTGAAGGAGGGTTATCTGGAAAATTCGCTGTTAAGGGTATTACACCAGAAGAATGGTTAGATTCTGGACAATGCAAAGATTGTTTTATTCCTGCCTTTAATTATCGACCTAAAGGCTCAGCTCAATATGCATTAGCTTTAAGAAATTCTCAAAATGGAGCAGAACAAAGATTTAAATTTGGTTTTATTGCTTCAAGTGATAATCATCGCTCGAGACCGGGAACAGGTTATAAACCTGTAGATAGAATGGTAACGACCGAAGCAAATGGGCCAGCATTAAAATTTCTTGAAGAAAATTTAACTCCGCAAGAAGAAAAATCAGATCAACCTAGAAAAGTGAATTTAGAAGAATTAGATATCCCTGATCCATTTTCTTTATGGGAGCCTATAAGGCAGTCCTCTTTTTTTACCACAGGGGGATTGGCTGCAGTGCATGTTGAAAATAGATCAAGAGAGGGGATATGGAATAGTTTCAAAAGAAGGGAAACTTATGCTACTAGCGGTCCAAGAATTCTACTTTGGTTTAACTTAATAGATACAACTGAAACTCTGCCTATGGGGACTGAAACTTCAAAAAAGGAGAATCCAGTTTTTGAAGTAAAAGCTATAGGCTCTTTTAAGCAAAAGCCAGGTTGCCCTGATTATAAATTGGGCAATCTTTCCAGTGAGCAAATAAAAACCTTATGTAAAAACGAATGTTATAACCCCTCCGAAGAGAGAAATATAATTACCCGAATTGAAGTCATAAAAATTACTCCACAGAATTCAGATAGTGAGGATATCGATGACTTGATTATGGATCCGTGGAAGACGATAGATTGTCCTAAAGAGGGAAGTGGTTGTCGAGTTCGTTTTTCTGATGAGGATTATTCTTCAGATAAAAGAGACTCAGTTTATTACGTTCGAGCAATTGAAGAGCCTTCACTGAGAATAAACGCAGGTAACTTAAGATGTGATTTCGATGAACAGGGTAACTGTTTAAAAGTAAATATTTGTTATGGAAATTATAAAACTTCCAGAGATGATAATTGCACGATGATGTCCGAAGAGAGAGCTTGGTCTTCCCCAATATATATAAACTACCAATAATTTCTAAATCACAATTGATACTGCCAACAGTTTATATCTTAAAGAAATGTGTAATACTTATTTCTTTATTTGCTAGATTGCTGAAATGAGAGAGAAATTGCCTTTCCTAACTAAGTTCTTTTATGGATTTGGATCTTTAGCTTACGGAATAAAAGATAACGCCTTTAATTATTTTTTATTATTTGTATACGTTCAAGTTTTTGGATTGGCACCAAATCTTGCGGGATTAGCAATATTATTGATGCTTGTTATTGATGCTATTTCCGACCCCTTAATTGGATATTTCTCTGACAAGACTCAGTCAAGATGGGGGCGAAGACATCCTTGGATGTATGGTTCAGCTATTCCTGTTGCAGTATCCTTTTTTTTAATTTGGGATCCTCCAGAGAATTTGAGTCAAATGGAATTATTTTGGTTTTTGTTGATTGTGGGAGCATTTATAAGAACAGCAATTACCATTTATGAAATTCCAAGTAATGCCTTGGGACCAGAACTTTCAAAGGATTATGTAGAAAGAAGTTCTCTCTTATCTTATCGATATTGGTTTGGCTGGTGGGGAGGATTAGCTGTTTGGAACTCGTTATGGATATTTGTTGTTTACAGCACCCTTACAGGTTCTCAAGATGCAAGATTCGTTGCTGATACATGGATAACTTATGGTCTTGTCTGTAGCCCGATAATGTTTATTGCAATTGTCGTTACTGCTACAGGCACTCATAGACATATAAAAGATCTCCATGCTCCAGAAGTAGAAAGAAAAACTTTAAGGATCATTCTGAGAGAATTATATGAAACAATGACTGTAAGCAGAAATTACATAATTCTGTTCATTGCAATGATTATGATGGGAGTTGCAAGCGGAATTGCTACTAATTTAACTCTTTATTACTATAGCTTTTTTTGGGAATTTACCCCTCTTAATATTCTAACAATTGGACTTAGCTTATTTTTGGCGCCTCTTGTAGGTATTGTGGTATCTCCATTTTTAGCAAACAGGTTTGGTAAGAAAAATGGAGCATTAGTCTTATTCGCAATTTCCTTAACAGTAGAAAATGGAATAATTGTTTTAAGACTCTTGGGATTATTACCTGAAAATGGATCTCCAATTGTTCTCGCTGGAGTTTTAGTTTTCCATTTTATAGGAGTCGCTACATCTGTAATTTCATTTACAACTCTTAATTCAATGGTTTGGGACACAGTAGAAGAAGTTGAAATCAAAACCGGAAGAAGAATGGAAGGAACTCTTCTCGCAGCAAGATCCTTTGCACAAAAGTGTATGAGCGGAGCAGGAGCCTTTGCAGCAGGAATGATTTTAACTTTTGCTGCATGGCCAGAAAATGCAGTACCAGGAAAGGTAGATCCTGAAATTCTATTTACCTTTGGCCTGACAGCAGTAACTGCTTCAGTCATTTTATGGGCAATATCATTATTCACAATCTCTTTCGTAACAACTACCAAAGAAAGTCATGAAGAAAAACTTAATGAATTAAACTATGTAGAAAATCCTGATTAAAATGATTAAAGAAAAAATAGAAGAAAAGTTAAAAACTGGAATAGCCTCTCTTTTTATAGAAGTTATAAACGAAAGTCCTAATCACAATGTTCCTGATGGAGCTGAATCACATTTCAAGGTAACAGTTGTATCTGATGAATTTGAGAATATGAGATTAGTACAAAGACATCAGTTAATTTATAAAGTGCTCAGTGAAGAGATGAAACTTATCCATGCGATAGCAATTCATCCTTTCACTAAAACTGAGTGGGATAGTAGCAACCAATCGAGTTCAGTTTCCCCTGATTGTTTAGGCGGATCTAGTTAACTAAAAAAATCTCGTGTTTAAGATAGGAACTTTTTATAAATGTTTTGAATTTCTTAAATATAAGGAATTAGCAGATGGTTTAAGGGATCATTGCGTCAAAAGGCAAATAAAAGGAACTATTATCCTTACCCCGGAGGGAATAAATTCAACTGTTTCATCCGCTAAAGATAATGCCTTGGAAGATCTTAACTTATATTTAAGCGACCTAATTGGCGAAGTAGTGTTCCGATATTCTTTTTCAAATACATCACCTTTTAAAAGATTAAAAATTAAAACTAGGCAAGAATTAGTACCAACGGGTACTAATGGAAAAGCCTATAATCACAAAGGAAAATATCTAACACCATCAGAATGGCTTAAATTTATTAAAGATTCAAAAAACATCATCATTGATGTACGAAATGATTACGAAAATAAAGTAGGAACTTTTAGAGATTCTATTTCTCCTGAAACAAAAAATTTTAGAGAATTCAGATCTTTTCTTAAAAAAAATAAAAAGAAATTCGAGGATAAAAATATTGGCATTTTTTGCACTGGTGGGATACGTTGCGAAAAAGCATTGCATTCATTTGAGAAAGAAGGATTAAGAGATATCTATCAACTGCAAGGAGGGATATTAAATTTTCTAGCTGAATCTAAGGATAAATCATCTTGGCAAGGAGACTGTTTTGTCTTTGATGAAAGAGTTACTGTAACGAAGGATCTAGCTCCTGGAGATTTTAGACAATGCTATGCATGCAGAAGACCTCTCTCAGAGGAAGATTTGAATAGAAGCGAATATAAAAAAGGCATTTCTTGTCATAATTGTTTTTTTGAAAAATCCGAATCAGATAGAATTAGATACGCAGAGCGACAGAAACAATTTGACATGAAATAATCATGAAAATTTTTTTTAATTTTTTAGTAGATAAGTCAAAATTTTTTATCTTTCTTTTAATTTTATTATCTTTAATAAGTCTTTTAGGGCTTCCTAAATTTCAACTAGACGCGTCATCAGATACCTTGCTCTTGGATAATGATCCTGATTTAAAGACCTATCGAGAAAATTCTAGAAAATATGGATCTAGTGATTTTCTTGTTATTGCTTTTACACCGAATAAAGATATTTTCACTATTGAGACTGTCTCGCTGTTAAAAAATCTTGTAGATGATCTTAAGAAAGTTAATGGTATTAAAAACGTATTAAGTTTATTTGACGTACCACTCCTCAAGTATTCAGAACAATCTATAAGTGAACTCGCCGAAAATGTAGTTACTTTATCTACTGAAAATGTCAATTTAAACAAGGCTAAATATGAATTTGAAACTAATGAAGTTTATAGGGGTTTATTAATTAGTGAGGATTTAAAAACTATTGCATTTCAAATGTCTTTGGATCAAAACAAAGAATACCAAAAGTTAATTTCTGAGAGATACGAATTGTTGGATCAAAAGAATTCTATAGAAGACGAACTTTTCAAAACAAATTTAGAGATTCTTGATTTAAGAATAGATGAACAAAAAAGAATAAATTTGTCTAATGAGGCGATTCTCATCAATAAAGTAAGAGAAATTACAAATAAATACAAAGATAAAGGAGAAATATTCTTAGGCGGGGGAGCTATGATTGCCCACGATACTATAAAAATGATTCAACAAGATTTATTTACTTTTGGCGTAGCTGTTTTCTTTATGTTTGTCTTAATTCTTTCTCTTATTTTTAAACAATTTAGATGGGTTGCTATTCCATTGATTTCTGCTTGCTTATCCGCGCTTTTCACTACTGGACTTATTAGCTGGATGGGCTGGAAAGTAACGGTAGTTTCAGCTAATTTCATTGCCTTGCTTATGATAATTGGAATTTCATTAACAGTTCATCTTGTTGTTAGATATAGAGAGATAACTTCAAGATTTCATGATCTTACCCACAGCGAGGCTTTAAAAAAGACATTGTCACAGATGTTTCTTCCATGTTTGTACACAGCACTCACCACAATGGTTGCCTTCGCGTCTTTAATAATAAGTGATATTAGACCCATAATTGATTTTGGCTTATTAATGGTCTTGAGCATATTTATTGCGTTTACAGTATCTTTTATTTTTTTTGGATCTCTTGCTTCATTAATGAAAAAAAATGCCAAGGATACAAAAGTTGATTACTCTTCAGGTTTTACTACCTGGATCAATTCTTTAGTAGTAAGGTTTAAAAATATTATTTTACTTATATCCTTGATCGGGTTTATTTTCTCTTTGGTCGGTATAAATAAGTTGAGTGTAGAAAATAAGTTTATTGACTACTTCAAACCTACAACTGAAATCTACCAAGGACTTTCATTAATTGACAAGAAGCTAGGCGGCACTGCACCTTTAGATATCATTATCTCTGCCCCAAAAAGCGCTACACAAATCAATAACGAATTTGAAGAGGATTTTGATGATTTTGGTATTGAAACTGAAGAATATGGTTATTGGTTTAATTCCCAAAATCTATCTTATCTAGAAGAAATACACGACTATTTGGAAAGCAGACCAGAAATTGGAAAAGTTCTTTCTGTTTCCAGCGCAATCAAATTAGCTGAAATAGCAAAAGGAGAAAAATTGGATGATCTTGAACTAGCGTTACTGAGAAAAGTTCTTCCTGAAGATATTAATGACCAACTTTTAAGTTCTTATATATCAGATGACGATAATCAAGTTAGATTATCTGCAAGAGTTATTGAATCTATGGATGGATTAAATAGAAAAAATCTAATTGAAGAGGTGAAAACCGACCTAATTCAGAACTACGCACTTAGTGAGGAACAATTTTATTTATCTGGTATCTCTGTAATTTATAACAATCTTCTTCAAAGTTTATTTCAGTCTTTAATCGGAAGCCTAACAATAGTATTTAGTGCAATATTCATAATGTTTATTATTTTATTTAGGTCTCTCTATATGGCTCTTATAGCAATGATTCCAAACTTATTATCTGCTGCAAGTGTACTTGGAATAATAGGATGGTCTGGAATTCCTCTTGATATTATGACCGTAACTGTAGCTGCAATTAGTATTGGAATTGGCGTAGATAATACAATTCATTATGTCCATAGATTTTTAAAAGAATACGAACTGCAAAAAAATTATGATTTAGCTATTAAAAACAGTCATGCCACAATTGGTAGGGCAATGTTTTACACGTCTCTTACTATAGTCTTGGGCTTTATGATCTTAGTAAGTTCTAATTTTAACCCGAGCGTATTTTTTGGAATATTCACGTCATTTTCTATGATCGTAGCGATATTAGCAGCATTAATGTTATTGCCTGTTTTAATCAGGCATCTAAAACCTTTTGGGAGAAATATAAATGGGTCCACTTAAAGATATAAAAGTTATAGAAATGGCTGGAATAGGTCCAGCGCCATTTTGCGGAATGATTTTGGCTGATATGGGAGCTGAAGTTATTTCTGTAGATAGAATTACAGCTGCAGGAAGAGGTTCTAGTGCAGATATTGCTTCTAGGGGAAAAAAATCAATAGCAGTAGATATTAGAAAACCAGAAGGCCAAGACATTGTAAAAAAATTAATCGAATCTGCAGATGTTTTGATTGAAGGTTTTCGACCTGGAGTTATGGAAAAGAACAATCTTGGACCAGATGAACTTTTAAATATAAACCCTAAGTTAATTTTTGGAAGAATGACTGGTTGGGGTCAAAGTGGACCATTAGCTAATGCTGCAGGGCATGATATAAATTATATTGCTTTAAGTGGCGTACTTGGTGCAATTGGAAAAAAAGATTCTCCACCGCCACCTCCTTTAAATTTAATTGGTGATTTTGGAGGTGGGGGAATGTTACTTGCCCTTGGAGTATGCGCAGCCTTAAATACAGTCAATAAAGAAGGAAAAGGACAAGTTATCGATGCAGCTATGACTGAAGGATCGGCTCTTTTAATGAGCATGATGTATGGAATGCTGAATTCAGGTATTTGGACCGATTCAAGAGATTCTAATCTTCTTGATGGCGCAGCACATTTTTATGGCTGTTATGAATGCAAAGATGGAAAGTTTGTATCAATTGGCTCAATAGAACCGCAATTTTATTCACTATTAAGAGAAAAAATGAATATTGATGAGGATATTTTTGATAATCAAATGGATAAAAATTCGTGGCCAACTTTACGAGAAAATTTACAAACTAGATTTAAAGAAAAAACACGAGACGAGTGGTGTCAAATAATGGAAGGTACGGATATTTGCTTTGCTCCTGTCCTTTCCATGAGTGAAGCGATAAACCATAAACACAATGTTGAAAGAAATTCATTCTTTGATTTGGATAATGTAATGCAGCCATCTCCTGCACCAAAATTTTCTTATTCAAAAAGCGAAGTAAGTCATCCTCCAGTTAAAGTGGGAACTCACACCAAAGAGATTATGACTGCTCTTGGGTTTGAAGAAAAATTTACTGATTTTATTTCTCAACAAATTATTTCCGAAGCTTAAAGACCAAAGAATCTTTGACTGTTTTCAAAAAATATTTGAGTTATTTCTTCTAAACTTTTATTTTGTAATTTAGCTATTTTCTTTGCAACTTCAATAATAAATTTTGGCTCGTTTCTCCTTCCTTTAATCTTTATACTTTTAGGTAGTAGATAAGGCGAATCCGTTTCGATCATTATTCGTTCAAGAGGCATGTTAGCAATTAGATCAACCATATGTTTCCCTCTTACTGGATCGCAAATCCAACCTGTGAAACCAATCCAAAACCCCTTATCAAGATACTTATAAAATTCTTCTCTATTTCCTGTAAAACAATGAACCACCGCATTAACTTTGAGATCAATGTTATTGAAACAATCCATAAAATCTTTATGCGCATCTCGTTGATGCAAGAAAAGAGGTAAATTTTGTTCTTGAGCAACTTTAATTTGTGACTCAAAACATAATATTTGATTTTCTTTTTTTGAGTAGTTTCTATTAAAATCTAAACCTGTTTCTCCTATAGCTTTTACAGAAGGATGTTTACTTAATTTCCTGAGTTCTTCTATATCAGACTCTTTAAAAGTATCTGCGTAATGAGGATGTATACCACAAGTTGTAATTAAGAAATTTTGGTCTTTCTCTAATAATTTTAAAGAAACTTTTGTATCCTCTATTGAAGTACTTGTTATGCAAATTCTTTTTACATTATTTTGTTTAGCTTCTTCAATAACTTCCATGAAATCTTTTTCAAAAGATTCATGAGTTAAGTTGGCTCCTATGTCAAAATATGAATATTCTTTCATGATAACTTTTTATAAAAACTAAATATGAGTATTTCTAAAAACTTTGAAGATGCTATAAAAGTAATTGAAATATCAAATGGCAATTTTACAGCAAATATTTCAGATGACTGGAGTATTGGGCAAACTGCAAATGGTGGATATTCAATGGCTATACTGGCAAAGGCTTGTTCAGTGCACCTTGAACATAAGGACCCATTAGTATTATCTGCAAACTATATAGATAGAGTTGAATTTGGGTCTGCAGATGTAGAAGTAACAAAAATTTCCTCTACTAAAAGCACCTCGACGGCATATGTTTCGTTGAAGCAGAATGGAAATTTGAAAATTTTTTCTACTGTAACTCTTACAGATTTTTCAAAAACTAAAGGCCTAAAAGAAAACTTAAGAAACGAACCAAATTTTGATAAATATGAGACATGCACTCAAGTTCCTTACAAAGAGGGTTTTAGTCCTAAACTAGATAAAAATTTAGAAAAAAAATATTGTTCAGACTCAATATGGTGGGAAGACCCAAATAATGACAACCAAGCTACTTTAAAATTATACATGGGATGGAAAGATGGCGGTCCAGTAGATCTGTTTGGCCTTATTTTATTTTTAGATGCAACAACTCCACCAATCTATAATAAACTAGGTACAGTTGGATGGGTTCCAACGCTTACGTTAACTTCTCATATCAGAAATATACCTGAGTCTGGCCCTTTGAAAGTAATTGCTAAGACAGAATTTATTACAAATAATTATATCGAAGAAGATAGAGAAATTTGGGATTCTAAGGGCAATCTAATAGGTCAATCAAAACAATTAGCAAAATTAAGAATTAAGAAATAATACTTAAAATATTGTTATTATAGATTTTTAAAAAATACTCAAATAAGGAAAATAAATGAAATTTACAGGTACAAAATCATACATAGCTACGGACGATCTTAGCCTTTCAGTGAATGCTGCAATAGCTCTTGAAAGACCATTATTGATAAAAGGAGAGCCAGGCACAGGAAAAACTATGCTTGCATTAGAAGTTGCTAAATCTTTAGATCTTCCATTGATTGAATGGCACATTAAATCTACCACTAAAGCCCAACAAGGATTATACGAATATGATGCTGTTACAAGATTGAGAGATTCACAATTAGGAGACGAGAGGGTTAAAGATATTTCAAATTACATCCAAAAAGGAAAACTCTGGGAGGCGTTTACTTCAGAAAAACAAGCGGTTCTTTTAATCGATGAAATAGATAAAGCTGACATTGAATTTCCAAATGATCTTTTACAAGAATTAGACAGAATGGAATTTTATGTTTATGAAACTAAAGAAACCATAAAGGCTACAACAAGACCAATAGTTATAATTTCAAGCAACAATGAAAAAGAACTACCTGATGCTTTCTTAAGAAGATGTTTTTTTCATTACATATCCTTTCCGGATAGAGAAACAATGAAAGAAATCATCAAAGTACATCACCCTAAAGTCAAAGAAAAGCTTGTTAAAGAAGCATTGGATATCTTCTTTGATGTCAGGAAAGTACCTGGATTAAAAAAGAAACCCTCTACTTCTGAGTTAGTTGATTGGTTAAAACTTTTAATGGCAGATGATTTACCTGATGAAATTTTAAAGAATAGAGATCCTTCAAAAGCTATTCCTCCCTTATATGGAGCCTTGGTTAAAAATGAACAAGATGTTCAATTGCTTGAAAGATTAGCTTTTATGACAAGAAGAGAAGGTAACAACCAAAACTAATTGAATGTTAATAAATCTTTTTAAAACTCTAAAAGAAGTCGGCGTTCCTTGTACCCTAAGAGAACTTCTAGATTTAATATCTGGTTTGGAGAAACAAGTAATTTTTGCTGACATCAATGATTTTTACTATTTATCAAGATCCGTTCTTGTAAAAGATGAAAAACATTATGATAAATTCGATAGAGCTTTTGATATTTATTTCAAAGGTTTGGAAACTTTGGATGATGTCCTTCAGGCTCTGGTTCCAGAAGAGTGGTTAAGGAAAGAATTTGAAAAGTTTTTAACAGAAGATGAATTAAAAAAAATTGAAACTATGGGTGGCCTTGAAAAACTTCTTTCAGAATTTAAAAAAAGATTAGAAGAGCAAAAAGGTAAACACCAAAAAGGTGATAAATGGGTTGGCACTGGCGGTACATCACCTTTTGGAAATGCGGGATCTCATCCAGAAGGTATAAGGGTTGATGGTGAAGGAAAACAAAATAAAGCTGTAAAAGTTTGGCAACAACGAGATTTTAAGAATCTAGATGATTCTGTTGAGCTTGGTACAAGAAATATTAAAGTTGCACTAAGAAGATTGAGAAAATTTATTAGACAATCAAATGACGAAGAACTTGATTTAGATGACACAATTAAAAGCACTGCTAAAAATGCAGGCTTGCTGGATATAAAAATGGTTCCGGAAAAAACTAATGCAGTTAAAGTTCTTGTATTCTTTGATGTTGGCGGATCAATGGACCCTCATATTAAAATTTGTGAAGAATTATTTTCTGCTTGCAAGACTGAATTTAAAAATTTGGAGTACTTTTATTTTCATAATTTCATTTATGAAACAGTATGGAAAGATAATAGAAGAAGACACAACGAAAGAATTAAAACTGAAGATGTGATTCATAAATACGCTTCAGATTACAAGATAATTTTTGTAGGTGATGCAACTATGGCTCCTTACGAAATTACTAATCCCGGCGGTAGTATTGAACATTGGAATGAAGAAGCAGGATCTGTTTGGATGAAAAAAATCATGACCACTTATGACAAATTAATTTGGTTAAATCCAGTACCTGAGGAACATTGGGATTATTCGTCTTCTATAGAAATTTCAAGACACCTTATTGAGGACAATATGTTTCCTTTGACTCTTAAAGGTTTAGAAGACGGCATGTCATTTCTATCAAAAAAATAATTTGAAAGCATTAGAAATCAAGAATCTTACTAAGATTTACGATAATAATTTAGTAGCCTTAGACGATATAAGTTTTGAAGTTGAGCAAGGTGACTTCTATGCTCTTTTGGGTCCCAACGGAGCAGGGAAATCTACTATGATTGGCATCATCAGTTCATTAGTAAATAAATCTTCAGGAAAGGTAAATATTTTAGGTTTAGACATTGATACTCATCATTCAGAGGCTAAAAAGAGAATTGGAATCGTAGGTCAGGAAGTAAACTTCAACCAATTTGAAACAGTTCATAATATTCTACTTCACCAAGCTGGGTTCTTTGGCATGCCATTTTCAGAAATTAAAAATAATTGTGAGTTTTATCTCAAAAGATTAGATCTATGGGATAAAAGAAATGAACAAGGCAGAAATTTATCTGGAGGAATGAAACGAAGATTAATGGTAGCAAAAGCTTTGGTTAACAATCCTGATTTACTTATATTAGACGAACCAACTGCAGGCGTTGACACTGAACTAAGGAGATCTTTATGGGAGTTTTTAGTAGAAATAAACAATAAAGGAACTACCATTATTCTTACAACTCATTATCTAGAGGAAGCTGAAAGACTTTGTAAAAATATATCCATTATTGATCGCGGAAAGATTGTTAGAAATTCAGATATGAATTCTTTTCTTAGGGAAATAGAAATAGAAACTTTTGTTTTTGATTTGAAGGAAAAAACAACTAAGAATTTGTTTTCAGAAAATTTTGATATAAAAAAAATAGATGATGCTACTTTTTCTGTTCAAGCAAATAAAGGAACAAATTTAAACTCAATATTTGATTTTTTTGATCAAGAAGGAATAGAAATTTTAAGTATGAGAAATGAAACCAATAGACTTGAAGAATTATTTCTAAAACTTACAAATAATGACCATTAATGAACAGTTAAGATCTTTATTTATTCTTCTAAGAAAAGAAGTTTTAAGATTTTTTAGAATTTGGAGTCAGACTTTGATTCCTTCAGTGCTAACAACAATATTATATTTTTTAATTTTCGGTACTTTTATTGGCGAAAGAATTGGCAAAATGTCAGGGTTTGACTATATGCAATTTATGGCACCGGGCTTGGTAATGTTAGCAGTTATAACAAATGCCTATTCAAACGTAGTCTCATCTTTTTTTGGAGTGAAGTTTCAAAGAAGTATTGAAGAATTACTAGTTTCTCCCATGCCGACTTATCTGATTTTAATTGGATTTGTTCTCGGCGGGGTAGTTAGAGGTATTATCGTAGGCTTTCTCGTATTACTTACATCATTGATATTTACAGATATAACTGTTCAGAATGTCCCGCTAACGCTGCTGGTTGTTGTGATGACGGCCTTTTTGTTTTCAATAGCTGGTTTTTTGAATGCTTTGTTTGCAGATAATTTTGACGATATAAATATAGTACCTACATTCATCCTTACTCCTTTGATTTACTTAGGAGGGGTTTTTTATTCTGTAGAGCTCTTGTCAAATACATGGCAAATTGTCTCAAAGGCAAACCCGCTACTGTATATGGTTAATGCTTTTAGATATGGAATGATTGGCGTATCTGATATCAACGTTCAATTTGCCTTGTTGATGATAACCTTTTTTATATTAATCTTTTTTACGCTTGCTTATTACTTACTTAAAAAAGGATATGGAATAAGAACCTGATGATTTCTAATTTTTTTTACAACATTTTTATCTTGTATAAATTAACATGGAGAGATGGCAGAGTGGTCGAATGCGCTCGCTTGGAAAGCGGGTAAGGGGGCAACTCCTTCAAGGGTTCGAATCCCTTTCTCTCCGCCAAAAATTAAATGGAATATATCGAGTCAAAATATTTTAGCTATGCGGATCCAGATGATCCTTGGTACCGTAAGTTAATCATAAGAACTATAGAGTCTTTAGCCGGTCAACCGGCTTTGTTTAAACTCTATCGTCAATATCAGGAAAACCCTAATAATTGGGATAGCTTTTGGCACGGTTGTTTAGACCAGCTTAAATTAAAGTTAGACTTTAATTCCAATATAAATATTCCAAAAGATGGTCCCACTATTTTTGTAGCAAATCATCCTTATGGAGTTTTGGATGGATTGGTAATAAGTTATTTTGTTTCTAAATATAGAGATGATTTCAAAGTTCTGACACATTCACTATTGTTAAGAGCGCCGGAAACAAAGGGTTATTTATTACCAATAGATTTCACCGGAGATAAGCAAGCTTTATTAACAAATCTCGATACCAGAAAAAAATCAAGAGAGCATCTTGCTAATGGTGGTTCCATAATAATTTTTCCTTCTGGTACTGTATCTACGACTGCTAAGTTTTATGAAAATACGAAAATGGCTTTTGATCCACAATGGAAAAAATTCACGTCAAGACTCATTAAGCAAACTGACCCAAGTATAGTTCCTATTTATTTTTATGGATGTAATTCTATAAAGTTTCAATTAGCAAGCCATCTTGGCGATATGTTCAGAGCTTCACTTTTATTTCATGAAGTAAAAAGACGAATAGGAAGCGACTTTAAATTTATAGTTGGAAATCCTTTTAAATATTCTAGTCTTGATAAGAAATTATCAAATCAAGAACTTGCTGACTTTTTAAGGACTAAAACTTACTTATTAAACCCTGCAATTTCAGAGCCACCTCCTTACGGATTAGATATTTAATTAAATTCCTTTAGCATGAATGGTTTTTTTGCTATCTTAGTCAGAAGGGGAATTAATTTGTTAGTTTTAAGTCGAAGAAGAGATCAAACTCTTGTGATTGGCGATAATGTAGAAGTAACAGTTTTAGAGATTAAGGGAGGGCAAGTCCGCCTAGGAATAAATGCTCCTAAAGCTGTTTCTGTTCATAGAGGAGAGATCCACGCCAAAGTAATTGAAGAGAGTTAAAAAAAGCGCCCGTAGCTCAGTTGGATAGAGCACCTGGCTACGAACTAGGGTGTCGGAGGTTCGAATCCTTCCGGGCGCGCCATAAATAAGAAAATTAAGTAAAATATAATCATGTCATTAAAATTAAATAGCGATTCACAGCCATATGTAGAAATAAATTCTCCCAAGTATGAGAAAGTATATTCTTTTGAACGAGATTTTGATTTAACAGATCTTTTTATGTTTACAAAAGGTCAGCCTTATGAAAAATTTGCAGAGTTAAGAAAGCAAGCTCCAATATATTTTCATGAAACAGGGCCAGAAGATTCAGAACCAGGTTTTTGGGTTTTAACAAAGTATAAAGATATTGAATTTGTTTCTAAAAATCAGGATATTTTCTCCTCACAATTGGCTGGTGGCACTACCCTAACACATGGTTTCACAGCTGCCGATGACACTCCATTGTATAGATCTACCATGGATCATATGTTGAGCTTAGATGGTTTATTACATTTAAATATGAGAAACCCCCATATGGCTTTTTTTAATCCAAAATACGTGAGTAATCTAAGAAAAAAAGTTGAAATAAAAGTTGATCAATTATTAGATGCAATAGCACCTCTTGGTACCTGTAATTTAGTTGAAAGTGTTTCTGCTGAATTACCAATGTTTACTTTATGTGAGATGTTAGGAGTTCCAGAAGCAGATCGACCTAAAATAATTGAATGGATGAAATTTTTAGAAATGGCACAGTTGATTGCTGCAACACAAGCAGTTCAGAATAATGAATTAACTTTAACCGAAGAACAAAATCAAGCAGCACCAGATCCAGCATTAATAGAAATGTTTACAAATATGGTTAATGAAATGTTTTCCTATGGCAGACATATTTTAGAAGAGAGAAGAAAATCTCCAAAAGATGATTTACTTTCTGTCATTGCAAACATCGAAATAGATGGAAAAAAACTTCCAAACGAATATCTAGATGGATCTTGGCTACTAATAATTTTTGCAGGAAACGATACAACTAGAAACTCTATTAGCGGCACAATGAATTTGCTTTCAGAGAATCAAGATCAAAAGGAATTAGTATTAAATGATCGTTCTTTGATTCCCAATATGGTGCATGAGTCCATTAGAGTGGCAAATCCCGTTACGTATATGAGAAGAACTACCAAGGTCGATACACAGATTGGAGATCAAAAAATAGGGCCAAATGAAAAAGTATCTTTATGGTATGGAGCAGCCAATAGGGATCCAGAAGTTTTTAAAAATCCTGATAAATATGACATAAGAAGAGAAAACGCAAAAAAACATTTATCTTTTGGATACGGAAGACATCTTTGTTTAGGCAAACATACAGCAAATATGCAACTTGAAGTTGTCTACGAAAAGATTTTTGAAAGATTTCCTGACATGACACAATCAGGAGATATGGTTTATACGCCTAATAACTTTGTGAATGCAATTCAGGAATTACCTGTTACTTTTACTCCTAAAAAATAAATTTAATGTACTCAAAAAGTCTAATTGTTTGCTTCTTAGCTTATTTTTTTTCAATTTTATTTGGTTATTTTTCTTTAACATATATTGATTTGGGTCATCTCTGGTTTGATATTCTTCTAGCCCATGTAGTAGCAACAATAGTCATATTTATTTTCAGTATTGTTTATAAAAATTCGAGTTTGTATGATCCTTTTTGGTCTGTAATTCCACTTCCAATATTCATTTATTTAATAATCTATCCTGAGGTTGATGAGTCTTCTGTATTAAGGTTTCTTTTGATAGGTATCCCCGTAACTTACTATGTAGTTCGTTTGACTTGGAACTGGTTAAAAACTTGGCCTGGTTTAGAAAAAGAAGACTTTCGCTACATTAATCTTTATCAAACTTTTGGACGATTTAAATTATTTATAAATTTTTTTGGAATACATCTTTTTCCAACTTTAATGGTAAATATTTGTTTGTTTCCTTTATATTTTGCTATCACTATCAATGATCAACCCGTATCTTTTGTAGATTGGTTTTTTTGTATTTTCACTTTCTTAGCTGTTCTACTGGAACACGTTTCTGATGAACAAATGCATTCGTTTAAAGCTGATGAAAGAAATGCTTCATTGACCATGAATAAGGGATTATGGAAATATAGTCGCCATCCAAATTATTTAGGAGAGATTTTATTTTGGTTTGGTTTATTTGGTTTCTCTTTGTCTCAGTCCTTTGATAATTTTTGGCTTATTATTTGTCCTTTGTCCATGTTAGCCATGTTTATATTCGCATCAATACCAATGATGGATAATAGAAGCCTTGAAAGAAGACCAGATTACGAGGAGTATATGAAAAAAACTCCTGCCTTAATTCCCAAATTATTTAAATAAATGTTTGATCAGTTAATTATATTAGGTCTTTTAATCCTAATGGTTGGGCTTTTTATATGGGGTAGATGGCGTTACGATGCTATTTCTTTAGGACTTTTATCTGTTTTTGTTTTACTTGGGTATATTCAACCTGAAGATGCTTTTAAAGGATTCTCTCATCCGGCTGTAATTACCGTTGCTTTAGTATTATTGATTAGCAAGGGATTGGAAAGATCTGGGTTTATTTCTGTGATAGGCAGAAAATTACAAGCTTATGCCAATAGCGAAGTTCAATTTATGATTTCGATAACTTTTTTTGCAGCAATTCTTTCATCTTTTATGAATAACATTGGAGCTATGGCAATGCTATTACCTATCACTTTAGGTATCTGTCAAAAAATGAATTGGAATCCATCTAAATTTTTAATTCCCTTATCTTTTGCTTCTATTCTTGGAGGTATGAATACTAAAATTGGTACTCCCCCAAATATAATTATTTCTGAATTTAGAAATGATTATGTAGATAAAGACTTTGCTTTTTTTGATTTTTCATTTGCAGGAGTACCAGTAAGTATCTTAGGAATATTATTCATCGCTTTCGTTGGTTGGAGATTAATAAAATTAAGACCAATAAATTCAGAAAATAATCCATTGATAGAACTTGAAGATTATCTTGTTGAAATGGTGATTACCAAAAATAGTAATCTAATTGAGAAAAGAGCACTGGATTTCCGTCAGGAATTAGACACAGATACTGCATTGATGGGTCAAATCGATGAAAATGGAAAGAAAATAGAAATACATGGCAACCAAAAACTATACGAAGGCCAAGTTTTAATTTTGAAAATAAACCCTGATATGGTTGCAGATATTCAGCAAGAATTTGGTTTAGATATAGATTCTGAAAATGATCTTACATCTATTGATGATCTAGGTGGTATTGAAGCCATCATTGTCCCTAAGTCAAGATTGATTGGACGAAAATATCAGTACTTTAAGAGACTTGTTGGCAGAGAATTGTCTTTGCTCGGATTATGGCGAAGAGGTTTAAAATTTAGGTTTAGATTATCAAATGAAATCTTTAAAGCAGGCGATGTTTTACTTATTGCCAATAGAGGTGAAAAAAGTAGCATTTCAGAAAAATTAGAAATTGCAGGTTTAATGCCTCTATGGCAAAGAGAATTCGACGTTGCGAGAGATCCAAGTAAAGTATTTTTAGCATTCGGATTATTTTCAATTTGCTTACTGCTAGTGATTTTTAACTTTGTTCCAATCGTAGTAGCTTTTTTAATTTGCGTTATCGGATTTGTAAGTTCAAGGTTATTGACCGGAGAGGGCGTATATAGGCATATAGATTGGCCAGTTGTTATTTTGTTGGCAGCAATGATTCCTATTGGAAATACTTTAATTTCTTATGGAATCACTGATTCCGTATCCTCATATTTAGCAGGCTTGGCTTCAGCTGTAGATTATATTTGGCTGGTAGTGCTGATAATGATTATTACAATGTTTTTATCAGATATTATAAATAATGCTGCAACAGCCGTGATTATGGCACCTCTAGCTGTATCTCTTGCAGAAAAAATCAATCAACCAATTGAACCATTCCTCATGTCAGTGGCTATAGGCGCAAGCTGTGCATTTCTTTCACCTATAGGCCATCAATGTAACACTTTAGTTATGGCTCCTGGAAATTATAAATTTGGTGATTATTGGAAAGTAGGATTGCCTCTAGAAATTCTTATCATCGCAATTAGCGTTCCTGCAATAATTTTTTATTGGGGCTAATCTTTAAGATAAGTTCTTTTTAGTCGCATTTTTTTTAACGCTTTCAATTCCTTTATTTAGAGAACTTTCAGATTTATATCCTTGACTAGTAGCTATCACCTTATTATTTCCTGCGATTACATTAAAGAAAAATTTCCCTGCTTTGTTTTTTAAAACTTTGTAGGATTTTTTCTTTTTGGAATTTAATATCAGAGACTTTGCTCCTTTAGTACAAGCGCTTTTTGTAGTGTAAGCTTGGCTAGCACAAATAATTTCTCCATTTTTAGCTTTTAATCTAAATCTAAATTTTCCAGATTTGTCTTTATATATTTCAAACAATTTTTTCTCCCTTACTAAACATATATAATGTTCTTATAAATTTCACTCTATGTAAAATTTCTAATAGAATCAATCCCAAATATGAAACTTTTTGAAAAGTATTTTGATGATTTCATTGGATATTTAATTATTCTTAATGTTGTCCATCAAATACTAATTTCTGGGTACTCACTATCCAATAATCTATTAACTTTATCTGAAAATTTTATATTAGTATCTATTGGCATTTTCTTATTTGAAGCAATTTATAGAATTTTTAAAGAAAGAAAATTTTCAACTTTACTTCTTATTGATCTTGTTGTTATTTTTAATTATCTATTCATAAGCATCATTGATTTAAGAATCTTTAGAATTTTTAGAGCGTACTCAATTTTTAGTCAATTAAGAGTATTGCTCCCAACAAATACTCTATTAAAAACAATATGGAAACAAAGACTTTCTATTTTAGGAACACAGATCGTAGTATTTTCTCTTCTTCTAATTTTTTCAGTTGTAATTCATTTTCTTGAAAAAGATCTTCAACCGGAAGCTTTTGGAAATATATTGGATTCAATGTGGTACGGAATAGCAACTCTTACTACAGTTGGTTATGGCGATGTAACACCTGTCTCTGATTTAGGTAAACTAATATCTAGTTTTGCAATGTTCTTAGGTATTGCTATGTTTGCTCTACCGGCAGCAATTCTGGCATCAGCTTATTATGAAGATATTCAAAAAAGAAATTTTTTAGTTTCTCTTGAGGCGATTACAGAAATAAATTTATTTTCAGCCCTTCCCATAGGAGCAATTTCTAAAATAAATTCAAAACTAGAGCCCCTAGTTTTGCCAGCGAAACATATTATTTTTGAAAAGGGTGATATTGCAGACGCCTTATACATAATTGAATTTGGAAGTGTTCAAGTAGAAATTGAACCTCCAGTTGTTTTAGGTTCTGGTGATTATTTTGGTGAGACTGGTTTGATAAGCCAAGCAGAAAGAAATGCGACTATATCAGTATTGGAAGAGGCAAAACTATTGAAACTTTCAAAAGAATCTTTAGATGATTTAATGGATGAATATCCTGCTTTGTTTGAAGATTTACAGAGAAGTGCTGCGGATAGGACAGGATAAATTAAGATTCTATTTCGTGGCTAGATTCAACATAAACCGATCTAGATGGGAAAGCAAAATCAGAACCATTTTCTCTAACAATTTCCATTATCTTGTGGACTAGTTTTTGTTTTAAATCAGTATAGTGAGAATAGTCTCGCTCAGCTGAATAGCATAGTATCTCTACATCAATTGAACTTGCACCAAATTCTATTGCTTTTGCGAAAGATTCTTGACCGGGATTAATTGCAAATCCTTCCTTATCATTATTTATAAACTCTCCAATCTCATCACAAATTAATTTTAATTGCTCTATTGATGTTGAATATAAAAGATTAATTTGCCATTTAATTCTTCTATATCTTAGTTCTCCATGATTAGTTACATTTACGTCTGATAAATCTTTGTTAGGTATTATCATAGGAGAAGTATTAAACAACCTAATCATCGTTGACCTAAAACCAATAGTTTCTACGATTCCATGTAATTTACCATCTACTTCAATTCTGTCGCCGGGCTGAAACCTATTTTCCGCGATAATTAGAATACCTGAAATAAGATTTTTAAATAAATCTTGAGCTCCCAAAGCCACGGCTACCGAAAAAAGCCCTAAACCGGCAATGATAGGACCTATTTCAACGCCAAAAATATCTAAGATAATTGCTATTGCTAATATCCAAATTAAAACTCTTGTGAATCTTTCTAACCACATAGATAAAGCTGCAGTTACCCAAGATTTAATAGCAAGAAGTTCAAAAATCGGCCCAATTGCTTTTGTAAGAACACTAAATATTGTAAAGGCTATTAAGGCTTTTACTGTATTTGTTAAAAAAATATCTGCAATTCCAGATAAAGGTAAAAGCTCTATAATTAAATAAAGTCCTAACGCTAGGGGTACGTTGCCAATAGGTTTCTCGAGGGTTTCAAGAAGAATGTCATCTGCCTCAGTTTCTGTTTCTTTAGCTAAATTTTCTAAAAATTTGAAAACCCTTGAAATTATCAAGGCTCTCAAAATTAATGATAAAACTATTATTACTAAAGAAATTACTACATTTCCAATGGATATCCCAAGAAAGTCTTGATTCCAGACATCTAAAATTAAATTAAAAAAACCTTCCATAACGCTTAATTAAAATTATACGAAAATACTGTAGCAAATCCTTCTTCTTTTTTAACAGCATTTGAAGGAGGTTTTGAATCATAAAAAGTATTATATTGAAGTGAAATCTTAAAATTTTCATTTATGTGAAAATCTAATTGTCCAATTAGTGTAGCTTTATAATCACTCAAAGAATTAATTACTGGTTGAATGAAAGCAGATAAATCTAAAACTATATTTTCATCAATCAAAAATTCACTATGTAAATATGAAGATAGTCTTAAAGAATTATCCGTTATTGCGGATAAATCTTCTTCATTTTCATTCATGATTCCGATTCCAGCTTTAAGGTTATTTTCTAAATTAAACCTTGCGCCAAGACCAATTAGTTCTCTTTTATTAAATTTTCTGAATGGATTTTTAGAGTATTGTATAAATGTCTCTAAACTAGGATCTTTTTTAAAAAGGAAATTAAGTCTCAGGTGAGCTAATGTTGCTGAATCATAATTATTTTGGTTGATTTTTTTTTGTGATCTTTTAACAACAAAAAAAGTTTCTAGATCTTCTATATTGTAGTCCAATGATGATTGAATAGAAAAACTGTCTCTATTTCTATTTCCTCTAGAAAAACTTAAAGATCCTGAAATATTCGCAAAAAAACCTTTTTCCCCATCTCTTCTGAGATCTTCTACGTTTACAATTGCTTCGGAAAAAATAACGGGAGATAGAAGAAGAAAAAAAAGAAATAATAGCTTACTTAGTTTTTGCGACAAATACTCCTGACCAATCGTTCGGCAAGTCTTGTTTTGATAACTCATCAATCCTTTCTAAAAATAGCGTGTAGTATAAAGTAAATTCCGGTTTAGAAAACCTATATTTATCAATATGTTCTTTAGCTTCAAGCCATTTTTTAGATCTATATTTCATCAAAAATTCTTTATGCTCTGATAAAAACTCATCATCTATAGAATTAGCTTCGTTTTTATTAAATACAGTAAAAATAGTGACGGGCTCTGATTTTCCTTTAACTGCTATTGAATCTAGCTCACATACTAAATATTTCTCTTTAGAAAGTCCTTTTATAGATCCTTCTCCAAGAATAATTTGCATTCCATAATTTCCTGATTGACCTTCTAGACGAGATGCTAAATTAACCGAATCTCCAAGTACTGTGTAGTCAAATCTTTTGTCAGAGCCCATATTGCCTACAATACATTCGCCTGTATTTATTCCAATTCCTACAGATAATTTATCATCATCAAATCTGTTGAGATCTAAATTTAGCTGTTCTAAAGCCTTACTCATAGCAAAAGCAGCATCAATTGATTTTTCTCTATGATCA
The DNA here is from genome assembly GCA_902595715.1 of uncultured SAR86 cluster bacterium. Classification (GTDB taxonomy): domain Bacteria; phylum Pseudomonadota; class Gammaproteobacteria; order Magnimaribacterales; family AG-339-G14; genus MEDG-81. The sequence goes on from CACJRI010000001.1 coordinate 24,462, forward strand.
GGGTCTTCAGACGGTGCATTCCAAAAAGCCATAATACAATCACCCATATATTTATCTATAGTTCCTTCATTATCCAAAATCTCATTTGATAGGACTGTTAATAAATTATTAATTAAATCTGTTAAGGCTTCTGGATCTCCCTTGTATTTTTCAGAAATAGAGGTGAAGCCTCTTATGTCTGAAAATAAAAAGGTCATTTCTTTTCTTTCTCCACCAAGTTTAAGAGATTCACTTGATTGGGCTAATTTCTCAACCATGACAGGAGACATATATTGAGAAAATGCATTTCTAACCTTACTCCTTTCTAACTCTGTAAAGAGAAAATTAAAAAAAGTAACAACCAAATAACAAATAAGACAAATCACTAAAGGAGATATGGGATCAACTAAATAACTGTATGAGTTAAAAATATAAAAACTACCAAAAGATGAAATACCATTTCCTAATACAAATACAAATAAACCTCCTATTGGGCCTAAAAACTGAATGAAAAAAGTTATAAGTAAAGCTAAAAATAATCCAGTAATGACTTCCATACCAAATATCCAATCTGGCCTCTTAAGAAACTGACCGGAAAGAATTTGATCAGTAAGATTTGCTATTATATTTACTCCTGGAATATTATTTTCAAGAGGCGTCGATCTCAAATCAAACAATCCTGGAGCACTTGTGCCAACTATTAAAATCTTTCCTTCAAAATCTTCTTGAGAGTAGTTGGGACTAAGTACCTCCCAAATTGGTATCGTTTTTACAGGTTTATTTGTGTAATGAATCCAAGCAGAGCCATCTTCATTTGTTGGAATAATTAAATTTCCTAGCTTTATATGATTTATTCCCGTTTCTTCTCCAAAAGCGCTTTCTCCTGATGCATTTGAAGACTTTATTTGAAAAGTACTTGCACCTATTGCAACTCTTAAAATTTCTAAAGAAATTGATGGTACAAGATTTCCATTTATATTTTCAAAAAGAGGAAGCCTTCTAATTATTGAATCATTAGTACCGATACTCATACTTCCTATGCCGGTTGCTGAATCATCTAACCCTTTTAAGTTTGTTTGTATTCCAGAATATTCTTGTAAAAATTTTCTTGGATTGTCTCCTTGTTCAATGAGACCAAATTTCATTTTAAAATCATTTTTCTTTGTATTACTTGGAATTGCACCAAGGACTACAGTGCCATGATTTCTTATCGCGTCAGCAAAAATATCATCGTTATCTGGTACCTTTTTTAGTATTTCCTGTAATTGAAGATTATTTTTATATTGTTTCTTTAATTCATTTGAACCAGTTCTATCAAATTCTGCAAAAACAATATCAAAACCCAAAGATGCCGAAAGGTAAGTTTTGTTAACTAAATCTGCGAGGACGCTTCTTGGCCAAGGCCATTGACCTATCTTAGAAAGAGACTTTTCATCAATATCTAATACAATAACTGTATCAGAAGACATAGATTCTCTTGGTGATATATTTTGGAATAAATCAAAGGCTGTGTTTCTAAGACTTGAAAAGATATTCAAAGGATCAAAAATTGGCACGAAACTCACAAATACAGCAAACGGTATCAATAAATATTTACCTAGTTTTGAGATATTCATTTTAATTTATAAAAATTATTATCCAATATTAGCCTTATTTTTAATATAATTCGTTGCGAAAGGATCTACGAATGAAGAAATTACTATTTTTAGCGAAGAATATTACCTTAATTCTATATCTTGTTTTAAGTATAAATCTTGTTGCACAGAATGTTCCGCCCTCAATTAGCGATCCTGATGAGTTAAGGGCTACTCAAGTTGAAAGACAAAAAGTTTTTGACTCAATAATTGATGATCCGACAAACTTAGAGAATTTATTTAATTATGCAAACTTATCTATTCTAGTAGGTGATTTAGAAGCAGCAATAGGGGTTTTTGAGCAAATGCTAATTTACAAACCCGATCTACCCAGAATTAAGCTAGAACTTGGCGTTTTGTATTTTAGATTAGGGGCTTATGCATCTGCGAAAAGATACTTAGATGATGTTGATAATTATGATCCGCCTAAAGAAGTTAAAGAAAAGGTTGAAGTATTTCTTGAACAGATTGATAACGAAACAAGACTTTTTAAAACTCAATCTGTAGTTTCTATTGGAATGGGAGTATCTAGTAATGCTAACGCAGGGTTAGATACAGATGTCGTAACTGTAGTAGGCGATCTTGGCGCAATAGATTTAAATATATCAAACAGACCTGAATCTGACCTTTACTATACTGCAGCTTTTTCTTCTCAAATCACTCAAGATTTAAGACACCCTAGAGGGGATACTATTAATTATGTAGTTTCTTTATCAAGACAAGTGTACAGAGATTTTTCAAATTTTGACTCTTCCACAGGTGTATTTTCTGTGAATAGAAAATTCAACATGCTTGATAATGAAACTCTTGGAGTGGTAAATCAATCATTCACACCTTCCTTGACAGCATTTAGAGTTTTTCTACAAGGATCTGAATTATTAAGATCACATAGAGTAGATGTGGATTGGAAGGCTACATTAAAAGATTCAGGCTCTTTTGGGTTAAATGTTTATATGGATGAAAGAGATTTTCTTGGGTCTCAAAATAAAACAGGCGATTTTATTGGAGTTGGTCTAAGTAGAAGCACTGTTTTTCCAAAAAGCGGAATGTTTTTAAGTTATAAAACTAATTACGAGCATTTTTATGCTTCCTCAGATACTGAAACCTATATTAAAAGATCCTTTGATTTAAGTACTAGGCAGCCATTGAATTCAACAACTTTTGCAACTACCAGTGTTGCTTATTCATATAAAGACTATGAAGATAGAGATCCTTTACTTGGATTAAGATCTGATAAAGCTCTAAACTTGAGATTAGGCCTTACTAAAATAATTGATCTTTGTTGGAATGCTGATTTGGGTGTTACTTTTTCAACTAACAAAAGCACCATTGGATTATATGCTCGTTCGAATCAAGGTATAGCTGTTAAATTTAATTATCTTTGTACAGAATAAATGTCTAAAGAATATATTCTAAGGGTTAAGTGTCCTGACAGATATGGAATTGTTGCTAAAGTTTCTACTACCTTAAATAAATCAAATCTTTTTATCTTAGATTCGGCACATTATGGAGATCCAGAAAATAAGTATTTTTTTATGAGAGCAAAATTAATATATTCAAAAAATGAGTTAGATTTGAATAAATTTTCAAAATTCTTTGATAAAGAATGTAAGAGTTTAAAAATGAATTGGTCTATAAAAGAAGCTGGCTATAGACCTAATAGCGCTATTTTTGTCTCAAAATATGGACATTGTTTGCATGATCTTATTTATAGAGTTGATTCAGGTATTTTACCAATGAATATCTCTTGTATTATTTCGAATCACAAAGACCATGAGAAACTTGCCAATTGGCATAAAATTCCTTTTTACTATATTCCGGTTAATAAAAATAATAAAAAGCAGGCCGAAAAAGAGACAAGAAAAATTCTTAAAGAACTGAACATAGATTTAATTATTCTTGCAAGATATATGCAGATTCTGTCAGATCAAATGTGCAAAGATTTTTTTGGGCAAATAATTAATATACACCATTCTTTTTTGCCAAGCTTTAAAGGAGCAAAGCCTTATCATCAGGCTTATCAAAAAGGAGTAAAAATTTTGGGTGCGACAGCTCATTATGTTTCTTCAGAACTGGATGAAGGGCCGATCATAGACCAAAGTGTTGAGAGAGTAGATCATTCTAAAACGCCCAAAGATTTAGAGTTAATCGGTAGAGATCTTGAATCAATTACCCTGGCTAGGGCTGTTAAGTATCATATAGAAAGAAGGGTATTTATAAATAATTTAAAAACCGTAATATTTAGTTAGTTATTTAAAAGTTTTTCTATCTTCCATCTAATCAATTTCTTGTGATTTTCTGTTGCTTCATCACTAGAAGATGAAAAAGTATAGGCTTTAATCTTTTTAAGAGAGGCTAAACCAGCCGATACGGAGGGAGAGTCAAAACTACCACTTTTTACAATCATCGTTAACCTTTTTAGATAATAGTTTTGAAGATTTTGATCAATACCATTCAACTTACGAGATTTACTTTCTTTAAAAATGGACGAAGTTATATCTTTGAGAAGTTCGCTAGGTAAATATTCATTACCATAGAGGGAAGTATCAGTGAGTCTTTTCAAAACTCTAGAATTCGTAAAATGTTTTAAAACTTTTTTTTGCCCATTCAAGATCATGTTATGAATTTTAGGATCTTCTGTTTTGCCAAAAAAATCAAAACTCCTTCTTTCTCTTTGCATCTTGCTTGCAATACTTGACGGAAGAATAAATTTTTCACTATTAAAATAATATTCAGAAAGGATCTTCAGTGATTTTTTTTGGGAAAGATAAGGAACAACCTCATAGGGATTTCTTTCTTGATCTGACATAAAACCTCTATTCACATAAACTCCTCCTACCTGTCTTGAAATTATTTCTGCTGAAGTATGAACTTGTCTTAATAGAATCCTATATCCTTGATAAATACTTTCCCAACTATCTGATTTTGATTTCAATGTCTCATAAAGATTTGGTATTAAATTTTGAGCCAAAATAATTCTATCTTTTGCATATTCAACAGGGTCATCTGTCATATCTCCAGTATTTATTCTAGGATCTATTCCTTTTCCAGGAGATCTCATATCATCTCCATCGTTACCAAATAAATAATCTAAAGAGGAATATTTATCCAGCATATTATTCAACTCATCCTTAGAAAGTTTTGGCGTGTAAGCATATTTAATAGCTAAGATGTCATATTTTCCGGGCTTTATATCAGCATATTGACCTTGCTTGACTCCTAGAGGAGCTATATTGAGTGCATGATAATCCATTACAGAAGAGCTTAAACCTTCTTTATAAGTAACTTCAGGATTATGTATATCGGTATTATTATGCAAAGTTGACGCAGCGAAGTTATGATTTAGACCTAAAGTATGACCAACTTCATGAAGGATTAACTGATATAAGTCTTCTTCATATAACCTATTAATTTCTTTATCGTTTAAATCAAGAGCTTCTGCAGCTATTTTTCCAAACAACCTATTTTCTTGTTTAATTATCGAATTGTGACAAAAATTTTGTTTATGATTATCTTGATTCTTAAATATTTCTGAATACCTAACTCTATTTGTAAGATATATCCATTCAAGCATAATATCTGCACCTAGAATTTCCCCAGTTCTAGGATTGGTAAAACTTGGGCCATATCCACCAAACGGAGGATTAGGAGATGAAGTCCATCTAAGGGTGTTATACCTTATATCACCAGCAGACCATTCTGCTTTATCAGGTTGAATTTTTACTTTAATTGCGTTGATGAAGCCAGCTTCTTCAAAAGCAATATTCCAAGCTAAAACTGCATTTTTGATTATTGGTCTAAGTTCATGCGGAGTTGTATTTTCTATCCAAAAGGTTATGGGTTTTACTGGGATAGATTTTTCTTTATCTGGATCTTTTTTTTCAAGATGCCATTTATTTATTAAATCTTCATAAGGAGTTATATCAGTTGAAGATAAATTAGTTTTTCTTTCAGAAAAAAAACCAATTCTTTGATCCTCTATTCGTGTTTCAAAATTATGATCAGGATAATCAATAAAGCTATATCTGATAGATATAGAATTATTTCTAGAATCTTGATTTTCTATAGGTTTATTGGAGGAGTTGGAAAATACATAATTAATTTCAAAGTCAGTATTTTTAGGGTAATTTAAAATCTTCTCTATACTAGATTTATTTTTAGATATAGATCCAATTTTAAAACCATCCTTAACATCTTCTTTATAGGGAGCAACAGTAATTTTTGATAAATTCTCACTTAATAGTAAGGATGTAATTTCAATTAAAAATTGATCTTTTGATTCAGATGTTTTATCAATTTTAATTGAATCTAATAGAGAATTAGAAATATTTGCATTTTTTGTCTTCGACAATGGATTATTTTCATCGAAAACATAAGCTGTATTAACTCTATCTATTCTGATCTGATCAAAATACTTAATGAATTTAATAATCCCATTATCTAAATAATTACCTCTCCAAGTTCCCGCCTCAACTATTCCATCTAAAATATGAGCAAAGTAAATAAATTCTTTTTCCAGTTGATTTTCTTTAATTAGTAAATAAATCTTTCCGTCTTTGTCATTCCTATATGTATCTAAAAGTCCTGGAAAATGAGTTAAGTCTTCAAGAAAAGCTTTTAGGGTATCTTCCTTACTTTTTTCTTCTTGAATGTCCTTATCTGAGAAAATAGATGTTGAAAGAAATCCAATAAGGACTATCCTAAATAACAGGTTAAAAATCATCATGATGAGCACTAAATTATCTTAGGTTAATGAAAAACAATCAATCAGATAGAAAAAAAAGTTCTATACCTTTTAGAATTAATAGAAAAAGCTTTTTAGGAGTAATTAGTCTAATTTTTCAAGAATTAATCGAAGTCATTTTTACTAAATTTAAAATTAAACTACCCAAAGAACAAGAGGTGCTGAATCTTGTGAGACTCAAAGCTAATTCTTGCAACCCAGATTCAGTTTTAGAAGTAATAGATAATTATGCATATAAGAAAACTTTTTTAATGAATATTGGTGACGAAAAGGGTCAACTATTAGAGAATGCAATTATTGATTCAAAGGCTAACAACATTCTTGAATTAGGTGTATACCTTGGCTATTCATCAATTAGAATTCTTAGAAATTTAGATAACAATTCTAAGCTTACTTCTATTGAATCAAATAAGAAATTTGCAGATATTGCTCAAGAGCATATAAATATTTCAGGTTTATCTAATAATCACAAATTAATTGTTGGCAAATCAAATGAGGTAATTCCAAAACTAAATGAAAAGTATGATTTTATCTTTATAGACCATTGGAAAGAGCTTTACCTAGAAGATTTAAAATCCCTAGAAAAAAATGATTTAATTAAAAATAATGCTTGGATATTTGCCGATAATGTAATTCTTTTTAACTTAGAAGATTATCTAGATTATGTAAGGTCATCTTCAAAATATATTAGTAAGTTTATTCCAACTAAAAGAGAGTATTCTAAATCTCATCCAGATGGGGTAGAGATATCAGTATATAAAAATGAAATTTAATACACTTGATTTACATGGTTGTAGACATGCAGATGTTAAAATTGAAGTAGAAAATTATCTTTATTTAAACCAAGAAGATTGTCCAATATTAATTATCTGTGGAAATAGTCAAAAGATGATATCTTTAGTGGAAGAAGTTTTAATGGAAATAAAATCTACTTTCGAAGTCGGTTCTGGAACTAATTATGGAACTATTATGGTCAGGTCAGTTTAAAAATGAGTAAATTTTCTTTAATTTTGAAAAATTGTCATCTGGTAAATGAGGACTCTATTGAGGAAGTTGATATAGGAATCAAGTCAGACAGAATTGAAAAAATAGCTAGTCAAATTACTTCAGAATCAGATGAAGTTATAGACCTTGATGGAAAATATGTAGCCCCCGGGATAATTGATGACCAAGTTCATTTTAGAGATCCAGGATTAACTGAAAAAGGGGATATACGTTCAGAATCTCTAGCTGCAGTTCACTCCGGTATCACTTCTACTTTTGATATGCCTAATGTCAGCCCAAATACAACTACTATTGATTTATTGAATGATAGAAACTTGCTTGGAGCAAAAAAATCTTGGACAAATTATTCATATTACTTTGGAGCTACTGAAACTAATTTAGAAGAAATTAAAAAATTAAACCCCAAAGAAACTTGTGGTTTGAAAGTTTTTATGGGTACTTCTACTGGAACATTGTTAGTCGAAGATGATTTTGCTTTAGAACAAATTTTTCAGTTTTGCCCTGTCACAATTGTCACTCATTGCGAGGATAATGAAACTATAAAAATCAATTCAGATAAAGTTAATACACAACATGAGACTTTAGATGCAAGTTTTCATCCAATCATTCGTAACGATGTCTGTTGCTATAAATCATCATCAAAGGTCATTAATTTAGCTAAAAAGCACTCTTCAGATTTACATGTTCTTCATTTAACAACAGAAAAAGAAATTGAATTATTTGAAAACATAGACTTAAAAAACAAGAAAATAACATGCGAAGTTTGTGTGCATCATTTATGGTTTGATGAAAGTGATTATAAAAAACAAGGAAATTTTATTGTTTGTAATCCTGCAATAAAAAAAGTATCCGACAGGGATGCATTAAGAAAAGCTCTTAAAGAGGGTTTTATAGATTATGTTGCTACCGATCATGCTCCACATTCATTTGAGGATAAAAAACTTCCATATGGACAGGCTCCAGCTGGTATACCTCTGATTGAGCATTCATTTCATATGATGATAGAACTTCATAAACAAGGATTCTATTCTCTTGAGGAAGTTATTTCATATATGAGTCATAAAGTTGCTGATAGATTTTCTATCCAAGATAGGGGTTATGTTAGGGAAGGATACAAAGCAGACTTGATGATGTTTGACCTTGATAAAAAAACTACGGTTAAAAACGAGACAGAAAAAACTAAGTGTGGCTGGACGCCTTTTGACGGAAAGACTTTTAATTCATCTATATTGGGTACAATTATAAATGGCAAGCCTATAGTGGTTGATGGAGAACTCATCGCAGATATTTCTTCTGCTGAAAAAATATTATTTAACAGATAATGAATGATTTAGAATATTTTTCATATGATGCTTTAGGATTGTCTGAGCTAGTAAGAACAAAGCAAATATCGACTTCAGAGTTATTAGAAATAGCAATAGGATTAACTGAAAAACTTGATCCTAAAATAAATGCTATTCCGATTAAACATTACGATTTAGCCAGAGAAACTTCAAAAAATAAGAACAATTCTGGGGTATTTAATGGAGTTCCTTTTTTATTGAAAGATCTTAATAATTATTTAGAAGGAACCGTGACTTCAGGTGGTTCTAGAGTTTTAGAGAATATTAAAGCAGATCATACAAGCGAATTGGTTAATAGAACTATGGATTCAGGATTAAATATCTTCGGCAAGACTAATTCTCCCGAGTTAGGTCTTACTGTTACAACAGAGCCAGTTTTATATGGCCCAACTAGAAACCCTTGGGATTTGGATAGGTCTTCAGGGGGCTCAAGTGGTGGAGCTTCATCTGCTGTAGCCTCAGGAATCGTTCCAATGGCTCAAGCAAGCGATGGAGGTGGCTCTATAAGAATTCCTGCTTCATGTTGCGGACTATTTGGTCTCAAACCTACTAGAGCTAGAACTCCTTTGGGCCCTGCATCATTAGAGGGGTGGGGTGGACAATCCATTTTTCACTGTGTTTCGGTTTCTGTCAGGGATTCTGCGGCTTTGTTGGATGTAACGTCTGGTCATGAAAAAGGAGCTCCATATAGATCTACACATCAAGAAAAAAGCTTTTTGGAACAAATTAATATTGAACCAGGAAATCTTAAAATTGGTTATATAGAAAACCCTGATATACATTTAGATAAAAGTGTTAAAGAAATTATGGATTCAACAATCAATTTATGTAATCAATTGGGTCATACAGTAGAAAGTACAAAAATTGAATTTTCCTCTGAAGAAATTTCTACAGCTATAGTAACAATTATCTCTTCAAATGTAGCTTATGCCGTTAAATCACAATCTTTAACAACCGGAAGAAAGATTTCTGATGAATTTTTTGAGAAGGTAACACTACAGATGGCAGAAAATGGTAATAATTTTTCTGGTAGTGATTATGTTAACGCTATCAAAATCAATCACAGATTAGGTCAGGAGTTAGAAAAAATGTTTGATAAGTATGATGTCCTTCTTTCACCAGTTTTGGCATCTCCTCCGGTAAAAATTGGAACTATAGATATGAATACTGATGATATGAAAACATATGTTGAAAGACTAACCCAGTATTCACCATTTACCGGAATATTTAATCAGTCTGGTCAACCTTCAATGTCTGTTCCCCTCTTTAGAACAAAAGATAATTTGCCAGTTGGTTCGATGTTCTCTGCTTCTTTTGGAAATGAAAATTTATTATTTTCCTTAGCCGGGCAATTAGAACGTTCAGCGCCTTGGGCTGAGCCACTCAATAATATGAGGAAAAAATTACTGGAAACTAGTTAGACTCTAAATAGCTTGCTCTACTTTCTTCTTCTATTTCCTTTCTGAAATCCGATTCCTGAATGAAATAACCAAGAAGACCAAGGATAAAAGTCAAACCCGCAATGAGAAGAAAAAAAACGATTAAATTTTTGGTAATTTCTGAATCTTTCATATTGGTATAATACATAAGTTTTACTTCCTCACAGAATGACTGCTACTAAAAGATATACCTTTAGAGAAAAAATTTCTTGGTCTCTTTACGATTGGGCAAACTCTGTTTTTGCTACCACTGTTTTGGCAGGCTTTTTTCCACTTTTTTTCAAATCCTATTGGGCTGGTGATTTGGATGATGCTACTTCAACTGCTTTATTAGGAACCGCAAGCTCAGTTGCAGGGCTAATTATAGTTTTGATAGCTCCAATATTGGGAGCAATGGCAGATTTATCTAGAAATAAAAAAATGTTCTTGTTGATTTTTGCTTTATTAGGAATTATTTCCACTAGCATCCTGTTTTTTATTTCTTATGGTTTCTGGGAGTGGAGTTTAATAATTTTTAGTTTATCGATCATAGGTTTTTCAGGGGCAAATATTTTTTATGATTCTCTTTTAATAGACGTTTCTTCTAATGATGATAGGAATTATGTTTCTTCAATGGGATATGCGCTTGGTTATTTAGGAGGAGGGATTCTTTTTCTTATTAATGTCTTAATGTATTTATATCCTTCTTATTTCAATTTAAATTCTCAAGTAGAAGGGATTTTATATTCATTTTTATCTGTTGCTATTTGGTGGTTTATATTTTCAATTCCTTTGTTTTTATTTGTTAAACAAAAAAATTTTGGAGACACAGCTGATTTTAAATATCCTATTAAACAATCCTTCATTAGAGTATTAAATACTTTTAAAGAGATTAAAAAATACAAAGCTGTATTAATATTTTTAATAGCGTATTGGTTTTATATTGATGCAATAGATACCATTGTAAGAATGGCAGTTGCATATGGAACGGACTTAGGTTTTGACTCTTCTAAATTAATTATTGCTTTAATTTTTACTCAATTTATTGGGTTCCCAGCAACCTTTGCTTATGGTTATTTAGCTGAAAAGTTTGGTTTATTTAATATGCTTATTGTTGGAATTCTAATATACATAGTGATATGTATTTACAGTTTATTCATTACAAGTGCTACAGATTTTTTTATTCTTGCAGGTCTCGTTGGATTAGTTCAAGGAGGCGTCCAATCTGTAAGCAGAACTATATTTAGTAGATTAGTTCCTCAAGAAAAAGCTACTGAATTTTTTGGATTTTATAATTTGATTGGAAAATCTGCTGTTGTAGTAGGGCCTGCCTTAGTAGGTTGGATGGCTTACATATTTGAAAATCCAAAAGCTGGAATCATCAGTTTGCTGCTTTTATTCATTCCTGGAATCATAATTTTATTCTATGTACCAAGAACAAGTTTAGTTAGAGATTAGATTTTTATTTTTCATTACCTCCATAAGTATATTTGGCTCATCAGTAACAATTCCATTTACTCCAATATTTATTAAATCGTTCATTACTTTTTTATCATTTATTGTCCAAACATGTACAAGCAGACCTTTTTCGTGAGCTTTTTTTATTAAATTTTTTGTAACTACTTTAATACCATTCCAGACTAAAGGGATTTGTATAAATTTAATATTTTTATTACGCATTTTAAAAAATTTAAATTTAGCAACGTCCTTCAATCCCATTGATACAGATGCGTTTTGATTAAAATTTAAAACTTCCTGAGTTCTACCTGAATTGAAAGAGGCAAAACACACCCTGTGGAAAGCATTTAACTTTGAAACTATATCGATACTATCTTTCGTGACTTTATTGTCTTTTAAATCAATATTAAATTTTGTATCTGGGAAGCTTTTTAATGCATCCTCAAGTGAGAGTAATTTACAATTTTTTTCTTTGAATAAATTAGCAATTTCGTTAAAAGTAAGATCATTCACTTGAACATCTATCCCAAATAATCTTTTTAAATCTAAATCATGAAAAGCGATTACTTCTCTATCCAAGGTCATTCTTAGATCTGTTTCGATATATTTGTAGCCCATTTGCACGACGGAATTAAATGCTTCAAAACTATTTTCAATGAATTCTTTAGAATTTCCTCTGTGAGATAGACCAATAAAAGGATCATTTTGATAGTCTCTTTTCATATAGATAAAAATGATATTAGGATTTATGATGAATAGGTGAAAATTTTTTTATTTTTTATTATTTTATTATTAGCAATCATTTTGCTGCCATATCTTTATTATTCAATTAAATTAGAAAATCCTTCTAATATTATTAAGCCCTCATATGGAAAATTTGCTGAATTAAGAAATGGAAATATTTTTTATCAAACTTTTAAGCCGATTAGCCCTATAGGTCAAACTGTAGTTTTAGTTCATGGTTTTTCTACTCCAAGTATCGTCTGGAAAGGAATCGTTCCTTTTTTAACAGATGCTGGGTTTGATGTCATTGCTTACGATCACTATGGGAGAGGCTTTTCTTCAAGACCAAAAGTTGATTACACAAAAGATTTTTATGTATCAACCTTAAAAGAATTGATAAGCCATTTGAATATAGAGCAAAAAGTTCATCTAATTGGGTACTCTATGGGCGGACCTATTGTTGGGCATTTTGCAAATGAAAATCCAAATCAAGTAATCTCAGTAAATTTTATTGCTCCTGCAGGCTATATGTTTGAAAGAGATTCTCAACCTAGCTTTTTTCTTAAAATTCTTAATACGCCTTTGATTAACAGGTATATTTCTGTTGTTTTACCATCTCTAATGTACGGCGGTAGTTCTTCTATTAAATTAACAACTGATGAAGATGAAAATAGATTATCTCAGCTTGAATTAAATAAGGTTTATAAAGAACAAATGAAGTTTGAAGGCTTTACAAGATCTTTGATATCAACAGCAAATAACTTTAATTTATTTAATACAAAAAAAATGTATCAAGAATTGGGTAAAAAAAATATAAGTGCATCTGTTATTTGGGGGGATGCCGATGAAATTGTTCCAGTAGCAGGTTTGAACTCCTTACGGTCAGATTATCCCAATATAAGTTTTAAAATAATTGAAAATGGTCATCACGATATTACTTATGCATTGCCAAGCACTGTTGGACCATTTTTGGCTAATCGTTTAATAAGTTTTTCGAATAGTGAATAAAAAAATAGGAATTACAGAGGTTGTTCTCAGAGATGGCAACCAATCTCTTCTGTCAACTCGTTTGAAACTAGATGACATACTTCCTATTGCATCACAATTAGATGATGTAGGTTATACCTCAATTGAAAGTTGGGGTGGTGCTATTTTTGATTCCTGCGTGCGTTATTTAGATGAAGATCCGTGGGAAAGATTGAAAGAATTGAAAAAAGCTATGCCAAAAACAAATCAACAAATGCTATTAAGAGGGCAAAATTTAGTTGGTTACAAAAATTATAGCGATGAAATAGTCTCTAAATTTATTGAAAAATCTGCAATTAATGGAATAGATATCTTTAGAATTTTTGATGCTCTAAATGACCTTAGAAACATCAAACATAGTGTCGAAGAAGTCAAAAAGTATGATAAACATGCCCAAGGTACTATTGCCTACACAATAAGTCCTGTTCACACTTTAGACACGTGGATTGACTTGGCTAAACAAATTGAGGATTTAAATTGTGATTCTCTTTGCATTAAAGACATGTCTGGCATCTTAAGCCCAGAATTTGCTTATGAGTTAATCATCAAATTAAAAAAAGAATTATCGATTCCAATTCATTTACACACTCATGCTACAACTGGCATGTCAAATTTAACAAACATGAAAGCGATTGAAGCTGGTGTAGATAATATTGATACATCAATATCATCAATGAGTATGGGTTATGGTCATTCCGCAACAGAAACTATGATTTATTTACTAAAAGAAAGAAATGTTGATGTAGATATTAATTTAAAAGATCTCTTAAAAATTTCAGATTATTTCAAGGTAGTAAGAGATAAGTACAAAGAGTTTGAAGGTAGTATGAAGGGAGTTGATTTGCAAATGTTGGTAAATCAAGTGCCGGGCGGGATGCTATCAAATTTAGAAACTCAATTAAAAAATTTAGGAAAAGAAGACTTGTTAGAAGAAGTTGTATCAGAAATATATGAAGTCAGAAAAGATGTTGGTTTTGTACCTCTCGTGACGCCAGCTTCACAAATTATTGGAGCCCAAGCACTTTCAAATATTTTAAATAAAAGATACGAGACACTTTCAATAGAAATTATAGATCTTATTCTTGGCTATTACGGCAAACTGCCAGGCGATATAAACAAGCATTTATTTGAAAAGGCCTTGGAGCAAAAAACTAATATCACAGATCGTCCTGCAGATTTTCTTACAGAAAAATTTGAAGACTATAAAGAAAATTTAAAGCAATATTGTAGAAAATTAAAAATAGATGATCTCAGTAGCATTGAAGAAAACATCTTAACCTTTATTCTCATTCCTTATGGAAGTGAAAGAATTTTTAAAATGATGTCTTCTTAGATATTGAAAATACAAAACCATCATCATCGTAATTACTTGAAGATCTTGCATTAAAGAAATAATAAAAAAAAGCCAAAGTAAAATCTTCTTGAAAAGAATCAATTCCAACAGAATAATTTGTTCCGTTAGAAGATTGATCATTTTGATAAGGATCGAAATCTCCATAAGATAGAATCAAAGCATTATTTAAAAAGTTATATCTATAAGAGAGTTCATAATAATCTGGAAAATTATTTAATCCTTTGAAGTAAGATATTTCAAAATCATAAAATGAAAAATTAAATTCTAATTCATCATAGTTATCGTTTTTTGAATTAGGATAATTTGTCGCAATATAACTCAATGAAAAATTAAAATTATCATCAATAATTTTTTGATAACCAAGAAAAAAACCTGCTTCTCTATTAGGATAAGATGAATTTTCAGAACAACAACTCTCAATCCATAGTCCTGTGATCAAACCATTTAAAAGTAAAATATTTAAATCCGCTCCTAAGGTTGGGTTACCATTATTTTGTGTGAGTCCTCTCCATATTGAGTCGCTATTTAATGAAAATTCAATTTCTCTCTCGGCGTAAATCGAAAGGGAGAAAAAAAATGTAAGAAAAACTTTTATTAAAAGATTCATAAAAAAAAGCCTCTCTATAAAGAGAGGCTTTAATTTTAACTTATTTCAAGTTCTTAGAAAGACCTGCTTAATGAAACATAAGCACCATCATCATCAGTCATTGAACCAGCTGAGTCAGCTTCGAAGTCAAAGTAATAAAAACCAAGACTAAAGTCACCAACATTCCAGTCGTAACCGATTAATGTGTTGTCTCCAGTGTCTTCATATTCACCATACGAGATACCAAAAGACCCAGGTCCAGCATCAACAGAGTACCCGATTTCACTGTAAGAAGGACCATTATTTTGACCATCAGAGTAAAGAATACTAAGGCCATAAATATTAAATCCAACATAAGCTTCTTCGAAGTCAGCTGCATCGTTTCCTGGATAGATTACAGAAATATAACCTACATCGTAAGTCATGTTTTCTGCCATTTCGCCAGAAAAGCCAAGATAGATATCTAATTCCATAGATGCAGTACCTGCACTAGCATTAGATGCCCAAGTTCCTAAATAGAAACCCATATCTGTAGAAAGGTCAAAACCTCCGCTTACAGCGATGTCTCCATTTGTCTGAGTCATTCCACGCCAGATGTAGTCACTACTTAAGCCTACATTGCTTGAAATTTCTACAGCAGATGCATAAGAACTTATAACTAAAAACATGCTTGTTAAAGCAATTTTTATACTTTTCATATCATCTCCATTATAAATTTATAAAAGATAAGCGCATTAAACAATAAAAGAACCTTTCTTTAAAGATATTTTTACAAAATCTCCTTAAATGTGTACATAAATTAGCTTAAAAGACAAACAAACCCCTAATGTTTTATAAAAACAAAAAGGGGTTTGTAAACTATAAAGGTTTTAAGAAAGGGGAATAAAAACAATATAGTTTTTTTGGTACCTCCCAGTAAGCAACTGGGAGGAATTTAATTTAGTAACTTATAGAAAAGAATCCGCCGTCTTGATCACCACTTGGACCACTGTCTGAATTGAAATCAGAATAGTAGAATCCTAAAGTAAAATCACCCACAGGGTATTCATAACCCACTAGATAATTTGTTCCGACATTCTCGTAATCTCCATAAGAGATGGAGAAAGATCCAGGTCCGGCATCAACTGAGTATCCAACTTCACCATAGTTGGTAGCAGTATCTATACCATTGGCATACATTACATACACACCATAAAAATCAATTGTTAGGTACAATTCTTCAAAATCTAGATCTGATGTATTGTCTGGGTATGTATAGGCAATAAATCCAATATCATAACCTGAGTCTTCGTTAAAAGAGCCTGAATAACCCAAATAACCATCTAATTCTAGAGAACTAGTACCACCACTAACATTAGCTGCCCATACGCCAAGGTAAAAGCCGCTGTCATCCTCTAAGTCGAAACCACCACTGATTGATGGATCGCCGTCATTTTGAGTCATCCCTCTCCAAACATAGTCTGTTGTTAAGGCTACATTCCCTGATAGAGAAACTTCAGCAAAGCTCAAACTACTTAAAGAAATAAATGAAACAAAAAAGATTTTTTTCAAAATATTCATTAATACTCCTTGATTTATAAAATTAAAAAAATAAATTATACAAGCGCTGTTTATAGTTAATTTTTAGCCTTCAATTAACAAAAATTAAAGTTTTTGCATCATAAAGATGCTTATTTGAAAATTATCATCGATTTGTTGGTATTTCTTAGTGCATAAAAAAATACTTATTTATCTAACAATACTTTTTTAACTGAATGCTCTATGTTTTAATACTTTCTTTTAAAAAATGAAATATAAAGCCCTAGTTACAAGCGAAGATAATAAATCTTTCATTAATTCAATACAAAACCTTGATCTCTCTTCATTGCCAGATCATGACACTTTGATAAAAGTTAAATTTTCATCTTTAAACTATAAAGATGCTTTATCTGCTTCTGGAAATAAAGGAGTAACGAGAAACTATCCACATACTCCTGGTATTGATGCAGCGGGTATTATAGAAAAAACTAATGGTACAAAATTCTCTGAAGGTGATGAGGTAATAGTCACTGGATACGATATGGGTATGAATACTTGGGGTGGCTTTGGCGAATACATTAAAGTTCCTGAAGATTGGATAGTAAAAAAACCAGATAATTTATCTCTATCTGAGTCAATGGCTTTTGGTACCGCTGGATTGACAGCAGGATTATGCTTGAGAAAGCTATTAAAGCATGGATTAAAACCCGAAGATGGTGATGTATTTGTTTCTGGAGTAACAGGCGGGGTAGGAATCATAAGTTTAATGCTTCTATCAAAATTAGGTTTTGAAGTATCAGCCATTACTGGAAAAACAGATCAAGAAGATTTATTAAAAAGTTTAGGTGCTAAACAAATAATTGATAGAAATAATTTAGATGTCGATCTTATAGCGCCATTACAAAAACCAATTTACGCAGGCGGTATAGATGCAGTTGGAGGCAATATCTTGTCAAATTTAATTTGTTCAACATCCCAAAGAGCGGCTATTGCTTGCTGTGGCATGGTTGGCGGTCTTAATCTGAATACAAGTATATTTCCATTTATTCTTAGAGGTTTAACCCTTTTCGGTATAGACTCTGCAGAATCTCTTATAGAGGTTAAAGAAGAGGTCTGGGAAAACTTCGCTTCTTCATGGAAATTATCAAACATTGACGAAAATATTAAAGATATTCATCTTGATGATTTGCCAAGTGAAATTGAAAAAATATTAAAGGGTGAACAAATCGGTAGAATAAGGATCGTATATGACTGAGAAAAATAACTTTAACGAAAAAATTGCCAATGAAGATAGTCGATTAGACTCATTCATGTCCGTTTTAATAATCTTGGCTGTAACTGGAATAATAGTTTTTTGGGTAGCTACACAATAATGTCAGTAGCTAAATTATTTAAAGATACTAGACTGCCTGTCCTTGCAGCTCCTCTTTTCATCATTTCTTACCCAGAGCTAGTAATTGCACAATGTAAAGCTGGAGTAATTGGTTCCTTTCCAGCTCTTAATGCAAGACCAGCTGAGGAATTAGAAAAATGGATAATACAAATTTCATCGGAACTTGAACAATATAAAAAGGACAACCCAAATGAGGTAGTTTCTCCATTTGCTGTAAATCAAATTTGCCATAGTTCAAATGATAGGCTTGAGCACGATGTTGATGTCTGTGTCAAACACAAAGTCCCTATGGTCATAACTAGCTTAAGAGCACCTAAATTTGTTGTTGATTCAATACACAGTTATGGTGGTGTAGTAATGCATGATGTTATAAATGTAAGACATGCCAAAAAAGCTGTTGACGAAGGAGCAGATGGTCTGATTCTAGTGTGCGCAGGAGCAGGAGGTCATGCTGGAACATTAAGTCCTTTTGCTTTAGTCAGAGAAGTTAGAGAATTTTTTGATGGCCCTATAGCTTTATCTGGAAGTATATCTGAGGGTTCGTCAGTTTTATCGGCTCAAGCTTTAGGAGCAGACTATGCTTACATTGGAACTAGATTCATAGCTACTAAAGAGGCAAACGCTTCTCCTGGATATAAACAAATGATTGTTGATAGTGCAGCTAATGACATCATGTATAGCCCTACTTTTACTGGAGTTCATGGTAATTATTTAAAACCTAGCGTGGTAAATGCTGGATTGGATCCTGATAATCTCCCGCATGCTGATAAAAACGATATGAATTTCGGTAGTTCTGGACTTTCCGGAGATAATTCAAAAAAAGCTTGGAAAGATATCTGGGGGTCTGGTCAAGGCATTGGCTCAATAAAAGAAATTACTTCAGTAAAAGATACTGTTGATAAATTAGTCTCCGAGTACCAATCTTCTAAGGAAAGGCTAGATAAGATTAGCTAGAGTTTTCTTTAGAAAATTCTCTGCTCAAAAGAAATTGATCGTAATCCATATGCATGACCGAATGATCATTTTGATAAGTTAAAGCATTAACACTACGTTTTATCATCTGAGATGGTAGGGCTGGTTTTAAAGCATATTTTTTAGCAAAGTCATCTGTTTTCTTTTTTAATTCTTTCTCTTTATACAATTCATCGATAAAACCCCAATCATGAAGGGTATTAGCATTTTCTGTGTTTCCGCTGATAACCATTTTTTTTGTTTTTGATGGTCCTATCAGTCTCAGAAGTAATGGCAGTCCAAACCAATTTAAATTCATACCAAGATCAATCTCAGGATATGCAATCATAGTAGATTCTGAAGCCAGTCTGAAATCACATGCTGAGGCAATACAAGCAGCCCCTCCTAAACAGTAACCCTTTAAAGAAGCTATCGTAATCTGATCAATTTTTAAAATTGATTCGATCGTTTCCTTGCCTAAATTTGTTTTCCACATATCAAGTTTAGAAAGTTTTTTTTGTCTTTCTTTGATATCTGCTCCAGCAGAAAAATGATTACCTACAGCTTGATAAACAACTACCTTGATTTTTGTATCTTTTTGAATTTGATTGTTTAGATGGATCAACTCTTCAAGGGTTTTATTGTTAAGTGCATTTAATGCTTTGTTTCTTATGAAAGACACATAAGCGATCTTATTTCTTTTTGTTAATTTGAGAAATTTCATAAAGTTATCAATAGAAAATTAAAAATTTTCTTCAAGATATTTTTGAGCATCTAAAGCTGCCATACAACCAGATCCAGCAGAAGTAACAGCTTGACGATAGACTGAATCAGCTACATCCCCAGATGCAAAAACTCCTTCTACACTTGTTTGTGTGGCATTTCCATTTAAACCAGAATTAATTATTATGTATCCGTTGTTCATTTCTAGTTGTGAGTCAAAGATATCAGTATTTGGCTTATGACCAATAGCGATAAAAACACCTTCTAATTTAATATCTTTCTTTGAATCAAGAGAAATACCTGATACTAAATTTTCATCTCCTAACACTTCTTTTAGTTGAGAATTCCAGTGGATTTCAATTTTTCCTTCCTTTTCTTTTTCAAAAATTCTGTCTTGCAAAATCTGTTCTGCTCTTAATTTATCTCTTCTATGGATAAGATGAACTTTAGAACAAATATTAGATAAATATAATGCTTCTTCAGCAGCGGTATTTCCTCCACCTACAACGCAGACCTCTTTATCTTTATAAAAGAATCCATCACATGTTGCGCAAGCACTCACACCTCTACCCAGATACTTTTGCTCAGATTCAAGACCTAAATATAAAGCAGACGCTCCAGTTGCAATAATAAGAGATTTTGTTTGATATTCTTCATTACCTTTTAAGAGAAGAGGTTTAGATGATAAAGAAACTTCTTCTATGTGATCATTAATAATCTTCACTCCGAATGTTTCTGCATGAGTTTTCATTCTTTCCATTAAATCAGGACCCATTAAACCGTGTGCATCACCAGGCCAGTTTTCTACTTCTGTAGTTGTGGTAAGTTGTCCACCAACCTCTAAACCTGTTATTAGTATTGGGTTTAGTCCTGCTCTAGCTGCATATATGCCTGCACTATATCCAGCCGGCCCAGAACCAAGAATTATTAAATTATTTGTATCTGTCATCGATGTAGTAGTTATAATGGCATCATTATACAAAGATAACGTGGCTAAAAAACGAGTATCTTCATCATTTTCAAACCTCATTAATTTATTGAGTATTTCCTCTGCCGCCAAAAGAATAGTTGCAGATATTTCTGTGCTGTTCCTTTTGTTGGTTGGAATTATTTTCTTAATTTCTCTTTGGACATATAACCCTTCAGATCAGAATCAATTTGAAATGTTATCTGAGGCAAATTTTACTAATAGTATAGGTTTGATTGGAGCTTATTTATCCTATGGAAGTTACTGGCTTTTTGGAATTACAGCTTGGCTGATTTTAATTCCTAGTTTTTGGATTCCTCTAAAATATCTTTTTGCAGAAAGAACAGAAGAAACAAACTTTAATTTAAAAAATATTTTGTTTTTTTTAATAGGTTTTATCTTTACTTCATTTTCTTTAGCAACTCTAGTATCAATTCATCTAAACCCATATGATAATTTTTATCCAGAAAGTTCCTCTGGTTTTATAGGATTATCAATTAAAAACTTTTTAATCCCATACTTAGCAACAATAGGATCAACTATAGTGACTATCTTTTTCCTTTTGGTAAGTTTTACTTTGACGGTTAATTTATCTTGGAAAAATTTAATCTCTATTCTTCAAGATACATTTGTAAATATTACTTATCAATTTTCTAAAATTTTCAAACAAGGTTTTGCTTTTTTTAAAAATAAAAACAAAGAAAGGGTTGATAAAAAGAATAGGCAATCCTTTCTGGATGAGCATAAAAAGAAAATGGATGAAATGCCAAAGACTGAAGTAAAGGAAGTTGCTAAGGATGTTCCTCAAGGAAAAAAAGTTCACTTAGAGAAGCAGAAAGAATTGTTTGAAAAATCTCTTCCGGGAGAGATGCCAAAAATATCTTTATTACAAGAAAGAGTTTCAGAATCAAAAGAATTCACATCACAGCAAGCCTATGAGTTGGATATTCTTAAGAATGCACTAATTACTAAACTGGCTGAATTTAAAATAACTGGTCCGGAGAATGAATACGCAGTAGTAAAAGAAACCATGCGTGGCCCTGTAGTAACAAGATTTGAAGTGGAGTTGCCAAAAGGAATTAAAGTTTCTCAAGTCTCGAGCCTTAATAAAGACTTAGCAAGATCTCTTGGCGTTGGTAGCTTGAGAATCGTAGAAGTCATTCAAGGAAGAGAAACTATTGGAATTGAAATTCCAAATGCGGATAGAGAAGATGTTTTGCTTGGAGAAGTTATTGCTTCTAAAGTATTTGAAGAATCTAAAAGTCCTATAACCTTAGCCTATGGAAAAGACATTGAAGGCAAACCAATTTTAGAGGACTTAGCTAGCTTGCCACATCTTTTAATTGCAGGTACAACAGGCTCAGGTAAATCAGTTGCTTTAAATTCCATGCTAATGAGCATTCTTTATAAAGCTACGCCTCAGCAAGTAAAATTGGTTTTAATTGATCCAAAAATGCTTGAGTTATCAGTTTACGAGGATCTTCCTCATCTCTTGACGCCAGTGATAACCGATATGTCGGAAGCTGCCCATGGCTTGAGATGGTGTGTAAATGAAATGGAGAGGCGATATAAATTGATGGCAGCTTTATCAGTTAGAAATCTAAATGGTTTTAATACTAAAGTTTCTCAAGCAGTTAAAAGCGGCTCACCTTTAAAAGATCCTCTGTGGAAACCTAAAGATGGGGAGGAAGTCGTTGAATCTGAAATTCCTTTATTATCTGAATTACCTCTCATAGTAATTGCTGTTGATGAATTAGCCGATTTAATGATGGTTGTTGGAAAGAAAGTCGAACACCTCATTGCTAGGTTAGCGCAGAAAGCAAGAGCTGCAGGTATTCACATGTTACTTGCAACCCAAAGACCATCTGTTGATGTAATCACTGGACTTATAAAGGCAAATATTTCAGCAAGAATGGCATTCAACGTAGCTTCCTCAATGGACTCAAGAGTTGTCTTAGATCAAGTAGGAGCAGAACAGCTTCTTGGTAAGGGAGATATGCTGTATGTTGGCTCCGGAACTTCCATTCCCTTAAGGGTTCATGGTGCTTATGTAGGAGAAGAAGAAATATTACGAGTAGTTGAGGACTGGAAGAATAAAGAGGACGTAAATTATCTAGAAGAAGTAACTAAAGCTCCTGAGACAGTAGATGTAAATACTGGTGGAGCGGGAGATTCGGAAAAAGACGAATTTTATGATCAAGCTGTTGCTTTTGTTCTTGAGACCAGAAGGGCATCTATATCAGCAGTTCAAAGAAAATTTAGAATAGGATACAACAGAGCTGCTAGATTGATTGAAGCAATGGAAGATGCTGGCTTGGTAAGCGAAATGAACTCTAACGGTAACAGAGAGGTCTTAGCGCCAAACGCAAATGCTGAATAAGCTTCTCATAATTTTTTTATTCTTTTCGTTTAATAGTTTTGCTTGCACACAACTTAATAATCTTAGTATTTATAGCGACGATACTAAGACTATATCTTTGAATTACATTCAATCTTTTGAAGGAAATAAACCAAATGTTGAAGGACAAGTTTTCTTTGAAAAACCAAATTTATTTAAAATAATTACTTATAATCCCTTCCAAACTGAGCTGATTGTAAATGATCAAGATGTTTACCGGACAGATTATGCGCTCAATGAAACAATAAAATACAAGCTTAAAAATATTGAGTCGCAAATTCCTGCTTTATTATTATTAAAGTCTAGACAACAGGTTTGTAAATTTTTAAAAGATTCTAAAAATTCAGAATTTATATCTGATGTTAAATTAATCAATGACAAGGAAAAATTAAAAACAATTTCTTATTTAGATCAATTTGGCGTTATCACACAAATAAATTTCCTTGATATTAAATTAAATGATGAAATAGATAAGAAAATTTTTGACTATAATAAAGAGACTGTCCTCATTATTCTCAACTGAAATGCTCGATATTAACTTCTTAAGAAATAACTTAAAAGAAATACAAAGTAATCTTCATAAAAGAGGATTTGATTTTGATGTCGAAGCTTTTAAAAAATTAGATTCAGAGAGAAGAAATTTACAAGTAGAAACAGAATCACTTCAAGAAAAATCTAATATTCTTGCTAAGGAAGTTGCTCAAGAGAAAAATCAAACAACTAAGAATCAAAAACTCAAAGATGCAAAAAAAATATCAACCGATTTGAAAGAAATTAAGACTAAACTTGATATCGCTTTAATAGATTTAAATAACTTTTTATTAGGAATACCTAATATTCTCTCCGAAGATGTTCCTGAAGGAAAATCCGAAGATGACAATAAAGTAATTTACAAGAAAGGAACCATTCCGGAATTTTCCTTCAAAATCAGAGATCATCAGGAAATTGGGGAGCTATCTAACGGAATAAATTTTGAAGAATCAGTAATAATTGCAAAATCTAGATTTGTAGTTTTAAGAAAAGAAATTGCTAAATTACACAGAGCTTTATCTCAATACATGCTGGATACTCATGTAGAAAATGGATATGAAGAAATATATGTTCCATATCTAGTGAACAAAAATTCTTTAGAAGGAACAGGACAATTACCAAAATTTGAAGAAGATTTATTTAAAATTTCTAATGAGGAAATGTATTTAATACCAACTGCTGAAGTTCCTCTCTCAAATATATATAGAAACAAAATTTTAAATTCAGATGAACTCCCAATTAATTATGTTGCTCATACTCCTTGTTTTAGAAGTGAAGCGGGAAGTTATGGGAAAGATACAAAAGGAATAATCCGTCAGCATCAATTTGATAAAGTTGAATTGGTTAAATTTGTCCACCCCGAAGATTCTGAAGCTGAGCTTGATAAATTAACTAAAGATGCCGAAAGTATCCTAAATAATTTAAATTTACCTTATCGAAAAGTTATTTTGTGCAGTGGTGATACAGGTTTTGCTTCATCAAAAACTTTTGACTTAGAAGTCTGGTTTCCAAGTCAAAAAACATATAGAGAGATATCGTCTTGCTCAAATTTTAGAGACTTTCAAAGTAGAAGGATGAAAATTAGAATCAAACAATCTAAAGACAATATTCTTTGTCATACCATCAATGGCTCGGGGCTTGCTATCGGAAGAACATTGGCTGCTATTTTGGAGAATAATCAAACAGAACAGGGCTCAGTTATTATTCCTGAGGTATTAGTTGATTATATGGGTGGAATAAAAGAATTGAATCTATCTAGATAATTATATTTTTCCTGATAAACTCGTTCGCCTTATGGAATTTTTAATTGATTATGGGTCTTTTTTACTTAAGACTGTCTCTCTGATAATTATTATCTCAATACCTTTTTTTATTTTGTTTTCATCAAAAGGAAAAGATGCCACTCCATCTGGTACTTTAAAAATTACAAATTTATCAGACAAATTAGATAACATGGCAGGAGCGGTTAAGTCTTTAACATTAAATAAAAATGAACGAAAAAAACTTCTTAAAGAAAAGAAAAAAAATTTAAAGGCAAAAAAAAACAAATCCATTCCAAAGCCTGTTTTTGTTTTGAACTTTAATGGTGATATTGAAGCTTCAAGTGTTGAAAATCTTAAAGAAGAAATAACGGCAATATTAAAAAGCGAAACTAAATGCCAAGAACTTGTCTTACGTTTAGAAAGCCCTGGCGGGACTGTCATCGGCTATGGATTATGCGCTGCTCAATTACAAAGATTAAGAGATGCAGGGATCAAAGTAACGGCGTGTGTTGATAAGGTTGCTGCCTCAGGTGGTTACATGATGGCATGTGTTTGCAATAAAATTGTTTCATCTCCTTTTGCCATCATTGGTTCAATTGGTGTAGTTGCAGCGATTCCAAACTTTCATAAAGTACTCAAAAAAAATAATGTAGATTATGAACTTCATACAGCAGGTGAATACAAACGTACCATAACTATGTTTGGTGAAACTACACCGGCAGGTAGGAAAAAGTTTAAAGAACATTTAGAAGACATACACGTTCTTTTTAAAGACCATATTAAAAAGTTCAGACCTTCTCTAGATATGAAAAAAATCGCAACTGGCGAAACATGGGAGGGAATAAAAGCTCTTGAAGTTGGTTTGGTCGATGAAATCTCAACCAGTGACGAGTATTTACTGAATTTATCGAAGAAGCATGAGATTTTTGAGATATCTTTCATAACAAGACAAAACTTTCAGGATAAATTGAGCTTTTTTATTACCTCAACTGCAACTAAACTTTTATCATCCTTAGAAACTTTTTTTGATAAAAATAAATACAGGTAGAGCTTCAAATAATGGAAGATTTAATACTGCTTCTTGGTATTGAAAACTCTTCCCTTAGAGGATTCACTTTTGGTTTTGTTCACGTCTTTCTTATATTAATTGGATATTACTCGGGCTGGAGTATTAACCGATTCATCAAGATAGCATCAAATGGATATATTGCTGGCATCATTGGTGCTGCTCTTGCTCATGTAATTGCAGATTTAATTGCAGCTATTATTGATCCAACTATTCGGCCAATGACTTTAGGAATTGTTGCAGGAGGAATAGTTCCTTTATTTTTTATCCCTTTTTTAGATAGGTATTTAGTTAAAAGTAAGAATCACATCATGGTAGGAGACCATGAGGATATTAAAAAAGACCTAGAAGAAAGACACTCCTGAATGAATGTCTGATTTGTTTATTTCTTTAAAATAGCAAAAATAATTATTAATGATACAAGAGCTAATAAACCGTTTTCTCCAAATAAATTCATTACTTCTGAAAAGTTATTCAAAACATTTCCAAAAACCGGGGTTTCAGGACCAAAAATCAACCCAATCAAAAGCGAAATAGCAATGAACAATCCAAGAACTTCGGTAGACTTGTAAAGAAATTTTCTTATTTTTTTAAATTTAAATATTTCCATGTTTTTAAGTAGAGCCGGAGCAGAAACTCCGGCTCAAAGCTAAAATTACTTAAGTAATTTATAAAGCAATGCTGCAGCTAAAAGACCGACAATCCCTGCATCACCCAATTGTTGGATAACTCCTAAAAGATTGCCAAGAACTCCGCCGAAAAACCAAGCATTGTTATCAAAAACAATACCGGCAACAACACCTAGACCGATTACTCCAACTAAGATCCCAGTTAAACCAGAAACTAAGTCTCTAATCATATCGAACGCTTTATCCATAAGGTACCTCCCCATATATATGTGATTTAGCTGATTAATAAAACCATAGGGAAATAGGTCCTTCAATTTTTAAATTATTTTCGCTACTATTTAAGCTAATTTCTGTCAAACTCAAATTTTTGAGCTCAGAAATAAAAAAAAATATTACAAGTTAAAAAATGAAAATACCTGAAAATAAAACATTACAAGAACTTTTCGAGTGGCGCTTTGATAAAACACCTGAGTCAATAGCTCATAAATTTTTAGACCGAGAGACTACATACAAAGATCTAAATAAATTTTCAAACCAAATTGCTAATGGCTTAATCGACCTTGGCTGTAAACCCAATACAAGAATTGCATATTATGGAAAAAATTCTGACTATTTCTTTGAATGCATAATTGGCACATTGAAATCAAATACTGTTGCTGTAGGAGTCAATTGGAGATTAGCTCCGCCTGAGGTAAGTTATGTTTTAAATGACTCCGAAAGTGAAGTTCTTTTTGTAGGTCAAGAGTTTTATCCTATTATCGATCAAATATTAGCCGATCTTCCAAAAATTAAGAAAGTCATCGCAGTTGATGGCGGACATGAAACATTTCAAGACTTTATCAGTTGGCGAGATTCACAAGACGTTTCAGCTACGGGTCTAAAATCATCCGATGATGATGACATATTACAGCTTTATACATCAGGTACCACAGGCCATCCTAAAGGCGTACAACTAACAAATAAAAATTTTGCAGCTGCAAATGAATCTGTAAATGGCATTATTCCTTTTGAAGAAGGGAGTACTAATTTAGTTTGTATGCCAGGTTATCATGTGGCAGGGACCAATTGGGGAATTTGGGGTTACATATTCGGCTGTAGAAATATAATAATTGCTGATATTGATCCTGGGTTAATCTTAGAGCTTATTCAATCAGAAAAAATTAGATCTTCTTTATTTGTACCTGCGGTGATCCTATTTTTGATCTCACACCCTAATGCACAAACCACAGATTTTTCTTCATTAAACTTTGTGCTTTATGGTGCATCGCCCATTGCTGACGATACTATTATGAAAGCCCAAGAAATCATGAAGTGCGATCTATATCAAGTTTATGGACTTACTGAAACTACCGGAGCAATAACCATCATGATGCCAGAAGATCATGATCCTGATAAAGGCAAACTCAGATCTTGTGGTAAAGCTCTGAAAGGTGTCGAGTTAAAAGTTATAGATGAAGAGGGTAATGAATTGGAAACTGGAAAAATAGGGGAGGTCGTCTCTAAATCTCTATTAAACATGAAGGGTTATTGGAATAAACCAGATGCAACTAAGGAATCAATAGTTGATGGATGGTTTTATTCGGGCGATGCTGGATATTTTGATGATGAAGGATACTTATTCATTCACGATAGAGTTAAAGACATGATTGTTTCTGGAGGTGAAAATATTTACCCAGCTGAGGTAGAAAACGCTTTGATGAATAATGATGAAATCCTCGATGCTGCTGTTGTTGGAATTCCCGATGAAAAATGGGGTGAATCTGTTAAAGGATTTGTTGTATTGGGAGCAGATTCTTCTCTATCAGAAGATGAAATTATCAGCTATACCAGAACACAAATCGCAGCTTACAAGTGCCCCAAGTCAATAGAGTTCATACAGGAACTTCCTCGAAATCCATCTGGAAAAATACTCAGGAGAGAGTTAAGAGACCCCTATTGGGAAGGAATAGACAGAAAAGTATCTGGAAATTAATATAGTGTTTGTAAAAAACTAGGAGGAATTTTAATGGGATACGCTTATAGAAATGATAAATTCACTGAAGGTTCTAAAACTATTGCGACAATTAAGCGAGATAAAATTTATGAAGGCAATACGTCTAGAGTAATTTGCAACATAAGGGATGATAAGGTTCGAGAAAAAACTGGATCCACAACTGTATGCAATGTTAGGAATGGAGATATTAGAAAGATAAATGGGTCCTCCAGAATGGAATACGTAAAAAATGTCAGGAAACAAATAAGAAACTCAGATGCTGTTTCCGATGTCTTTCTTGCTGGTTTTTGGTATTACTTTATTAAATAAACTGTAAAAAAGTCTTAACCGCAAATGATTAAGACTTTAATTTTGAAATTATATCTTTAGTTTGTTCGTCTAAATTATTTTGAATACTTTCAACAAGCAAAGATGCAACAAAAGACATTTCAGCAAGGGGTTCGACAGAATTAGAAGTATGACTAACCGCTTGACACAAACTTCCAAGTCCCTCTGACATATAATTTAGTTTTTTTTCTATATCCTTCTCTCTTCTAGCATAGTCAAAGTATCTCTTTGCATCACTAGATTTACTGCTAGCTTTACTAGACTCAGAAATAGCTTTTCTTTTATAACTGTTCGCAGCTACTGCTCTTATCGCCCATCTCAACATAATAATTTCCTCCTTGTTTTCATAAAAATATTTGATAGATCATAAAGATAATCATTTAAATTTGAAATCTCAAAATTTATCTTATCTTATTAAGATTACTTAGACGTTAAAGTAGGAGAAAATCTCTTAGATTTAATTCTCCTGTAAATAAATATTCCAAGCCCAACAAAACTCAAAGGTAAAAGAACTTTTAAGGGAGTAAGTAAGAATAGTGCTAAAGGATTAAATAAATGAACAAGAATAGTGAAGATGATGGTTATTCCAGTCATTGAATAGAACGAAGCAAAGATAAGATCGACTATTGTCATGCTTAAAGGTTGCGGTCTTTCTGTAGAGAAATATAAAGCTATACTGGCTAAAAAAACTGTTGTCAGTATGGATATTGAATCTCCTAACTCATCCAAAGGAACAAAAATCGAATAATAGGTAAGAGCTAATAAAAAAGATAAAGGTAAAAGAATTTTAAAGAGTGTCATTGAGCTACCGCGTTTAATTTTCCAACCGATTTTTGCTACTTCTTTTACATTTGCATTTTGCAGCAAACTCGAGCCCACTGACTTTTTATCGATTGTTCTAGAAATCCCTGCATTAGAAGTTAAAAGATCCCATCCTTCTAGCATAAAATTATTGTCAATTTTTCTTACAGGGACTGGATGTATACTTCCAAACTTCTCAGTATTTGATGAGCTGTAAGATATTGATAAATATTGTTCGTCAAAAGGATAATTATTTGGTATTGCATCAAAATCAAAGTTAGCAGAAATTCTGTATCTAAAATTAATCAAATCCCGATTTTCTATATCTTCTTCTTTAGAAATGAGGCTTGTTTCAAATAAGGAATCTTTTTTAGAGAGATTATCAAACTGTAAGATTTCTATTCCTTGATCATGCTTAGTGATTAAATCTAAGTAAAATTCTACAGACCAATTTTTATCTTCTATTGAAATCCTAGAAATATTTAAAATATCAAAATACACATAATTTATGTCTGAAATTAATAGATTATTTATATAACTTTCTTCAATAACCTGGGCAAAGCCTTCTAGCACTTCTTCATCTTCATTTGCTGTTTCATCCATGCCATCAAAAGTATTTAATAAGTCTCGAGTTTTGAGATTTGTTTTAAGTTGAACATTATGGAAAAGCTTATAGTATTCATTTTCAGCAGAGTCCTCAAAATGCTCTACTTTTTTAAATACTTTTTCATCATCTCTTACATCTCTTATGGTTCTGCTCTCGTTTGCAGATAATCTGCTCGTAAGAAGATTGCTATATTCAGAAGAATCTTGAGATGAAGGAACTAACCTATAAGTAAAATGACTTGGCTCGATATTAACATTGCCTATAAAGGAATAATTAGCTGTGAGTCCTAAATATTTGTCATTAATACCATCGTATCTGTTGATGCCCCATAAAATAGTCTCTAAAAAGTCTCTTCTATTATCAATTTTTATTTTATGGTCATCGATTGATTTTTTGACAAGATAAGCAACTTCTAATCCTTTATCAACGAACAAATTATTAAGTTTGTTTTTTTGTAATGAAAGAAAGTTTTCTTTATAAGTAGGAAACTTTTCGTTGAATTCATTCCAATCGATATCTAATTTTTCTATGAATTCTTCCATTCTTAAATACAAATCATCATTATTTTTACTGAATGAAATCAATTCTAAATTGTTTAAATTTTCTAAACCTACAGTCCTTACAAACATGTCAACGAAATTTATTTCTGGATCATCATTTATTAAAAGAATTTTCTGATGGTGTTGTTTATTCGAAAGATGCCCGATAAACATAGAAATTAATAAATCCAAGCTAAGTCTGACATCAAGAACTAGTAGATCATTTTTACCAATTTGTTCTACTATTTTCTCAATAGAGGAGGGTAGCTTTAAAGTTTTTTCAGTATATTGCTTTAATTTATCTGAATAAGTAATTAGATTTACTTTATCTAAAAAATCTGGGTCTTCTGAGTCAAAAAAAATGTCATGTGATGATTCTGGAGGAAGATCATTTTGCCTTTTGTATTCATCAGGATTAGAAAAGAACCAAATCTTATCGATTTTATGCGATGGAACTATTAAGTTTTCAATAGAGACTTCATCAGAGCATAGATTGTTTCCCAAAGACAAAACATTTTTATATAGCTTCTTGGATATTTTTTGATCAGGAAAAAAAAGACAATAATCATTACTGAAAAAATTATCAAGATCGGTAAATCTATTTAAACTATCGCCTTGAAAAAAAAGCGCATTTGGAAATAATTTAAGCAATTCATTTTCACTTTCGGGGATGTTATCAATTTGTAATAGGTGATAAATAAATTGTTTACCAGAAATTCCCCCGTTTTCATTTATATCTTTTTTGATGAAACTAAGAATTTTTTCTAAGAGAAACTTTTCGTATTCTTCATCATAAGTAAAGACAAAATCAATGCTATTCATTTAAATTAATCACCCAGTTCTTTTAATTCTTCTTCCGAAAGCTCAGCATTAATGTTTGCCTTTTTAAAATCTTCCAAGCTTTCATCATCAGAGTCTTCATCAATATCTTCTAGTAATTCTTTTAGTTCATCTTCAGAAAATTCTTCTTCTAAAATTTCATCAATTTCTTCATCCGATATCATTAAATCATCATCATCTAAATCATCATCATCTAAATCATCATCATCATCATCATCAAGAAGGGATTTTAATTCTGGAAATTTTTCAAACATTTTTTCCTGATCGCCTTCAGATAATTTAAGAAAATTCTCAACAAACTCATCTTCAGATAATGAGTCGATCTCTTCTTCAGTCATCTCGAGTAAACTTTTCATCTTTAATCCTTTATCTTTTAGGTAATATATCTTAGTTTAATCTTGCAAATAATTCACAATTAGTCTTGCCTAGTTCTAAAATAGAGATATGAAATATATTTTTAGTCTAGCTTTCCTATTATTTTCTTTTAACGCAATTTCATTGCCTGATTTTTACGGGCATTTGAATTTATCAGCTGATTATTATTTTGGAGAGTCATCTCAAATAGACGTAGATTTAAAAAGCAATGTGTCAAGACTGGGTGTAAGAGGTGATTTTAGAATTAATGAAAATATAACCGGGATCTATCAAGTTGAGTATCAAGTTGATTTAGAAGCTTCGCCAACCACAAGAAATACTTTTCTTGGTTTAAAAGGTAATTTTGGCACCATAAAAGCTGGCAAGCACGATACTCCCTTAAAATTGGCTCAATTGGATGCAGATTTATTCAATGACACGCAGGGCGATATTGCGAATATTACGAGAGGTGAAAACAGACCTTCTTCATATCTAGGTTATGATTCGCCTGAAATTGCTAAAGGTCTAAGACTCAGTTTGGGTCTCAGTAAAACCAGTTACGTAAAAAATAATTTTTTTGCATGCAAAAGTGTAAGTACTTTCAGTAATGTGGGAGGATGCCTTCAATACGAGTATGAATATTCTAATCATGAAGCCCAGTCTTTAGAGACGGTTCCTGTACTTGGAATTCCTCTTCAAGGAATTCCTCTTCAAGGCATCCATTCACCAGGTACGATAATTACGAGCGGATTGCAAAATAATCTTAATATCCTTGCATCACCATGTGATTCTCCTTCTGCTGCATTTTTAGCATCTTTAAATACACCAGTTGGAACCAACGCAATTGGAACTGTTCCAAATCCAAATCTGTCTTCTTCAAGATGTTATAGGTCTTTTGGAAGAAATATTTCTATTTCTTTAAATTATTCTACTGATGTTATTAGGTTTGCAATTGCTTCACAAAAAAACGGTAAAGAAGGTTTTGACCACAACCGACTCGGTATGGTGATTCCCGCAGGACCATCTACTATTGGTTTTATATACACAAGTACAAGTTCCTCAAAATCTACGTATTCTCAAGGGGGTTCTTTTTTTGATTATGAAGCTTTCACGGCAAGTGTAAAAACAGAACTAATGGATGGAAAAGGAATTCTTAAAATTCAATACGACAGATCAAATGCAATAGATGACTTGGAACAGACTCAAATTGGATATGATCATAATCTAACGAATAGCTTTAAGGTTTTTACTTACTTAACTCATCGTTCAAATATTAATACTTACGATTCCTTTCTAAGTGTTGGCATTGAATATAAATTTAATCATTCATTTTCTAAACAGTAATGATGAAAGTAATAAAGACGCCTGCTCTGTTAGTTCTTCTATTTCTATTATCAAATTGTTCAGATCAAGGTAACGCTTTAGTTACTCAACAGTGCACTATGGACCCTTATGAAAATTTTGGAAAAGTTAAATGTGTTTTTATGAATGAGGGTTCAATAGCAGGAAGTATTTGTAAGTCTGCCTCTTTGGTAAGAAACAAATCAGATTATAAGATAGACGAGTCTGGTCGCCCGGTCATACGCTGGGACGGAATCAAGGATTTTAACTATCGGTATTCAAGACGTTATGGAGAATATGGTCGGGGTCTTTTATATCCTGAGAGGCAAATTAGCTCAAATGGTAAAATTTGCTCTGGGATTCTTGAGCCGGAAGAAATTGTTGAAAGATCTATGAACTTCTTTTTTACATTACCAGGACCGTCATTTGGTAAAAATTACTCACTAACCAAATTTTGTAATCCTCCTAATGATAGTAGTCTTAGAAGTATATGGAAAGGTTGCGATTGGGTATTAGTTGATATTGACTAAATGGATTGGCTCCTACATTAAAAAGACTTGGACACTTTGATACTACGACCACGCTTAGATACTATGCTCATTTAGTTCCCAATAACGATTCTAGTCGTGTAGAATCCTTTGAAAATTCAATCTTAGGAAACCAAAATTAAGCGAACACCTATGCGAAAAAGATTGGTGACATTTTTGGTAACACCTTCAATTGGATTCTTCAAGAACGCTCTGAAGCGCTTATATATCAATGGAGGGGTGGCAGAGCTTGGTTGAATGCACCGGTCTTGAAAACCGGCAGGTCAGCAATGGCCTCGTGGGTTCGAATCCCACCCCCTCCGCCATATTTTTTTCAAAAAAGTCTCTCTCATAATCTTAAGAGATAAAAGAATTTTTTTTTATGAAAACATAGTCTTAAAAGAGTGATTTTCGCTATTGCAAATAAGTTCGAATTGCATAGAATAATTTACAAGCTTTAGTGAAAGATTTTCTAACTCGAGACGGAAAAAGGGAAGCTAAAGAATAGAAGGAAAAGGGTGAGAAGACGTAAGAAATTACGCCACCTGCAGGGAGAAGGGTTTTTCGCCTGCGCTAGTCAACCCACTAGACCCCTTTAACTTCGGTTAAAAAACACCACTTCGTTGGTGTTTTTTTTTATACTAACCAAATGTCTTCTGTTTTAACTGGTATTACCACAAATGGTTCTCCACATTTGGGAAATTATGTTGGGGCTATGCGTCCAGCAATAGAATTATCTAAAAAATCAAAATCTTTTATTTTTTTAGCTGATTATCATTCGCTGATAAAGCAACAAGACCCTAAACTAACACATCAATCTACTCTATCGATAGCAGCAGCATGGATTGCATGTGGCTTGGATCTTAAAAATACAATCTTCTATAGACAATCTAGCATTCCTCAAATTATGGAACTAAATTGGATACTCACTTCTATAACGCCTAAGGGATTAATGAACAGGGCCCATGCCTATAAAGCAATACAAGATATAACTAGCGGCAAAGATAAAGATAAGAATGTTCAAATGGGTTTGTTCAATTACCCAATTTTAATGTCCTCTGATATTTTAATTTTTAATGCTGAGTTAATACCTGTCGGCAGCGATCAAAAACAACATATTGAAATGACAAGAGACATTGCCAATAAATTCAATTTAACCTATGGATCTTTCTTTAACCTACCAGAACCGTTAATCGATGAAACAACTTCCTATCTTCCAGGTTTAGACGGAAATAAAATGTCAAAAAGTTATTCAAATTATATTGATCTTTTCTCGGAGGAAAAAAAACTACAAAAACAAATTAATCAAATCAAAACTGACTCTTTGGAACCAGGAGAAAAGAAACCTAAAGATTCAACTCTCTACAAATACTTTAAATGTTTTACCAACGATAAAAATATCAAACAAATTGATGGGTATTTTGATGAGGGAATGGGTTGGGGAGATCTTAAAAGAGAATTATTTGAATTAATTAATAGAGAAATAGCCCCAGCAAGAAAAAAATATAATGATCTAGTAGATAACCCAAAAAAAGTAGAAAAACTTTTGAAAGAAGGAGAAACCAAAGCTTTAAAGATTGCTTCCAAAAATCTTAAAGAGATAAGGTCGTTGGTAGGTATTAAAGCTTTATGACTAGCAAAAAAAATATTATTTCTTTTCCAGATAATTTAAAAATTAAACTTTCGGGAATCGACACCATGCGCTTACATGAACATGGTCAAGCAATATTTGTGCATTTATCTTTTAACGAAAAACTAAGTTCTATCCAAAGTTTGTTTCTTATAAAGCAGATTTTAGAAAAGGGAATGCTTGATTTTCAATTAACTGATTTTATGTTTAATAAGGCGAAAGGATTTCATGGTCCTTTCAAAAGCAAACTATTAAAAAATTCAGATTTTAAAAAAATTGATGAAGGTAGTTTTTTTGAATCAATTCGGAAAATTATTACAAAAGAAAGAAAAGATACACCTTTAATTTTAGAAGATCGTAAGGATGCTTTTATGGAAAAAGTTGAATTAATGACTAAAAAAGAAACAGAATTTTTTATTTTAGACAGAGAGCTATCAAATGAACCGAAAAAGTTTGAACACGAATGGAGTCATGCACTAACTGAATACCATGAATTTCTTATTCTAAATTATTCAACAAATAATATTTTTTGTCTTTTACTAGCGTATGACTGAAAAAAAGAAGACTCCAAATTCTATATGGGTTTTGTCTGCTGCGTTGGCCTGCATTGGAGCAGGACAATCCACAATATTTATTCTTGTTCCCCAAGAAATAAGATCATTGGGATTCAATGAATTTCAAGTTGGTTTGATTTTTTCTATCTCGGCATTGGCTTGGATCTTTTTTAGTCCATTTTGGGGCAGGTTAAGTGATCGAGTTGGAAGAAGTAAAGTTTTCATGCTTGGAATTATTGGGTTTGCTATCTCTTTGTTTCTTTTTGCGGCTATTATTAAATTTGCACAACTTTATCCTATTTCGTTCTCTTTATTATTTGTTTTGCTTATTGGCGCAAGACTTATAAATGGTCTGCTAGGAAGTGCCGTTAGACCATCAGCTGGTGGGAGAATTGCAGATATAACTGATACAACAAACAGAACATCTGGGTTTGCAAGATTGGATGCCGGTTGGCAATTTGGTGTCGTTTTAGGTCCGGTAGCAGTCGGATTAATCATGCTCTTATCTGGAAATAATTTATTGATGCCTTTTGTTTTTTTGAGTTTATTAGGACTTTGCATTGGTTTTTTGAATTTTAAATTGCTTAAAAAGGATGATTCATCATTTTTAAAAAATGAGGAGATCTCACCGCTCAAGTTCACTGACAAGAGAGTTTTTCCTTCCTTAGTGATTGCAGCTTTCTTGGGAGTATCAAATGCTTGTATAGTTTTAACATCATCGTTATTTGTGAATGACGTAATTTTAAAATCAACTGAAGATTTATATTTTTTTGTTTCAATCGGCTTTGCAATAGTTGCCTTATCAGGACTCTTAACGCAACTTTTTATAGTAGATAAGTATTCCTTAAACCCAAAAGGTTTGGTTTTTGTTGGATTATTTCTTATGTCTTTGGTCTTTTATCTCTTATCCAATGTAAATCAGATATTTTCTTTTTATATATTATTGGCTGTATATGGTTTTGGGGGCGGGCTTGCAAGACCGGGCAATGTTTCTATTCTTTCTCTGTCAATCAATAAAAATGAACAGGGTTCTGCTTCAGGTCTTATGGGTACTGTTTTTCCACTAGGTCATTTACTCACTCCTTTTTCGATAATGCCGTTATATATGCTAAACCCAAGTTACCCATATTTATTAATTTCGTTTTTAGGGTTATTTCTAGTGTTATATATGTTCTATAATCAAAAGCTATTTTTTAATTTTATACAAACAGAGGTGAGAGAGGATGTTTAGCAAAGACGCACTAAAAGGGCAGAGAATTCTTGTAACTGGTGGAGGCTCTGGACTAGGGAAGGAAATGTCTAGGCATTTTTTAAAGCATGGATCAGAAGTAGTTATCTGCGGAAGAAGGGAATCAGTATTGGAAGATACAGTAAAAGAGTTAACAGATGAAACTGGCGGGAAGATTACTTGTTTTGCCCTAGATATCAGAGATTCACTAGCAATAGAGTCTTCTATAGAGGAGCTATTTGCTGAAAAACCGATTACCGGTTTAATTAATAATGCAGCAGGTAATTTTATCAGCAGGACAAAAGATTTATCACCAAACGGTTTTAATGCGATAGCAAGCATCGTCTTTCATGGAACTTTTTACATAACAAATGCAATTGGTAAAAGATGGATTGAAAATAAACAGAAGGGAAGTATTGTGTCAATCCTTGCTACTTGGGTTTGGACTGGATCTCCCTATGTAATTCCATCGGCAATGTCTAAGTCGGGTATCAATGCAATGACTAAATCATTGGCAGTCGAATGGGGTCAATATGGAATTAGATTAAATGCAATAGCGCCTGGCCCGTTTCCTACAGAAGGAGCTTGGTCAAGGTTAATGCCTCAAACTGGAGACAGCAAAAAAGATGAAAAGGTAACTGGACAATATATGAATATCCCATTGCAAAGGGCTGGGGAAATGGAAGAACTTGGAAATCTTGCTACATTTTTAATGGCAGATGGCTGTGAGTATCTTACTGGACAAACCATAGCAATTGATGGGGCGCAATATTTATCTTCTTCAGGAACTTTTGCTAACTTAAATAGCCTTTCCGATGAAGATTGGGATAACATTAGAAATACAATAAAAAAATCTAATGAAAAGGATAAAAAACAAAGATCAGTTTAATTAATAGGGAGAATATTATGAGTACAGAAACTTTACAAGAAATGGAAAGCGTTCTAAAGCTGCAAAAAAAACTTCATATCGAAGAAGGTCCTGCGAGCATAGAGCTTAGAAAAGACAGATTGAATCGTTGTATCAAGATGATTAAAGAATACAGTGATGAAATAATTGATGCTCTGCAAAAAGATTTTGGTAATAGAGATCCAAAATCAAGTTTTTTAACTGAAATTGCTACAACTATTGGTGTTTTAGAACACGCTATAAAAAATGTAGATAAGTGGACAAAAGACGAAAAAAGACCTTCAAATGTCGATAGACCTTTCTTCATTAGAATGTTGATGGGATTATTGGGATCAAAATCCTATATAAAGTATCAACCCCTTGGAACAGTTGGTGTTATTAGCCCATGGAACTTTCCAGTTAATTTGATTTTAGCTCCTTTAGGAGGAATTTTTGCTGCTGGTAATAGAGCTATGATCAAACCTTCTGAATTAACTCCGGCAACAAGCGAAGTAACTAAAAAAATGTTTGAAGCTTATTTTGATAAGTCTGAAGCAGCTGTCTTTACAGGAGATGCTGAAGTAGGAGCTGCGTTTAGTGCTCTACCATTTGACCATCTTCTATTCACAGGTGGAACACAAATTGGTAAAAAGGTTATGAAAGCCGCTTCGGATAACTTAGTTCCAGTAACTTTAGAATTAGGTGGAAAATCTCCAGTAATAGTTGATGAAGATGCAAATTTATCAGAAGTTGCTAAAAAAGTAATGCGAGGAAAAACTATGAATG
Source organism: uncultured SAR86 cluster bacterium (assembly GCA_902595715.1). Lineage (GTDB taxonomy): Bacteria > Pseudomonadota > Gammaproteobacteria > Magnimaribacterales > AG-339-G14 > MEDG-81. Next base: position 63,583 of record CACJRI010000001.1, read on the forward strand.
CTGGACAAATTTGTTTAGCTCCTGATTATTTAATGCTTCCCAAAGGCAAAAGTGAAGAGTTCGCAAAAGCTTCAAATGAAGCTGTAAGTGAAATGTTTGCAGATCTTAAATATAACGAAGACTACACTTCTGTAATTAATGAGAGACATTATGAAAGAATTAATGAACTTGTTTCAGATGCAAAAGATAAAGGTGCGGAAGTCATTCAAATAAACCCTGCAGATGAAGACTTTGAACAACAAGAATTGCACAAAATTCCGCCAACATTGGTTTTAAATCCAACTGATGAAATGAAAATTATGCAAGAAGAGATATTTGGACCGGTATTACCCGTCAAAGAATATGAAGACTTTGATGAAACTGTTAATTACGTAAACTCTAAAGATAGGCCTTTAGGACTTTACCTTTTTAGTAAAGATAAAAATAAGGAAAAGAAAGTTCTTGATAATACCACTTCAGGCGGAGTCACTTTAAATGATGTTATTTGGCATATTGGTCAAGAAGAACTTCCTTTTGGAGGGGTTGGGCCAAGTGGAACAGGTTCTTATCACGGTCATGATGGTTTTAAGGAATTCAGTCACGCTAAAGCAGTCTATAAACAATTTTCAGCGGATCTTATGGCTCAGATGATGCCTCCTTACAAGGGCAAAATGTTTGAAACCATGAAAAATCAAATTAAAAAATAGTTTTGAAACTTAAAGGATGTCTCAAAACTATACGCCTTTTTATATAGCTTTGAGATATTTGAAAGGAAGAAAGTCAGGCTTTCTTTCTTTCATCTCAGCACTTGCATTTATTTCTACTTCACTTGGTGTTGCAGTTTTAATTATTGTTTCATCGGTTATGAATGGCTTTGAAAAGGAGCTTAAAGACCGAGTCCTAAATGTTATTCCGCATGCTTCAATTTATGGCCTAAATCCAATTGATGGTTGGGAAAATATAGAATTTAATCTAAAAGATGACGCCAATATAAAAGGTATCTCTCCTTACATTGAAACCGAAGCGCTTATAAAAAGTAAATCAGCTGTTGCCGGGGTAATGGTGAATGGTGTCGAAGCCTCTAAAGATAAATTGGTATCGGTCATTCACGAATTCATGCAGGTAGGTAAGTTTGAAAGTATTCAAGAAGACAATAATATTGTTTTGGGTAGGCTGCTTGCTAGAAAATTGAATGTTGATCTAGGAGACAAAATTTCTTTAATGCTTCCTGATACCAATTCTTCTTTTGCTGGATATTTTCCTAGATCTAAAGTTTTTAATGTATCAGGAATATTTAATATAGGATCCAAAGATATCGACGAGGCTCTAGCTTATATTTCTCTCGAAAATGCATCCATTCTCTCCGGTCTGGATAATCAAATACACGGTTTTAGATTAAAATTTGATGATTTATTCGAAGCTCCATATTTGGTTTGGCAGTCCTTAATTTTTGCAGAAAAAAGTTCAAACGTTTTACTTAATGCGGAAGATTGGTCTTATACATATGGGCCTTTATTTGAAGCGATTATGATGGAGAAAAGTTTAGTTTTTTTACTATTAACATTAATAATTGTTGTTGCAGCCTTCAATATAGTGTCAATGCTCATGACAATGATCAATGAAAAAAGAGGGGCAATTGCTATTCTGCAGAGCATGGGCATGGGAAATAATGAGATATTTAAAATATTTTTATATCTAGGCATATTAATTGCCCTCATAGGAACATTTTTAGGATTAATTTTTGGATTGAGTATTACTTTTCTAATTGGATCTTCAATGTTTGAAACTCAACTTTCATCTTTAATGGAATACTTTGGTACCTATTTTATATCTTACTTTCCATACGATATACGTTTGGATACGCTTCTAATAATCGTAGCAGTAAGTTTGCTGATTACAATACTTTCAGTAATTTTCCCTGCTAGAACTGCGAGCAAACTTCATCCAATTCAGATTTTAAGAAATGAATAATTTATTGGAAGCAAAAAATTTATCTAAATCTTTTAAGGAAGGTAATGAGGAAATAAAAGCTGTAAACAAAATTGATTTTTCAATCAAAGAAAATGAAAAAATAGTTATTTATGGAAGATCAGGATCTGGAAAATCTACATTACTTAATCTGTTGAGTGGATTAGATGCTTATTCCGAAGGTGAAATTTCATACAAAAACTTCAATTATGACAACCAACAAAAGAAGTTAACTACATTGAGAAAAGAGAATATGGGGTTTGTATATCAGTTTCATTACTTACTTAAAGAATTTACTTCTGTTGAAAATGTTGCATTAGGAGCGATGATATTGGGAGAATCTAAAAAAAATTCTATGAAAAAAGCATCTGATATTTTAGGTAAATTTGGTTTGTCTGAAAGATTGCATCATTTTCCAAGCGAGCTTTCTGGAGGAGAAAAACAAAGAGTTGCTATGGCAAGAGCATTAATCAACAAACCCGATCTTATCTTTTTAGATGAACCAACTGGAAATTTAGATAAGGAAACTTCCAAAGAAGTGATAAATTATCTAAATCATTTAGCCACTGAGTACAAATCTTCAATAATTGTGGCTACTCACGATCCTGAATTCAGAAATTTTAGCGATAAAATTCTTACCATGGATTCAGGCGTTTTCGTTTAAAATAAGTCTTCAATGAAAATGAGCCCCTATTCAAGGATAATATCTTATGTCCTTCCAAATTTAGGATTCTTTCTTTTAAGTTCTCTGGGTTATTTTCTTTTCGCTATATCTCAAGTTGGAATAGCAGATTGGTTTAGACAAATTGTTGATTATATTTCTCAACCTGATTCGTCTTTAAATCTTTATCTGCCGATTCTTTTATTATTTTTGGCATTAGGAAGAGGAATTGGTTATTTCATTGGAAATTTTTTTATGGCACTTGTCTCAACTAGGTTAGTTTTTGATTTAAGAAAAGATTTGTTTAAGTCTTTGATTTATCTGCCGTCTAGTTTTTATGATTCCAATAATAGCGGTCATCTTCTTTCAAGAATTACATTTAATGTTGCACAAATAAATGAAGCGGGTACAGCTGCTATAACAATTCTGGTAAGAGAGGGGCTTATTGTTTTGGGTTTGCTAGGTTATTTAATCTATCTTAATTGGCAACTTACAGCCCTATTATTTCTAGCATCGCCTTTTATTCTTTTGGTCGTCTCCATCGCAGGAAAAAGAATGAAAAGGGTAAGCGCAAGAATTCAAAACTCAATGGGGGATGTCACTCAGGTTAGTTCTGAATCAATTAATGCCAATAAAGAAGTTAAAATATTCGGTCAACAAAAAAATGAAATTAATAAATTTGACTTAGTTAATTCAAATAACAGAATCCAAAATTTAAAACTGGAAACAACAAATTCACTTCAGTCTCCAATTATTCAAATTTTTTTAGCCATAGCTCTATCAATTATTACTTGGGTTGCATTGGATTCTTCCTTTTTTGAGAGAATGTCTCCAGGAACATTTATTGCATTCTTTGGTGCTGCGGCAATGTTACCAAGACCAATCAGGCAACTATCCATGACAAATTCCATGATACAAAAAGGTCTTGCAGCTGCAGAAGTTATTTTTAATCAAATGGATTTAAAACCTGAAACAGATGACGGCGCAAAAGAAATATCCGAAATTAAAGGAGATCTTTCATTCAAAAACGTAAATTTTTCATATATTGATAATGAAAAAATACTTAATGATGTTTCCTTTGACATCTCAAAAGGCAATACTCTAGCTATTGTTGGTCAATCTGGTTCTGGTAAAAGTACAATGGTAAATCTTATACCTAGATTTTATGAAGTCTTAGATGGGCGAATTGAAATTGATGGCTGCAATGTGAAAGAGATAAAACTTGATAATCTCAGAAGTTTAATTTCAACAGTTAGTCAAAATACCGTTTTATTTAATGATTCTGTTAAAAATAATATTAGTTACGCCAATCCAATGGCATCTGATGAAGAAATTTTTGAAGCTGCAAGAAATGCCAATGCTCATGAGTTTATAGAAAGTCTTCCAAATGGATATGAAACAATTGTGGGTGATGATGGAACCTTACTTTCAGGAGGTCAGAAACAAAGGATTGCAATTGCTAGAGCTTTATTAAAAGACGCACCAATCATAATCTTAGATGAAGCTACATCTGCTTTGGATTCTGAATCGGAAAATCAAATCCAACAAGCAATAGATAACTTAAAAATAGGGAAGACCACTATTGTTATTGCTCACAGATTGTCGACCGTTGAAAATGCTGAAAAAATTATTGTTTTAAAAGACGGCAAAATTGTAGAAAGCGGTACTCATGACGATTTGATGAATCTAGAAAAGACTTACTTTGAACTTTACAAGAACCAATTTAAGGATGAAGCTGAACCGGCTAAGAAAAAACTTCCTATTCTAAAATCTCAATTTGCTTTAACGGAGCAAAAAACTAGTAACTTTATTGAAGAAGCTTGGTATGAAAATAAAAGTTGGATAAAAATACTCATTCCGCTTTCGTGGATTTATAGATTTTTATTTAAATTTTTTCGTAAAAGAGCCTTAGCTTCTGCATGGAAGCCTGATTTTAAGACAATCGTGATTGGCAATCTAACAGTCGGGGGTACCGGAAAAACTCCTCTAGTTATTTGGCTTGCTAATGAACTTAAAAAAGAAGGTTTTAACCCCGGTATCGTATCAAGAGGGTACAAGAGTACAGCCAATAACAATCCCGTAATGATTACTCATTCTTCGAATCCAAGTGACGTAGGAGATGAACCCTTAATTATATTTAATAATACGAATTGTCCAGTAGTGGTAGGATCTAATAGAGTGAAAGCTGCGAAATATTTAATACAAAATAGACAATGCAACGTTCTAATAAGCGATGATGGTCTCCAACATTTTAAACTTGGAAGAGATATTGAAATTGCCATGATAGATGGTATGAGAAAATTTGGTAATAAGCTTCTGCTACCTGCCGGCCCGTTAAGAGAGCCAATTAAAAAGTTAGATCAGGTTGATTTTGTTATCAATACTAATACTTTTTATTCAAAGGATGCTGAATCAAAAAAGAATAACTTTTTGATGACCTACAAGCCTATATCTTGGGTTAACTTAGTAACTCAAGAATCAGTTGATGTAAGTGATTGGAGCAAAGATAAAATTGTTTATGGAATAGCTGGTATTGGAAATCCTAGTAGTTTCTTTTCTCTTCTAAGAAGTCTTGATTTTCAAGTGATTGAAAAGGTGTTTCCCGATCATCATGAATTCATAGATACGGATTTTTTTGAAATGAATGATCTACCTATCGTAATGACAGAAAAAGATGCAATTAAGTGTAAGTTTTTAAAAAATCCTAATTGTTGGTATTTAAAAATTGAACCTGTCATTAACGAAGATTTTAAAACTGACTTGTTTAAAAAAATAATTTGAAAAAAATTGTCATAATTCCTGCAAGGATACAATCCGAAAGATTGCCTGAGAAACCTTTGAGGCTAATATCTAATAAACCAATGATTAATTGGACCTTTGAAGCCGCATTAAAATCTTCCGCGGATATTATTCAAGTAGCAACAGATTCAAAAAAAATTTATAACTTACTTCCAAAAGATAATGTAATCATGACATCTTCAAATCATCTTTCCGGAACTGATAGGGTGTATGAGGCTGTTTCAAAGATTAATTTGAATGATGATGATGTAATCATTAATGTTCAAGGTGATGAACCTTTTATTCATCCAGAAGATATAAACAATCTTTTTGATTTAGTTTCCAAAGAAGAAATATCAATGGCAACTCTTTACAGTAACCTCAAATCTTTAGATGAATTAAAAAAATCAAATATAGTAAAAATATTGGTCAATGATGGAATTGCTTTAAACTTTTTTAGAAAAACATCTCTAGAGGATAATATATTCATTCATCAAGGAATTTATGCATTCAAATACAAGACTTTGAAAAGTTTTGTTTCTTGGCAGCCAAGTGATAATGAAAAGATATATAAACTAGAGCAGTTTAGGGCTATAGATAACGGAATTACAATAAATGCAATCAAATCAGTATCAAATATTCATTTGGGCGTTGACACAGAAGATGATCTAAATAAAGCTAATGAAATTGCAAAAAAAGATAATCACAAATAAAAATCTTCGTGAGTTTAATTCTCTTCAGATAGCTGTAAAAGCAAAATATTACATAGAGTGCAAAACGGATCATGATTTGGAAGTTGCTTTTCAATTTATAAAGAAAAACAAAATTAAATTTCTTATATTGGGGGAGGGAACTAATGTTGTTTTCACAAAACACTTTGAAGGACTCATCATCAAAAATATATTTAAAAATGAAAAAAAAATTTATAAAAACAATGTAAAAGTTTCTAGTGGCTACAACTGGGATAGGTTTGTTTCATTTTGTATTAAAAATTCTCTTTATGGTTTAGAAAATTTATCAGGTATACCAGGAACTGTAGGCGCCGGTCCGATTCAAAATATAGGTGCTTATGGAGAAGAAATATCGGATTACATCGAACATATTGAAGTTTATAACCTTAAAACAGGAAATCTTGAAACTCTTAATAATAAGAATTGTAATTTTGATTATAGAAATTCATTTTTTAAAAAAAATAAACACTTATTCATTAAAAATATCTTTTTTAAATTAAAAGATAAATTTATTGCAAATAATTCATATCAAGATTTACAGGTTTATGAATTTAAGAATGCCTTACAGCTAAGAAAGAAAGTTTTAAAAATTCGTAGTAGAAAATTAGAAAACTATCTAAGCAAGCCAAATGTAGGAAGTTTCTTTAAAAATCCATTGATCAAAAGGCAAGATTTAAAAAGGCTCCTTTCGCAAGATGCTAATTTAAAATTTTATAATCACAACTCGTTAATAAAGGTTTCAGCAGCCTGGTTAATAGAAAGAAGCAATTTAAAGGGATTGAAATTTGATAATGCGAGAGTCTCAACAAAACATTCTCTGGTATTAATCAATGAAGATAAATCACCGAATTCAATTTTGAAGTTAAAGAATAAAATAAAGACAGTTGTTTTAAACAAATATGATATAAGACTTGAAGAAGAACCTACAATAATTTGATGGCTAACGAAATCAACACGAGCTCCTTATTTCAATCCATTTTGGAAGCTCAAAAAAATAATAAATTACCGCCAGTAGAAAAATGGAATCCACCTCTTTGCGAAAATGTTGATATGAAAATTGCAAGAGACGGAAAATGGTATTTTAAAAACTCTCCTATAGGAAGAGAGAAAATGGTCAAACTTTTCAGCACCGTTATTCGATATGATGATGACGGTTTTTATTATCTAGTAACTCCTGTTGAAAAAATTCAGCTTCAAGTTGAGGATAAGCCTTTTGTAATCAAGACGTTCAATAAGGAGCTAATAGATGGTAAAGAAGTTTTTTTATTTCAAACTAATGTAGATGATATTGTTACTTTGAGTAATAAAAATCCTCTTAGAGTTGAAATCAACAAAGATACTCAGGAGCCTTCGCCTTATATTTTAGTGAGAAAAAATCTTGAAGCTTTAATCGGTAGAAACGTTTTTTATCAGTTAATAGAAGAAGCGAAATTAAATTCCAAAACTCAAGAATTAGAAATTAATTCTGGTGATGAAGTATTTTCTTTAGGCAAAGTTATATAATTTAAATATCTAATTTTTCTCCACATCTAATAATTTTTAAACTTGCTGCGCCCCCATCAAGCAAGGGTTCTAAAACATCAGCTAATCCTGTTTCTGCTCGCCAATTTGCATAGTTTGAATGATTGTCTAATGATTCCCAGTCTTCTATCAAATAGATAGTATTTGTTGAGACATCTTCATATGTATCTATAGAAATGCATCCTTTAAATGCTCTTGTATCAACTAGTGCTTCTTTTAAGGTATTTTTTAAAACTTCAAACTTTTCTTTCTTTGCTGGGAACCCAACGATAACTAAATTTTTCATATTTTTTTTAACTGTATTATTATCAAATCTTATTTAACTATATTAGGAGAGAAAATGAAAAAATTAATTTTTGTTGTAATGTTGGGATTGTCATCAATCGGTTTCAGTGGTCCAGTCGTTGAAATTTATGAATGCCAGATCAATAAGGGTAAAACTTTAGAAGATTTATCAGATATGATGGATACGTTTTCTGCTTATTTAAAGAAAGCAGGTTTATCGAATTCCTACAAAGCTCATGCTGGCTTTCAACAAATTCCTATTAAACCAGGCTCTGTTAATTGGATAGGAATATCACCAACAGCGGAAGATTACGGTAAAGCAATAGAATGGTTTACTTCATCTAAAGATGGACAGTCTTTTGGTGAGTTATATCAATCTGTTTATACTTGCCAAGAGTCTTTTATGACCTTTATTACAACTTCTTCAAAATAAATTAAATGTAAAAGGCTGATTAAAAATTGGCCTTTTACATATTTGGGTAATTAGGTCCGCCCATGCCTTCAGGAGTAACCCAAACGATATTCTGACTTGGGTCTTTGATATCGCATGTTTTGCAGTGCACACAATTTTGAGCATTAATTTGAAATTTCTGTTCACCATCTTTTTCTACAACTTCATAAACTCCTGCTGGGCAATATCTTTGTGCCGGTTCATCATATTCAGGAAGATTTACAGAAATAGGGATGGCAGCATCTTTTAAAGTTAAATGACATGGCTGATCTTCTTCGTGATTGGTATTGGATAGAAAAACAGATGATAATTTATCAAAACTTACAACGCCGTCAGGTTTTGGATAATCTATTTTCTTAGATTCAGAAGCTTTTTTTAAACAAGCGTAATCTGGAGTAGGGTGATTTAAAGTAAATGGGAGTTTACCTCTAAAGATAAATTGGTCTATCGCGGCTAACGCAACTCCCAATAGACCTTTGAAACCCCATTTCAATCCATTGTGTAAAAAGGGTCCCCAGTTTCTGGCTTTGTGTAATTCTTTGTTTACCCAAGAACTGGAAAACTTATCCTCATATGAAGTCAAATCTTCGCCGACAGAATTTTTTTGAAGAGCTTCATAAATAGTCTCAGCTGCGATCATTCCTGACTTCATTGCTGTATGAGTGCCTTTAATTTTTGGAAAATTCAGAGTTCCCGCATTATCTCCGACTAGTAAACCTCCGGGAAAGGACATTTTTGGTCTTGATTGATAACCGCCTTTTATCAATGCTCTAGCTCCGTAAGCAACTCTTTTACCTTTTTCAAGGATCTTTTTAATATCTTTATGTTGTTTCCATTGTTGGAATTCATCGAAAGGACTCAAATGTGGATTTTCATAATCTAGAGGAACTACATATCCCAAGTAGACTTGATTATTTTCTCCATGATAAAAATAAGATCCTGAAATGGTGCCATTACTTGGCCAGCCCATGGTATGCATTACTGTTCCTTCTTTATGGTCATCAGGAGAAATATCCCATATTTCTTTGAAACCTATTCCATAGTGTTGAGGGTCTCTATTTTCATCTAAATTGTATTTTTTTATTAATTGCTTGCCTAAATGTCCTCTGCAACCTTCAGCGAATACAGTATATTTTCCTCTGAGCTCCATAGAGGGCTGATAAGATGGTTTTTTCTCTCCATCTTTTGAAATTCCCATCTCGCCAGTCAGGACTCCTTTAACAACATTCTCTTCAAAAATTACCTCTGCTGCTGTGAAGCCTGGAAAAATTTCAACTCCTAAAGACTCAGCCTGTGATGCTAACCATCTTGTAAAATTAGCCAAACTCATTACGTAATTCCCATGATTATTAAATGTTGGAATCAAAAAGCTAGGAAAAGGTATATTTATTGAAGAATTTTCTGAAATCATGAATTTAACAATATCTTTGATTGCAGGTGAATTTAGAGGAGCTTCCTTTTCTTTCCAATCAGGGATTAATTCGTTTAGAGCAGTGGGTTCGAATACATTTCCTGAAAGAATATGAGCGCCAATTTCAGAACCTTTTTCGAGAACACATACAGAAATATCTTTTCCTTCAGCACTTGCTAACTGCTTAACTTTAATTGCTGAGGATAGGCCTGAAGGACCTCCGCCTATAATAAGTACGTCATATTCCATGACATCTCTTTCAACCTGTTCATTCATAATTCATCTCTTTTGGGCTTATTATTAAGTTATAACCCATTTAGTTAGCGATATTTTAATACTTTGATGAAAAGTCATCATCCTATAGAATATATCCTTCTTGAGTTATTCCACTAACCATTATAAGGGTAATATATGAAAGTTTTAGTTCCAATAAAAAGAGTTGTAGATTACAACGTAAAAGTTAGGCCAAAGGCTGATGAATCAGGCGTAGACCTCAATAACGTGAAGATGGCCATAAATCCTTTCTGTGAAATTGCAGTTGAAGAAGCTGTAAGGCTTAAAGAAGCGGGTTCAGCTACTGAAATCATTGCAGTGACTGTTGGAGCTGAAAATGCTCAAGAACAACTAAGGACAGCTCTTGCTCTAGGAGCAGATAAAGCAATTTTAGTAGAAACTGATCTAGAAGTTGAGCCACTGGGTATTTCAAAAGTGCTTAAAGCTATTGTCGAGAAAGAGTCTCCAAATCTTATTATTATGGGTAAGCAAGCCATTGATGGAGATAATAATCAAACTGGGCAAATGTTGGCTGCTTTGATGAATTATCCTCAAGCAACTTTTGCTTCAGAGCTTAAAATTGAAGGTGAGAAGGCAGTAGTTACTAGAGAAGTAGATGGCGGTCTGCAAACCATTTCTATCAATTTACCTGCTGTTGTTACATCTGATTTAAGACTTAATGAACCAAGGTATGCTTCTTTACCTAACATAATGAAAGCAAAACAAAAACCTTTAGAAGTTATTAAATCTGACGATCTGGGGGTTGATTTAAATCCAAGGATTTCAACATTAAAAGTTTCTCCTCCTCCAGAAAGAGAGGCAGGTATAATTGTTGAATCTGTAGACCAATTGGTCGAAAAATTAAAAAATGAAGCAAAGGTGATTTCATGACAGCATTAGTAATAGCAGAACACGACAATAACGAGCTTAAAGTCTCAACGCAAAATACCGTAAGTGCGGCCTCGAAACTAGACAGTGATATTCATGTTCTAGTTGCTGGAGCAGAATGTAATGCGGTTGCTGAAGAAGCAGCTACTTGTGAAGGAGTTACGAAAGTTTTGTATGTAGATTCAAAAGAGTATGAAAATTTTCTTGCTGAAAATATTGCAACCCTAATAAAAAACGTGAGCGATGATTATTCAGCAATATTGGCTCCAGCGACAACAAACGGTAAAAATTATATGCCAAGAGTTGCGGCACTTTTGGATGTAGCACAAATTTCAGATATTAGTTCGGTTGAATCAGAAGATACTTTTCAAAGGCCTATTTACGCAGGAAATTGTATTGCTACTGTTCAATCATCAGATGCAAAAAAAGTAATTACCGTTAGAACTACTGCCTTTGATGCAGCACCAAAAGGTTCCAATAGTGCCGAAATTCTAAAATTAGAAGAAGTTAATGATGCTGGTATATCAGAATTTATAAAAGAAGAATTAGCTAAATCAGACCGTCCTGAATTAACAGCAGCAGAAGTGGTTATTTCTGGTGGCAGAGGTATGCAAAATGGAGATAATTTTTCTCTGCTAGAAGGTATAGCAGATAAATTGGGCGCAGCAATCGGAGCTTCGAGAGCAGCAGTTGACTCAGGATTTGTCCCCAATGATTATCAAGTAGGTCAAACTGGAAAAATAGTAGCACCGAATTTATATATTGCAGTCGGTATTTCTGGTGCTATTCAACACTTGGCTGGAATGAAAGACAGTAAAGTTATTGTTGCTATTAATAAAGATGAGGATGCTCCTATTTTTCAAGTTGCCGACTATGGATTGGTTGCAGACTTATTTACCGCTTTACCTGAGATGGAGTCAAAAATATAAAATATGTCTGTGGTTTCAATCTCAGATTCTGCAGTAACTTATCTGCAAGATTTACTTAATAGTCAGGAAGAAGAGACAAACATAAAAATATTTGTTTCAGACCCTGGAACTATGAGAGCTGAAACATGTATTGTTTATTGTAAGGTTGGCGAAGAAGAAGAAGATGATGTTCTGATGGAAGTTGGCGATCTTTCGGTTTATTTGGAAAACGAAAGCCTCCCTTTTTTAGAAGATTGTAAAGTTGACTATCACCCTGATAAATTTGGGGGTCAGCTGACAATCAGAGCTCCAAATGCAAAAGTACCCAGCTTAAAAGAAGATAGTTCTTTAGAAGAAAAAATTAATTATTATTTATATAGCGAGATCAATCCTTCACTAGCATCCCATGGTGGTGAAGTGAGTCTTGTGGAAGTAATTGATTCAAGCAAAGCTGTTTTGAGATTTGGCGGTGGCTGTCAAGGCTGCGGCATGGTAGACCTCACACTTAAAAACGGCGTTGAAAAGACTTTAAAAGACAATATTCCTGAATTATCAGAAATCATTGATTCTACAGATCATTCTTTTAAAGATAATGCTTATTATAAATAACGTCATAATTTGACGTTTGTTTCCCTTATAATTTAAAAATGTCTTCAACAAATGACCTTTACGTTTTCTATGATACGGAAACTACTGGACTTGATATAAATTTCTCTCAAATTATTCAGGTTGGATGCGTCCTAACAGATGGAGATTTCAATATACTTGAAGACCTGAATTTAAGTTCAAAAGTTCTCCCATGGATTGTTCCTTCCCCAGACGCTTTCTTGGTTCATAGACAGGCTGATTGTCTTGAATCAGGACTTTCTCATTTTGAGATGATGAAATCATTGAGAGATAAATGGTTATCATGGGGAAAAGATAATAATCTGATATTTGTCTCATACAACGGCCATCGATTTGATGAAGAACTTGTTAGAAGACAGTTTTACTGGAATCTTTTTGATCCATATATAACTAATACAAATGGTAATCGAAGACTTGATCTCATGAGTCTATTTCAGATAATTGGAAATTTTTATGATTCAAAAATAAAAGTCCCGCAAGATGAAGATGAAAGCATCAGCTTAAAATTAACTGACTTAGCTAAAGAAAATGATATATCTGTAGAAAATGCACACGATGCTATTGTTGATTGCATGCTCATGGTTAATTTGATGAAAAAAATTAAAGCGCATGCACCAGAGGCATTAAATGCAGCTGTTAAAGGGTCCTCAAAAAATGGAAATATTGAGTTAACTAGATCCAGTCCGTTCTCTGTTTTAGGGGAAATCTATCGCAAGAAAAAATACATATATCCTGTCATTTCTTGCGGTCAAAATCCCAATCAAACTAACCAAGTGGCAATGCTGGATTTATATTTTGATCCAAAAAAAATGTTTGATATGACTGATTATGAATTATCAGAACAATTTGGAGCTGGGGGAGGGCTTAAAACAATTTCAATTAATAAAAGCGTACCGTTGATGCCGGTAGATAAAATTACAAATATAGAAAATTTCCTTGACTCTCCTCTTAAACTATTAGCATCAAGAGCTCAGCAGGTAATGGAAAATACGGACTTTCAGAATAGAATTTCTGAACTATTATCAATCAACCAAAGAGAATATCCTCCCAATAAATACTTAGAACAAAAGGTATATGAGAGATTCCCTTCAAATAGCGACAAACTTTGGATGGAAAGATTTGAGATATCAACATGGGCTGAGAAGGCAAAACTCTTAAATGGATTTGAAGACGAAAGATATAGAGAGCTTTCTCAAAGACTCATTAGCTATTTGAAACCTGAATTCTCTTCCAATAAAGAACAAGATAGCTATCATGAATTTCTAAAAGAGAGACTTTTGACAAATGGGCCCTGGAAAATGACATTGGAAAAAGCAATCTCGAGGACTAACTCATTAAAAATTGAGGCAGAAGAAAATAAAGATCAAGAAAAATTAAAAATTATTAATTCTTTGTTAAATCATTATCAGGAGAAAAAAGCTCTTTCTGAGCTTTAGTAAGTTTTACAAGCATCCCGAATTTTGGGTGGTCTACATAATGAAGTTCTCCACTTCGAAATTTTTTTGAATGTTTGACCTCAAAAAGAACTTTTTGATTTTTTTCTTTAAATATATCAATTTCTTTTTCTTCATTAAAAATATTTTTCCCAACTATAAATTTCTCATCTTGGGAAAATAATGGATCTAATTCAGAAAGATATAATTTTGAATTAAAGTGTAAGAAACGTTCCCTGTAGAGCTGAAAAAAACCAAATATTCTAGTACCCTTAAAAAAGTCACTATCGATAAAAACAAGCTCGGCTTCATCTTTATTTTTAATATACTGAAACCATGATTTTGTAGCGATAACTCTAAAGTCTCTACTTCTTGCAATTTTAGAAGCCTCAGCTGATAAAGAAAAATCTCTAGCAGAATCGATTTCAAATAAAGATTTTTTTATTCCTAAATAAGGGATATCTTCAATATTTGTGAAGATTTCATCTTCAGACGTAATCAGGTCTGAGTCTTCTTCAATTTTTATTGACATAAATAAATCTTGAAATTTGTACTCAAGATCAAAGGGCAAAGGTTTAATCTCTAGTTCAGGGTAAGGAAACTCGGCAAGTAAAGTAATATTCTCCGGGATATCGAGCTCAGGTGAGAGAAATTTTTCACTAGTTTCAAATTCTGGAAGGTATTTGATTAAAATCAAGTCGACCAAATAAAGCTGCTCTTCGGAAATTAAATTTATTGAAAAAAGCGTTAGTAAAAAAGATATTTTAAATTTCATTCTTATCAAGAAAACTTTCTAACTTAGACATTATAAAGGTAAGGCGATCACTTTTAATATCTCTGGCATTAACTTTAATTTCTCTTATTTCTGAAGTCGGAGGAATGAGTCTTGAATTATCTGCTAACTTTAAGGAAAAATTTCCATCCCGATACTTGATACTTAGTATATTTAGTTTCCTCGCAATATTCTTTAGCTTTGATAATTCATATAGATTAATGATTTCTGGAGTTAAATCGCCAAAACGATCAATAAAATCCCTTTTATTTTGATCTAAATTTTTATTTTCTTTTATGGAGGATATTTCTTTATAAATACTCAGTCTTAATTCTGCTTGAGGAATTATTTCTTCTGGTATGAACCCATAGATACCGATATCAATATCTATATCTGATTGGTTAATTATTTTTTCACCTTTTAAAATTTTAATTGCGCTTTCAATCATTTTTGAAAATAGTGTTAATCCTACAACATCTATTGGTCCGCTTTGCTTTTCTCCTAACAACTCTCCAGCCCCTCTAATTTCTAAATCTCTCATTGCTAAACTAAATCCAGATAAAAGTGATTCGTTCTCTTGAAGAGCTTCAATTCTCTCAGACGCCTTATTTTTTAATTCTTTAGCTTCATTTAGGAAAAAATAGGCATAAGCTTCTCTTTGCGATCTTCCGACTCTGCCTCTTATTTGGTGAAGTTGAGACAACCCATAATTTTCTGAATCTTCTACAATTAGAGTATTTGCGTTTTCTATATCAATCCCGCTTTCAATAATGGTTGTACAAACAAGCAAATCAATTTCTTTCCTTACAAAACTTTGCATGACTCTGCTTAACTCCTTTGGTCTAAGCTGTCCATGAGCAAAAGCAATTGATTTGTCTGGAAATCTTTCTGAAATTTCTTTTTTTTTCTCTTCGAGCATGCTTACGTTATTTAAGAGATAAAAAACTTGGCCGTCTCTATAAAATTCTCTTTGAATGGCTTCAAAGACAAGGCTTTTCGAATATCTCGAAACTATTGTTTTAACACTTTTCCGTCCTGATGGGGGAGTAGTGATTAAAGAGATATCTCTCACTTTAGATAAAGATAGGTTTAACGTCCTTGGAATTGGAGTTGCTGAAAGAGAAATGACATTAATGCCAGTTTTTAAAGATCTTATTTGTTCTTTTTGCCTAACGCCAAATTTATGCTCTTCATCGATAATAAGGAGATTTAAATTATTAAAAGAAATCTCTTTATTGAATAGGGCATGAGTCCCAATAATAATTGTGTAATAGTTTTCTTTAATTTTTTTATATATTTCTACTTTTTCTCCTTTTGTTTGTTCTCTAGTTAGAAGACAAACTCTTTGAGGAAATTCACTAAATCTATCTTTGAATACCTCATAATGCTGTTTAGCTAACACGGTAGTTGGCGCAAGAATACAAACTTGATAATTATTTTGAGCCACTATGAAAGAGGCTCTCAAGGCTACCTCTGTTTTACCAAATCCTACCTCACCACAAATTAATCTGTCTTGGGGCTTATCTGAAAGTAAATCATTAATGACTTCTTTAATGACTCTTTCTTGGTCTGGAGTTTCTGTAAACTTAAAAGTGTTACAAAACCGCTCATATTCAATTGTATTCAGGGAAACTTTTTGTGACTTTTTTAAATTTCTTTTGGCTTCAGCTTCCAAAATTTCTGAAGCTATATCAAAAGCTTTAAGTTTAGATTTTTGTGATTTTTCACTCCATTTCTTTTTGCTCAAAGAATCTAATGGAATATCTTTTACGCCAATGTAGGGAGTAATTTGAGATATTGAATTTACCGGAACGTAAAGTAATTCTTTGTTTTGATACTCTATTAAAAAGCATTCTGTATTGTTTAGATTTTTTAAACCCAAAAATTTTCCAATTCCATGATTTGCATGAACAACGAGCTCATCTTTTTTAAAATTCAATAACGAATCAAAATCTCTATCTAATTGTTCTGAACTAGAAGAGAAGTCTTTAGAAGCAAAATCTATCAGTTTATTTAGAGAACTTTTTGGTAAGTCTATTTTTTTAGACTTGGAAATTAATTTATTAATTTCATCCAGCGAATTAAAGATTTCTGCTGGTTTCAAGATTGGTCTATTGATGTCGCCTAAAAATTCTTCATATCTGTTATTTATCAAATCCCAGTAATTTTTAGATTCTGATTTAACATCTCCAATAATAAAAATATTAAAGTCATTCAGATAGTCACCTAAAGAAGTTTTTTCATCATAGAAAAGAGATGAATAGAATTCTATACCTGCTATAAATTTTCCTTTACTGACATTATCAAAAACCTCGCCATCATCCTTAAACCTTAGACGCCAATTTTTTTTAAATACCTTTATAGAATTTTCATTTAAAACAAAACCTCGCGAAGGTCTAACAATAAATGAATTTATTTTTCTTAAGGTTTTTTGTGTATCAGTATCAAAAATAGAAAGACTTGAAATTAAATCGTCGTCTAAATCTATCCTGACAGGATATTTACTATTGGATGGAAATATATCTATTACAGAGCCTCTCACGGCATAACTGGAGGGTTTAATAACTAAATCTGCGGATTCATATCCATTTTCTACTAAATTTGAAATTAGCTCGTTTCTATCAATTTTTTGATTTTCTTTGAACTCAAAATAGAGAGTATTGATGCTAGCTTTATCAAAAAATGGTTGAAAAAGAGCAGGTACTGTAGTGAAAGCTGTAATTGAATTTTTTTTTAATAAATCCCTCATGGCTATCAACCTTCTTGAAGAAACCTCAGCATGTGGGGAAAAATTATCATAGGGTAATACCTCTAAATCAGGTATTAAAACTTTTTCATTATTAGTGGAGTTAGACCAAGTTCTTTTCAGAAGCTCTGAATTACTGCAAATTACCAAGTTCTTTTGATAACCAAATGTTATTTCCATAATGATTTTTACTACGTATTAACAGATAAATGTTTGTGTATAATACTGACTTCTAAGAATAAGACTATAAAGAGGTTTTAAATGAATTTATCTTTTTCAGAAGAAGATCTTAAATTTCAAGATGAAGTGAGATCATTTATTGCAGAGAATTATCCTGCTGATATTAAAAATAAAATGGATAATGGGATTCCTGTTTCTAAAGAAGACATCCAAACTTGGCAAAGAATCCTTAGTAAAAAGGGTTGGTTTGCAGTTAATTGGCCTGAAGAATATGGTGGAACTGGTTGGTCTATTACACAAAAACATATTTTTCAAAATGAATTAGCTGATGCTAATACTCCAACTCTTGTTCCTTTTGGAGTTAGTATGTGTGGTCCTGTGGTTTATACCTTTGGAACTCAAGAACAAAAAGATAGATTTCTTCCTGGGATAATCAATAATGATGTCTGGTGGTGCCAAGGCTATTCAGAGCCTGGATCTGGATCAGATTTAGCATCGCTAAAGACTAAAGCGGTAAAAGATGGTGATCACTATATTGTAAATGGAACGAAAACTTGGACAACCATGGCGCAACATGCAGATTGGATTTTCTGTTTAGTTAGAACGGAAACAACTGATATTAAACAGCAAGGAATAAGTTTTCTTTTGATCGATATGAAAACTCCAGGAGTTGAGGTTAAGCCCATCATTACTATCGATGGATCTCATGAGGTAAACATGGTCTACCTAGATAACGTCAAAGTTCCTGTCGAAAATCTAATTGGTGAAGAAGGTGCTGGTTGGAATATTGCAAAATTTCTTTTAGCTCATGAGAGAACAGGTATCGGTGGTATTCCGGCTCTCAAAAGAGAGATTCGAAGACTTAGAGAAATTACTTCCGAACTTCCTTTAGGTGAAGGTTTCTTAAAAGATGATGAATTATTTATGGACAAGCTTAATAAGCTTGAGATTGATTTATTGGCTGCAGAATACAGCGAATTAAGAACTTTGGCAGCAATGTCGAAAGGAGGTCATCCTGGCCCAGAATCATCCATACTAAAAATTAAAGGTACCGATTTACAGCAAGGTCTTTCTGACTTGTTTGTTGAGGCTCTTGGATACTATGCTCATCCTTTTATGTCAGAAGATGATTTAATTTCTAATGAAGGGAGAATAGGTCCGGATTTTGCAGCCAATGTTATGCCGCATTACTTGAACTATAGAAAAGTGTCTATCTATGGAGGGAGTAATGAAATACAAAGGAATGTAATTGCTAAAGCTGTTTTGGGTATTTAAATGGATTTCTCGTTATCTGAAGAACAATTATTGCTTAAAGATAGTATTACCACCTTTGTAGATAAAGACTATCTTTTTGATGTAAGACAAAAAAATATAAAAACTGAATTAGGATACAGTTCAGATTTTTGGAAAACTTTTGCTGATTTAGGATGGTTAGGCATGCCTTTTTCAGAAGCAGATGGCGGCTACAATGGCGGACCAATTGACCTCATGGTTATTATGGAGTCACTTGGAAGAGGTCTAGTCGTTGAGCCTTATATCCCAAATGTTGTTTTGGCAGGTGGCTTGGTTAGTAGACTAGGTTCAGAGGAACAAAAGCAAGATCTTTTACCAAAAATTATTTCTGGTGAAATCCAAATGTCTGTAGCATTTTCTGAACCTCAAAGTAGGTTTGATTTAAATGACGTTATTACGTCCGCCAAGAAAGATGGTGAAAACTATATTCTTGATGGTTACAAAGCAGTAGTCATGAATGGTCCTTCTTCAAATAATATTATTGTTGTAGCAAGAACAGCTGGAAATCAACTTGATAAAGAAGGCTTATCTTTGTTTATTGTTGATCCATCTTTAAAAGGAGTATCTTTAAGAAACTATTCAAATGTAGATGGGTCTAAAGCTTCAGAGATAACGCTTGAAAACGTATCCGTGCCAGATTCCTCTCTATTGGGAAGCGAGGGTGATGCTTTTTCTGCGTTGGAAGAAGTCATTGACTTAGCAACATTAGCTATATCAGCTGAAGCGGTTGGTATTATGGAAAAAATGAATGAAATAACATTAGAGTATTCTAAGACGCGAGAGCAATTTGGTGAGACCCTTAGTTCTTTTCAAGCATTACAACACAGGATGGTGGATACTTTCATGGCATACGAACAAACTAAATCTTTACTCTTAATGTGTGCAGCAAAACTTACAGATAAGTCAGATGATGCTAAAAAAGCTGTTTCAGCATTAAAATATCAAGTTGGTATCGCAGCCAAGCATGTTGGTGAAGAATCTGTTCAGTTGCATGGTGGTATGGGTGTAACTGACGAGACAAATATTGGTCACTACTTTAAGCGTTTAACAACAATTAGAGCAATTTTTGGAAATACTGATTATCACCTAAAAAGATATTCTGCTTTGTAATAAATGACAGCAATAAAATCTGACTCTAACCCTGATAAGAGGGATAGAGCAAAACCGGATAATTATCTAGAAAACTGGATAGAAAGACAGTCGCTTGTTGAATCAATGATTCCTATCATTGGTAAATTTCATAGAGAAAAAAATGTTCGAATTTTATTATATGGAAATCCTCTAATTTCTCTTTCGGTTATAGAAATAATGCAAGCTCACAGAGCTGTAAGAGAAGTTGAGGAAAATGAACTAAGTGAATACGAAACATCAATGATCTTAGCTAGTTTAGACAAAATTGATCTAGGACCCGCACAAATAGACATAGGAATATTGGCTGCAGCTTTTATGTTTGATGATCACGGACAAAATATAGATGAATTTGTAAATGACCAAGTAAAGAAAGCGATAGGAAATCACACTCCTGTGCTAAGAAAGCCTCAAGATGTAGTCCTATTTGGTTTTGGAAGGATAGGTAGATTAATTACAAGGTTAATTCTAGAGGATACGGGCGCAGGTGAAACTTTTTCTCTAAAAGCAGTGGTTGTCAGACAATCTAAGTCAGAAGATCTTTTTAAAAGAGCGGAGTTAATGAGAAGAGATTCTGTTCATGGCCCATTCAAAGGAACAATTAGAGTAGATGAAGAATCCAATACTCTTGTAATGAACGGCAATCCTGTAAAATTTATCTACGCAAATAATCCAGAGGAAGTGGATTATTCCAAGTACAATATAGATAAAGCAATTTTAATAGATAATACTGGAGTTTATCGTGACAAAAAGGGGCTCTCAAAGCATCTTAAATCTAAGGGGGTTTCAAAAGTATTGCTTACAGCACCTACCAAAGGAGAATTAAAAAATATAGTTTATGGCGTGAACCATAAAGATATTACTGATAAAGATAAAATTTTAGGCGCCGCTTCTTGTACTACTAATGCAATTGTTCCTCTTTTAAGGGCGATATCTGAAGAGTTTGGTATTGATAATGGTCATGTTGAAACTGTTCATTCATATACCAATGATCAAAATCTAATTGATAACTATCATGACAAAGCCAGGCGCGGAAGAAGTGCAGCTTTAAATATGGTTTTAACAGAAACTGGGGCTGCAAAAGCCGTGTCTCAAGTTCTTCCTGAATTGGAAGGAAAGTTATCGGCAAATGCCATAAGAGTTCCAACTCCGAATGTTTCCATGGCGATTTTAAATCTTCACCTCGAGAGAGAATCAACGACTGAGGAACTCAATGATTTTCTAAGAAAAACAGCGTTTCATAGTATCTATAAAGACCAAATCGACTATACAAATTCTCCTGAAATTGTTTCATCCGATATTATTGGAAGTAGGTTTGGGTGTGTTGTAGATTCGCAAGCAACAATATGTAATAGAAAAAATGTAGTCATTTATGCTTGGTATGATAATGAACTTGGTTATTGTGTCCAATTACTTAGAGTCTTAAAGAAGATGGCCGGTATTAAATACCTTCGATTACCTTTATTTTTATAAGATGACTATCAAAATCACAAAGGGATTGAATTTATCTCTTAAGGGAGAAATAAATCATCAGGTTTTACCGGAGGATAGTAATTTAACTTCAAGGATAGCTATCCTAGGAAAAGATTTTCACGGTATAAAACCAACAATGTTTGTGACTGAAGGACAGGAAGTCATTCAAGGAGAAAAGCTTTTTGAAGATAAAAAAAATCCTGGATATTTTCATTTATCTCCAGTGAATGGGACGATTTCAGAAATTAACAGAGGTGATAGAAGGTCTTTTCTATCAATGGTTATAGAAAAGAGTAATGACGATGCTTCATTTGAAGTTGATACAACATTCGATAAAACTAATGAGCAAGTTTTAAATTTTCTTAATAATTTTGGTTTACTTAGTCTTTTTAGAACTAGGCCTTTTTCTAAAGTTCCTTTAGTAGGTTCTCTACCCAATAAAATTTTTATTTCGCTAATAGATTCAAACCCTTTATCTTTTGATCCAACATTGGTTCTCAGAGAGAATCTTGAAGCCTTTAACAAAGGATTGGAGATTATTTCCTATCTCCCAACAGAAGGTACTCATGTCGGTATTGCTGAAGATAATGATTTAGATTTATATAAGTCAGAAATCATTCACTACCATGCTTTTTCAGGACCCCATCCAATTGGGCTTGTTGGAACACAAATTCATAAAATTTCTCCCGCAACATTGAAGAATCAAATTTGGACTATTGGATATCAAGAATTAATAAAAATAGGAAAAACTGTTCTTACAGGCTACCAATCAAATGAAAAATATATATCTATTTCTGGTCCTCAGGTATTTAATCCAGAAATTGTTTTAACAAATTTTGGTGCATGCGTTGAAGAACTTATAGCTGGTAAGTTGATAGAGGATGATAATAGACTGATTTCCGGATCTGTATTATGCGGTCACATCTGTGAAGGACCACTTGCTTATATATCAAGTTTTTCTAATCAACTCACCGTCATAAGAGAAGTCAATCAAGACGATCGTGAATTTTTAAATTGGTTAAGGCCCGAAATTAAAAAACATTCATCCTTAAGAATGTTTCTTGCATCTGCAATGAAAAATTATAAATACAATCTTACATCAGCTTTAAACGGAGGCTTTAGAGCAATTGTTCCTGTTGGTATTTATGAAGATATTTTCCCGATGAATTTAATGATTACTCAACTTCTTAAAGCAATAGTGACTGAGGATACAGAATTGGCTCAAAGCCTGGGTGTTTTAGAATTGGATGAGGAAGATTTAGCTCTATGTACTTATAGTTGTCCAAGCAAATATGATTATGGGTTAATCCTTAGGAATATTTTAGAAAAAATAGAAAAGGATGGATAAAAGCATAATATAGAAGAATATCTTCTAAAAACTAAATTGACACACTTAAATCATTAAAATTGCGTCTATATCTCAGAGATGAAAGATCCATTAAGAAATTTTCTTGATAAAATTAAACCTTCTTTTCAAGGAAAAGGTGGTCTTTCTTATTATTTTCCAATATTTGATGTCATAGAAAATCTTTTTTATTCCTCCGATAAAAAAACTAAAGGTTTAACTCATGTTAGAGATGGTTCAGATATTCAGAGGAT
This sequence comes from uncultured SAR86 cluster bacterium, assembly GCA_902595715.1. Taxonomy (GTDB): domain Bacteria; phylum Pseudomonadota; class Gammaproteobacteria; order Magnimaribacterales; family AG-339-G14; genus MEDG-81. The sequence goes on from CACJRI010000001.1 coordinate 86,688, forward strand.
TATGGTTGTGGTGTGGCTTGCAACTTTTCCGACAATGTTTGCCGGAATGTATAACCTTGGATTTCAATCACTTAATGCAATTGAACAATTAACTCTTGCAAATGCTACTTTTGAGAAAGACTGGCATTGGCCATTAATTACTTTCTTTACCTCGCTCAATCCAAATAGCTTTATGGATTGCTTGGTTTACGGGGCTATCTATTTTATTCCTATATATGTCGTAGTATTTGCAGTTGGAATTGGATGTGAATTAATTTTTGCCCTTATACGAAGACATGAAGTAAGTGAGGGTGCATTCGTTACAACAGTGTTATTTGCATTATCTTGTCCGCCTAATGCTCCTCTCTGGCAATGTGCATTGGGTATTGCAGTTGGATTAGTAATAGGTAAAGAAATTTTTGGCGGTACTGGTAAGAACTTTTTAAATCCAGCTCTAACGGGTAGGGCATTTTTGTATTTTGCTTATCCAGCATCTTGGTCAGGTGATATGTCCTGGGTTGCAGTTGATGGATACACAGCAGCAACAATCCTAGGAACAGCAGCTCAAGATGGCTATCAAAGTCTTGCTTATACATGGAATAATGCTTTTCTTGGATTTATTCCAGGTTCTATTGGAGAAACTTCAACTTTAGCTATATTAGTAGGCTTAGCTATTCTCCTTTATACAAAGGTTGCTTCATGGCGAATAGTTCTTGGTGTAGTTATAGGTACAATCTTTACAAGTTATTTATTCAATCTTGTCGGCAGTGAAACCAATCCTATGTTTTCTATGCCTTTTTGGTGGCATATGGTAATTGGAGGATATGCTTTTGGCTTGGTTTTTATGGCGACTGAACCAGTCTCTGGATCACACACAAATGCCGGCCGATGGGCTTATGGAATTGTTATTGGTGTAATGGTGATTTTAATTAGAGTTCTTAATCCAGCTTTTCCTGAAGGTATGATGCTTGCAATTTTATTTGGAAATTTATTAGCTCCTTTGATTGATCATTTTGTGGTTCAAAACAATATAAAAAAAAGATTAGCTCTTCAAAATGCCTAAGATTAATAAAGATAGCGCTTTAAATATAACATTCGTTGGAGTTGGCCTTTGTTTATTATGCAGCGCTATTATTTCGTTTATTGCTATTCAACTGAGATCTGTTCAAGAAAATAATGTTGTTTTGGATATGCAAAAAAAGATTGTTTCATCAGCAGGGTTGGAAAAAGCCTATGGTTCAGTAGAAAATGCTATGTCCAACATAAAAACTTTAATAATAGACTTAGATAAGGGTGAAATTGTAGACATAGACCCAGATTCTTATGAACTAGCAAAAGAACTTAGAGAGGAAGGAAAATATAAATTTCTATCTGCAGAGGAAGATGTAGCTTCAATTAAAAAAAGAGAAAAATACTCAAAGATCTATATTGAATATAAGGATAATGAAATAAATACCTTAATTTTACCAGTAAGGGGATATGGCTTATGGGGAATCCTCTATGGTTATTTGGCTATTGAAGGAGATTTCAATACCGTTGCTGGCTTGGAATTTTATGAACACAAAGAAACTCCAGGACTTGGTGCCGAGATTGATAATCCGAAGTGGAAAGCCTTATGGAAAGGAAAAAAAATATATCAAGAAAACGGTGAAGTTTCCTTAAAAGTAATCAAAGGAAGTGTATTGAAAACTAGTAATAACTTCAATTATGAGATTGATGGGTTATCTGGAGCTACCTTGACCTGTAATGGAGTAAGTAATTTGATAGCTTATTGGATGGGTAACGATGGTTTTTTAAATTTCATTAATAATTTACAAAAAGTAGATGTCTAAATATTCAGAAATATTATTTCGACCTGTATTCAAAGAGAATCCCATTGCTCTACAAATGCTTGGTATTTGTTCTGCTTTGGCCGTTACCAGCAAACTTTACCCGACTTTAATAATGTGTGTAGCTTTGACAGTTACTGTGAGCTTGTCCAATTTCTTTATTTCAATGATAAGAAATATTACTCCATCAAATATAAGAATTATCGTACAAATGACAATTATTTCTTCCTTAGTAATCTTGGTTGATCAGGCATTAAAAGCTTATGATTATGAAACAAGTAAGACTTTATCTGTATTTGTCGGTTTAATAATTACCAACTGTATTGTAATGGGTAGAGCTGAAGCTTTCGCAATGCAAAACCCTCCAGGAGTGTCTTTTCTCGATGGTTTTGGTAATGGATTGGGCTATAGCGTAATTTTGATAATTCTAGGAACAATTAGAGAATTATTTGGTACCGGAACAATTCTTGAATATGAAATCTTTCCTTTGGTACAGAATGGTGGCTGGTATGTGCCTAACAACTTTTTTCTACTGCCTCCTGTTTCCTTCATATTAATTGGTTTGATCATTTGGGCCTTAAGAGCATGGCAAAAAGATCAAATCGAAGAACCAGAATTTAAAATGTCTCAGAATTCTCCCGAAATAGTGCCAAATCCTCCGCCGACACCTTCATCAAAGGCAGCATCATGATAGAAAATTATTTGAATATTTTTATCAATGCCATTTTTATAGAAAACCTTGCTTTATCTGTGTTTTTAGGGATGTGTACTTTCATTGCTATTTCTAAAAAAATTGAAGCTGCAATTGGCTTGGGAATTGCCGTAATTGTTGTATTGGCAATTACTGTACCCATCAACAACTTAATCTATAACTATATCTTAAGAGATGGAGCACTTGCTTGGGCGGGTCTTTCAGATGTTGATTTAAGCTTTGTAGGCTTAATTAGCTACATCGGTGTGATTGCTGCTTGTGTTCAAATATTAGAAATGTTTTTAGATAAATATGTTCCTGTTCTTTATAACGCTTTGGGCATATTTTTACCCCTAATCACAGTTAATTGTGCAATTCTGGGGGCATCGCTCTTCATGGTAGAAAAAGATTTATATTTTGGAGAAAGTGTTGCCTATGGTTTAGGAGCAGGAGTTGGTTGGGCATTAGCAATCACAATACTCGCTGGAATTAGAGAAAAATTAAAATATAGCGACATGCCAGAAGGCCTTCAAGGACTAGGTTCTACTTTTATAATTGTTGGTTTGATGAGCTTTGGATTTATGTCGTTTGGAGGCATTATTTTATAATGATCACAGAGATAGTATTAGGTATTTTATCTTTTACAGTTATTGTAAATGTCATGGTTGCCATCATCCTTTTGGCAAGATCTCAGTTGGTTTCTACAGGAGACGTAACTATTGAAATCAATGATGATCCTACTCAAAAAATTACTGTGCCTGCAGGAGGAAAACTTTTACAAACTTTAGCAGAAAATAATCTTTTTCTTTCTTCGGCATGTGGAGGTGGAGGTACATGCGCTCAATGTCGTTGCCAAGTTTTTGACGGAGGTGGTTCAATTTTATCTACCGAGGAAAGTCACTTTAATAACAAAGAAAAAAAAGACTTCTGGCGACTTTCTTGCCAAGTTCCTGTTAAAAGTGATATGAAAATTACCATACCAGAAGAAGTTTTCGGCGTAAAAAAATGGGAAACTACGGTTAGATCAAACGATAATGTTGCTACTTTTATTAAAGAGTTAGTATTAGAGCTTCCTGAAGGGGAAGATGTTGGATTTGAAGCTGGAGGTTATGTGCAAATGGAAATTCCGCCTTATCAAGCTGATTATAAAGACTTTTATATACAGGATGAATATAAATCTGATTGGGATAGATTTGAGGTATTCAATAATATTTCCACAGTAAGAGAAGAAGTCATAAGAGCTTATTCAATGGCAAATTATCCTGAAGAAAAAGGGATTATGAAATTTAATATTAGAATTGCTTCACCGCCACCAGGCATGTCAGTTCCTCCCGGAGAGGCCTCGTCTTATTTATTCAATTTAAAAGCAGGGGATAAACTAACCATTTTTGGTCCTTTTGGTGAATTTAAAGCTAAAAAAACCGATGCTGAAATGGTATTTATCGGAGGAGGAGCCGGTATGGCTCCAATGAGATCTCATATCTTCGATCAACTCCTAAGAATTAATTCTTCAAGAAAAATAAGTTTTTGGTATGGAGCTAGAAGTCTAAAAGAAATGTTCTACGTTGAAGAATTCGATAAGTTATCAAAAGACTTTGAAAATTTTTCTTGGTACGCGGCTTTATCTGATCCATTGCCTGAGGATAAATGGGACGGTCTAACAGGTTTTATTAGTCACGTATTATATGATGAATACCTACAACATCACCCCTCACCAGAAGATTGCGAGTATTATCTTTGTGGTCCTCCTATGATGATGTCAGCAGCATTCAAAATGCTCGATAGTCTAGGCGTTGAACCAGAAAATATAATGTTCGATGATTTTGGTAGCTAATATTTTTAAAAAATCTCTATTATTTTTTCTTTTCTTTTTAACAGCTTGTTCTAGTAACTATGAGATTATTGCTATATCTGGCCAAGCTTTTGGAACTTTTTACGATATAAAGTTTGAAAAATCCCAGCACAGCATAAAAAAAATTAATGACGAAATTGATAATATTTTTATTTCTATCAATCAATGTTGTTCAACATACGAGAATGATTCTTTGGTGTCATTTGAAAGAGATAATAAGAATACTGACTTATTTAAACAAGAAGTTAAATATTATTTTCAAGAAGTAGTAAAAATTTCAGTAAAGGCTAATAAAACTGTTGAAGGATTTATATTATTTGAAAATTTTGACTACTTTAATGCAGTTGCAAAGGGTTATGCGGTAGATATCGTTTCTTCTAAATTAAAAGAATTAAATATTAAAAATTTTTTTATAAATATTGGTGGCGAAATAAGAGCTGAAGGTATGAAAAATAAAAATTTTTGGAAAATTGGAATAGAGAATCCTTTACCAAATCAACAAGGCATATTTAAGCCTTTTGAATTTAAACAAAGTCTTTCAATTGCTACCTCTGGAAATTACAGAAATCCTGGACATATTGTAGGAATTGAAGGAAATAAAATTGATCAAGATCTGCTTTCTATTTCAGTTATTGATAAAAAATCAACTGCCTATGCAGATGCTCTTGCAACTGGTTTATTTGCATTAGGAAAAGTTGATTTAATTAAAAATAATATTATTGATAATGGTATTCCTGCATTACTCATCTTCAAAGATAATGAAAAAATTCAATCTTTTGAATCAAAAGAATGGAAGGAATTGCTACAATAGTTAAATGATTACAGCCTTATTAGCTATATTTATTATCATTCTTTCAATAGCGGGAATGTCAATAGGACTTATTCTTAAAAATAAACCCCTCCAACCAAGTTGCGGAGGAATTTATTTAGAAAAAGGTGATACTTGTAAGGTTTGTGGTAAAACAGTTGATTAAAACTGGTTCATTGTATTATCTTCACCACCAGCCTTGAGGGCATTGTCACCAGAAAAATATTCTTTGTGAGTATCACCAACAGTTGAGCCAGCTAAGTCCTGATGCTTAACAGAGGACATATCACGTCTGATTTCTTGTCTTTGTATCTCTTTGACATATGCCAACATACCTTGATCTCCAAAATAACCTTCAGAAAGTACTGAAGTGCCCAAAGCTGTTTCATGATAAGTGGGTAAAGTGATCAAATGATGAAATATTCCTGCTTCTCTAGAGGCATCTTTTTGGAAATTTTGGATTAATTTGTCTGCTTCACGCGCGAGCTCAGAATCATCAAATTTTTCATCCATCAAACCTTTTGTATTTTTAGCTGGATCAGGATAATTTGAGACATCTTTTCCAGCTTCAACCCATTCTTGATATACCTGCTCTCTAAAAGATAAAGTCCAATTAAAAGAAGGGGAATTGTTGTAAACAAGTTTTGCTTGCGGTTGCTTCTCTCTAATAGCAGAAACCATTTCTGCAATCTGTTTTACATTTGGTTTTTCAGTCTCAATCCATAAAAGATCAGCACCATTTTCAAGACTAGTTATACAATCGAGCACTACGCGATCAAATCCAGTATCTTTTTTAAATTGATAGAGGCCGTTTGGCAATCTTACAGGTTGAACTAGTTTTCCACCTTGATGAATAGTTACATCATTATCTTCTAATTCACTCAAATCATTTATTTCATGTGATTCAAGAAAGCTATTGTATTGGTCAGCAAGATCTCCAGGTTCTTTTGAAACTGGAACCTTTTGAGTTAAACCTGCCCCAAGGGAATCTGTTCTTGCAACTATAATTCCGTTTTTTATACCTAACTCTAAGAAAGCATATCTAACAGCATTTACCTTGGATAAAAAGTCTTCATGAGGAACCGTTACTTTTCCATCTTGATGCCCACACTGTTTCTCATCGGATACTTGGTTTTCAATTTGAATGGCACAAGCACCAGCCTGAATCATCTTTTTAGCAAGTAAATATGTAGCTTCTTCATTACCAAACCCAGCATCTATATCAGCAATGATAGGGACCACATGAGTTTCAAAATTATCAATTCTTTTAATAATTTCGTCAGTTTTATTTCCCGCTGCTTCTGCTTCGTCTAATTCATTGAACAAATGTTGCAACTGCACAGAGTCAGCTCTTTTTAAGAAGGTATAAATCTCTTTAATTAAGTTGGGCACTGCAGTTTTTTCATGCATGCTCTGATCTGGAAGAGGGCCAAATTCAGATCTCAAAGCAGCAATCATCCAACCACTCAAGTAAACATACCTCTTAGAAGTTGTTGTGTGAGAACGTTTAATTTCCATCATCATTTGTTGAGCAGTGAAGCCATGCCAACAACCTAAAGACTGGGTATAAACACTGGAATCTTTATCGTAATCTGCCATGTCTGCATGCATTATGTCGGCTGTGTATTGAGCAATATCTAAACCAGTATGAAATCTATTTTGCAATCTCATTCTTGCTGCAGATACAGGATTAATATTTTTATAAATATTAGGACTTTGGTTCTTAAGATCCTCATATTCTTTAACGGTTTTTTTGTAATCAAACATATTATGCCCCTTAGGATTTAAAAGAAGATTTAGCCAATTTGTCTGCCAATCCAATGTATTTTTTTGGAGTAAGGCTTAAAAGAAGTTCCTTATCTGCTTTATTTATTTTTAAGTCGTCAATTATCTTTATGTAGGAATGATAATCAAGCTTTTTTCCACGTGAAATGGATTTAATTTTTGTATAACTATCTTCAACACCATTTTTTCTTAGTATGGTTTGAATAGCTTCGGTTAAAATCTCCCAACTATTATCTAGGTCTTTTAGGATTAACTCCTTGTTAGGTTCGATTTTAGCGATACCTTTTTTCAGAGAATTAAGGCTGATAATAATATAAGCAAATAACGAGCCAATGTTTCTTAATACAGTTGAATCCGATAAATCTCTTTGCAGTCTTGATACTTGAATTTTATTTTTTAGTGCAATAATCAAGCTATTTGCAATAGATAGGTTTCCTTCCGCATTTTCAAAATCTATAGGATTAACCTTGTGAGGCATAGTTGAAGAACCTACCTCTCCAGATTTTAAGTTTTGTTTTAGATAATTTTTTGAAATTAAAAGCCAAATATCTTGAGCAAAATCAATCAGTACGTTGTTAAAATTATGGGTATTCGCTAACTGAAATGCCATAGCATCTTTAAGTTCAATCTGAGTTGAGTGACTTGCAAAATCTAATCCGAGAGAAGTCACGAATTTTTTAGACAAAGCTTCCCAATCTACTTTCTTTTCGGCAATGACATGTGCATTGTAATTTCCAGAAGCTCCATTAAATTTTCCTTTTTGCTTAATAGATTTAATTTGATCTAAATGAAACTTCATTCGATAAGAAAAATTAGAAAATTCCTTGCCTAGCGAAGTAGGGGAGGCAGGTTGACCATGAGTAAAGGCTAACATTGATAATTTAGAATATTTCTTAGCTAGTGAATTTAATTTTTTCTCTAGAGAATAAGCCTCAGGTAAAAACTCACTGTTTAAAAATCTTTGCAACATAAGAGAATAAGATAGATTATTGATATCTTCAGACGTACAACAAAAATGAACAAACTCACATAGTTTTTTTAGTTTTAATTTTTTTAGTTTTTCGACAATAAAGAGCTCGACCGCTTTGACATCATGATTGGTCTTCTTTTCAATTTTCTTAACTTGCCTAGCATCTTGGATAGAGAATTCTTTGAAAACATTAATAATTTTACTTTGCTGTATTTTTGAGACCTCAGGAATAAATTTAAGAGACTTATTCTTTGATATCAAAAGAAGCCATTCAATTTCAACTTCTACTCTGGTTTTAATCAAAGCAAATTCACTAAAATAGTTTGCAAGAAATTTTGTTTGAGATTCATACCTCCCATCAATAGGAGTTATAGAAAGCAGATTATCGTTGGGCATTAATTTTCAAAAGGCGATTATATATCTATCTCGCCTCCACCTAAACAAATTTCATCTTCATAAAACACAATAAATTGACCTGGAGTAATTGCTCTCTGTGGTTCTTTAAAGAAAACTTTAGCTTTGTTCCCTTGAACATCAATTTTGCAATCTTGATCTTTTTGGCGATACCTAATTTTTGCCGAAACTTTATTAGTAGATGGCTGTTTCAACCAATTTATATTTGAAACGGAAAGTTCTTGTTTAAATAGTAATGGATGATCATTTTCTTGAACAACCACTAATTTATTGTTTGAAAAATCTTTTTGTGCAACGTACCAAGCTTTTTCTGCTCTATTCTTCAAGCCTCCAATCCCAAGACCTTGTCTTTGACCGATAGTATAAAAGTACAAACCTTTATGTTCTCCAATAACCTCATCATTCTCATCAACGATTTCTCCATAATCTTCAGGAAGGTAATTTTTTAAGAATTCTGGAAATGGCCTTTCGCCAATGAAACAAATGCCCGTACTGTCTTTCTTATCATAAGTAACTAGATTTTCTGCTTCAGCTATCTTTCTTACATCACTTTTTAAAAGATTTCCCAAGGGAAATTTTATTTTCTTAAAAACATCTTTTTCAACCTGACTTAGAAAATAAGTTTGATCTTTACTTTGATCATAGGATTTACACAAGAAATGTTCTCTATCTATCACCTGAACCTTAGAGTAATGTCCAGTTGCGACAACATCGAAGTCATTCTGCATTGCATAATCTGTGAACTCTTTGAATTTTATATATTTATTACAATAAATATCTGGATTAGGAGTCTTACCATGGTTCAATTTGTCTAAGAAATAACTGAATACTTTATCTTTGTATTGTTTTGCAAAATTCATTTGCACTAAATTTATGCCTAATTTGTCAGAAACTTGTGCAGCATCTAAAAAATCTTCTTTAACGCTACAATATGGAGAGCCGTCATCGTCCTCCCAGTTTCTCATAAATCCAGCTGTAACATCGAAACCCTCTTTCTTTAGAAGGAATGCAGCAACTGAAGAGTCAACTCCTCCTGATAAACCTACTAGAACTTTCACAATTTTTATAGATAAGTAAAAAATGCTATGATACCGCGCTTTAAAGGACTTTTATAACTCTTATGGTATATAAACACATTGAAATTCCAGAGGATGGAGAGCAAATTACAGTTAATGATTCTGGTGAATTAATAGTTCCTCCAAATCCAATAATTCCTTTTATCGAAGGAGATGGTATAGGCACAGATGTAACGGCTGCAATGATCAAAGTAGTAGACCATGCTGTAAATCTTGCCTATAACGGCGAAAGAAAGATTGCTTGGATGGAAATTTTCTGTGGTGAGAAATCTTTGAGTGTTTATGGCGAAAACGAGTGGTTACCTGATGAAACCATTGACGCATTGGAAAACTATATTGTTGGAATTAAAGGCCCTTTGACAACTCCTATTGGAGGAGGAATTAGATCTTTAAATGTTAGATTAAGGCAAGTACTTGATCTCTATGTTTGTCAAAGACCTATAAGGTATTTTGAAGGTGTGCCTAGTCCAGTAGTTATTCCAGAAACTACCGATATGATTGTTTTTAGAGAAAATTCTGAGGATATATATGCAGGAATAGAGTTTGAAGCTAATTCTGATGAAGCTTCAAAATTAATTGAATTTCTGACTAAAGAAATGGGTGTTAAAAATATTAGATTTGAAGAAGCTTGTGGAATAGGAATCAAGCCTATTTCGAAAGAAGGTACAGAGAGACATGTCAGAAAAGCCATTCAATATGCAATTGATAATGATCGTTCTTCAGTAACTATTGTGCATAAGGGGAACATAATGAAGTATACCGAAGGGTCTTTTAAAGAATGGAGTTATTCGCTAGCGGCAAGAGAATTCGGCGCAACTTCTTTAGATGGTGGTGAATGGATGAGCTTTAGGAATCCAGTGACTAAACGTTTGATTATTTTAAAAGACATCATTACCGATAACTTCTTACAGCAAATTCTTATTAGACCTGGTGATTATGACGTAATCGCTACGATGAATCTTAATGGCGATTTCATCTCTGATGCTTTAGCGGCAAAAGTTGGTGGATTAGGCTTAGCGCCTGGCGCGAATCTTGGCGATAAAGTAGCTTTATTTGAAGCAACGCATGGGACAGCGCCAAAATATGCTGGACTGGATAAAGTAAACCCAGCTTCATTGATATTATCAGCAGAAATGATGTTGAATCATATGGGTTGGCACGAAGCTTCAGAAAATATTATCAAAGGAATTAGTTGGGCTATAAAGAATAAGTTAGTAACTTATGATTTAGAAAGATTGATGACAGGAGCAAAATTACTAAAATGTTCAGAGTTTGCTGAACAAATTTGTAATGGAATGTCATAATATCTTTTTAATGAATGATTGAAATAAAACTTAATAATAAATCTGAAGACTACGAATCTAATTCATCATCTCTAGTTGAATTAGAAGAGCCTAAGTTAAAAAAACCTTCTTTGTATAGAGTCATTCTTCTAAATGATGATTATACTCCAATGGAGTTTGTAATTTATGTTCTGCAAACTTTTTTTAATTACGATAAGGAAAAAGCTACACAAATAATGCTTGCTGTTCATACAAAAGGAAAGGGAGTGTGTGGTATTTATACGAAAGAAGTAGCAGAAACAAAATCAAATCAAATTAATAATTTTGCAAAGCAAAATGAACATCCTTTAGTAAGTGATATTGAACCAATAGATGAGGAAGATTGATGTTAGAAAAAAGTCTTGAAGAATGTCTTAACAATGCTTTTAAATTTGCTCACGAAAATAATCATGAATTCGTTACTACTGAGCACCTTCTATTATGTATTTTAAATAACCAAGACGCTCTTAATGTCCTCCTTGCTTGCGACATAAACATCGATATTTTGGAAGCTGAATTAAAAGAATTCATATCAAAAAACTGTCCAGAAAAGAAAGACGATGCAGTTGAAATTCAACCAACCCTATCTTTTCAAAGAGTAATTCAAAGAGCAGTCTTTCACGTTCAATCCTCTGGAACTGGAGAAGTTACGGGAGCAAATATTTTGGTGGCTTTATTTAGCGAAAAAGAAAGCCATAGTGTTTATCTTTTAAAAAAACAAGGAATGACAAGGTTAGATGCAGTCTCATATATGAGTCATGGAGAAGGAGTTACGGAAGACGAATCTTTTGATGATATTTCACAAGAATCTTCTTCATCGAAAGAATCAGGTTATCTTGGTAAATATGCTTTAAATCTCAATCAAGAAGCTGAAGCGAATAGAATCGATCCTCTTGTAGGAAGAGATAATGAGATTGAGAGAATCTCTCAAATTCTTGCTAGACGTTCTAAAAATAATCCAATTTTAGTTGGTGAATCTGGAGTTGGGAAAACAGCTTTGATTGAAGGGTTGGCTAAAAACATTGTTGAAAAAACAGCTGCTCCTTCACTTCAAGATAGTATTATTTATTCTCTTGATATGGGCTCTTTGTTAGCCGGCACTAAATATCGTGGAGACTTTGAAAAAAGACTTAAAGGAATTTTAAAAGAACTGACTGCCATTCCAAATTCCATTTTGTTTATAGATGAGATCCATACCATCATCGGAGCAGGTGCTACATCAGGTGGAGTTATGGATGCATCCAATTTACTGAAACCTGTCTTAGGAAAAGAGGGTGTAAAATTCATCGGTTCAACTACTTTTAAAGAATATAGAACTATTTTTGAGCAAGATAGAGCGCTTTCCAGGAGATTTCAAAAAGTCGATCTAGTTGAACCTTCTGTGCAAGAAACAATAAAAATTCTTGAAGGGTTAAAAAAGAAATACGAGCAGCACCATGATTTAAAGTATTCAAAAGCCTCTCTTAAAGCAGCAGCTGAACTTTCAGCAAAACATATAAATGATAAATTTCTTCCCGATAAAGCAATTGATGTCATTGATGAAGCGGGTGCTAGATTAAGGCTCAACTTGAGTACCAAACGAAAAACTGTAAATGAACAGGATGTTGAAAGAGTTATTTCTTTAATGGCACAAATTCCGGAAAAAAGTGTTTCAACTCAAGATAGAGTTTCATTAGGTAAATTAGAAGAAGATCTAAAAAGAGTTATTTTTGGTCAAGACGAAGCTATCCAAAAACTTTCTAATTCTATTATGATGTCTAGAGCTGGGTTAGGTGAAGATGAAAAGCCAATAGGTTCTTTTTTATTTTCAGGACCTACTGGAGTTGGTAAAACTGAAGTATCAAGACAACTGGCTAAAATCTTAGGAGTTGAGTTAGTAAGATTTGATATGTCCGAATATATGGAAAGGCATACCGTTTCTCGTCTCATAGGAGCTCCTCCTGGTTATGTTGGTTATGACCAAGGTGGTTTATTGACTGAAGCCGTAACTAAAAATCCTCACTCGGTCATACTCTTGGATGAAATAGAAAAAGCACATCCAGAAGTTTTTAATGTTCTTCTACAAGTAATGGATCATGGAATGTTAACCGATAATAACGGAAGGCAAGCAAGTTTTAGAAACTGTATATTGATTATGACAACGAATTCTGGTGCATTGGAAATGGCAAGAGAATCTATGGGTTTTCAAAAACAGGATAATTCTACAGATGGAACTGAAGTAATTAAAAAAACTTTTAGTCCAGAGTTTAGAAACAGATTAACTTCTATCGTTCAATTTGGTTCTTTGAAAACAGAAGTTATTCATACTGTAGTTGATAAGTTTTTAACAGAACTTCAAGCTCAATTGGATGAAAAAAGAGTTGTGCTTGAAGTTGATAACAAAGCAAGAACCTGGCTTGCAGAAAAGGGTTACGATGAAAAAATGGGTGCTCGCCCAATGCAAAGACTCATCCAAGATGAAATTAAACAAAAATTAGCTGAGTCTATTTTGTTTGGAGATTTAGCCAAAGAGGGTGGAATTGCAAAAGTTTCAATCAAGAAAAATCAAATAGATATAAAGTTTCTTCCTCACGAAGAAAAAGAACTAACGTCTTAAATTTATTTTTCTCTGAAAGTGATTCTGCCTTTAGTTAGGTCATAAGGGGTCATTTCTACTTTTACTTTATCTCCAGTCAAAATACGTATGTAATTTTTTCTCATTTTTCCAGAAATATGTGCAGTAATGACATGATCATTTTCGAGTTTCACTTTGAAGGTAGTATTTGGCATGGTATCGATAACCTCGCCTGACATCTCAATTAAATCTTCTTTTGCCATAAATATTGGTCATAATTATGCCTTATGAAGAACGAAGATAAAAAATTTAATTTGAAAGGGCTTTTATTGGTAATAGTGCTTGTCAATGTTTTTTTAGCAATAATTGCTGCAATAGTTGATTATTTCTTTTAAAGAAAATGATATGAATTTTCAAAAAAAAATAGTATAAATATTTAATCAATGAGGTCTAATTTTATGAATAAATTATTTACAATTTTGGCAATCACAGTCTTGTTAATTGGTTGTGGTGGCGGTGGATATGGTAGTAGTAGCAGTGGCGGTAATTCTAGTTCGAATAACTCCTACGGAGGTTCTACACCAACAGGTAATTTTGCCGGACAGGTAGATCCTGTACAAGCAACAGACTAATTTAATTAAGGAATTTAAAAATGAAAACGATTAAGCTTTTTTTTACTACATTAACTTTCATATTCATAAGTAATTCATCTTTTGCGGATGATTACTCTGATGATGCTGCAGAAGTAGATTATTACGTACCTGGCATACTTGCTAATGATGCAATGAGCCAAGTTAACTTTCTTTTGTGTTTTATGGAGAGTATTAATTTTTCCACTTTTGTCAATAAAGGAGTTTATAAAGCTTTAACTGATGAGGCTAAATGTGAGTCTGCAAGCGGAGCTGATGCAGCTTCTGAAGCAGCATCTGCAACAGGCTCATCAGCTAGTGGTGGTGGAGCTGGAACAGGAAATGCAGTTGACGCTATTGAATATACCACTGGCATTTATACAGGGGAAACTTCTGGAAATACAGTACAAGGAAAAGGTTGGGTAGATATCGAATTGAATATGGGCCAAAACGATACCGTAGTTCCAACAACTGCTTATTTATCTACAACGGTATCTGCAGACAAGAGTAGTACCAATCGTTTTGGAACTTTTACCATGCGATATGATCTCAGAAACAAACAAATTCATAACCCGCTTGGACTTTCAACAGCTGGTATATCCATAAATAAAGGTTATTTAAATGTAAACAACACCACTATCCAGTATCGAGAAACAGGTATGCAAGGTCCAGATAGAGTAATCATCGCTGACTTGACTGATGCCAACAATATTCAAGGATTTATGCAAACAATTCTTCGTATTGCTGGCGGCGGTGGAATGACAACTTATGCTGTTAGACATCAAGTACAAGTTAACGAAGGTGCAGATAGATACTGCCAAAAATTTTCTAGTGCTAATGAATATTCTCAGGGAGGTAATGGTCTCTGGACAGAAGGTGCAGCAATCTCTGAAGCTAATCTAGCAACAGCTATAACCAACGCCCAAAACGGGGGAGGCTTTGTTGATACTGATGGAGGAACTGCAGCTACAATTACTGGTGAACATTGCTGGGATACTAGAAGATCTGCAGCAAAAAGAGTGGTATATGAATATGGTACTTACAAAAATTCAGACGGCTCAAGGGCAGACTTAACAACACCTTCCATGTCTTTGGAAGCAAATATTACAGATAATGGCTCTCTTTCAGCTCCAATATGGTCTCATGCCAGCTATTGGGGAGTGCATGTTAATCCTACGGATAGGGCAAATGTAACTGACTCAACTGTATTTAAAAATAAAAGAAATTCCAGCGATAACAATTCATATAATTTAAGGAAAAATTATTATGAAATTGTAAAAAGAACACGTCAGTATCTTTCGTTAGACCAACTTGGTGGAGTTTCTTTTCAGTTTTATGCAAATAATTTCAGAGATGGCGGCACTTTTCAAACAAAACTAGGGAATCTTAATTTTCCGAATGCCGGTAATTGTAATGCTGCTCAAGGTAACTGTCCTGAATACTCAGGAACAATTACTGTCAGCGGTTCTACTGTAACTTTTACTGTAACTCATGGAATGGATTGGGGAGCAAGAATAATGCCTTTTGAATTGGATAATCCTTTCTCATTTACGGCAGCAAATTGGTCAACTCAAATGACCGACTCAGGCTGGAATAGAAGGATGCATTTTTGGGATCCTGATTCTCATCAAAGTTACACAGTGCCTTATGCTGCTTTTGGTGACCCTGACTCAACAACTCCTTCCGCTCAAGTTAGAACAAGAACAGAAGAAAGAATAAATATCGATCAATTGGCAACAGAAATTTCTAATACTGGCGATAATGCAACGGGT
This sequence comes from uncultured SAR86 cluster bacterium, assembly GCA_902595715.1. Lineage (GTDB taxonomy): Bacteria > Pseudomonadota > Gammaproteobacteria > Magnimaribacterales > AG-339-G14 > MEDG-81. The sequence goes on from CACJRI010000001.1 coordinate 102,369, forward strand.
CTATTGTGTATTAGAGAATGTCTTGATGCTTCCAATATGAATTCTGCTATTGCTGCTGCTTTTACCGCTCTTGAAAATGAGGATAATCCAGGAGCTTTAAACGTTACTCCCTACAAAAATGTAGGAGACTGGTGGACAGCTACAGTTTATTACGACTCAAATGGTAATGGTGACCAAGATGGAGGAGAGTCAGATATTGCAGCAGGTAACTATAATAATATTGGCGGAGTAAAAGTTGCTGATGCTCCTCAATATACAATTGTAAATGTTGCAGGAACCAATAAACTCAGAGATGGTACAGCAGGTAATACTTACATAGAATATTCTGGTTTAAATGGACCAAAAGTAGATGCTAGACAGCATGGCGACTCATTACAAAATTATCGTTATTACATGAAGCCACATACTTACGGCAATAATTGGACAAATAACTTTGGTCATGCTTTCCATATGAGAGCTGTGATTAATTCAGATACTAATAAAGCAGCTCTTTATTGCGATGTTTCAGGCGGTAATGCAAGGGGTTACGATGTTAGGTTTAAAGCTAAAGCAAATGATGCAGCAGTTCATGCTACCGGAGCAACCTCTTATTATTGTGACTATAAAATGTGGGAAGGAGCGGTTGCGACTATGTACGATATCAGAGTTAGACAAATGACTGACTATCGACTGTATAACGATACTTCTAGCCAATATGTTAGTGTCTCCGCACCGCAATCAGTTTTATTTACTGTTCCCTCAAGTGGAATAAACTATAACTTCCCAAACACAAATCTTGCTGGAAAAAAATTCAAACTGAAATTTGAAGGTTACGGAGAGCTTCATAATATTCCCGGACGAGTAGTAAATACCTGTACAGGCGCAATCTTAGGAAGATATGTTGATGGTGGATGGAACCAGTGTTATCGATACGTACATGAATTTGTAATACCTGATGCTACTGTTCTTACAAACCTAAGCGGAGGAGACGACTTGAAGATAAGAGCTCTAAGAGGAGATGAATATTTACTTAAGTTAGGAAGTATTCCTGCTGGAGTAAGTTACTCTAAGTCAGTGAGTGATTTGCCGGCAGCAAATAATATTCAGAACTTATTTTCCGGTACAAATTCCATTGGTACTGTTCCTGCTACTACTTTGCCAAGTGCCAACAGTACGGATCCCTCAGTAATTCATGGTAAAACTGTTATAGCTCCATCGAACTAAAAAGTTTGTCTAAGAAAAAAACCCCTTTAATTTTAAAGGGGTTTTTTGCTTCTTGGGTTAACTAATCTTTACAAGGATTCTAAAAAATCTTTTATAGCTACTCCTATTTCATTGGGAGAATGTTCTTGAATAAAATGATTTCCTTTTACAGTTATTTCTTGTAAGTTATTCCAGCTTCGAACAAATTCTCTTTGATCTCCAACAAGAATGCTTCCAGGATCGGCATTAATGAAAAGTTTTGGAATATTTGAATCCTTATGAAATTCGCCATTTTTTATTACTTCATCAATTACAGCCTGAGGAGAACCATCTACAGGAATTTGTCTTGGCCAAGTAAGAGTAGGGCGACGATCTTCACCTGCATTTTTAAAGGGACGAATGTATTCAGCCTTTTCTTCATCGGTAAAACCATCCGCAGAATCATTTAAGAGAATCCTTTCTACAAAAACATTTTTTTCAAGAACAATTTCTTCTCCTGCATCTGAACGCATTAATTGAAAAATGTTTCTTGCATTTTCTGGCCATTGATCCCAAGTTAGTGGCATTACGATTGCCTCCATAAATGTAATCGATTTGATTTTATCGGCATTTTCTCTCGCATATTGAAATCCCATTGCAGAACCCCAATCATGTATAACCAAATTAATTTCTTCGCCTAAATCTAATTCGTCTAGTAATTTAGATAGATATTTGTATTGCCCATGATATTGATAATCAGGATTATCTATTCCTTCAAGTTTTTCAGAATCGCCCATTCCTATTAAATCTGGAACGACTATACGGCCCATATCTTCTACATATGGAGTTATATTCCGCCATAAAAAAGAAGATGCAGGATTACCATGTAAAAATACTATTGATTGGCCTGCACCTGAATCTATATAAGCCATTTGTTTTCCCAAAATCTCTTTGTACTCCTTGTCCATTATTATTACTCCTGTAAAGTAAATAAATATATCACTTATATAAATAAAGATTTAGGAGAATTAGATGTTTGATCCGGAACAAAGGAGCAGGGCGTTTAACTTTGCGTTAAGAGCTCAAGGTATATTTGGAACAGTTATGGGAATAACAATATTGTGGTCTTTGTATGCCCTCCTGTTTACTGATTACTCACATATTTTTATTTCAAAGGTTTTATTAACTGTAATTTGTATCGGATTTGGCACAATAACTCCTTTAATAGATTTCAATGAATCTCATGCTACAAATCCATTGTGGACGGGTCATGCACGTTTTCATTTAGTTTGGCAGGTTAATGCAATGATAATAACAGCAGTGCTGTCTATATCTCTGTTGTGGTTTTATTATTCAATTACAAATCACTTAATAGTCATTCTTCTTAATTACTTATGGATATTCTCTTTCTATGCAACTGTATTTGGTCTTAAGCTTTTCGATGGAGAATTAAATGATATTAATGGTGTACCACCAGTTTTTATCAAAATACTTGGACGAGAGTATGAAATTGATAGAAATATACAAGCTATAACGGGCGGCTTATTTGTAAATTCATATGCTATAGCCTTATTTTTTGTCTAATCTATATTTAACATAATATATATTATACGAATATATAAATATTGATATAGAAGGCTTTAATCAAACACTAAGTATAGAAAAGGCCTAAACAAGTAAGAAAATTAAAAATATGTCTTTTCTACTAATTTGTCTATTGTGATGAGATCCTTTTGACACTTATCTAAGAAAGTATGTAATTTATTATCATCAAAGTTTTCAAATGAAGCTGTATCAAATCTTAGTCTTAAAGTTCTAATCTTAAGGATTATCTTTTCATTTTTAGGGAGGCTGTCTAAACAAAGTCTTAATACTGAAAGACATCTTGTTATTGATCTAGGAAAACTATCATCTTGTAAAAGAAAGTTTATTACTTCTTCTCTATCAACCTCTCCTTTCGATACCTTTCTAAACGCGTCTTGAGCGGACAATATTGATAACAAACTTATCCACTCCATCGTAGAAAAGTCATAAGTTTTTTTATCGCTTTTCGTAATACACAGACAATCTATGATTCGCGATATCATATCAATTCTTTCTAAAAATCTACCTAATCTTATAAATTCAAATTCGTATCCTCTCGAAAGATTATCATTTATCGAACTAAAAAATTCTTGTGTAAGGTCAACTATATTTGTAATGAAAGGTAATCTTTTTCTTTTATGAATTTTTAGAAAAGTTGCGTTGAAGATATGATCGTGAAGATGATTCAAACTGATACTTGCAGATTTTGGTAAATCATCCCTAACTGTTTCAATATTGTACTTGGCCATGTCCAAACAATTTTTTATTGAACTAGAATTATTAGTTCCCTCAAAAAGAAAACTCAAAACATTATCTTCATTATATTTTTTGTATTTTTTTTCATAGTATTGGTTTGCATCTAGAGTATCGATTAATGGTTTCCAGTTGAGTGAATGATCTACGGGATAATCAAGTATTAATTCTAAATTAACGTCAATCATCCTAGCTATGTTTTCAGTTCGTTCAATATATCTGGCTAACCAGTAAAGATGTTTGGCACTTCTACTTAACATTACGCTTCAACTATCCAAGTATCTTTGCTACCTCCCCCTTGGGAAGAATTCACAACAGTTGATCCTTTTTTTAAAGCTACTCTAGTTAATCCACCAACCGTTACGTAAGTTTCTTTTCCAGAGAGGATAAAGGGTCTTAAATCTAAGTGACGTGGAGAAATTTCATTTCTACTAAAAGTTGGTGTTGTGGATAGATCAATTAATGGTTGAGCGACATAATTTTTTGTATTTGCTAAAACCTTCTTTTTGACCTCTTCTTCTGTTTCATTATTTAAGGTTTTACCAATAACTATTCCATACCCCCCTGCTTCAGCAACAGGCTTTATAACCATTTTTCTAATATTTTGAAAAACGTAATTTCTGTGTTTCTTTTTACTCATAAGATAAGTTTTTATATTGGGGAGAATGCATTCCTCATCCAAATAAAATTTAATCATTTCTGGAACGTATCTATAAACTGCTTTATCGTCAGCAATACCACATCCAGGGGCATTAACGATAGATACTGTTTTATTTTTCCAACATTTGATTAATCCCTTCACTCCGAGAACACTTTTTGGATTTCCAACTTCAGGATCTAAAAAAGCATCATCTACCCTTCGATAGATCACATCAACTTTAGATAAGCCTTCAATTGTTTTTTTATAAACAAATCCATTTTTTACAACTAGATCCCTTCCTTCTACTAAATCTATTCCCATCTGTTGAGCTAAATAGGAATGTTCATAATAAGCCGAGTTATAAATTCCGGGAGTGAGTAAGACTATTTCTGGAGACTTGGTATTTCTAAAGGATGAATCTACTAACGTTTCATATAACCTAAGAGGATACTCATCAATTCTAGATACGCCATAGTGAGAGAAAAGATCGGGGAAAACTCTTTTCATTACATATCTATTTTCAAGCATATATGAAACCCCTGAAGGTATTCTTAAATTATCTTCTAATACATGAAAATCACCTTTTATATCTTTTATTAAATCCGAACCGCAAATATGTGACCAAGCAGAATTAGGTAGCTTTACGTTTTTACAAAAAGAAAAATATGCTTTTGATTTAAGTATCAGATCATCATTCATAGAACTTTGTTTTAAAAACTTCTGTTCGTTATAACAATCTTCAATAAATAGGTTTAACGCCTTGGTTCTCTGAATAAGGCCTTTGCTCACTTGATCCCATTCCTTCTTTTTAATAATTCTAGGAATAAAATCCAAAGGCCAACTCCTTTCTTCTGAGCCTGTATCAGAATAAACACGGAAATTTATTCCAAGAGATTTGATTGCGGATTCAGTAGAGCTATTTAGTTCTTGAAGTTCAGTTAAAGATAAAGATTCAAAGAAGTTGCCAATCTTTCTAATGTGGCCTCTTACTTTATTATCAGAATTAATATATTCATCAAAAGATTTAGCCAATTCATAATTTGACCACTTTAATTTCATATAATTATTAGTATATTTAACAAAACTCAATATATCATTCCTTTATAATTTTATTGAGGTCCAATTTATAGCCCAAAATGACCTATTGTGTAGCAATCAAAATAGAAGAAGGATTAGTCTTCGCTTCGGATTCCAGAACTAATGCTGGTTTAGATAATGTCAGCACTTACTCAAAAATGTTTACCTTTAATGTTGGTGACAGAGCTTTTGTTATCTTAACTTCTGGAAATCTTGCAACTTCACAAGCTGTTTATCATCGAATAGAAAAAGATTTAACTTCAACGGATGGTTCAAGGAGTTTAAATACCTGCGAAGATTTAGAGGATGTAGCTGCTTATGTGGGAGAGTTAAATGTTGAGTATCAGTCAGTAGCTAATGAAAATCCGTCTCAAAATAGTGTTATTTTAGGTTCTCATTTTATTGTAGGAGGACAAATTAAAGGTCAAGAGCCAAATTTAATGCTGGTTTATCCAGAAGGAAATCATATACATATGTCAGACGAACAACCCTATATGCAAATCGGGGAAACTAAATATGGAAAGCCTATTTTAGATAGGATGATTCATCCTGACACATCCATAGGAGATGCAGCCAGAGTTGCTCTTCTATCTCTTGATTCAACAATGAGGTCAGACTTAACAGTAGGCCCTCCGATTGATTTAATTGTCTTTAAAAAAGATCAAATAAATCTAGATTTTCAAGAGCAATTAAAACTAGATTCCCCTTTCTTTAAAGAATTATCTGAAATTTGGGCTAAACAAATAGACAAGGGAGTTAAAAAACTACCAAAATTTCATTGGGAAGATAATAGTTAAAATTTTTTTTCAGAAAATAAGCCGCTCGTTTATGAGCGGCTTATAGATCGACTATCTTTCAGCTGGATATGCTTTAACCAATTGAGCAAGTGTTGAATTTACTAACTTTCTGATATTTCCTACCTTTCTATTGAAAGATTTGAATTCATTTGAAGCGTAAACTTCATCCAGAGCATCATTTAGTTCTTGAATGGAATTAGATCCGTTATACAACATATGAGATACGTATTTGTTGCCATAAACTACTCTGTTAATACCATAAGAACCAAAAGAATCTGCAGTGGAATCTGTAAGTTGTTTGTATGCTTCAAGATAAGATGCCTGACTTCCAGTTTTTACCTTAACTTCAATGTTAGAAAAAACTGTATTCAATCTCCAATCTCCTGCCTCTAAAACTAACTCAGTAACATAATTATAGTAATCTTCACTAACTGAAGTTTTAGCAAAGGCTACATTCATTTCTGAAGATGCCTCGCAAGAAGCAAAGATATTTTGGCCTAATTGCATTTTGTCATAATCTTCATACCCAACAAGAATTATATGAGAATGTCCTCCACCCATTCGAGAATAAAGACCCACATTTGCTCCAGATTCGTTTCTCCACTTTGCTGCACATGATGAAGAATCAAAAGACTCGATAGCAGCTACAAACCCTGCTGGATTAGTAACGTTAAAAAAATGAAATTCGTAAACACCGCTACCAGGTCTTAAGGTATTCTCATCAGAAAACAAATTAAAAGATAATGCTCCGGAAAGAATTAAATATATTATTTTATTCTTCATAACTTTCTCCTAATTTCTTGTATAAATGGTTTCACAATATTCAAAAGTTTCTTCAACTTCTTCATCTATGTATTGCTGTGCATCATCCCAAGTAGCTGCCCAATCTGCTCCTCTGAAATATTCATCAATAATTTTTCCAGTTTCTGCTGCTGTTTCGGTAATGGTTCTTATGTGAAACATTCCGGTTTCAGCAAATCCTCCGCCAAGTTGAGCAAAAACACCAATCATCATATTGTGACCTGCAGCATCAAGTTCTTTTTGAAGTTTTGTCATTGAATTTGAAAAAGCCTGCCAATCATTCAACTTTGCTCTCCAAAGCCTATGGTATCCATCTCTTGCTTCAAAATCCTTAAGTGGTTTAAAAGCTGAAGAATATTTGATAGTTCTTAATTGTTTAAGATCAAAATTAGCACTTGCTGGATCATATAACTCAATAAATCCTATAGCTTTTTCAACACTCGTAAAAGCATTGTAGATGAACATTTGACCCTGATAGCTTTCTCCTGTTCTGGTTTTGCAATAACCAGCTTGTTCAGATCCGAAGTTATCAAAATCTACATTTTCTTTTAAAAAATCAACATATTTATCAATATCTTTCGCTTGAACCATAAGGGTGGTAAATGCTCCTTCTGGAACAGCGCTAAGATTTAATGAAAATATTGAGCTTAAAAGAAAAATTAGAGATATTTTTATATTTTTCATTATTTTCTCCCAAATTATTTATTTAAATATTACAAGAGAAAAATTAGAATTTTTGTATCAAATTAGGTCAATTTCTTTTAATCAAAGAAAAAACAAATAAAATAAATAGAAACAAAGTCATATAAGGTGCGTAAACCATTCCAGGAGTAATTCCGTCAGAATAAATCGAATCATTAACAATTGGACTTGAATTTAATACTCTAACAGACCACTCAACTAAAAAAGCTAGGATTATTAAAGGAGTCAATGACTTATATTTTATGATGACTATCCAGGCAAAAGCACAAAATATAAGCTGAACTAACCCCCACGCAGAAAAAAAAGCATATATCAGCGGCATTGGATCTGGAGTACCAGTTAATACTTTTACATTAGCAATATCATGTAATCCAAATTCTTCAAACGACATATGAATTACAGAACGCCAGGTCATTAAAAGCAAAAATGGTATAAAGGCGTAGAAAACAAATTTATAGCCCAAATAATTATTATCTGCAGATTTGGGAAAAAGCATTTCTAACATAACTAATCTTTCTTTTTAATAAAATTGGCGAGTAAGTCAGATAGTTCCTTAGGTCTAGTCCATTGATAAAAGTGCCCTCCTCCTATGTGAGGCGCACTTTTTGCATTAGGACACATATTCAAAACATCTCTTTCAGCACCATTGGTTACTGGATCATCTCCAGCAAAAACACTTAAAAAAGGTTTATTCCAATTTTTAAAAATTTCTCTGGCTTCTCTTACTGCATTTAAAGATTGATCTGGGATTGTAGGAACATGACTTGGCATGGCTCTTGGACCCATTTTATAGGATGGGTCAGGAAATGGAGCCTCATACGCATGATCTATTACTTTATTCAATGGGAATAATTTTCTTAATCCTAGTCTAAGAAATAAATAAGAAATAAGTGTCTTAAGAGTAGAATTTTTTCCCATCATATTAGACATCAAAAAACCAATAGGGAGATCTTCTGTGTCCCAACAAAATTTCTGCCAATACATAAATTTAAGTGCTGGACTGGTAGATGTTTTATCATCGGCAATGTTCTTACCATCCATTTGACTGACTTCTTTTTGCATGGACATCACAGTAAGTTTTATATCGCTATCTCTAAAAGCTTTAACTTTGTTAATTACATCTTGAGGAGTGTCAGGGTTATAAGGTAGGCCTGTATTTCCCATTGCGACCTTGAGAAATCTATCTGGCTCATTTGCTACTACTCTCAGTCCTATAAGACCTCCCCAATCCTGACCGAAAAAGGTTAAATTTTTGAAATCATTAGCTTTAAGCCAATCTGTCATCCAATCAACTTGTCTTTGATATGAATAGTCTTCTCTGGATGCAGGTTTATCTGACTTTCCGTAGCCAGGTAAATCCGGCGCTATAACTCTTATTCCTGCTTCTACCAAAAAAGGAATCATTCTACTGTATAAATAACTCCAAACAGGTTGACCATGCATGGCCAATAGAATCGGACCATCTTTAGGTCCTTCATCAACGTGATGAATTCTCAATTCAGAGCCGTCGTGAGTTTGTATTGTTGTATAGTTTGGCTCGAAAGGATAATTTTTTACGTTCTCAAAAGCACTATCTGGGGTTCTTAAAATTTTCATAATTCAAATTTAGAGTTGGATAAAGATTCACATACAGAATTAAATTCTTGCATGGTTTGTTTGATAATCTGTTCTACTGGTAATACCTCATTTATGAGTCCAATAGACTGACCAGCTAAAGCAGGCGCAGCATTCATGTCGCCGCCAAAATATAAATCTTTTATTCCGCTAAGAGCAGACATATCCATTAACCCTTCTTCATAAATCTTATCGGTTAACTCTGTCTTTAAAGCCCTAATACAAGGTTTTGCTTTTTTATTAAGTATGTAGGTTCCTTGTTCGGAACCATTTACGATTGCACCTTTGAAATTTTCATGAACTGGACTTTCTATGGATGATACAAATCTTGTTCCCATTTGAATACCATCAGCACCTGCTGCGAAAGCCGCTGCCATTCCTATACCGTCGACAATACCTCCAGCAGCTACAATAGGTAGATCCGTGTGTTTACGAATAGATTGAATCAAAACATGTAGGCCAACTTCTTCGGGGCTTTTAAAACCCCCTCCTTCTGTTCCTTCAACGACTAATCCATCTACACCTGCATTCACTGCCTTTAGGGCTCCTGCTAGGCTTGGAACTGCGTGAAATACTTTGATATCTGCTTCCTTAAGCTTATGAATATATTTCGCTGGATCTCCTGCAGAAGTTGTAACAAATTTAACATTTTCTTCTATTACTACTTCCAACATACTTTCATCCGAAAGAAATAAAATTGGAAGATTCACTCCAAATGGGCTATTCGTAAGAGAAGCCATTTTTCTTATTTCATCTTTACACTGATCTACTTCTCCCGATGACGTTTCAATAATCCCAAAACCTCCAGCATTTGATACAGCGGAAGCAAGTTGACTCCTAGCAATCCAGCCCATTGGTGATTGAATAATTGGATATTTGCAACCCAACATTTCAGTTATTCTATTCATATTTACTCCACTAACGATTGACAATTGTTTGCTGTTAAAAAACTTAATACTTTTTCCTGATTTATATTATCAAGATCTCTAAATTCATCTCTTATCCAATCAAGACACTTTGCTTGATAAGGAAATGATTTCTGTTTCCAAGGATAACCTGCCAGGTCTACAGACCATTCTTTTTTACCTTCTCCGATTGCTTTATGATTTTCTATTAGAGTTGGCACATAAGAGACGGCTAACTCTTTAAAAAGATCGTGTATTGAGTCGCTAAGGGAGTCTAAAGAGATATCTTCCTCGACATAATCTAAGCCTCCTCTATCATCAAGTGTGTTTACATATGCAACTGTTCTAGGAGAAATTTGATGTGCTATTCTTCTGGGAGTAGGATCAAATCCGACTAATTGAGTAAATTGCCCATAAACTGCAAAATCGCATGAAGATGGAAAGTTACCAAGTAGAAATGGATGCTTTTTAAATTGTTCTTCAAAAATTGAAAGTACATTTTTGTAGCTTTTGTCTATAAACTCAGCAGTTTCTTTGCTAGAGCCTACTACCCATAATCTGTCTATTTGTCTTTTTGCAAAATGTTCTTTAAAGAATGCCAACTCATCGTCTTTCAAAGAACTGTTTATGCCCAAAGGTAAAATGGTTCCTGCATTATCTGCATCCTCATCAAAATGCCATCTATAGTGGAACATAAATTTTGTACACCATTCGTCGCCAAAGTCCTCAAGGATAAAATTTATAAAGTTTAGAGCTGGATCCTTGGGGAGCACTGATCTGTCAGGATATTTTTCTTCAAACTCTCTTATAAGAGGAGTTGAGTCGGTAACTGCAGTAGCTTGACCATCTCGATCTAATATAAATACTGGCAAAAGAATAGGTTTTGGAGGTTCGATGTTCATTTTCTTAAGAACATCTTCTGGTTGACCCCAAATTACTTCATATGGAATTCTCTTATATCTTAGATAAGCAATCATCTTCCTGGTATATGGTGATGCTACATTCCCTATAAGCTTTATTGAGTCTGTCATGAGAATACTCCTAAAATCGAAAAATTATCTTACCAAATTTATATCATTTTTATTAAAGAAAGGAGATCTGGTTTGTTAATCCTTTAGCTATTTACAGAAATTTTCAATTTTTAGGTGGTAAATCCGCTACTGGCTTTCCTTGAATAAAATCACTAATGATTTGCGCGAGCTCGGGACCAACTTCTTCCTGCACAAAATGACTTGCGCCTCCTAAAGTTATAACAGTTGGGTTTGGAATACGTTCTAGAAAAACAGCCTTCATTGGAAGAGTAATTCTTTCATTTTCTCCAAAAGCTACTAGGAAAGGTTTATCCCATTTTTCATACACTTCTTTCCATAATTTTTCATTTTCTTGAAGTTGAGTTGGAATAAGATAAGGCCAAACATGCGCTCCTGCTTTATATAAACCCGAGGGATAAGGAGCTTCATAAGCATAAGCTTCCTCTTCTGATAAATCTATTCCGCCAAAATTTTTAATGATTCCAGGAATATTCATATCATCTGCATAATATGAATATGCTATCCAATTACTAAACATTGAAATTCCTGTAGAGGCAGAAGGATTTTCAACTGTCAATGCTTCTTTGGCTATGGACATTAACTCTTCGAAAGTAATCGGTCCGATCCACCAAACCCTGAATTGAACAAATTTTTCAAATAGCCAAGCTGATATGCCAGATCGAGCAACCATTCCTGTATTGGATACGACAACGTTGTCAAAGCGATCCGGTAACTCAGCGACTACTCTTAAACCTACTAAACCACCCCAATCTTGACCAAAGAAAGTTGCATTCTGAAGATTAAGTTTTTGGACTAATTCCTTCATGACCTCAACATGATGCTTGTAAGAATAGTCATATTTTGAAATAAACTTATCTGATTTACCAAAACCAACACAGTCTGGAACAATTACTCTATGTCCTTGCGCAGTTAATACAGGTATCATTTTTCTAAACAAATAACTCCAGGCAGGTTCACCGTGAAGCAGAAATATTGGATCCGCATCTCTTGGGCCTTCATCAAGATAATGAATTCTCAAACCATCAATCATCATATAATTGGGTTTAAAAGGATAATCTTTCAGATTTTCAAATCTTTCATCTGGAGTTCTTAAAACGCCCTCTTTAATCTCATCTCCAAAAATATTTGTGGAAATAAAAAAATTAACTATTAAGAAAATAAAGAAACCTAGAATTGACTTCACTTAATATTCCTCCTTGCTTAAAAATATAAATTGAATATAGAATATGACAGTATGTGTGTCAATAACTTATGACAGCGCTACTGTCATATTCATATGAATAAGCTAAAAAAAGACGGAAGAAAATTAAGAAGTGAGTCTACTTCAGATCACATTTTGAATACTGCTATAAAAATTGCCCGTAAGGGCAACATAGATAACATGTCCTTTAATTCTATTGCAAAAGAAGCAAATATAGGAACTAGAACAATTTTTCGTCATTTCAAAGATCAAGAAACGCTGCAAGAAAGTTTAGATCAAAAACTTGGCGAAGAATTTACCAATGCCTTTTCTTTAATAAATAAAACGGATAACTTAGAAAATAGAATTGAAAATGTTTCCTCTATTCTTATTAAACTCTACGTAAAAAATCAAAATATTATCCGTTGGAATCTTCGCAATATCTGGAGAGACAAAAATTTAAGAAAAAATATGTTTTCTTGGAATCAAATTTTAAGAAATTTTGTTTATTCCATTCTCCCTGAGATTCAAGAAAAAAAGAAATCAGAAAGAGAAATTATATTTGAATGTATGTCTTTTATGTTTTTTTTAAGACTCAAAGTTGTTCAAGGATTAGATGAAAAACAAATCAAAGAAATTTTTACATTAAATACAAAAAATTATTTAAGTTAGCTTCAAGAAACTCTTCTAATATTCTCAACAATTTCTTTAATTATTTCTGGCACTAACTCTTCAGGAATTTCATGCCCCACACCTTCCATAATCATTCTTTTCGAGTCTTTTATGCCATCTGCTAAAGCAATGCCATGATCTAAGGGCAGGATAGCATCTTCTGTTCCATGAATAATTAGCGCAGGAACTTTAATTTCGTGAAGTCGACTGGTTCTATCTGGACTTGCTCCAACTGCAGCTCCATGAAGAGCGAAAGGATTATTTCCATGCGCAATAACTGGCTTTAACTTATCTCTAAACTCTTGTTCATTAAAAGGAAAACGCGACCCAGTAAGTTGGCGATAAATTTCAACAACCCCATCTTCTATTCTGCCTTTAAGGTTAAATACAAAAGACTTTTTCATAGCCTCAATCAATTCTTTGGTTGGCCCAGATAATGAAGCATTTTGTATTCCTGGAGAAGTCATGATGGGAGTAATGCTCAAAACTTTTTCTGGATAGTCTAAGGCGATGATCTGTGTAATCATTCCACCCATTGAAGCTCCAATGATATGTGCTTTTTCAATTTTTAAAGCATCCATTAGTGATACAGCATCTTTGGCCATATCTGATAAATCATATTGTATTGAGGTAGATTCGCTAAACTTAAATCTTCCTTTTTCATCAACAGCCAAACCAAAAATGCTATTCACTATCATTTTTAATAGAAAATTAGGAAGAATTTTCAAAATTTTATTAAAAGCAGGTTCCTTTCCAAACCATGTAGTTTTACCAACATCTCTGTTATCAAATCTAACTACATGAAAATCGTTTGCAACTAAATGATCAATAAACTCTTGATCCCATTGCATGCAATTAGCATTAGCTCCCATTATAAGAAGAATTGTTTCTTTATTTTTATCACCGAATTCTTCATACCAAATATCTATATCATTTGCTTCCACTATAGTTCCCATTTAACTTCTCCTAAGACTTTTCAAATTCACTAAATTTTTCTCTTTTCACATATGGAGTTAAACCTTTGCCAGGTTTCCAATTGCAACTACGAGATTCAAAATTAATTAGATCATTAATAAATATTTTATACCTAGTTATTTCATTGATTTGATAATTAATTAATTTATCTAAATTAGTATCCTCATTATTTATAATTTTTTTATAAATTTTCTCTAGTTTATAAATTTCTGAATTTAACATAATGTTATTTTTATCATCATCAGATGTAAAATTCTCTCTATTATCAATTATGAATTTATTAATCTTATTTCTTTTTTCTTCAGTATCGTATTCATATATATTGGAAAAGTTTAAAACTTGATCATTAAAAATATTATCAACAAAAAACCCATTTAAATAAGTTTTTCTTCCTAAATAAAAATTCTTATCCAGATGATCTATTATTTCAGGCCAATTGTTTATAATTTCCATGCAATTTTCTCGAACAGATTTATTTTGATCTTTTGTATTGGCAAGCATATATATATAAAACCTATTTCTTTTATAAGAAAATTTACAAGAAAAAGAGTTTGTTAAGGAGTTATCTTGATTAGCTTTATAAATTCTATTCTCCTTAAAAAAATTCTCACAGTGTTTTGTACCTGAAGAAATAATTGAAGTTGAATTTAAATCAGATATTTTCCTAAAGAAATCTAAATCTTCTAAAGATATATTTGCAAAAAGGAATTTAGAGAAGAAAAATAGAAAAAAGAGAGCTAATTTCAAAAAAGTTTCTAATTAGTTAGTTATCAAATCTGTATCTTCAGCCTGATTAATAAAGGTCGTAAATGGAAGAAGTTGACTGATAAATCTAGACCATGAAGTAACTCCTGAAGTACCGATAAAAACAATATCCTCTGCTTGAAGTAAAAAATCACTGGCTAATAGGTATCCTGTAGGTGACGAGATATTTGATTTAAAAATTCTTGGCTTACCTTCATAATCTTTTGGCCTAAAAATATAAACTTCTTTACCTCTTGAGGTGGATTGGTTTAAGCCTTGAGAACTTGCCAATGCATGAGATAAAGAAATATTTTTTCTTCTTAAGGTTATTGATGTAGGTGAATTAGCTTCTCCTAATACATGGACCTGACTTAATGAGTTATCAGGTAAAAAGATAACATCTTTATCCTTTAAATAAATGTAGTTTTGGATTAAAGATGTCCTTGAAAGATACTCAAAATCAATATCATAAGTAACTCCATCGCGAGAGAGTTTTAAGGAGGTAAGATCCCCATTCGAAAGGGTTCCACCCACTCCAAAAGGGTTTGCATTTGCCACTACCTCGTTTAACGTAACTGGATTTAGAGTTACAGGAACCGTACCAACATTATTAAAATTTCCTGAAACAACAATTCTTTGAGAATTGAATTCAGAAACAGATACATCGACTTGTGGATTATTTAAAACATCTGATAATTTATCAGTTAATGTTAGTCTGATTTCTTCAATTGATTTTCCTTTTACATCTATAATTCCAGCATTGGGATAAAATATAGTTCCATCATCTCTAACTTTTTTTTCAAAAACTGGATTGATAGCCGCCCCTCTAGCTAAAGATGCCGAAAGCCTCTCTGTTTCTCCGTAAACATAAATAAAAAGCACATCCCCTATTCCAACTTTATAAGATGAAGGCTCATAATTTAGAAGTGATAATGGCAAGTTAAGTGGAGTTTTTCTCGATTCACTTGAAATAAGATCTTTAGAAACTGTCTCTATAAATATGGGTTCTGATGATAACTCAGGAATTACAACGCCCTTAAAAGACTTAACTTGGGTAGGTTTAAAGTGCGTTCCGATTGAACAAGAAACCAAGAAAACGAATAGGCCAAAGATTATTGAAGCCCTCTTTGCAATAAACATAAGTCTCATTTCGTCCTTTTTTTTCTTAAATCATCAAAAAACATGCGCAATTTATCAAAAATACGCTGAAAAAGGAATTTTTTAGTATTTCTATATCCTGAATATTCATAATAGTAATTATCGGAATAATTGGGATAATTATAGGAATACCAAAGAAAATTAAAGAAAATATCAAATTTATTATAAAAATATCTTACGTCAATTTTTTTATCTATTGAGTCAATATCTTTATTAAAAAGAATAATATCTTTGAAAGTAGACATTTTATTACCAACAACATACAAAGAAGAATCGAAGTATTGAGATACAATCTTAGCATCAACGAATAAGCCCCAAGGAGGAGTGTCGCATAGCAATATATCGTAATCTTCTTTTAGCTTTTCTAATTCTGATTTAAATTCTTCCGACATAAAGAATTCAACTGAATTCTCAACTTCAAAAGACGGGATAAACAGACTTTGTTCAAATCTATAATTATCGATGTCTTGATAAAACTCCTTAAAACTCTTAGGGCTGTTTTTGGGGTTAATTGATTTTAATGTTAAGTCTCTTTTTTTGTAATCGAGGTCTAAAAGACAAACTTTTTTACCCATTGATGTTAGTTTATAAAAAAGTTTTTCTGATATTTCTGTTTTTCCAACTCCCTTTTTTGAACCAACAATTGCAATTGAAGAAAGTTTGTCTTCTGATTGAATAATTTCATAAGATATTTTATTCATCAATTCTTCCGCCAAAGCGAATGAAGAATCTTCTATTCCTGTTAATCCTTTCTTATAAAGAGGTAGCTCTCCAAGAATATTTTTTTTATCTACAAAGTCAATTAAAGCATCATAATTAGTAATTCTATCTCCTAGAAAATGTCTTATTGTCTGAATCAAATATATAAAAATTATCAGTGCAAAAGGAATCGAAAAAACATAATAAGTTGGTTGTATTTTTACAGCTTTACTAGCTTGATTAATAACTCTTACATTACTTATGCTAGATGCTTCTGCCATAGCTAAATTTATTTCCTGAGCTGAAAGATCATTAAGAACATCAGAGTAAATAACAACCTCTCTTTTGAGATTTTCTAGCTTTCTTTGGGTATTAGGGATGTTTGGTAAATCATCTTCTATGGTATCTATTTTATTTTGCAAGAATCTTTTCTGTTCTGTTAGTGTTAGATAAATTGGGTGAGTAGATTTATAAAATTCTTTTAGCTCCAACTCTTTAAACTCTATTTCTTTTATTGATTCATATAAGCTGCTTAATTCAGAATTTCTATTTTCTGATTCAAATATAAGTCCAGAATCATTTTTAGAAATTTTAAAATTATTGAGATTATCTTCTGCTTCTTTTAGTGATGTTTTAATTTTGGGTATTTCGTTTTTAATAAAATTTCTTCCTGCCGCAGTAGATCTTTTTCTAAAGTCTCTTCTATCTTTTATATATTCATTATTAAGAAGGTTTAAGATTTCCTCTGTTAATTTCTGATCAGAATGATTAAAAATTATTGTAATTAATGAATTTCCACTGGAAGATACGGTTAAGTTAGACCTAATAGTACTGGCAGATGGAATCACATCCTTTTCTATTTCCTCATTAGTTAAGAGAGTACTAACAACATCATCAATTGTGTAAGCTGATTTATAAATAGCAACCTCTGCTTGAAGGGAATTTTGATTGCGATTGCCCATTCCAGGAATATTAGTTCCGAACATATTTTGTTCTTGTTGAATTTCAATCAGTGATTTTGAACTAAAAATATTTTCTGAAGTTATATAAATAATAAAGGCAAGAAAAAACCCAACTAGAAAAGTAGAAATAAGGAGGTTAAAATTATCTAAAAGAATTGAAAGAAGACTAGATAAGTCAATTTGATCATTAATAATATTCTCTTCGTTGAAAGAATTATTGTTCTCACTACCCTTGCCAGACATGATTTATAAATACCAAAGACGATTTTTCGGTGATTTTAGATGAAAATCCCTCCTAAACCAAAAAAAATAACAAAAAAACTAGCCAACCATGGTGATGAAAGAATTGATTACTACTACTGGCTTAGAGACGATAAAAGAAAGAATAAAAAAATATTAAGTTATCTAAAACAGGAAAATAAATATACGGATCAGTGGTTTAAAGATAATAAAGTAAATTCAAAAAAAATTTTTGAAAGATATAAAGAGTTTTTACCAAAATCCGAAAAAAGTGTTGAAACAAATATTGATGGCGTTAGCTACTATTTTCAAACATCTATTTCAACAGAATACAATAAGTATTACCAAATCAAGAATAAGAAGAAAAAGTTGATTCTTGATGTAAATCAACTTGCTAAAAATAAAAAATATTATGAGATATCGTCTGTTTTCCCATCCAGAAACCATAAATATTTAGCTTATTGCGAAGATATAAACGGCAGAAGAGATTTTCATATTGTGATTAAGGATTTAACAAAGAATAAAATCGTAGAAAAAAATAAGATTCCATCCACCGGAAGTTTAATCTGGAACAAAAAATCTAGTGGGTACTTTTATTTAAAAAAAGATCCAACAACATTAGTCACCAATTCATTATTTTTTCATGAAATAGGAACTAAGCATAAAAAAGATAAACTAATTTACAAAGAAGAGGACAATCAATTTAATTTAAGTATTTCTTTAAGCAGAACCAAAAGATACCTTTTTTTGCAAGCATCTAAAACAGAATCAAATGAGACATGGATTCTTGATCTTGAAAATGAAAGTTTTAATTTAAAGTGTTTTCTTAAAAGAAAAAATAAGCATAAATATTATATTGATGACACTCCAAAATTTTTCTTTATTCTTAGTAATGAGAATAATAAAAAAAATTATGCTCTTTATAAAACTGATTCAAATAACACTTCAAAAGTTAATTGGAAGATTTTTGTTAATCACAAAAAAAATGAATTAATAGAGGATTTCTTATGTTTTAAAGATTTCGTATTACTGCAAACTAGGAAAAATGGCTTGCCTTGCTTGATACAGGTAAATAGAAAAACCAAAAAGAAAACATACATAGAATTAAAAGATGAAGTCTATACAGTTAGCTTAACTAACAATAATAATTATAAGGCTTCTAGCTTCTGTTTTATATTTTCAAGTTTAAAAACTCCCTCCTCTATTTATTCTCAAGATTTATATACAAAAAAAAGAAAAAAAATCTGGAGTCAAAAAGTTTTAAATCTTAAGCAAAATGAATATGAAACTAAAAGAGTTTTTATAACTTCCAGAGATGGTACTAAAGTTCCTGTTTCTTTAATGTATAAAAAAGGAATTAATTTGAAGCAAGCACCTTTATTGCAATATGGTTATGGATCATATGGGTTAGTGATAGAGCCTTCTTTTAAATTAGCCTTTATGCCTTTAATAGAGCAAGGTTTCATTTTTGCAATAGCTCACATAAGAGGCGGTCAAGACTTAGGTAAAGACTGGTATGACCAAGGCAGAATGACGAATAAAATGAATACCTTTTATGATTTTATTGATTGTACAAAAAAACTACACAGCAAAAACATAGGCAATAGGAATAACACTTTTGCAATGGGAGGAAGTGCAGGAGGACTTCTTATGGGGGTGATAATTAACTTAGAGCCTCAATTGTATAAAGGCATAGTCTCTGCAGTGCCTTTTGTTGATGTGCTAACAACAATGTCGGATGAAAGCATACCTTTAACGACATTTGAATATAAAGAATGGGGCAACCCAAATAATAAAAAAGAGTATTTCTATATCAAAAGATACTCTCCTTATGACAATATAGATTTTAAGCCCTACCCTTCGGTCTTAGTAACTTCTAGTTTGTATGATTCCCAAGTTCAATATTATGAGCCGGCAAAATATGTTCCAAAACTCAGAGAGCATAGTACTTCTGATAATCCTATTCTGCTAAAAATGAACTTGATTGGAGGACATGCCGGAAAAAGTGGAAGGCTTGCATCTTTACAAGAGACTGCCGAGGAATTAGGATTTTTAAAAACTCTTTCTACAAAAGATTCTTAATAAGTTTTCCTATAGCCAATGACGATGTCAGACCTGGACTTTCTATTCCTTGTAAATTTATAAGATTTTTAATTCCATGATCATTAAAGGTTTGAATACTAAAATCTCTCATAGTTTGATTAGGTTTGGTTATCTTTGGTCTTATACCAGTATAGTCTGGATGAAGTTTTGAAGGATTGATATCAGGCCAATACTGAGAAATAGATTCAATAAATTTACTTTTCAAAGATTCATTGAAACTATAGTCAATTTCTTTTACAAACTCTACATCTGGTCCGAATCTCATTCCGCCAGCAAGATCAAAACCTACATGAATTCCCAGGCTATGTTGGCCTGATACTGGATAAATTAAGTTTGAAAAAGGAGCTTTTCCTGAATATTTAAAATAATGACCTTTTGCAAAATAATTTCTATAAATTTTATCTTTTGGAAAAGATTTTATATTTGCAAGAGTTGATTCGTTGCTTAATCCACTGCAATTAATTAAAAACTTGCAATCTATTTCAAATTCATCTTCCGCTGAACAGGCAACTATAAACTTACTGTCTTTTCTTTTTGCAGATAAAAAAGATGTTCTTAAAGAAATTAGACCGCCAAAATGTTGGATATCCCCTTCTAAAGCAGTGACATATTCTGGTACATCAATTACTCCTGAATTTGGAGAATAAAGTGCTTTATAAAATATTAACCCTGGGTTGTTTTTTAGAACTTTGTCATTTTCAACCATGCTTATTTCAACATTATTTTTTTTTCCTTGAGTTAAAATTTTTTCTAGATTTGAAAGTTCTTTTTTATTTGATGCAATAATGAATTTTCCATATTTTTTATGGTTAATGTTTTTTTCTTTAGCGTACTCGTAAATCAGTCTGTTCCCTTCAACACAAAGTTTTGTTTTTAAAAAATTCTCTGGATAGTAAATACCTGCATGTATCACTCCAGAATTACGTGATGAAGTTACATCACCCGCTCTTTCATTTTTTTCGAGAACAATAGTCTCCATTCCAGAACTAGAAAGTTCTCGAGCTATGCTTAATCCAATTACACCTCCGCCAATAACAATAACATCAGTCATTTGTTTTATTGTTATAGGTGTCAATAAGACTTTTCATTTTGCCTCTTAAAAGAAAAATGGAAATTAAATTAGGCAGTGTGCTTGCTGCGACAGTAATTAAAGCAAAATTCCAAATAATTTCAGTATCAAGGAAACCACTACCCGCAATAAAAAAAGCAATAATATAAAGAATTCTGTAATAAATTATTGAAGATTCTCCAAATAAATAAGCTGAACAACGATCGCCATAGTAGGCCCATGTGATGACAGTTGAAAAAGCGAATAATAACAGTCCTACGGATACTATATATTCGCCATAACTTCCAAAAAATCCTTTATTGAATGCCTTACTTGTTAGAACTGCAGATTTAACTAGTGATTTGCCAACAAACTCGAAATCAGAATCAAATTCTGAATCTTTAATTTCTAATTTTCCCGTGAAAGGAATGCCATTTTTATTTACAGAAATATTTTCAGCAATGGATCTGTTGTTAATAATTGTTACTGAATTTTGAATTTCACCTGAAATGACATTTAGATCGCCTGAAAAACTTTTAAGAGATGTACTTTCTCCATATAAAAAATTTAAAATTTCTTTGCTGTCTCTTCGTTCATCTAAAGTTCCACTAACAACAAACATTGAGGTTCTTTCAAAGTTATTTGTAAATTTTTCTGTCCAAACTCCCGATGAAAGGATTACCAAGCCAGTCAGAGTACAAATTACAATCGTGTCAATAAACGGCTCTAATATTGAGACGAACCCTTCTTCAACAGAATGTTTGGTCCTTGAAGTTGCATGAGCGATGGGAGCTGATCCCTGACCTGCTTCATTAGAATATAGGCCTCTTGCCACCCCATATGTAAAAGCTAATGAAAATGAAGCTCCTAGAAAACCCCCAACTACAGAAGTTCCTTCAAATACATCGAGAATAATTATCTGAAAGGAGGGAATAATATTTTCATAATTGAAAATTAAAACACTCAGTCCCCCTATTAGATATATGAAAGCCATCACTGGGACAATTGATGCTGCTATTGTAGATATTCTTTTTATTCCTCCTATGATTACAAGAGCTACAAGTAAGCTCATCACACAAGAAGTCATAAGCGGATCAATTCCAAAACTTGATTCAATTGTGCTTGAAATGTTGTCAATTTGGGGCATATTTCCTGATCCAAAGGTACTTACTAAAAGAGAAAAGGCGAATATCGTGCCTAACCATTTCATATTTAAGCCCTTTTCCATATAAACCATCGGGCCTCCTGAAATCTCACCAGAATTATTTTTTTCTCGATAGGCATGGGATAAGGAAACTTCAACAAATTTAGTCGTCATCCCAAGAAAAGCTGTAAGCCACATCCAGAATAAGGCTGCTGGTCCTCCAATAAAAATAGCCATTGCTACTCCACCAATATTTCCTGTTCCAACTGTCCCTGATAAGGCTGTACTTAAAGCTTGAAAAGGAGATGTTTGGCCCTCATTGCCTTTACCAGATGAAAATAAAATTTTCCAACCCCTTGAAAAGTATTTAAGTTGAGGAACGCCTAAATATACTGTAAAAAAAATACCTACCGAGAGTAAAAGCAAAGGAAACCAAGTAGCACTTCCGAAGTAGCTATCAACTAAAAGAATATAGCTGTTTAGGAGTTCCAATTATTCTTCAGATCTTACTTTTGCTTCAAATTCAGTGTAGCCACCGATTAATTCGCCATTAACAGTAATTTGTGGAAAAGTTCTTGCGGAAGGAAACTTTTCGAACATTTGTTCCCTAGTAAAATCCACATCGAGCATATACTTTTTGTATTCAAAGTTTTTTTGTTTGCATAAATTTTCTGCTTTGTCACAAAAAGGACATTGCGGTTTAGACCAAATTTCTATCATAATTAACCTCTTATTAATTCTATGACACTTCAAGCAATATCTAAAGGATTTGAGTATTACAAAAAATTTGGATTGAATTTTACTATTAAGATTCTCCCATTAATTTTTCTTTTTGGCTTCTTGGCAAGTGTTGGTACTTCATCAAGCTTATCAGAAGGTATATCAAATTTTGATATTTCTCTCTTGCTGATTAACAACTTTTTAATTTCTCCTCTCACAACTATTATTGCTATTTTCATAGCTAATGATTTGATTGAAAACAATAATAGAGATGTTTTGGTTTATTACGCGATTTCTTGGCAGTATTTATTAAAAGTATTGATACTTTCTTTAATTTCTACTTTATGTATTGGGATCGGTCTACTTTTATTCATAGTTCCTGGAATATTGATTGCTGGATTACTTCTATTTGTGAATTATTTTGCAATTTTAGAAAATAAATCAGTTCTTGATTCTTTGAATCTTTCTTGGGAGAAAGCAAAGTTAAACTTCTTTCAATGTATTCTTATGGCCGGTTTTTTTTGGTTCATTACAATTCTAACCATCACTATTTTGTCTACAATTTCAGGCAGTTATGAAGAACTGAGTCAGATTTCTCAAACGCAAGCAATAATTTCAAGTAGTTTCGCAATATATATACAAGTATGTCTGATTTCTTTTCCCATCTTGGTTTTTTATAAAAAACAATCATCAAATAAGATCAAAGACAGAATCTAATTGAATTTTCTTATTTAGAGAAACCTTGTTTTCTAACATACCTTGCAGCAAGATGATTTCTTCTAAAAATAAGAAAAGTCTCTCCTGATCAAGTGTAGAAATTGCAGAAGCATTTTTAAAACCGCTATCCATTAATTTATTCGATAAAATATTGAATATATTTTGTTTTAAAATATTTAATCTAAAATTTAGGTAATCATCATTCCAAAGATCTAGCACTTTAATTTTTGAAAAGTTGAACTCTTCTATTGAGTCAATTGTTTCTGCATATATAGATTTCAGTTTCTCTATTTCTACCTCATCGATAGAAGAAAGATCAAATTCTCTAAATAAAACTTCATAAAATAACGGATCTAATGTGTTTTTTATATCTTCGTTTTCAAAATATGAAGGATCGATTTTTATTCTATTTAGCCTGCTGAGAATAGTTGGCTTTAATATAGCTGGCCTGGAAGAAAGTAAAAAAATATATGAATTTTTTGGAGGTTCTTCTAGAATTTTTAGTAAATGACCTTGAGCATCATTGTTAAGTAACTCTGCATCATTAATTTTTATTAATTTTGCATCTGATATTAATGCGGTTTCACTCATTATATTAATGACACCTCTGTTCTTCTTTGAATCTCCTCTAAGAGTTTTTATGCCAATAACTTTTGACTTTAAATCTTCATCTGGAAATATTTCTAAAAAATCTGGATTGGTATGACCATTAAAAGACTTGCATGAGCTGCATAAATCACAAAACATAAAGTTTTTTTGTTTATCAACGCAAAGAATTTTTTTGATTAAATTATTTATTTCTTCGTCTAATTTTTTTGAAGGCTTACATTCAAAAAGGTAGGCATGCGAAATATTCTGAGAGTTAAATTCTTTATTAAAAAAATCAGCTTTCATTCAATTTTTTTTCTATACAGTCTCTTGCTAATTCAAAAACTTTAGTTTCACTATTTGTTGAGTCTATCGTGAATATGCGATGAGAGTTTTCTTTAGCAAGCTTTAAATAGGCATTTCTGATTCTTTCAAAAAAGTCTATTTCTTCTTCTTCAAATCTATCCAATTTATCTCTTCCTTGAGCTCTTTTAAGCCCTTCGTCAACAGGCAAATCCAAATAAATAGTCAAATCTGGTTCCGGAAAATTTAGTGGCTTTATAAATCTATCTAATTCATCTTTGTTAATTTCTCTTCCTGCTCCTTGGTATGCATAAGTTGAATCCAAGTATCTGTCAGATAAAACGATTTTATTTTCTTCTAATGCTGGATTTATAATTTTTCTGACATGCTCAAGTCTGTCTGCAAGAAGAAGAAAGGTTTCAGAAAGTGAATCTAACTCAATCGTTTTATCTAGAAGAATTTTTCTTAATTCCGCACCCTCAGCTGTAGCACCAGGCTCTTTTGTAAAAATAAATTCTATTTTTTTATTTAAAAAATATTTTTTTAAATGCTCTATCAGAGTAGATTTGCCTGCTCCCTCGCTTCCTTCTAAAGTAATAAACATTATTTATTTAATTGATATTTTTTTACTGCTTTCAGATGATCCTCATAATTAGTTGAAAATTCATGACTGCATTTATCTTTAGCTACAAAATACAAGTAGTTATGTTCTTCTGGCTGAGCAGCTGCAAGTATTGAGTTTTTTGATGGATTAGAAATTGGACCTGGAGGTAATCCTTTGTACATGTAAGTATTATATAAGGAAGAATCTCTCAAATCTTTCTTCTTTAAATTACCATTAAAGTCTTGCAAGCCATATATAGTTGTTGAGTCCATTTGTAAGAGCATATTTTTTTTTAGTCTATTATGGATAACTCCTGAAATTTTTTCTCTTTCATTAGCACATGATTCTTTTTCTAAAATCGAGGCAATAATTAAGATTTCTTTTTTTGAAAACTTATTTAACTTGTCGTTACGCTCTTTCCAGGAATTATTTAGATCAATTGTTTGCTTTTCTATGGAGTTTCTTAAAATAGAGAGTAATTCGCTCTGTCTGTCATAAAAATATATGTCCGGCTTTATATATCCTTCTAATTCACAATCATTTTGAAAATTCAAAGTTTGACAATAACTTTTGATAATTTCTTTTGAAAATAAGTCGCCTATTTTCGACCCTTCTGGAACAATAAATTTTTTTAAGATTATTTTCCCAAAATAAATCTTTTTGAAGATATCAGCCAAAGATTCATTATTGTTAATTTTATATTTTCCTAAATAAATTTTTTTGTGTTTTCCTGAAACATTAAAAATTAATTTAATCGCTTTAGGTAAATAAATATTCTTTTCTTCTAAAATAGTAAAAATCTCATTTAATGTATCTCCCTTATTAATTGAAAAGTCTGATTCAATATTCAGAGGTTTGAAAATTAAAAAAATATAAAAAATGATATTCAAAGAAAATATCAAAGAGAATAAGTATTTCACTAAAGTTTTTTAAAAATTAAGGATACATTCGTCCCGCCAAAACCAAAAGAATTGCTCATAGAAAAATTAACTTCCTTCTTTTTTGATTTATTGGGAGTTAAGTCGAGGTCAAATTCATTATCAGGATCATTAAGATTTATTGTTGGAGGGATAACAGAATCTCTCATTGCCAAAAGACAAAAAATAGCTTCTATTGCTCCTGCCGCTCCCAATAAGTGACCAGTCATTGATTTAGTAGAACTTACAGATAAATTTTTTCTCCCTTTGAAGATCTCTGCTATTGCTTTTGCTTCTATTACATCTCCCAGAGGAGTGGACGTACCATGAGCATTTATATAATCGATCTTATCATGGCCTTCTTTAAAGTCATTTAAAGCGTTGATCATTGCATTATAAGCTCCTCTCCCATCTTCAGCAGGTGCAGTGATATGGTATGCATCATCGCTTTGTCCAAAACCAACAACCTCACCATAGATTTTAGCTTTTCTACTTTTTGCTGACTCTAAATCTTCTAAAATTAAAATACCTGCACCCTCTCCTAACAAAAATCCATCCCTTTTCTTATCCCAAGGACAACTTGCCTGTTCTGGATTTTCGTTGTTTGTTGAAAGGGCTTTTGCGGCATTAAAACCAGCTAGCCCCAAAGGAGTGATTCCCGCTTCTGCTCCACCGGTAATCATAATATCTGCATCACCATAAGAAATGGTCCTTGCCGAATAACCAATGCTATGTCCTGCACTTGAGCATGCAGAAACAATTGAAATGTTTGGCCCTTGTAAATTATATTTAATTGCAACATTTCCAGATGCCATATTGATAATTGCACCTGGTACAAAAAAAGGAGAAATTTTTCTAGGACCTTTGTCCCTAAGAATTAGAGCATTATCTTCAATACTGCCTAAACCACCTATACCTGAACCAATAGAAACACCTATTCTTGTCTTATCAATAACATCTAGAGATAACTCAGCATCTACTAAAGCTTGATCTGTTGCAGTAAGAGCATATTGAATAAATGGATCGATTCGTCTAATTTCTTTCGGAGAAAGTCCTGATACTTCATCATAACCTTTCAATTCTGCAGCAAAAGTAGTAGAAAATTCTGCTGGATCAAATTTTGTTATGCGACCAGCACCGCTTTTACCGCCTGTTATGTTTGACCAAGAAGAATCAAGATCGTTTCCAAGTGGGGAAACAATGCCAAGACCAGTTACGACAACCCGCCTTTGCTCTGACATATTTAAAAGGAATTATTCTGCAGAATCTATATAGTTTACTGCATCCTCAACAGTAGCTATCTTTTCTGCCTCTTCATCAGGAATTTCAATTTCAAATTCCTCTTCAAACGCCATCACCAATTCAACAGTATCTAATGAATCTGCTCCAAGATCATCGATAAAGCTAGCTGAAAGAGTTACTTCTTCTTCGCCAACTCCTAATTGTTCGCAAACTATCCTACGAACTCTATCTTCAGTACTGCTCATATGAACCTCTATTTAAAAATTGAGTGAATTATATACCTTTAAAAAAAATTTTTTCAAAATAATCGTGAAAATAATGAACCAATTTTGTGCAAGTCAAGTTACATATAAAGGCCACCATTAACATGAATAGTCTGTCCTGTGATGTAATTAGCTTGGTCAGAGGCTAAAAAATTCACTACTTCAGCAATCTCATTTGGTTTTCCTAATCTACCTAATGGGATTTGAGAAGCTAAAAAATCTTCATTTCCTGCTGAAATTTCTTTCGTCATATCAGTTTCTATAAAACCTGGAGCAACACAATTTACATTTATATTTCTTGAACCCAATTCTCTAGCCAGAGATCTGGACATTGCCTCAATTCCTGCTTTTGCAGCTGCATAGTTAGCCTGCCCTTTGTTTCCAAGAACAGCTGACGTAGAAGAAATATTTATTATTCTGCCCCACCTATTTTTAACCATTTTTTTAATAAAAGATTTAATGAGTAAGTATTGTCCGTTGAGGTGGACATCAATTACATTATCCCACTCGTCTTCTTGCATTCTTAACATAATATTATCTCTGGTTATTCCTGCATTGTTGATCAATATATCTGGGTAAATTTCTTTCGAATCCAATAAAGAGGTTAATTCTTTAATAGAATCTCTATCGCCTAGGTCTAATTTAAATGAATCTCCTTCAATATTCATTGAATTGATATTTTCTAAAATACTTTGAACACTAGATTCAGAAGTTCCAGTTCCTACAATAAAATACTCGTTATTAAAGGATTCAAGAATAGCTTTGCCTATTCCTCTAGAAGCTCCAGTGATTAAAACAGTTTTTTTTGACACAAACTAACTAGGAGAGTCTTCTGTCGAATCTTCCTTTGTTTTTAGATCCAGAATTTTTCTACCTTTAAAGAAGCCATCCTTTGTCATATGATGCCTAAGATGCTTTTCACCAGTTACCGGATCTAACGAAAGCGCTTCTTTTTTTAGAGCATTATGAGAGCGTCTTGCGCCCCTTCTTGCTCTGGATACCTTACTTTTTTGTACAGCCATAATTTAGATTCGAATTCTAGGGCAATTTTAATATTTATTCATCATTTTTAAGTATTTTTTTAAACTCTTTGGGTAATTTCACGCTAACATGAATATTCAAATCTTTTGAAATGAATGAGTTAGCATGAAGGTACATTCTTCTTTTATTGTCCGAATGTTTAGGAAGATTGGATTCTTTTGTTCCGTACTTCTTATCCCCTACAATTGGAAAACCTAACTCTGAAAGATGAACTCTCAATTGGTGTGTTCTCCCAGTAATCAATTCACATTGGATGAGTGAATATTTGTTTGATGATTCAATTGCTTTAAAATAGGTTTTAGCAATTTTTCCTCCTTCTGAAATCCTTACCATCCTTTCTTTTCCAATAAGTATATTTTTTTTAATATTCATTTCATAAAGCCCATCTTCATGAATCCACTTTCCATGAATGATAGCTTGATAAGTTTTTTGGATTTTTCTTTCTGAAATTAACTTGTTACAACGTCTTAAAAATTTATTGTTTTTAGCAATTATCTGACAACCTGATGTATCTTTATCTAATCTATGAACCAATTTTGCATTTCTGTAAGCTTTACCAAAATTTCTTATCGTTTCTATTACACCAATTGATATCCCGCTTCCGCCATGCGAGGCAATGCCCTCAGGTTTGTTTAATACAATGTAATCATCATTTTCCTCTACGACTGAATCTCTTAGCAAAGCAATAATATTGGTAGGAATGAATTTATTTTCTCTTATTGGAACCTTTATAGGCGGGACTCTAACCTGATCTCCACTTACTAACTTATATGAAGGTTTTTTTCTTTTGCTATTAATTCTAATTTCACCCTTTCTGATGATTGAATAAATCTTAGATTTTGGAACCCCTTTTAATTGATTCAATAAAAAATTATCCAACCTTTGTCCGGATATATTTTCATCAATAGTTATTTTTTTGACTTCAGGCATAAATAATTTAGATTTCTTCAAATATTTTCTCTAGAATACGCTCCAAAGTCCCTTATTAATAATATTTTAGGGCAAGAATTTTAATTTAGTTTAAATATAAGAATTTAATAAAGTTAGGTAGCTAGGGCGTAAAACCTAAAATTTATTTCCAATAAAGCCTTCTATAGAAGGTATTACATTTTATATTTAAGCACTTTCATGAGGTGAAACTATGAAAAGAATGCTTATCAATGCTACTCAGCCGGAAGAACTAAGAGTTGCAATAACAGAAGGTAATCTTTTATACGATTTAGATATTGAGAATATCAGTGAAATCCGTAGAAAAGGGAACATATATAAAGGAAAAGTTAGTAGAATTGAACCAAGTCTAGGAGCTGCTTTTGTAAACTATGGGGCAGAAAGACACGGTTTTTTACCTTTCAAAGAAATCTCTCCTCAATTTTATCCTGAAAAACATAATCGAAATTCAAGACTATCCGTTTCAGATTGTCTAAAAAAAGACCAAGAAATTCTTATTCAAGTTGAAAAAGATGAACGAGGCAATAAAGGAGCAGCTCTAACAACGAATATAAGTCTAGCAGGAAGATATTTAGTCTTAATGCCTAATAACCCAAAAGCTGCAGGAATCTCTAGAAGGTTAGAAGGCAAAGAGAGAGATAAACTTAAAGAGAGAATTGCGTCTTTGAATGTTCCCGATTCTATGGGTTTAATTGTAAGAACTGCCGGAGAAGGAAAAGATCTAGAAGATCTTAAATGGGATTTAGAGTACCTTCAAAGAGTTTGGGAAGGTATTAGCGAAGCAAATACCTTAAAGAATAGCCCGATCTTGATTTTCAAAGAAAGCGATATCATTATCAGAGCTTTAAGAGATTATTTAAAAGAAGATATAGAAGAAATCTGGGTTGATACTGAAGAAGCCTTTGGAGAGGCATCTGAATTCGTTGAACGAGTAATGCCTGATCAAGCTAAAATCCTCAATAAGTATGAAAATACTCTCCCTCTTTTCACCCGATATCAAATTGAATCTCAAATTGAGACTGCATATCAAAGAGAAGTAAAACTTACATCTGGGGGGTCAATTGTTATAGATGATGCGGAGGCACTAGTTGCAATAGATATCAACTCCTCTCAAGCTACTTCCGGCAAGGATATTGAAGAAACTGCGGTTAAAACTAATATAGAAGCATGCGAGGAAATTGGAAGGCAATTGAGGCTTAGAGATATTGGTGGATTGGTTGTAATTGATTTCATCGATATGATGAAACTTGAAAATAAGCGCGCTGTAGAAGATGCTATGAGAGAAGCACTTTCTGAAGATAGAGCCAGGGTACAAATTGGACGTATTTCTAGATTTGGATTGCTTGAACTATCAAGGCAAAGACTAAGATCGTCTTTAAAAGAAAGATGGACTCAAGATATCAATACACTTTCTACTGCAGTTCTTAGATTGCTTGAAGAAGAATCCAGTAAAGAAAAAACTAGTGAAGTAAGGGCAATTGTATCTCCTGATATGTCAGCATTACTTCTAAATGAAAGAAGAGTTCGTTTGAATGATATAGAAGCTAGGAGCAATGTAAAACTTGTTGTGATTTCTGATGCAACCAGACCCGACTCCAGATTTGAAGTCATAAGAATAAAAGATGGAAAGGTAATTGATCCTGAAAAAAATAGATCGAGTATTTCTGTTGCTGATCATTTTGAAAAGAAAAGTAAGAAGAAAACTTCTGAAGAAAAACCTCTTTTAGACATTAAAAGATCGCGCAGACCAAAAAAATCTTTATTCAAAAGAATCTTAGAACTTTTTAAGAGTGAGAGGCCAAAGAATAAATCTCAAAAATCCAATAAAAGATCTAAATATTCTAAGAATCAAGGTAAAAAACCGTATCAGAAAAATAGAAATAGGTTTGATAGTAAAAATAAACCAAATTCTAATAAATTTAAGGATAATAAAAAGACAAATTCTAAACAGAGAAAATCTCAAAATTCTCCAGAAGATAAACAAAATAGAGTTGCTAGAAAGCCAAAATCTGATAGCTCTAGAACATCTAAACCTAAAGAGATAGCTGAAACTGGATCGTCTCAAGAAAAAGAAAACATTATCAAAAATGAAGCTGTTCCAAAGCCTAAGAAATTGAGTAGGCCTAAGAAAGAAAAAGAAGTGGAAGTTAAAAAAGAAGTTGCAGAAGAAAAGAAAACTGTAGAAAGAGCAGCAAACGATCCGAGAAATAAATAAATTAAGACTTATTAATAAAGTTTTCTATCAACTTCCCAGAAATTGAAATATTTGCTGGTGGAATATTTTTTGGCATGTTTTCTATGGTAAACCATTGGGCATCGTCAATTTCCTCTCCATCGGGTTTTAATTCTCCAGAATCATATTCAGCATAAAAGCCCAACATTAATTGACTTGGAAATGGCCACGCCTGGCTAGAAAAATATTCTAAATTTTTAATATTGATATTTACTTCTTCTTTGACCTCCCTTTTCAATGCACTTTCTACAGATTCTCCAGGCTCTATAAAACCAGCTAGAGTGCTATAAAAATTTGGGGGAAAATTTTTATTGTGCGCAAGTAAAAACTCTTTTTCTCTGTATATCAAAGTAATTACACAAGGGGAAATTCTTGGATACACAAGTTGTCCTTTGCATTGAATACAATCTTTTTTATGATAAGCCCTTTCCTGAGGGTGTCTTTCCAATACATCGCCACATGCTCCACAAAATTTATGGTCTTTCGACCAGTTTATGATTTGAATCGATCTAGCAATGACATCAAATAATTGATCAGGCATCCTGCCTAAAGCAGAACGCATATCGATAAAAATTGAGTGTTCCAATTCACACTGATTTTTTTCAGCAAGAATCACAAAACAGGGTTGTTTATTTAGATATCCTAGAAAATGTCTTTCTTTTTCCTCGATGTAAGACCAAGTCAATTCATCTTGTGTAAGAGGTCTGATGAAATTCTCATTTGAAAAAGATAGGATGCTTTGATCAAATATAACAAAGAAAACTGAATCTTTAGGTTCATTTTCTATATAATTTGCAGGTTCAAAGGTAAACAAGTTTAATCTCCATGATAAGTTCGATTTATTATAATTTTTTGGGAGCTGCTCCTAATTGGTATAAAAACACAATCATTTCTTTTTTGATTGTAAATCCGATTATATACATTTTATTCGATGCTATGAGTTTGCCTGCAGGATTTATTCTTGGATGGATTATCTTAGGAGAGTTTATCTTTACTTTAGCAATGGCAATCAAGTGCTATCCCCTGCAACCTGGAGGCTTGATTGCTTTAGAGTCGATTTTGATGGGTCTAACGAATACCGGACAAATTTATTATGAAGTTGAAGCAAATTTAAAAGTAATTCTTCTTTTGGTATTCATGGTAGCTGGTATTTATTTTATGAAAGACTTCCTTTTGTATATCTTTACCAAGCTTCTTATTAATATCAAAAATAAAAGGCTTTTGTGTTTGCTCTTTGTATTCGCTGCAGCGTTTTTGTCTGCCTTTTTAGATGCATTAACAGTGATGGCTGTTTTGATTGCAGTAGCTGCAGGTTTTTATCACGTCTATAAAAGTGTTGCCTCAAAGGAAGAATCTTTTTCTGAGAACTCTGAAGAATTTCAAACTTTCAAAGGTTTTCTTAGAAACCTCTTAATGCATGGTGCTGTTGGAACTGCCTTGGGAGGAGTTGCAACTACTGTTGGTGAGCCTCAGAATTTATTGATTGCAAGTGTTGCAGATTGGTCATTCATAGAGTTCTTTTTGAAAATGTTGCCGATTTCTTTTCCTGTCTTTATATCAGGCTTAATTACTTGTTATCTCATAGAAAGATTTTCTTTGTTTTCTTTTGGCGTTCAACTTCCTAGTCATATCAGGCAAATACTCTATGATTTTGATAAACAAGAATCTTTAGAAAGAACTGATTCTCAAAATATGAAAATCGTTACTCAAGCAATTGTTGCTTTGGTACTTGTTTTTTCTCTAGCTTTTGGACTTGCAGCCGTCGGCTTGATTGGTTTGATGATCATTGTATTACTCACTGCATTTAATGGAGTAATAGAAGAGCCGAAACTAGGAAAAGCTTTTGAAGAAGCTCTTCCTTTTACCGCTCTATTGGTCGTATTTTTTGCCGTCGTTGCAGTTATTCATGACCAACATTTATTTACCCCTGTAATTAGTTATGTCTTAAGTCTTAAACAAGAAATTCAAATCCCAGTATTTTTCATGGTGAATGGTGTTTTGTCGATGATCAGTGATAATGTTTTTGTTGCTACCATTTATATCAGCGAAGTAAAAGCTGCCTTAGACAGTGGCGCAATAGGAAGAGAACAATTTGATTTGTTAGCGATTGCAATCAATAGTGGAACTAATTTGCCTAGTGTTGCAACTCCCAATGGGCAAGCTGCATTTTTATTTCTTCTAACCTCTTCTGTCGCACCTCTTTTAGGACTTTCATATTTAAGAATGGTTTTGATGGCATTACCCTACACTATTGTTTTATCTATAGTTGGGGTTCTCTCTGTAATTTATTTTCTCTAATGGATAGATCTTTCTGCATTGCTCCAATGATGAGACGGACAGACCGTCATTTCAGATATCTATGTGGTTTATTATCCAAAAAAGCCACCCTTTTTACCGAGATGATTCATGCCAATGCAATAAATAGAAATGATCCTGAAAGGTTTTTAAACAATTCCGATATTTCAAATGCTACTGTTTTGCAAGTCGGAGGAAGTTGTCCAAAAGAGCTAAAAAAAGCTACTCTAATAGCTAATGATTTTAATTATTCTGAGATAAATTTAAATTTAGGGTGCCCTAGCTCTAAAGTTCAATCAGGAAATTTTGGTGCAGTTTTAATGAAGGATGTAAATCTGGTTAAAAACTGTTTATCTGAAATGATCAAGGTTTCATCAAAAGAAGTTTCGGTAAAAATTAGATTAGGAGTTGATGACTCCAACATCAATGAGGGATTGGATTATTTCATAGAAGAATTATCTAAAATCGGTGTAAATACTTTTTATGTGCATGCAAGAATCGCTCTCTTAAAGGGACTCGATCCTAAAGAAAATAGAACAATACCTCCTTTAAACTATGAACGAGTTTTTCAAATCAAAAAAGACTTCAAACATCTGAATATAGTCGTTAACGGAGGTATAGAAGATTTCAAAGTAGCAAAAGATAAATTTCAAAAATTGGATGGCATCATGGTCGGTAGGTCTGCTTATGACTTGCCCTTCAAATTATTTGATGTGGATCGTATTTTTTACAATTCCACAGAAACAAATAACTCATTGATATCTGTCATTAATGAAATGTTTGACTATATAGACACATTAGATTTTAAAGATGAAATTAAGACTAAATTTCATATGTTAAATTTATTTAAAGGTTTAAATAATGCAAAAAAATCTAGACTTCTTTTGTTGAGTGATGAAAAAAATGACAAAATTAAAGGTGAGTTAAAAAATATTTTATTGGCAAATGAAAATCAAGCAGCATGAATTTCTTTAAGAAAATTTTTCAAACCGAGGAAACTGAAGATCCTTCCATAGATGATAAAACGTCAACTAAAGCTTGTATTGCTCTTCTTCTAGAAACAAGTATGGCAGATGAGATTCTTGATGAATCTGAGTTGATGGCATTGAAGAATACTTTGCAAAAGGACTTTCAGATTAATGAAGATGAAATAGATGAACTAATAAATCTTGCTAAAGAAAATGTAGAAGATTCAAATTCACTATATGAATTTACTCGCGATATAAATGATAATTTAGATGCAGCTGAGAGAGTAAAGCTCATAGAATCAATGTGGAAAATTGCATATGCAGATGGGAATATAGATAAGTATGAAGAACATATAATCAGAAAAGTATCCAATTTAATTTATGTAGCTCATTCTGATTTTATTAAAGCAAAACTTTCAGCAAAGGAACAAATATGAAAACTATCAATCCAGGTAAATTAGGTCTTTCCAAAGATAAATTAATGGCGATGGAAAATTTCTTCAAAGAAAAATATGTCAAAAATGGCAAATTAGCCGGCATTCAAACTTTAATTGCAAGAAAAGGAAAAGTAATACATTTCGAATCTACTGGATTAAGAGATGTTGAGAATAATAAAAAAATTGAAAAAGATACTATTTTCAGAATTTACTCAATGACCAAACCCATAACTAGTGTTGCCTTGATGCAACTGTTTGAAAAAGGTCTTTTTCAATTAGCGGATCCAGTTGGAAAATTTTTACCAGAATTTAAGAATCCTAAAGTTTTTGTCTCTGGAAGTTATCCTCATTTCATGACTCGCCCTGCTGACAGAGAAATTTCCATCAGAGATCTATTAACCCATACAGCGGGTCTAACTTATGGATTCCACTATCGAACAAATATCGATCATGCCTATCGTAAAGTCTGGAGCGGTCCACGAGGAGACAATACAGACTTTAGCTTTCCCCCTCTTGATCTAGAAAATTTTTCTCAATCCATAGCGAGTCTCCCTCTTGAATTCAGTCCTGGAGATAAATGGAACTATAGTGTAGCAACTGATATTTGTGGAAGATTGATTGAGGTTTTGAGTGGAATGACTTTAGACGATTACTTTACAAAACATATATTCAAGCCTCTTAAAATGAAAGATACTGGTTTTTATGTTCCTAAAAATAAAATTAAAAGATTTGCTGCATGTTATGAAAGAACTCCAAAGGAATACCTAAGATTACAAGATACAGGCGACAGTAAAAGTGGTTATTCTAGCTCTCCTTTACACTTATCT
Organism: uncultured SAR86 cluster bacterium; assembly: GCA_902595715.1. Taxonomy (GTDB): domain Bacteria; phylum Pseudomonadota; class Gammaproteobacteria; order Magnimaribacterales; family AG-339-G14; genus MEDG-81. Next base: position 138,483 of record CACJRI010000001.1, read on the forward strand.
GGTGGTGGGGGTTTGGTATCTACAACTGAAGATTATTACAATTTTTGTCAAATGCTTTTAAATGGTGGAACTTTTGAAGGAAAGAGACTCTTATCAAGAAAAACAATAGAATTAATGACCTCAAATCATCTACCTGATAATCAAGACATGGTAACTATGGGCTCTGAAGGTAGTTTCAGTGAAATAAGATACAAAGGTGTTGGCTTTGGTCTGGGCTTTGGTGTCAATATTGATTTAGCTGATACTCAAAACTCTGGCTCAGTTGGTAGCTATAACTGGGGTGGTGCTGCTAGTACTTTTTTCTGGATAGATCCTCAAGAAGAACTAATATGTATTTTAATGACTCAGTTAATGCCTTCAGGTTACTATCCGATAAGAATGCAAATGCAATCTATGGTTTATAGCGCTTTTATTGATTAGCTAGAAATCCTCAAAATCTTGATCTTGAGACAGGTCTTCCTCAGATAGTCCATCATTGACCTCGTATTTTCTTCTCTCTAAGTATGCATCTCTTAAAAAAGCATATTGATCTTTGCTTTCTATATCCGCAATACCTGTGAATGCTGAATAAGTATTTATTAAATCGAGAGAAATGAGACCTAATCTCGCAGCATTATCATCTAAAGACAAAGCTGGAGCTAATGCGATATCACCTACAAAAGTAAAAGCATCTCTAGTTGTACTTGGACCTAAAAAAGGAAGCATTAAATATGGACCAGGTTTTGCTCCCCATTTACCTAATGTTTGTCCAAAGTCTTCGCTGTGTTTTTCTAATCCCATTTCCGAGGCCACATCAAAAAAACCACCAAGTCCAAATATAGAATTTATGAAAAACCGAGTGATGTCACTCATGGATTCAACTACATTGCCTTGTAAAAGGTTATTAATTGAAATTCTTATATCATCCAAATTAGCAAAGAAATTCGTAATTGAAGTTTGAGCAAATTCAGGTGTAGCTTTGTCATAAAAGTCGGTAATGGGTCTTAAAAAGAATTTATCTAATTTGTTATTAAACTCAAAGACTTTTCTATTGCTTTCTTCGTAAGGATCATCAGGATTAAAATCAACCGATAGACTACTCGTTGTTGCACAACCTGTAGTTATCAATAATAAAATCAAAAGAATACTTTTGGCATTTGAGATAAAATGATAGCTCCCCATGGTAATAGCTTATTCCTATGACAACGAAAAAAAAAGAACTAATTGTTACTAGTGCACTTCCCTATGCTAACGGTCCTCTTCATTTTGGACACTTACTAGAGCATATTCAAACTGATATTTGGGTTAGGTCTCAGCGTATTTTGGGAAACCATTGCATTTACCTTTGTGCTTCTGATGCTCACGGTACTCCCATAATGATGAAAGCTGAAGAAGAAGATATTTCTCCTGAAAAATTAGTTGATAAATACATGAAAGCTCATAAAAAAACCTTAGAAGCTTTTCAAGTAAGTCATGATTGTTATTATCAAACGCATAGCGATGAAAATAAAAAATACAGTGAGCTTATTTACAATACAGCTTTAGAAAATGGCTACATTAAAAAACAAAATATAAAGCAACTCTATGATGAAGATAAAAAATTATTCCTAGCCGATCGTTATGTTCAAGGCAATTGTCCAAAATGCAATGCGCCTGATCAATATGGTGATAACTGTGATGTTTGCGGGGCAAAGTACGAAGCTACCGAATTAATCAATCCCTTATCAATTTTTTCTAAAAAACCTCCAGTAATAAAAGACAGTGAACATTTATTTTTTTCCTTAACAAAATTAGAAGCCGAAATAAAAAAATGGATAGACGAATCCTCTTTGCAAGAAAGTGTTATTAACAAACTTCAAGAGTGGTTCAAAGATGGCCTGATGGATTGGGATATATCCAGAGATGCACCCTATTTTGGATTTAAAATACCGGGTTTTGAAGATAAATATTTTTATGTTTGGCTTGACGCGCCTATTGGTTATATTGGCACTTTAGAAAAATTTTTAAAAGATTCAGAAAATGAATCTTCTGCTAAAGATCTTTGGAGCGAGGATTCAAATCATGAAATTTATCACTTCATAGGGAAAGATATTCTCAATTTTCATGCTTTGTTTTGGCCAGCTTTATTGCATGCAGCGGAATTTAAAAAACCGTCTAATGTTTTTGTACATGGTTTTTTAACTTTGAATGGAAATAAAATGTCTAAATCTAAAGGTAATTTTCTGCTTGCGGATCAATATTCTGAAGAATTGGATTCTGATTATCTAAGATATTATTTAGCTTCGAAACTCACCAATAAAATCGATGATATTGATTTTGATCTAAAAGATTTTCAAAAAAAAGTTAATACCGATTTAGTAGGAAAGTTTATTAATATTGCCAGTAGAGTCCAAAAATTTTTAAAAACCAATAACAATAAAGTAGGTTCAGATTTAGATGAAAATCTTATTGACGAATTCAAAGAAGAAGCAAAATTGATATTCCAAGACTATGTAAATTTAGATTATTCAAATGCCTGTAAAAAAATTATGAAACTAGCAGATTCTGCAAATCAGTATATCGACCAGAATCAGCCTTGGGTATTAGCTAAAGAGAAAATTAATGACAAGGAAGTTATAAAAATTTCTAGTACTGGCATGAATTTGTTTAGGATATTAAATATTTGCTTAGAACCTATAATCCCTGAAACTGCATTTAAAATTAGAAATTACTTGAATTTAACTGAAGATAATTTTGAACATATTACGGTTTCAGTTAAAAATCATGAAATTCAATCTTTCAAGCCTTTAATTGAAAGGATTGAAGACGATAAAATTGATAATCTTATAGAGGCCAGTAAAAGTGGATGAAATTACAATTGATGACTTTTTTAAAGTTGATTTAAGAATTGCAAAAGTAATAGAGGTTAGCGAGATTGAGGAAGCTGATAAATTGGTACAATTAAAACTAGATCTTGGTGAGCTGGGTAAAAAGACTGTTTTTGCCGGAATTAAGAAATATTATGAGCCCAAAAATTTGCTTAATAAAATGGTAGTTTGCGTTAATAATTTAAAACCTCGCGAAATGAGATTTGGTACCTCAGAAGGAATGATTTTAGCTGCCAGTAATGAAGATAGTGGTGTTTATTTGGTCGGTCCTGATACTGATGCGCTGCCAGGGATGAAAGTAAGTTAATGTCGAAAACAATAGAAACAGATATCGTCATAATTGGTGCAGGTCCTGTTGGACTGTTTACAGTTTTTGAAGCTGGTCTTTTGGGTTTGGATTGTCATTTGATCGATAACTTAGATAAGGTCGGTGGGCAGTGTATAGAACTCTATCCGGAAAAGCCGATTTACGATATTCCAGGGGTAGCTAATCAAACCGGAAAAGAACACATTGACGCCCTACTAGAACAAATTAAGCCGTTTTCTTATGAGACACATCTCAACCAGAGAGTAGATGTTTTAGAAGAGCTGCCAGATAATTTCTGGAGGGTTGTTACTAATGAAAATGCTGAATTTAAGACGAAAAATGTTTTTATAGCTGCAGGAGCTGGTGCCTTTGAACCCAGAAAACCACCAGTCGAAGACCCTGATAAATTCTTATCCAAAGGTGTCGACTATGCAATTAAGGAAAAAGATAAATACAAAGATAAAGAAATTGTCATTTTCGGTGGTGGAGATAGTGCTCTAGATTGGTCAGTTGAGTTGTCAAAAATTGCTAAGAAAATTTTCCTAGTACATAGAAGAGATGACTTTAGAGGAGCAGAACATACTGAAAATCAAATGAGGGAGTTGGTGAAGGATGGCAAAATTGAATTAAAAATACCTTTTGTAATTAAATCCATAAAAGGAGGCTCATCTTTTGAAGGCGTTGAGCTAATGCATTTTGAAACCAAAGAAGATGAAATTTTAGAATGCGATGAAGCACTTTTTTTCTTTGGTTTGAACAAGCAACTTGGTCCCATCTTGGATTGGGAAATAGATTTGGATGGAAAAAAAATTGCCGTTGATACTGAAAATTACCAAACAAATAAAGAAGGTATATTTGCTGTTGGAGACATAAATACTTACCCTGGCAAACTAGATTTAATCTTATGCGGGTTTCATGAAACTACAATAGCAGTTCAAGAGGCTTACAAAAGAATTAATCCTGGAAAACGGGTGCCTTTTGGTTACACCACCTCAAATAAAGGTCTACAAGAAAAATTAGGCGTTAAATAAGATTGGTAGAATTTCCACCATCGACAGATATGTTTTGTCCAGAAATATAGGCCGCTTGTTTTGAACAAAGAAAGGTACAAATACCAGAAAACTCTTCTACTGTTCCCATTCTTTTTGCAGTTAATGTATCCTCAAGCTCTTTTTTTGCTTCTTCATAAGTTGAGTCCGCTAATTTTGCTTGAAAGTTTAAAATTTGAGTCTGTCTATCGGTATCAATTCTTTCTGGCAATACGTTATTTATAGTTATGTTGTATTGTGCAACTTCTCGAGATAAAGCTTTTGATAATCCATGCAAACCGGAACGAGCCGAAGTTGAAAGCCCCATTATTAAATGAGGATTTTTAACCATTGCTGAAGTTATATTGACTATGCGTCCAAAATTTTTTTCTTTCATTTTTGGTATCACGGCTTGCATGAGTAAAGCCGATTGAGTGAAATTAGATTTTATTGCTGAAAGGAAATCTTCTTCAGTCCAATCAAAAAAATTTCCAGGTGGTGGACCACCACTGTTATTAATCAAAATATCTGGATCAGGACAAGCTTCAAGCAAAGCTGACCTAGTAGAAGAATCCTCCATTGATCCTAATACAGAGGTTACTTTAAAACCTTTCTTTAAAAACTCTTCTTCAGTTTTTTTTAAATTTTCTTTATTAACTCCATTTATGACGATTTCAGCACCTTCTTTTGCTAAATCATGAGCGCATGCTTTTCCTAGACCTCTACTGGAAGCACAAATAATTGCTTTTTTTCCCGAAATGCCTAAATCCATTTGTTAGCCATTTTCTGCATTGCCAAAAGTATTGCTTATTGCAGGGCCCCATTGAGATTCAGCAGGTTCTTGACCTAAGCCAGCTTCGTCAGTGATAACGTTTAAGTCTCTCGTAGGGAAGGTGTTATCAAACATGTCGCCATCTGTCTGGTGTTCGTGAGTCTGTCCGAATGGATTTCGCCAATAGTCAAAAAGTTGGCTTCCCTGATAATGACGACCAATGCCCCATTCCTGAAAATAATTAAACTCCTCTTTTTTAGATTCAAGCATCTCATTCCCTGTAAATACATCATCGATATTGAACATTTCAAAAGAAACATGATTCATGACAGGCTTACCTTCTGAAAACATATCTGCAGGCATAAAGAAAATAGTGTGATGATCTGCAGGCTCCATACCTTTGTCTAGTCTTGAAAAGACTCCTTGCAAAGGAGTATTTGGATCTTTAGGATCTCCAAGAAAAAGTCTATCGGTTGCGATGAATCCTAAATTTTTTTGATACCATTCAAAAGATTCTTTTACATTTCGAGCATTAAGACCTGCATGGGCAAATCTTAAAATTCTTGGATAAGATCCCTTTAAAAATCTTTTCATTTGATTAACTCTATTTACGGTCCTGCCCTCATTTGTTGGAATAGTTTCAGAAGTTTTTTCTTCCAGACTTTCAATGCCATAAACTACCTCTACACCGAAACCATCTAGATCATGTCCTTTAGATACCAAACCTCCTCCTGGAGTATCAAGCTCTTCTATATCAGAGAAAGCTTCTGTTTTACTGATTTTTTCTAAGTCTTCCATTGATGATGCGACAAACGCCAGACTTATAAATTTCTTTTCTCCTTTAAGAACTTTTTCGATAAAAGGTTGAGTACCATCGCCTTTCATTAATAATATATCTTCTGTCTTCTCAACTGTGTGCATTCCAAAATGAATTAAAAACTGTTCTTGTATATCTAAATCTGGACATTGCAAAGTACAGTATTGAACATCGATTGCTTTAATAATTGGTTCCATCGTTTTCTCCGCAAATAAATAAAAACTATTATAATGAATTTTATAAATCTTAACGCTCATTAATGGAACAATTTGATATAGCAATTTGTGGTTATGGACCAGTAGGTTCTACTTTTGCAGGCTTAATGGGTAAGTTAGGCCATAAAGTTCTAGTTATCGAAAGAAACATTGGTCCCTCGCCTACGGCTAGAGCTATCAATACAGATGGAGAACAACTCAGAACTTTTGATAGGCTGGGTATTGCAGAAAAAGTTGTTGAAAATTCGCATGAAGTTCATCGCGTTCATTTTGGCGATGCAAATTTAAATCCAATACAAACTATTGAACAGCCAGTAGGAGTCTCTGCCATGGGTTGGCCAAATCAAGTGTTGTTTTATCAACCTGAATTAGAAGGATTCATAAGAGCCTCGGTAGAATCAGAAAATAATATCGTGATTAAAGAAGGAACCGAATTAGTAAGTTTTGATGATTCAGCTGAAGGATTGACTATAAACTGCAAAAACTCAGACGGTGACTTATCGTTTTTTTCAAAATATCTTATCGGATGTGATGGAGCAAGCAGCTTTGTTAGAAGAGAGTTAAATGTTGACTTAGAAGATTTTGAATACAATCAGGAATGGCTGGTTTGTGATGCTCATTTGACTAAGAAAGTAAATATTCCAGAAAAAGAAGCTATGCAAGTATGCGATCCACAAAGACCTGGAACTTACGTACCTGGCAGGCGTGGACATCTTAGATTTGAATTTAAAAAAATGCCTGGAGAGGATTCAAAAGAATTAGAAAAAGAAGAGAACGTTTGGAAACTTTTAAAGCCATGGATTAATGAAAATAATGCCAAGCTAGAAAGAGCTCAAGTATATTCTTTTCATGCTTGTATAGCTGAAACTTGGCGTAAAGGTAATGTCTTAATTGCCGGCGATGCTGCTCACCAAATGCCGCCATTTATGGGGGCTGGGATGGGAACTGGCATTAGAGATATAACAAATATTTCTTGGAAGTTGGATCTCTTACTTAAAAATAAAGCCAATGAAGGAATACTAGATACCTATCAAAAAGAAAGACATTCTCATGCTAAGTGGACCATCGCACAGACAGTCACGATTGGTCAGGTAATTGAAGGATTTTGTGCCGCTGCAGAAGGTAAAGAATATGAGCCAAAGGGTCCCAGTTACGATGTGAATTTTCCCCATATTCCAGCAGGGATTTATAGTGATCCTGCTGATATGATAACTGGAGTTCCCATACCACAACCCATCCTTTCAAAAAATAATAAAAAAGAAATGCTTGATCGAATCATTAATGGAAATTTTGCAGTTTTAACCCAAGAATCAAATTTGGATTTATCTGACAAAGCAAAATCTATTATTGATTTGCTTGGTATTAAATTGGTGAGAATAGAACCTAATGAGGATTCTGAGGAAAGACTCAAAACTGTTTTTGAAAAATATAGAGCGGTTTTAGTTAGACCAGATAAATATACCTATGGTGGCGTAGAAAATATCTCTTCCCTTTCAGACATGATTGAATCTTTGGAAAAAGAATTTTCTCTTAATATATGAAAGCATTATTGTTTCCAGGCCAAGGTGTCCAAAAGGTTGGCATGCTGAATTCACTTTTTGAAGAAGTCTCTGAAGTAAAATCTATCATTGATGAAGTTTCCAAATCCCTAGATTTTGATTTAGAAGATTTACTCCGAAACGGACCGGAAGAAAAAATAAATCTTACTGAATTCTCACAACCAACAATCTTGGTTACGAGTGTCTTATTAGCTAAATATTCTAATAAACTTTCTAATATTGATATCACCGCGGGTTTATCTTTAGGTGAATATTCAGCTTTGGTTTATTCAAATTGTTTGGAATTGTCGGATGCAGTTAAGTTAGTAAATTACCGAGGAAGATTAATGCAAGAAGCAGTTCCAGAAGGAACTGCTGGAATGCTGGTTGTTTTGAATATGCCAATCAACGATGTTTATAAAATGATAGATGATATAAACGAATCAGATGAAACTATAAACTTTTCCACCGATAATGCTGACGGTGTTTCAGTATTGGCTGGTAAGAACTCTGCAATAGAGGCTTGCAAAAACTACATCTCAAATGGTGAATTTAGAAGAGTTAAAACTCAGATGGTTCAAATGTCTGTTCCCTCTCATTGCTATTTACTTGATGAAGCTCAGGAAGAGCTTGCTAAATTACTCAATGAAGTAGAATTTAAAGTCCCTTCTATTCCGGTAATTCCAAATGTTCTTGCTCAACCAACCTCCGATGTTGGAATGATACAAGATTCGCTTATTAATCAATTGACCAAGACAGTAAGATGGAGAGAAACTTTAGATTATCTCTTAAAGAATAATCTTGCTTCATTGATTGATTCTGGTCCAGGCAAAACGATAATCAATATGGCTAGAAAAATTAAAGATATTGAAAAAATATCCCTTGAGGAAGATCAAATATCGTAATCTAAAATATTTTTCTTGATATGAGATTTCATATCTTCATTTGAAAAGCCGCCTTCTTCTTCAAAACTTACTTTGTTTTCATTATATAAAGAATTAGGACTTTCTTTAGAAACTGAAATGATATTACCTTTGTAAAGTTTTACAGAAACCTTGCCGTTAACTTTATTGGATACAGAATCAATCTTGCTTTGAAGATTAACTCTTTTATTACTCCACCATAAGCCCTCATAAATTAAAGCAGCATAGTCAGGGATTAATTTATCTTTATTTTTAATCTCTTCACCGGTTAAACATAAAGACTCCATAGCTCTTCTAGCTTTCAATAAAATGGTACCGCCTGGAGTTTCATAACAACCTCTTGATTTCATGCCAGTTACTCTAGACTCAACAATATCAATTCTTCCTATGCCATGTTTACCGCCAAGAAGGTTCAATTCTTTGAACAATTGTGCAGGTGATAATTTCTTGTCATTTAAAGCTACAGGATCTCCTTTTAAAAATTCGAGAGTTATTTCTTCAGGTTTTTCTGAAGCATCTTCCAATGATTTAGTGTTCAACCACATGTCTTCTGGTGGAGCATTATTTAAATCCTCCAAAACGCCTCCCTCGTAAGAAATATGCAATAAATTTTCATCCATTGAAAATGGCGGCTCTTCTGCTTTTGAAGCAGGCATGGGTATCTGATGATTAATGCAATAATTCATTAAGTCTGTTCTCGATACCATATCCCAGTCTCGCCATGGTGCTATCACCTCTATGGATGGATTTAGAGCATGAGCCCCTATTTCAAATCTTATTTGATCATTTCCCTTGCCGGTAGCCCCATGACAAATAATGTTTGTATCTTCTTGCTTACCTATATCAACGAGTTTTTTTGCAATTAAGGGCCTTGCGATTGCAGTGCCTAAAAGATATTCCCCCTCAAAAATGGTATTGCACCTAAACATTGGATAAACGTATTCAGAAATAAATTCTTCAGTGAGATCTTCAACAATTACTTTACTGGCTCCAAGATTTTTGGCTTTTTCTTCTAAATCATCTGAAATATCGCCCTGACCTAGATCAGCCGTATATGTTACAACATCTAGATTTTTTTCTTCCTGCAACCACTTAAGAATAACTGAAGTATCCAGGCCTCCTGAATAGGCTAAAATTACTTTTCTCATAACAAAATTAGACAGCTAAACAATATTTGAGTTTAGAATGATTTAACTTTCTACAGAGTCAATCAATTCTTGCATTTCCCCAGACTGATACATTTCAAACATGATATCGCTGCCTCCAATTAGTTCACCATTTACGAATAATTGAGGAAAAGTTGGCCAATTTGATACAGTTGGAAGTGTTTCTCTTATCTCAGGATTTGAAAGGATATCTACAAAAGAGAATTCCTTTCCACACGCCATTAATATTTGAGTAGCTCTTTGTGAAAAGCCACACTGAGGTTGCTCAGGTGAGCCTTTCATATATAAGAGAATTTGGTTATCTGCTATTTGAGACTTAATTTTTTCTTCGGTAGTCATTGCGTTATTTTAATATATTTCTGAACTGTATTCTCTATTCCATAGACTAATGCTTCAGATATTAGTGCATGTCCTATAGATACTTCCTTGATAACTCCATAAGATAATAATGTAGGTAAATTATCTAAATTCAAGTCATGACCTGCATTAACCTCAAGATCAATTTCATTAGCATATTCAACAGCTTCTTTGTAAGAGTTAAGGACAATTTCATCTTTCTTTTCAAAAGCCTCAGCAAAAGGGCCAGTGTATATCTCTACTCGGTCGACGCCGATATCTTTTGCTGCATCTAATTGGGATTTATCAGGATCAATAAAAATGCTACTTCGAATATTATTGTCTTTAAGATAATTTAAGACTTCTTTTAACTTGTTATGTTCAGAATGAATATTCCAGCCATGATCTGAAGTTAATTGATTACGGTCGTCGGGAACAAGCGTGCATTGGGATGGAATTATTGCATCGATAAGATTCAAAAATCCTGGGTAATCTCCTGATCGTTCTTCATAGGGATTCCCTTCTATATTAAATTCTACATTTAACTCTTTTGTTAACAATGATAAGTCTGACAAATCGTCGGGTCGAATGTGTCTCAAATCCGGCCTAGGATGGACTGTAATTCCAGCAGCTCCAGCTTCAATTATTTTCTTTGAAAAAAATTCCAACGATGGATTATTTCCTTTTCTGGAATTTCTAATTAATGCAATTTTGTTGATGTTTACGCTTAATTTTGTCATTACATAAAGTTTTGCAAGCCATCATAAACTAACTTTAGTCCTGCGATAAGCGTACAAAAATAACCAATGCGATAAAACCAATCTTGATTTATTTTATCTACTAAATATGCTCCTGCATAAACTCCTAGAGGAGCAAGAGGCAGAAGCATCAAAGAAGTATAAATATTTTGAAAATTCATTTGACCTAAATAAGCGTAAGGAAAGATTTTGAATAAATTTATCAATAAATAAAATAGTCCTGCTGTAGCGACATATATTCTTCTGTCTAGCCTCATTGGCAAAAGATAAAAGCTTAACGGAAGACCTCCTGCGTGAATGGAAAAACTTGTAAATCCGGATAAGGAGGGCCAAAAATATGAACCCCATAAAGAGGGTGTTCTTGGTTGAGTTGAATTTTTTCGCAAATAATAGTCTAAGCAAAAAATAACTGCCATTAGACCAATAATAACTCTGATACTATCTTCAGAAAGATAACTAAACGAGAAGGTACCAATGACGATGCCTAGAAATGCCAGTGGTACTATGAATTTTAAAATTTTCACATCCCACATTCTGCGATATCTCCAGACCGTTACAAGATCCATGAAAATCAATGGAAGCAATAGAATAGCTACTGCTTGAAAAGGAGGAATAAAAATAGAAAGCATTGGAATGGCAAGCAATGAGCCAAATGAACCAGCTCCAATAAAACCACCCTTGCCCATTCCGTGGAGGAATACTGAAACTACTGCAATTAAATAAAAGTATGGCTCTAAAATCATTTAAATATGATTAAAGAATCTCATAAAGCTTCTTAGCTAGACTGTTTGAGGTTCGATAAAGCTTACCCAAAGAATGTTGTCTATTGTTCGTAAAGCCAAAGCCTACTTTATGATTTAAATCAGCAAAGCCCGTTGCACCTGCAATACCAGTATGACCAAACATCCCTTCTTTCATACCAATTGGAGAAAACGGCGCATCAATTTGATAGCCTAAACCAAATTTGTAAGGTGCTTGAAATAGAACAACATCTGGACCGGTTGTTTTTGGAATTGTTGCTTCTTTAATGGTTTCTGGTTTAAGCATTCTTTGACCATCCCTTGAACCACCGGAAGCTAAAATACCAAAAAACTTTGCTATCCCAGCTGCGGTACCATGGCCATTGGCTGCTGGAATTTCTGCCTTTCGCCAAGAGTTTGAATTGGGATAGTCTGTAGGAGCAGATTTATCTTCTTCAACTTCCATAATTTCTAAAAAAGCCTTTGCATACTCTTTACTTTTTAGAGTTTCTTTGACTATTTTTACTTGTGCAGGAAGAAGCCAGTTGGGTAAAGATAAAATCAATTGTATTAATGGATTAGGTTTGCCAGAAAGTAATAATAAATCTGCACACCTATTTATTTCCTCATCGTTCAAGCCAATAATAAAATCAATATCAAATTTATCAGCGATTTCTTCTTTGAAGTATTTCCCCAAAGATCTGCCGTCAATTCTTCGGACCAATTCACCCACTAGATAGCCAAACGTAACTGCATGATAGCCTTGAGTCGTTCCAGGTTCTCTAATTGGATTTTGATTTGCAAGTCTATCTACAATCATATCCCATTCCCCCCAAGAATCTTGTGGTAAAGGGCTTTGAAAACCAAACATCCCTGCTCTGTGAGTAAGAAAATCAATTACTTTGGTGTTTTCTTTTCCTGCACATGCATATTCAGGCCAATAATCGGATACTAGAGCATTGGGATTTAAGTTTCCTGATTCAATCAGTTGTAATGCACAAGTTGAAGTCATTGCCTTGGTTACTGAAAAAACATTAACCAAAGTATCTTTTTGCCAATTTTTTTGATGCTCTTTATCAGAAAATCCTCCCCAAAGATTTAAAACTTCTTTACCATCAACTTCTAAAGCAAAGCCTGCTCCATCGTCAAATCCAGATTTAATAGCTTTAGCAAAAATTTCTTCGAGACTAGAAAACGCAGGATCACAGAATCCTTCTACTAAGGGTTTACTCATTTGGAAAGCAACCTTTTTATTAAGATTATGAATTCCTCAGGCATATCTAAGAAAAGATGATGCATTGCTCCGGGTAAAGAATGAATATATGTTTCATCTAAATTGCCTACGTAAGTCATATACTCCAAGACTTCTTGAGTCACTAATTGGCTTACTTGGCCATAAACATAATCAAGTTTGCAATCTAACTTGGTAAAAGCATCATGCAGGTCATTATATTTATAGGTATTAGGAATCAATGGATCGGATTTTAGGTGCCATCCGTCTGGTTTCTCTACATAAGATGTTTCAGCAATATGTCTTAAAACATAATCTTTGCAGGGTTGAGGGGGAGTTAGCCTAAATCTGGCCATTGCAGTTTCTAAATCAGGACTTGCAACAACCATACGTGCTGAAGGTCTATTGGAGGCCATTCTTTCAGCTACGTTTGGAGGTATAACAATCATCGAATCTAGTAGAATTAGATGTTCAAAAATATTTGGATAAATTGATGTCGCCAAAGTTGCGATTGAGCCTCCCATACTATGTGCAATACAAGTACAAGACTTCCAAGATAAATCATCAATCACACCCTTAACATCATCAACAAAAATTTCTTGAGAATACTCTTCTCGTCTATCGCTCTCACCCATTCCAGAAAAATCTAGACCTACCACGCAATGATTTTCTGTTAAAGAAGGTGCAATATGATCCCACCAAAATGAGTGAGCATTGTAGCCATGAAGCAAAAGTAGAGGTTTCTTAGCCTTATCTCCCCAAATAAAATACTTTATCTCTGCACCATTGACTGATACTGCATGAGCTTCTGGACGCTCAGAAATATTTTTTACAAACCATTCTGGAGCCTCGTTAAGAGGATTTTTACCTATTAGCATTTAATCTTGAAAAAAATCGAATAAATTTCCTCTTAGTTTAACATCTGGATTAGAGGTAAAACCACTCTCAAAAAAAGATGTTATTTTTGCAAAGAGTCTCTTGGAATTAGCAATCACTACATAATTTAATTCTTTATCCAATTCAAAGGTTCCTTTCAAAATATCGTCTTTTGGAATAGAAAAAAATGAGCCAAGCATCTTAGTATCCTTGCAAGAGATGGTTCCAGATAACTTCGCATTGGAAAGTTGATCCAACTTATTTGTTTGTCTCAAAGAGGCATATATATTTCCTTGTGAAAAATAACAGCCATTTATATCGAAAATAATTGAAATGTTCTCGCCAGATACAGATGAAATCACCGGTACTTTTCTTAAAAATCGCTTTGAATTTATATTCAAACTTATATCTTCTAAAGAAACTTGGTTGTTTAAAATGGTTGATATTAGATTTATATTTCCTTCCAAGAAAAGACCTCTTTCATCAACTAAAAAAGATAAATTCTTCAAATTAAAGCTAGTGTTTAAACTACCTAGATATTCATCAGCGAAAGATAGATTATTGATTCTTCCTGACCAGATAGTCCCTTCCATACTGGTATAACTAACTTGAGGGAATAATTCTTTTATTGTTGGAGAAACTAAACTTAAAGGCAACCTAAGAATAGTTATTCCAACGATGAAGAAAATGAGAATAAAGGTTGCTAAAAAAAAATTTTTCAATTTGCTTTTAATAGTACTGATATTTGAGCATTAACTTTATCTTTTTTGGATTTTCGGACATTCATTTTTTCAATTTCTCCTCCCTGCTCACCCATTAAAATCATCCAATTATAAAGATCAATAAAATTTACTTCATTGACCCACACCATCATTGAGTTGTCACCCAATGGTTGAGTTCTATCGATTTGAATATTTTTTTCTTTGGAAGTTGAATTTACCAAAATAGAAATGTTGTCCGAATAAAGATTTCTATTTGATGAAACGGAACTGGGAATGGACTCTATATAGTTTAGCCGACTTATGATATTTTGATTTTCCTTTTCTAAAGATTGGTTTTTGGTATTTAGCCAAGAAATCACAAATATCAAAGCTGAAATGAATATTAAAGTGATGAGGCCAAAAATAAGTATCTGTTCTCGATTTGTGAATTTATTAAAGTTAAAACGCATTGATGCTTATCTCTCCTTGAATGAAATTATTAACTCTTCTTGAAGCGCCCAGATTGACGCTTAATCCCATAGAATTTACCAAATCAACATATTCTTGAAGTTGCTCAAAAGAGGAAGTTTGGACTTCAATAATAAATCTAGTTCGCTCATAAGAAATAGAAACCAAGACAATATTTTCACTATTGCTTACCGCATCAGAAACAATACTCACTGCATTAAGAGCAGAATAATCTATTTGGCCCTGATTGATTAAACCATTAACCTGACTGATGAGATCAGATTCAAGAGTCTCAGATGGAAATTTTTCTTTGAAGGTATCTAAGATTTTATTTTTCAATAGGTTATTGGAAACGTTTAAATAAGAAAATTGAACGATTGCTGAAAGAAGAAAAATACCAAAAAAAGCAAGTGACGAATATCCATAAAATTTATAGCGAAGAAAAATTGATCGCCAATCTATTTTCTGCTCGTATTCTTTGCTGAAAAAATTTATAGAATCCTTTAAATCCAATATTTGAGAAAATTCATTCAACAAATCTTTTGTGGATGAAAAATATTTTTCTTCGGTATCGATATCTAGATTTGGAAGTTCTAATTTTTTTTCGGTAGCCCAAATATTGAGTTTCTTTATTTCATATTTTCTCAAGGTAAGTGACAAAGTATTTAAAATTGATTTTTTATCTGCAAACCAATACCAGTTATCTTGTAGTGAAATAAATGCTTTATCGCCGAGAATAACCAATAGATTTTCTATAGAAGAAGATAACGCTTGAATAGGAATTAATTTGTTTACTTTAGGATCTAATTTATCTTTTATTTCCTGAATTTTTTTATGTTCAATGATTCCAACTATTTCAGATTGATTGTCTTGGATCCAAAAATAATCCTCAATTTCGCCAAGTATTTCTTCACTCAACATGAAAGGAATAACTTTTTTTAAATTCCTTTGAGAAGTAGTGGGTAAATCAAATTTATAAAAAGAAAAGTCATTGGAAGCAATGATTGCAATATCTTCCTTATTGGAATTTACCTTGAGGATTGATTTATCTTCATCATTTGATGTTTCTGAAGAAAACAAAATATTTAATGATTCATCGTAAAAAGATATTTTTTGATCACTCACAAATACTCTCCGAATTTTCGACGAATCACTTTGGGAGATTCATTCAACATAAAAATATGACTTTTAAGATGAAAGTCTTTGTCATCAATTTTTATGTTTGTATTTAAAATAAAATATTTTGTCTCCAAGGTAAGGTTTGATTTAGAAAATTTACTGGAAAAAGCTGTTTTTATTTCTTGTTGATTTAAGAAATCTGAAACTGATGAATACCCACCTAAAGGTTTCCTATTCAAAATGTTTCTTGCTTCAAGATCGCTTAGAGTATTTGAACTAAGAGCCACCAAGATATTCGGATAAAAGGGATTTAACGAATTGATATTAATTTTTGTTTCAACGGAATTGAAGACACATATATAGGGTTTTAATTTTTGAAAGATCTCTTCCGTCATACCTTTTACATCTCTAAGTTCTGTAATATCAAAAAAGAACTGATTTGAGGTCAATCTTGAAGGTTTCTCATTTCTGTAATAGTCATCCTCAACGCCGAGATAGGAATCTGGAAAAAAATCTTTATCAAGCCAATCAATGACAGCAGGAGAAATTTCTTCAATTTTTTGATCCTGAATAAACAAGCTCTTCATGAGATTTTTAAAAAATTCCAAATTTTCTTGATTAGCAGTTTCTTCACCTGTTGCCGATATAGTGATCAAGGAGTTCAAATTAAAACATTGGCCCATATCAACAATATTTGCTTCGAGATTTCCTCTTTCCAAAGGAAGGTTTATTGGACTTTTTTGTGAAAAATTATTTGCTGCAAGAACAATATTATTTCTATTTTCTTTGTTGTTGAGATATTTTTTTGTAAAGGATTCTAAACTCAATGTCGTAAGGATTGCCTGCTGCTCACTTATCATATTTTTTTCATTTTCAATGTTTGTAGATACCATTGAAAATAAACCTGCACTCACTGAAGCAATAATTGCAGTTACAAAAAGCGCCATAATCAAGGCGGCGCCCTTAAATTTTTTATCCAACAATGTCGTCTCCGCTGATGAATAGTATTTTTTTAAAATTCCCCTCAGAAAACTTGATGTTTACCTCCATCAAAGTGGGGTAAATATCTAAATCAGCTTCATTGAATGGTGGCCAGTTGAAATATTCATTTTTCTCATACAAAACCTTTATTTCTAAATCTTCAATTTCTGAAATCAAAGCAAAAGCCTTAGCCTCATAAGAAGAATTTAAAAAATTTGAAAAATTTCTGTAAAGAACATTATCTTCTATTTTATAAATGACTTTATTTATAGCCCCAAGATCGTCCAAGCCGTCGGAAGATGAATTTCTTACTAGTTCTAATAGTGGTTCGCCATCTCTAAAGTTGTTATTTAACTTAAAAAAACTTGGAAACTGATCGATTTGACTGGGTCTTGGAAATTGTTTAGCAACATGAAATAAATCATCTTCTAGCAGCTCACTGAAAACAGCTAATTCATTAAGAAGTTTAGATTTTGAACTGATACCAAGTGAAGATGAAACCGAAGTATTAAGAAAAGTTAAAGACAATAGACTTATCAATGAAAATAATGACATGACAATCAAAACTTCAACGAGCGTGTAACCTTTTAAATTATTCATTGATTGCTTTATATATTTCCAATTTAGTAGATTTTTCAGTTTCTTCGGAGATGACTTCTACTTCGATATTTAACGAATTCTGTTTTGGATCAATCGTTATCTTTCTATTCCAAATATAGGGATAGCCCATGAATTCTTCTCTTTGGGTTAGTAAATTGTTGGTCAGGTAGTTTTCATCAAAATAAGATCTAATGATTATGTTTTCTGCCAAAGTCCCTCGATAAAAATCATCGCTCAATGAAGAAATGGTTTTTGTACTATACGATAGCGAGGTTATTCCTGTGACTGCAACCAGCGACAGAATAAAAAGCGAAACAAGAACCTCTACTAAAGTAAATCCTTTCATTATTCCCAATTGCCTATATCTCGATCCATGCCCTCGCCTCCTTGCTGACCATCGGCACCATAAGAAAATAAATCAAACGGTCCATTTTCTCCGGGTCTTTTGTATTGATACTCATTGCCCCAAGGATCTGTTTCTAGTTTTCTGATGTAGCCGCCTTGGCGGTATCTATTTTTAAAACGATGGTTTGCAGGGGCTTGAGTAAGAGCTTGTAAGCCTTCATCGCTGGTCGGATAAGAGAACATATCCAATCGATAAAGCTCCAAAGCTTGTTCATAAATTCTTATGTCGGCCAATGCTTTATCTGCTCTTGCTCTATCTTGGCTAGGCAGTACGTTGATAGCAACAACTGCAGTTAACAAGCCGATGATCATTAGCACCACAAGAATTTCTATCAAGCTGAAACCAGATAGTTTTTTTGAAACGATTTTTTTCATAGTATTAATTTAAAGTTAAAGTGTTTAATTGAATTAATGGTAATAGGATAGCAAGGACGATAAGAGCTACAAACATGCCAAGGAATACTACAATTAGCGGCTCGAGTAAATTCATGGTGATTTTTGTAGAGCTTTGAAATTTGTCTTCTAAATAAACAGATACTTTCTCAAGCATTTCTTCAAGTCTTCCTGACCTTTCTCCGTTTTCTATCATTTGCGTCACCAAAGGCGGGATAACTTGGATTTTTTCTAAGCTTGACGCCAAAGACTCCCCTTCAGCAACTTTATTAGCAGTTGATTTTACCTGTTGGCGTAAGTAACTGTTTGAAATGGTGTCAGCTGAGATTTCAAGCGCTTTGATTATGGAAATGTTACTGGATCTTAAAATACTCAAAGAGTTGGTAAATCTAGATAAATCCGAATCTATTAAGGAGTTCTTTAGAACGGGAACTGAGAGAAAAAATTTATCTAATTTTAATCTGGATAACTCATAACCGATTGATCTTATGGTGATAAAACCAATCAAACCGATAATGAATAAAGCCAAGTAAAAGAGATAACTGGTAAATACAGATGATAAGAACAGCAAAGATTTTGTAATGAATGGCAAGTCTCTATTTAAAGAAGAAAATTGACTTATCACTTCTGGGACGACAAAAGACAAAAGCAAAACAATCACAACTATCGCTATGGAAAAAAGAATAAACGGGTATACCAAGGCACCGATAATATCTTGAGATATTTTTGATTTTCTCTCTAGAAAATCAGATGTTTTTTCTAAAACCATACCTAAATCTCCTGAAGTTTCTCCAGCTCTGACTAAAGAACAATAAAGTCGATCAAAGCTCTCCGGATGATCTTCAAGCGATTCCGATAATTTGAAACCTGCTTTTACCTTATTGGAAATATTAGAAAGTTTGCCTTTAATCAAAGGCGAATCTATTTGTTTGGCTACGGAGTCTAAGGCCTGATCTACTGGAATGCCGCCATTGATCAAAGTTGAAAGTTGACGGGTAATGAGACTTAACTTTGATGAAGATATTTTTCGAAGTAAGGAGATATTGAATCTATTTTTTGACTCTTTTAGGTTTATGGGAATAAGTCTTCTGTTTTTTAACTCTTCCTGAGCTTCATTTAAATTCTCAGCAATCAGAACTCCGGTTTCTGTTATCCCGGTAGGATCCAAAGCTTTATAAGAATAATTTGGCATTTCTAATTTTTCTCTTGAAGAACCCTTCTTAGCTCATCTTCCGAAGTTAAGCCTAAGTTAACTTTCTCTTGTCCATCGAGTTCTAGAGTATTGTTATCTTTGAAAGCAATGTTCTTAATTTCACTTTCCGAACTCTTGTTGTGGATCTGCTCTTTGATATTGTCATCAACCAGAATGGATTCAAAAATGCCGATTCTTCCAGAGAGTTCCTGGCTGATAGGATCAATTTTCCTGACTAATCTCTGTGCGATTACCATTCGCAATGAACTGGCAATTAGATAGGGTTCCACACCCATATCAATAAGCCTTGTAATTGCACCGACCGAATCATTAGTATGCACAGTAGATAAAACCAAGTGTCCGGTTAAACTCGCTTGAATTGCAATGTCAGCGGTTTCTTTATCTCTGATTTCTCCAACCATAACGACATCCGGATCTTGCCTTAAAATTGCTCTTAAGCCCTTTTCAAAAGTTAAACCAACTCGATTATTTACTTGTGTTTGCCCTACTCCTTCAATTGCATATTCAATGGGATCTTCAATAGTTAAAATGTTTCTGGTTTGATCGTTTAAAAAGTTCAAGCCTGAATACAAAGTAGTAGTCTTACCCGAACCAGTAGGACCGGTGACCAAAATAATGCCGCTGTTGTTTTTTAATTCAGTTTTATAATTTCCTAAAAGACTCTCCTTCATGCCAAGTTCTCTAAGATTAAGGCTGGAATCTGCTTTATCGAGTAATCTTAAAACTATCCTTTCCCCATAACTTGAAGGCAAAGTAGAAACTCTAATATCCACCCATCTTTCTCCAAGTTTGAGTGACATTCTGCCGTCTTGAGGGATTCTTCTTTCTGCAATATCCAAATTAGACATAATTTTTATTCGCGCATTCAATAATGGTGAAATTCTAGAACTAGGCCTTATCTTTTCTTTGAGAATTCCATCTGTTCTAAATCTAATAATCAAATTCTCCTCATAGGGCTCAATATGAATATCGGAGGCTCCGTCCTTGATTGCCTCAGACAAAATTGCATTGATTAGTCTGATTACTGGAGAATCTGTACTGTCATCCAATAAATCTTCGGTTTTTGGTAAATCAAGTACCAAAGAATCCAAATCAACATCCTCGTGGATATTCTCTGCTAAAGATTCTGACGACTGCTTTTTATCGGAATAAGATTCAGAAAGTTTTTTGTTGAACTCCGAAAAATCTATTTGTTTGGTTTCTACAGGTAATTTGTATTTAGATTGTATATGAGCAATTGCATTGATATCGCAATCGTCGGTATGAAAAATCAATATCGAGTCGCTACTCACTTCTGGAAGAAGTTGATTATCCTTGCAAAATTTATAACTGAAGTCTTTGTCAGTCATCTTTTATACTTCTTCTTCCTCAATTTTAGGTTTATTTTCTTCCTCAGCGTCGAAAATTAATTTTTCAAGTAAGTCCAAGTCAGGAGAGGTTTTTCCTTTTTTGCTTCTAAGCATTTCTTGAGCTCTTAAATAGTCATACTTTGTATTTGTCAGAGCCTGCATATCTTGAGCGGTTCTGATAATTGTCGGTTTCAAGAATACTACTAAATTTTTCTTATTGATGGTGGTTTGTTCCTGGCGAAAAGCCTTACCGATAACTGGTATATCACCAAGTAAAGGAACCTTTCTTATTGATTCTTGAATATCATCATCGATCAATCCTCCCAATACAATAGTTTGGTTATCTTCAACCATGACCACTGTTTCTATAGCTCTTTTGTTAGTAACAATTTCTGCGGATCCTGCGGAAATAGGTCCAGAAAGAGAGGAAACTTCCTGTTCAATATCCAATTTGATTGAATTACCCTCATTGATTTGAGGTTTAACACTTAATTTAATTCCAATTTCCTGACGGGTAACTGTTCTAAAAGGATTTGAATTATTGGTACCTAAAGACTCTCCAGTAGTAATGGGTATCTCTTGACCAACAATAATTGATGACTCTTCGTTATCCATAGTCAATATTGAGGGAGTTGAAAGCACATTTGAGTCGCTATTTTTAGCAAGCACATTCAGGATTGCCGCAAAACTGTCGCCGCCTTTTTTATACTTACCAACACCAGTTGCAAAGCCATCCAAACTTAACAAAGTAGACAAGACAGCAGTTGTGCTTCCTCCAGGAGTTAATCCACCAACAAGAGCCGAAAGATCAGGCGTTGGATTACCAAATCTTTGAGATGCAATCGGTGAATTGGAACCTTCGCCACTAAATAAAAATTGAAAACCTAGGTCCTTTGATAATTGATCTGATATTTCAACAATAATGGCTTCAACTAGTACTTGCGCTCTTCTTATATCAAGCTGGCTAATAATTCCAGTTAAAGAGGTCATCACATCCGGCTCAGCTGAAATTATGAGTGAATTTGTTTCTTCATGTGCTGTGATGGAAGTATTGCCTTTGTTTGAGCTTTTTTCATCAATATTAGGCGTCATCTTATTGAGAATTTCTACCAACTCAGCGGCATCTGCGTATTTTAAATAAACGACCTTTAAGGAACTTGTACCTTGATCTTTTACATCCAGCTTGATTACGACAGCCTTCATTCGCTCTACAATTTCTTGATCACCAAAGAGCAAAACGCTGTTGCTTCTTTCGATTGCATAAGCATTGAAATCATTTTGTGCCATACCGCCAGAGTTCTCCGAAAAAACTTTATCAATCAATTTAGAAATTTGAGTGGAAGAAGAGTTTTTCAATTTAACAATTTCATAAACATCGGCGGGGTTTTTATCCAGCTCATCGACAAGCTGCCTTATTCTTTTAACATTGGCATTTCGATCGGTAAGAATCAAACTGTTACTTGGTGTATAGACTGCAATGTGTCCCTGAGAATTTATGAGTGGCCTTATTAAAGGAATCAAAGCATTTGCAGATGTTTGACTAGGTCTAATGATGGTCGAAACCAATGCATCTTCAGGTGAAACGGGTTTTGATACTTCAGTAAAGCTTTGCCTACCCATTGAGGCAGGAACTATTTTGACTGCATTTGCTTGTTCAACTGCGGTAAAACCATGAACACTGAGAACTGAAAGAAAAATTTCATAAGCTTCTTCGATCGTTAAATCATCTCTTGAAATAACAGTTACGTTCGCCTTTACTCTTGGATCTACGACAAAAGACTTACCGGTCAAAGATGAAATATCTGAGACAAACGATTTGATGTCTGCATCTCGCATATTAATCGTCACCGACCATAAGCTAGATGAAAGTCCAAAAATAAGCGCATAGGCGCAACAATTCTTATAAATTGAATAAATCATAATTTTTTTTGGTTTAGTTAATGTTTATATCGACGGATACAACTTGATCGTCTCTAACTAAATCGAGGTTAAGCGATGCCAAGTCAGAGAAAAAAGAATTAATTGAATCTTGATCAGAGAGGTCAATTTCTGCAACGGAAAGTCCATTAATGGACTTCACAATATCCCCCGGTCTCAATTCCGAAGAGTCAAAAAGCGCGGTACTCTCCCCTGGACTTATTTCAAGACCGGAAAAAGTTCCATCATCAAAAACAGGAGCAAAAGTTATTAACTTCGCAATTTCCTGATTTTCAATCCACTCTTTGCTGATAGTGGGTTTTTGCTGCGATGCAATTTTTATAGAAGTATTCCCCTGAGCAACTCTTTCCATTCCCTTAATTACTGAGCCCTTAAAAAAGGACAAGCTTTCGGTTATGCCAGAACGCTTGATGGTGACAAAATCTTTGTTAATTGAATCCAAGTAAACGTTATCAGAAATCATATCTCCCACAAGATAAGTTTTTTGATCGTTTTGATTGAAGCCAATTATTGCTGACTTAACTTCATCAGAAGAAGTAACACCATAAAGTTTCAGCGATAAAGAAGTTTCAGGAGCTCTAACAAGACTTTCATAGATAGATAGACCATCAATTTCAACATCAGATGAAAATGGGTTGTCTATGATTCTAGGAGCATCGGTAGATGCAAAAGAGTTGTTAAAGTTATTTGAGCTTAATTGGTTATTAAAAATCAATCCGAGTAATATTGAAGAAAACTCTAAAGAAAAAACTAATAAAAGAGCGCCGGAAATAGAGAATTTAAGATTTTTCTCATTCAGGTAACTTTTGTATCTTTCTAAATTGATACTCTTTAAGTAGTCAAATACCATGTACCTCTAGATTTTATGTCATATTTAACAAAATTGACAAAGATTTATACCAATGATCATCTCTATATACATTATTTTTTCTGCGCTTTTAGGTAGCTTTCTAGCAAGCTTTATTTATCGCTACGTTAACAAAAATATCGAGGGAGATTCATATGTGGAAAGCATAAATATTTATACTGAACCCTCTTTTTGTCCTGCCTGCAAGACTAAAATAGATTGGTATCACCTCATTCCTGTATTGAGTTACTTGTTTTTAAGAGGAAAAGCCAAATGCTGTGGTGCAACAATCTCCTCAAGATACTTCTTGATAGAAATATTGGTCATTTCTTTGTTTTTATTTATTTTTATAACAAATGATAACTTTGGTCTCATTTTCCTTAAAAGCTTAATAACTTTAAATCTAATATTTATTGCTTTGATTGATCACGAGCATAAAGTCATTCCACTAAGCTCTCTTCTATTCTTGACGATCTTTGCGATAGTACTTTCGCAACAGACAAATATTTTAAATTTATCAGAACTTTTTGTTACGTTGATTTCTGGATTAATTCTTCTAAGTCTTAGATGGTTTTACCTAAAATTTAAAAACCGCGAAGGCCTTGGTCTTGGAGATGTTATCCTCTTTCCAATACTAACTTTAATGGTGCCGATGAATATGGTTCCAATACTGTTGCTTACTGCATCTCTTCTGGGAATCGTAGAATTTTTGGTCAGTACGAAACTAAAAAAAGATTCTGAGATTGCATTCGGATCTCACTTATCAATAGCGGGCTATCTTGGATTAATAAACTTTTATCCTATTCTGCAAATTAATTTTTTTTAAATATTTTTAGACACCCACTGAATATTTCAGAATATAGAAAAACATTATCGTGAAAGCTGCTCCAGCAGGAATTGTTACTAACCACGAAGCTATGATTCTACCGACAGAGGACCAATCTAAATGTTCTGCCCCTTTAGCTAAACCTACGCCAATAACTCCGCCAACAAGCGTGTGTGTTGTTGATATTGGAAATCCTAAGTAAGTTGCAGCAACCACTGTTGAAGCTGTTGCCATTTCAGCAGAAAAT
This sequence comes from uncultured SAR86 cluster bacterium, assembly GCA_902595715.1. GTDB lineage: Bacteria > Pseudomonadota > Gammaproteobacteria > Magnimaribacterales > AG-339-G14 > MEDG-81. The sequence goes on from CACJRI010000001.1 coordinate 163,123, forward strand.
CCAAGACTTGGAGTAAGTTCTGTTATTTTTCTTCCGACAGTAGCAATTACTCTTGAACCTAATGTAGCTAAGCCAAAAACGATACCTATTCCTCCAATGAATAAAACCCAAGGGCTTATGGTTGCTTTTGAACCTACTGTTCCCGTATCAACAACACTAACAATGGCTGCTAAAGGACCAATTGCATTTGCCACGTCATTTGAGCCATGAGCAAAAGCCATTGCGCTTGCAGAAACAATCATGAGCAAACCAAACGCGAATTCGATACCGCCAACGCCATTGATCTTTTCTTTATTTCTTCTTAAAAAATACGAAGTACCTATGGCGACAATTATGCTGAATATAAAAGTAAAAAGATAAACTTCGTTTTCAGTCCACTCGATACCGACATGTTTTAGCCCCTTTCTTGCGGTTACTAAAGAAATAACAACTGCTACTAAAAAACTATAGAAAGGAATAAAAGTAATTGCTGCTTTGCCAGGATTTGCTCTATCCAAAATTAGTTTTTTAGCAGAAATATATAAGGAAAAAGCTAGGATCCCAGAAAACAAAGGAGAAGTTACCCAGCTCATTGCAATGTTACTAACTTTACCCCAAGAAACTGCATCAACTCCTTTCGTAATTAAAACAAAGCCAATGATGGCGCCTACAATAGAATGTGTTGTCGAGACGGGCCAACCTCTTAAACTTGCGATATAAAGCCAAGTGCCGCCGGCCAATAAAGCAGACATCATGCCTATGACGAATATATTTACCTGATCAGTGTAAAGATTTGGATCGACAATACCTTTTCGAATTGTAGATGTAACCTCTCCTCCAGCTAAAAAGGCTCCAAGAAACTCAAATACAGCTGCAATTAAAATAGCTTGTTTTATCGTAAGCGCTCTAGCTCCAACCGACGTTCCCATAGAATTAGCAACATCGTTAGCTCCAATACCAAAGGCCATAAAAAACCCTATGAATGCTGCAATCAGAAGAATATTAAAGGGATCTGTAAATAAATTTTCCATATCTTAAAGTTTTAAAAAAGTTCATCTAGTGAACCCATTAAACAATGTTTAGATGGAGAATCTATTACCTAGTTGTGACCAGTTTTGTATATTTGTGCAAAATTTAAGTGAACTGTTAAAGCTCACTCTAAATAAATTAAAAATTAGAATAATTTTTTAAGAAAGAATTACTGCGGCTAGAACAACGCAAGCAGATAAAAAGCCTACAAAATGCATTTCTTGTGCTTTAGCGCTTCCAGGCATCAAACCCTGGCTTTTTAAAGTTTTTTTAATATCAGTCATTTTTATCGTTTCTTAAGTGACATAAATTTGTCACACAAAAGACACATTAAACCAAAAGAAAATAAAAAGCTACTGTTTTTTTGTCACTTAATTGTCACAAATTGAAAATTATCTTGAGAAAAGGCCTAAGAGGTATAAATTTTAATGTTTAGAACAAAGTCTTTGATTTCGTCCCTTACCTTTCTGTAAATATCTAAAATTTCTAATTCATTTTTCAAATTTCTCGTTAAGTATGGGGGATCATCAAATCCTACATGAATAGTTTGTCTTCGAAAAATTATGGGACAATTTTCTTCAGCATCAGAACATAAAGTAAAAATGTATTTGAAATTTATTGAGCTCAATTCATTAAAAGTTTTTGAAAAATGTTGACTAATATCTATACCAATTTCTGACATGACTTTTACGGCAAGTGGGTCCAGATTAGTTTTTTTTGTTCCTGCTGAAAATGCTTTATATAACGAATATTTATTTGCGAAACCCTCTGCCATTTGAGATCTACATGAATTCCCGGTACATAAAAAAAGAATTCTTTCTGACATATTCACTTTAATAGCTTAAAAATAATCAAACCAGCAAAAGCTCCTAAAACTTGGCCACAAAAAAAGTAAATTAGTGAGTCAGGTGAAATTCCAGTAAAAGTATCAGTAAAAGTCCTTGCCAGTGTTACGGCTGGATTAGCAAAAGAAGTAGACGAAGTGAACCAATAACCAGCTGTTATGAACAAGGCAACGGCTATTGCAACATTTTTTTTATCTGATTGTTTTACAAAAAGAATTGTCATGATCAAACCTAATGCAGCAATAAATTCGCTATAGAGCATATTTAATCCTTCTCTAGAATTTGAAGAAATTTGTAAGAAGTCCAGACCAAACATGTAATGAATAGATAAAACAGCAAAAAGTCCTGCACTGCATTGAATTATTGAATAGTAGAAAAATTCTTTGAATTTTATTTCCCCAAGTAAGTAAAAGACTAGAGAAACAATAGGATTAAAATGTGCTCCTGAAATGTCTTCAAACGATTTTATTATTACGAATAAAATTGCTCCGGTTGCAAGAGTATTTCCCAAGAGTGCTATAGCAACATTACCCTTAGATAGATTTTCTCCCATTATTCCGGAACCAATTACAGTTGCTATGAGAAAAAAGGTTCCAATGAATTCTGAGGCATATTTTCTTAAATTCATTTAGATGATTTTATAAGAGTTACATCCCTGAAATCCTTAAAATTTATTACAAATACTTATTTTCAAGAAGCTAGAACTTATATTCTATTCCTAAGCCAGTATGAGCATCATCACTGTTAACTGCATCTTGTGAACGCACAGTGTGATAAGTAAGAATTTTAAAGTTTTTAAACAGCTTGTGGTCATATCCAATTTGAGTTTGTGATAAGCCAGCTGATTTATCTGAAGTGCCATACTGAAATTTTACTTTACCCTTACCATCAGCAACTTTGCCTGCGATACTTAAAGTTGTTGCATCATAATCTATTGAATTACCAACAGTAGATTCGGTAGTAGTATGGATTAGACCGATGGTCACTGGACCTGCAGGTATCATCATGCCTAATCTGTTATGGTCATAGCCCTTGATAGATGCTTTTTCTGTTGCAATTACAAATTTGATGACATCGATATCATATTTTAAAGATACTGATAAATTAGAACCAAACTCACCGTCCAAATCAGTTCCGTCTACTCCATCATCTATTCCTTTTCCAACACCAACAGAAATGCTGACTCCACCGCCAAAGACAGGAGAATCATATCCGAAGAAGGAACCTATTCTATTTTCACCATCAGTAGTATTTTTAATATCACCTTTTAGATCGTTAAATAGATCGGCTTTTAATTGAGCTAACTTCAGAGGTGTATCGTGAGTACCTATCTTCAAGGTACCAAAGTTTCCTTTCAAACCAACAAAAGAGTTTCTCTGATCAAAGTCTGCTTCTTTATTGTCGTCTGTTATATCAACTTGGTATTCAATTTGATAAATTCCTGTCAGACCATTTTTCATGTCGACTTTACCTTTAAAACCTAATCTTGAAGCATTGCTCACAAGATCTATTTCTTTCTCATTTACACCGTCAGATCCATCGTTGTTAACAGCAATATTTAATTTACCGTAAACTTTTGGAGCTGAAATTGCACTCATTGATATCAGAACTAAAGCTAATACAAATATTGCTTTAAATTTATTCATGAAATATTCTCCTAATGAATTAATTGTTAAGGGAACTTTAGACTAGGAAAATTACAATTTAGATACAGATAAAGTAAATTTTTCGATATTTTTGTGACATCTCAGTGACAATTTGCTTATTTAATTTTCTTTGATTTACAATCAAATAATGATCGAGTTTGATATTCCAGATTACAAAAGAATAAACGAAGAGCTTTATGAGAAAGAAAAAAGAAAGCTTTTAATTGAATTGGTAAAACTGCAAAACTGGATTATTAAGTCAAAGCGAAAGATTGCTTTGGTTTTTGAAGGCAGAGATACCGCAGGTAAGACCGGAAGCATCTCGGTGCTTACTAAATATTTGATACCAGATCACTGTAAGCTTGTTGCTTTAGGCAAGCCAACTGAGAAAGAGTCAAAAAAATGGTTCAAAAGATATGAAAAGCATTTACCCAATACCGGTGAAATAGTTTTTTTCGACCGATCTTGGTATACCCGAGCGTTGGTTGAAGCAACTATGGGTTATTGCACGAAAAGGCAATATACCTACTTCATGAAAAATGTAATTCCTTGGGAAAAAAAACAGATTGAAGATGGTGTTGAATTTTTTAAGTTTTATCTCTCAATTGAGAAAAACACTCAACAAAAGAGAATAGATAAAAGAGCTACCAGCCCTCTCGTTTATTGGAAGATAAGCGAAAATGATTTAAAGATGCTTGATAAATGGGATGCCTTCACCCTATACAAAGAACAAATGTTCAAAAGAACTTCATATGATGAGGCACCCTGGATTGTTTTAAATGCCAATAATAAAAAAGTCGCAATATTAAGTGCCCTCAGGTTTATCTTGAATGCCTTTGATTATCCAGATAAAGATTTACCCAAGCCAAAAACCTGGTCAGAAGGTTTGAACAATTACAAAGTGGAAATCAACAAGGTACTCTTTGAAAATTTATCATATCAACAGTATAAAACTTTAAGAGTTTTTGCTGATGAATAAACAGTCTAAGAAAGTTTCTTGCATAGATATCGGCTCAAATGCCATTAAGTACCGACAATACCGTTTGTTGCCGAATAGCCATCTTGAATTAGATACCTTTAAAAGAGTTAGCTTAAGGTTAGGGTCTGACGCTTTTGGCAGTGGAAAAATGACAGATGAGACTTATCTAGACTTTTTAACAGTTTTAAAAAAACTTAAAAAGCATGCAAAAAAAAAGAATGCTGCTTTACTGGGAATATTTGCAACCTCCGCAATGCGAACTTTTTCTAACAGAGAACAAGTTATTAAAAAAGTAAAAAAAGAATTGAATTTAGAAATTGAAATTCTCTCTGGAAATGAAGAAGCTTCATTATTAAAATTTTTTAACTACAAAGAATTCATCGACTCAGAAAGTCTTTTAGTAGATGTTGGTGGTGGAAGTACAGAGCTTTACCTTTGTGATAAAAATGAAGAAAAACTTAAATCTTTCAATTTGGGTGCCGTAAGAATTCTAAAAGGCTTAGATAAAGAAAAAAATTGGCAAGAATTGTCGGATTTTTTAGCAAATATTAATTCCAGACAAGTACAAAACATCATTGGTATTGGGGGTAATGCTAGACAGATTATTCAAGCTGCTGGAGTTTTAAAAGATTCTTTAGATTTAGAGGAACTCCAAGAAATAAGATCCCGACTAGGAAAATTATCTCTTGAAGAGAAAGTATCTGATTACAATTTTCCTTCGGATAGAGCTGATATCATTGAACACGCTGCAAACATTTTTGAATTCATTTTATTATGTTTCGAAAATGCTAAATTCTTCGCTTCAAATTGGAATATAAGCGATGGCTATATTTTCAAGAAGAATGCTGAAATCTCTCAGGCCACTTCTTTAGAAGTTTCTTGATGAATTTTTACGTCAATGTAAAAAATCGATCCTTTGGGTTCGTTTGATTCTACCCCAACGGAATAACCCATCATCAATGCTAAATTTTTAGAGATTGAGAGCCCTAGTCCTGTTCCACCAATTTTTTTAGATCTGCCTTTATCTACTCTGAAAAATCTTTCAAAAACTCTCTCACGGTATTTTTTAGCTATCCCAATTCCATTGTCTATAACCTTGATGCGACAAAAATCTTTATCTATCTTTTCGTTATCAATCTCAATAATCTCGTCATCAGGACTATGTTTAATTGCATTAGTTATGTAATTAGAAATTATTATTTTTATTGCTGATTCATCGCCAATGATATGAGTTATTTCAGAGATCTTATTTACCAGTTTGATGTTACTTGACTCAGTCATTGGCTTTAATTCTTTGATGGCAGAATCAACAATATTTTTAATATTGAGCTTATCTAATGAAATCGGATAGTCTCCAGACTCCATACTAGAGATTGAAAGTAACTCGTTCACAATAGTTGCCATCCTTTCGCTTTGAGATTGAATTGCTTTGGTAAAATTTATTGCATTCTCGTCTTTGATTAATTTAGTGGATAACAAAGTCTCAGAATTTGCCTTTATTACACTAATCGGCGTTCTTAATTCATGCGAGACATTACCGATAAAATCCTCACGCATCTTTTCAAGAGTCTTTAATTTTGAAATATCGGAAAAAACAATTAAGAGCTGATTATCATTTGAAAATTTCTGCGAACTTACAAGATAAACTGTTTTTATTGTTCTTGGGCCTGCTATTTCCTTTGTATATTCATCTTTTTCCCAAGCTTTCTTTATGAATTTTTTAAATGCGGGATATGAAATATTTTTAAATAAATCATCACCAATTTTTAATTCAGGGAAAAAATCTTTTGTAATGGTCTGGTTGAAATACATCACGTTCAAATCTTCGTTCACTAAGATAACTCCCTGACCCATTCTTGATAATAAATTACTTATGAATGAAAGTTGTTTTGAATAACTTTCCAGTTCATTTTGAACAACAGCGGTTGATGTTCTCAAAGTATCAAAAGCTGATTCAGAATCAATTTCTTCATTGTTGGCTGGTCCTGAAATTATCCTTGATGCCTGAATAACAACGTCTCTTAAAAATCTATAAAGAGTGGTGCCAGCGGCAAGTATAAGAATTAAAAAGAGAGAAATGCCAGCAAGTATGTTTTCACTAAAGTATTCATTTCCCCTTAAAATGATGGCGCTAATCAAGAATGAAGCAAGAACTGTAAATACTATCAGTATAAATATTCTAATTTTTAAAGAGAACTTCATAAATTAAAATCAAGTCTTATTAAATATATATCCGACACCTCGAATTGTTTCGATATTGTCTCCATACTTTCCAAGTTTAGATCTCAGTCTTTTCACGTGAGTATCTACTGTTCGAGAAGTGACAGAACTATCGTACCCCCAAACTTTATCCAAAAGATTATCTCTGGTTTGAACTTTGTCAGCTCTTTTAATTAAGTATTTCAACAAAGTGAATTCTTTTGCCGTAAGCGAAATTTTCTTATCCTTTAGGAACACTTTATGTTTACTAGTATCTATTAACAGGTCTTGATATGAGATATTTGGCTCATCATCAGATGTGTCTTTGGAAGACTCTTTTTCACCTCTTCTTAATTGAGCTTGTACTCTTAGCATCAATTCCCTAATGCTGTAGGGCTTAACAATATAGTCGTCTGCACCAAGTTCAAAACCCACGACTCGATCTACCTCCTCGCCCTTTGCGGTAACAATTATCACGCTGATATTTTTTAGGTTGTCTTTTGATCTAATATGTCGACAAATATCCAGACCAGAAATGTCAGGCAGCATCAAATCTAAAATTACCAGATCTGGAGGTGATTCATTTTCTAGAATTGCCAAGGCCTCAGAACCTTTAAGAGCAGGAATTACCTTGTAACCCTCGTTTTCAAGATTAAAACTTAAGGTCTGATTAAGGTCTTCTTCGTCTTCGATGACTAGAATTTTTTTCATAAGTGGTGGTATTTTACTATATTCGTTCTTTTGAATAAGTTTTTTATATTTAAATTTTCAATTCTGTAACTTTGCTGTCGAAGAATTCACATTTTTTTTGGATAGTGATAAAAAATTTTCTCCGCTAAATGAAAATTATTATCTTTTATAGATGCTGCATTGATTGAAAAACCTGCACATCCACAAGTGGGAAAAAAAATAGGTTCGGGAGAGAACTGCGAAGCACATTCGGATATTCCAGGGTTGTGACCGATAAACAGAATTGCTTCATCGCTATCGTTATTGATCACATGCTCCAGATAATTTATTGGCGAACCGTGATAAAGAGCATCATCAAATTCAGTGGAAAAATTTCTTTCATAGTCAGTAAAAAATAATTCCAAAGTTTCTTTGGTTCTTTTAGCAGGACTGGAAATTACTTTTAGATTTTCTGGAAAATAATGATGTAATTTCTTTCCCATTTGAGGAGCATCTCTCAATCCTCTTTTATTGAGAGGTCGGTCAAAATCTTTCAATGAGGGATTACCCCAATCGGACTTAGCGTGCCTTAAAAAGAAAAGTTTCAAATACTAGGCAATGAATTTGGTCGAGTCCGGTTCTTTAACAACTTTATTGCTAAGAGTTCCTACTTTTTCCAGTTCAATTTTGATTTCATCGCCCTCTTGGAGCCAACTTGCTCTCCCCGCCATGACTTCAACGCCTAATACGCCGCCTGGAGTTCCAGTAGGCACAACATCCCCCGGCATAAGTGTAAAGGCTGTAGATAAATGTTCGATTAAATCGTAACAATTGAAAACGAGTTCCTTGGTATTGGAGTTTTGTTTTTCTTCGCCATTTAAGAAAAGTTTGATGTCCAAGTTATGCGGATCACCAATTTCGTCCATCGTTACTAAACAAGGTCCTAAAGGACAATGCGTATCAAAGCTTTTTCCCATGGTAAAAGTTGGGACAGCCAATTGCCAATCTCTAACACTGACGTCGTTGCAGATGGTAATTCCTGCAATCACAGATGCTGCTTCATCTTTAGAAACATGTCGGCATTGCTTACCAATTACAAATGCCATTTCTGCTTCGTAGTCCAAAGCTTCTGAAGCCCTTGGCAAATGGATAACGCCATTATGGCCAGTTACTGAAGAGGATTGTTTATTGAAAACCATGGGAATCTTGGGGGTTTCCATCCCAGATTCTTTTACGTGGTCAGCGTAATTAAGACCAATAGCCAGAATTTTTTGCGGATTTAAAATTGGCGACAATAAAGTAACTGAATCCACAGGTATTAAATTTTCTGCCTTTTCAAGCAAGTCTGTCGCTTTATTCATGTTCACTTCCCCGCCTTCAAGAAATGCTTTCATTTCATTCGGTAAAGAAGAATCGTTGGTAAAAGGACAAATGCTGTCTTCGAGCAACGCCCCAATTGCTGGTGTATCGCTATTGGAATAAGTTACGAGTTTCATAATTATTTCGGTTGCATCCTGATTCCACCATCGAGACGAATCGTCTCACCATTGAGGAAAGGATTTTCAATTATTTGTGTTGCCAACATCGCAAATTCGTCGGGGTTACCCAAACGTTTTGGAAATTGCGTCATTTCAATAAGAGGATTTCTTACTGCATCGGATGCCATGGCCATCAGAGGTGTGTCAAAAATTCCTGGAGCAATGGTGTTGTTCCTAATTCCCATTCTTGCTAAGTCTCTCGCTATAGGTAGAGTCATACCAACAACTCCACCTTTACTTGCGCTATAGGCAGCTTGACCAATTTGACCGTCAAAAGCAGCAACTGATGCTGTGTTGATAATCACCCCACATTCGTTATCTTGTTCCGGTTCGTTTTTTCCCATGACTTCAGCGGCAAGTCTTAAACAATTAAAAGTTCCGTTAAGATTGATATCAATCACCAACTTAAAATAATCCAATGGATGAGGACCGTCTTTACCAACCGTCTTGGAAGCACTTCCGATTCCAGCGCAATTGATTAAAATATGAATGGCACCAAATTTTTCTACAGTTTTATCCATTGCAGCTTTGACATTCTCTTCCTCAATAACATTGGTTATACAGTAATCTGCATCGTCGCCCAATTCTGCAACCGCTGTTTTGGCATTGTCTTCGTTTAAATCTAACAACATTAATTTTGCGCCCTTTTCTTTTAGTGCCTTGGCAGTAGCCAAACCCAGTCCGGATGCTCCGCCGGTAATTACAGCAACTTTATCTTGAATATTCATAAACTCTCCTCAAAAAAGTGACTAGCATTATTACAGTTTTGAAGAAAAAATAAAGTAACCCATCTCCTATGGACTCAAGCGTTAACCTTTATTAAGATTAAGGTCCACTTTTTAGGGAGAAAATATGAAAACCGATTACGAATTTTTAAAAACTGAGGTCGACGGTCACATCTTAACCGTCACCATAAATAGACCGGAAAGAATGAATGCTTTGCATCCACCTGCACATGCAGAATTTGATGAAGTTTGGAATGAATTTGATAAAGACGAAAATCTCTGGGTTGGTATTGTCACCGGTGAAGGCGATCGTGCTTTTTCAGCAGGAAACGATCTTAAGTTTCAAGCTGAAGCTGGCGGAAAAATGGATATCAATATGGCCTCTTCGGGTTTCGCTGGATTAACTTCCAGATTCAATTTAACCAAACCTCTGATTGCTGCAGTAAATGGTGTTTCGATGGGTGGTGGATTTGAGATAGCTCTTGCCTGTGATTTGATTGTGGCTTCCACGAATGCAAAATTTGCTTTGCCAGAACCTAAGGTTGGTCTTGCTGCTCTTGCTGGCGGTATGCAAAGACTCCCAAGACAAATTGGAATGAAAAATGCTCTTGGTATGATGCTAACCGGTAGACACGTTTCTGCTGAGGAAGGCATGCGACTTGGCTTTGTTAATGAGGTGGTCGAGCCTGAAAACCTCATCTCTGCTGCTAAAGCTTGGGCGAAACAAATTGAAGAATGTTCCCCAATGTCCATTAGAGCAACCAAACAAGTTGCCTATGAAAATTTCAATGAGCCAGACTTAGAGAAATCAATGAAAGCGCACTACTCTGCGGTAAAAGAATTATTCGGTAGTGAAGACTTTATTGAAGGACCTGTCGCATTTGCTGAAAAAAGATTGCCAAATTGGAAAGGCAAATAAATTCAAGGAGAAAACACAATGTTTGATTTAACTGGAAAAAACGCCATTATTACTGGCTCGTCAAAAGGAATTGGAAAATCCATTGCTGCTGCGATGGCTCAACAAGGAGCCAATGTGGTCATTTCAAGTCGAAAGGCAGATGTCTGTGAAGCTACGGCGGAGGAAATTAATTCTAAAGGTTTCCCTGGAAAAGCAATTGTCATTCCATGCAATATCTCCGATAAAACGGCTTTGGAGATGCTGGTTGAAGAAACCAGATCTCAATTGGGACAAATAGATATCTTGGTTTGCAATGCAGCAAGTAATCCTTTCTTTGGTTCTATCAAAGACATTCCTGATGATGCTTTTGAAAAAATCATGAACAACAACATCAAAAGTAATCACAATCTCTGCCAGATGGTTATTCCTGAAATGATGGAACGCAAAGATGGAAGTATTATTATTGTTTCTTCTATTGGAGGCTTAAACGCAAGCCCTGTAATAGGTGCTTACAATATTTCCAAAGCAGCAGATATCATGCTTGTAAAAAATTATGCTTTGGAATTTGGTCAATACAACATCAGAACCAATGCGATAGCTCCTGGGCTTTTTAGAACGGATTTTGCAAAGGCACTTTGGGAAAATCCTGAAATCTTGAAACAATCAACCGCTACTTGCCCTATGAAAAGAATAGGTGAACCGGATGAAATTGGTGGTGCGGCAGTATTTTTGGCTTCCCAAGCAGGAAGTTTTGTAAATGGACACACTTTAGTAATAGATGGAGGCACAGTAGTCTAATGAGTAACGAAGTAGTTTTATATGACAAGAAAGAATCGGGAGTGGCTTTAATTTCACTTAATCGTCCGGATAGACTTAACGCAATCACTGGAGAGTTGACTGCCAGACTAAAAGAGAAAATCGATGATGCATGTAAAGACGATGATGTAAAAGTCATCGTGCTGACTGGATCTGGTCGAGGTTTCAGTGCTGGTGCTGATATGGACAGTCTCTCTGATATTTCAGCCAATAATCGGGAAGAAAATCCCGACCAACCTGAAGACCGTAAATACGAATCCAATGGTTTATCAGAATGGGAAGGTACTTACAGTTATTTTCCTTCCGTGCCAAAGCCGATAATTGCAGCAATAAATGGTCCTGCGGCAGGAGTTGGTTTAATCATGTCTTTGTACTGCGACATGCGTGTTGCTTCAACAGATGCTGTGTTCTCAACTGCTTTTTCTAAAAGAGGGCTCATTGCTGAATGGGGTGTAGGTTGGATACTGCCAAGAATCATTGGAGTTGCTCACACCATGGATATTATGATGACTGCTAGAAAATTTGATGCCAAGGAAGCAGAACGTATTGGTTTGGTAAATCGTTGTTTTCCCGCGGAAAGTTTTATGGAAGATGTCATGGCTTATGCAGAAGATATTGCCCAGAACGTCTCTCCTCGATCGGTACAAATCATGAAACGTCAAATCTATACTGCCTTAGGAGAAGACATTAAAACCAATTTGGAATCATCTATGGAAGAGATGGTAAAAAGTTTTGGTTCAGAAGATTTCAAGGAAGGTGTAAAACATTTCATTGAAAAGCGTCCCGCAAACTTTACAGGAAAATAATCATGGCAAATGCAATGGATTTTATTGATCCAGCTAATCGTTTAGCTGTCTTAGAAGAAGTTACAGCTGAGGGTATGCTGTCGTTGAAAAAAGAAACTATCAGAGGCAACGAATATGATGTTTTTGCTGAAGCTCCCAACAACCTTAGAGAATTTTATGAAATTGGTCTTCTGCATGGAGATTGGGAACATATCATTTACGAAGAAGATCGAATAACTTATCCAGAGACCTTTGCAAGAGCTAATCAGTTGGGTAACGTTTTGCAAAATACCTACGGTATTGGGAAAGGAGATAAAGTTTCTTTTTCCATGCGTAACTATCCTGAATGGATGTTTTGTTATATGGCTATCACTTCGATTGGCGCAATTGTTGTTCCGCTAAATTCATGGTGGCAAGGCGATGAACTCGAATACGGAATTACCAACAGCGAATCAAAATTATTCATTGGCGACGAAGAGCGTTTGGATCGTCTTGGAGATCGCTGTTCAGATGTAGCAAAAATATCAGTGCGTTCCAATAATCCAGATCATCAAGAATTTGATTTTTATAGAGTGATTGAAGGAGCGAGCGATAAACTCGAAAATCCTGTAGAAATTTTACCTGATGAGGATGCTTCCATAATGTATACCTCAGGCAGTACAGGTTACCCTAAAGGGGTTGTTTTAACTCATCGTTCTATTATTTTTGCACCCTATTATTGGATTACATTAACAACTATGGGTAAGGCAGCACTCGGCGAGGCTGCACCTGAGGCTTCTGAAGATCAAATGGCAACCCTTGTAAGCGTTCCCCTATTTCATGTTACTGGTTGTCATGCTATTTTCTTGCTCTCTATTCCTGTTGGTAGAAAAACGGTTTTGATGTATAAATGGGATCCAGAAGTAGCGTTGGATTTGATAGAACGTGAAAAAATATCTATTTTCACAGGAGTGCCAACTATGTCCTATGAAATGGTTGAGGCACAAAAGAAAAATCCTAGGGATATTTCTTCGCTCAAGGATTTAACCGGTGGAGGAGCTGCTAGGCCACCTGAACAAGTCAAAGAGATGAAAGCTAATATGAAAGATACCAACCCTGGCATTGGCTATGGACTTACAGAAACGAATGCTTTAGCTGCGAACAATACTGGTGATGTGTACCTACAAAAGCCTGATAGTACTGGCTTTGCTGTTCCCAAACTAATTGATTTAAAAATTGTCGATGATGATGGTAATGAATTGCCTACCGGAGAAATTGGTGAAGTTTGTATTAGAGGTGCTTGTACTTTTCGTTGTTATTGGAAAAATCAAGAAGCTACAGATGAAGTTTTGGATTCAGAAGGATGGTTTCGTTCCGGTGATATTGGATTATTGGATGAGGATGATTTCCTTTATATCAAAGACCGAAAAAAAGATATCGTTATACGTGGTGGAGAAAATATTGCTTGCTTGGAGGTTGAAGCGGCAATAACTGAGCACCCTGCTGTCTTGGAGGCTTCGGTATTTGGTGTGCCTGATGAAAGACTTGGTGAAAAATTAGCTACAGTGGTTTCATATAGAGATAATCAAAATATTGATGAAAACGAACTATCTTCTTTTTTAGCAGAAAAACTAGCAAAATTTAAAATTCCCGAATACATGTGGTTTCAAACTGAGCAACTGCCTCGAATTGCTTCAGGAAAAATTGCAAAAAAACAAATGCGTGAAGAAGCTATTGTAAAACTAGGAGGATAATTTTGGATATTGTAGATAAGAGAGTTGTTGTCACTGGTGCTGCAAGTGGCATTGGAAAAGCTTTAGCCGTTGAATTTAAAAATGAAAAAGCCAAAGATGTCGTTCTTGCTGATTTGAATGATGACGTTTTAAAAGTTGCAGAAGAATTAGGATTTTCTGGTTTTGTTTTAAATGTGGGAAAGGAAGAAGAAGTAAAAAATCTGATTTCTTTCGCTAATGAAAAAATGGGTGGCGTTGATATTTTTTGTTCCAATGCTGGTATCGGCGGTGCTTTTGGCTTGCTAGAGGTTTCCACAGATGATTGGCAAACCATTTGGGATGTCAATTTCATGGCTCACGCTCATGCAGCCAAACATTTAATTCCACAAATGTTGGATCAAGGCTCGGGGTATTTGGTTAATACTGCCTCTGCTGCTGGTTTATTAACTCAGATTGGCGCTGCACCTTATTCAGTTACTAAAGCCGCTGCGGTTAGTCTCGCAGAGTGGATAAAAATTACATATGGTGAAAAAGGGATTGGAGTTTCTTGTCTTTGCCCACAAGCTGTAAAAACTGCCATGACTGCTCAAGGTCCTGGGGTAGCAGGCGTGGATGGGATGATTGAGGCTGACGAATGTGCTCAGGACGTAATTGATGCCATAAAAAAAGAACGATTTCTCGTTACACCGCACAAAGAAGTATTGGAATACATCAAAAGAAAAACCACCGACTATGATCGATGGATAACGGGAATGCAGAGGCTTCAGGGTCGTTTTGAAGAATTCTATGAGGATTTTAAAGATCAGTAAGGTCTTTACAATTTCTCGCCAAGAGATGATTCAAAGTTCCTGATTTAGAACTTTCTCCCCAAATTCTACACATTTGTAAACCATCCACTCTATTGAAAAACTCTATTTCTGTAACTTTGATGCGATCAAGGTAATCCATATTAGGTAGTTTATATATTTCTAAAATACCATCGATATAAGCTTCCTTGGTCCCAACATCAACAAAGTAAGTTACCTCGTAATTTTCCAGATTCTCTGAAAAATAATCCAGAGAAGAATCCCAAGAGGTTTTCTTAATTTGATAGTCGTTTGAACAAGCAAAGAACTGACATAAAATAATCATTAAGATTATTTTTTTTGAAAAAACTTTTTTATGTTTGAGATTGAACCCTTTCAAATATTTGGTACTGATCATCTTTCGGTTTTGATCTTTATTTTATCCCTGTCTATCTTAATTCCCTATTCTTTAAGAAATCAATCCGAAACTATCAAAACAAGATTTGGACAAGGTTTGGCAGTTTTATTGATAGCCAATGAACTCTTAAAACCATTTATTTATTCAAGCGTTTGGCCAGAAGATTTTCCTTTTTTAAAAATGCTTCCAATGCATTTTTGTCATTTAGCAAGTTTCTCTGCAGCGATTTATATGTTGACGCGCAAGAGAATCTTTTTTGA
>CACJRI010000002.1 GCA_902595715.1 uncultured SAR86 cluster bacterium
GTTTGGTAACTGAACATCATGTTAAACGATAAGCCAGGAACACTTGGTGGAGCTAAGTAAAACTCTAACTCAGCACCCATGGTTTCTAAAGGCATACCTGTGTTAATCGCAGTCTCGTTTCTAATTACCCCAATGTGATAATTAGTAAAGTCGTAGTAATAAATTGAGGCGTTAGCAACGATTCCTTCTTCTGGAACAGAGGCTTTCACACCAAATTCAAAAGCATCAACTTCTGTACTTTCAAAAGCAAAAGGAGTGTTCGGGAATTGCGCCGCGTTAAATGGCGGGTTAAATCCACCTCCTTTGAATCCTATTGAATAACTTGCATAGAAAAGCGTGTCATCATTGATCTGCCAATCCCAAACCAAACGACCGGTTGTTTGGCTGAAGTCTTTAATTGGGCTAACACCAAAAGATGTGTAGTCAGCATTATTCGCTGGCAAAGTTCCAAAAATTTGCGAACCGTTGGTGTTTCCAAGTCCAGTAGCAGTAGGCATTTGACCTACAGCTTGACCTTTCGTGTTGGCTTGTTTTCCATCAGGAGCTGCTATGCCATTGGAAGTAAAACATTGTGCAATGTTCTCTACGCCAGTAGCCATATTATAAGACCCTGGAGTACCGTTAGCTTGAATACCACAAGCTCCAGCAGATGCTGTAGCCCATGCGGAAAGCAAAGGTACTTTATAAAAAGTAGAGTTCACCGATACCGATTTGGTATCTTCGTTGTATCTCAAACCTGCAGTTAGTTTGTGATTATCTGCAACATCAAAATAAAACTCGGTAAAAATCGCTGAAGAGTCTAATTTATATGATTCCGTAGTGTTGTGGAAAAACTCAGTATATAACCCATCAATTCTTGAAACCATATCGTGAGCAACAGCAGCAGCAGTAGTTGTAATTCCATTTGCAGCATAGGCAGCAACTGCAGGCGCCATTGTTGCTAGAACTGCATTACCAGTAGCTGCAGTAACAGTTGCCGTAGTTGCATCAAGTCCCAAAGTAGAAGCACAATTAGCAGCCCCTAACTGCGCACATGTAATTAACCCTCTAAAGGTTTGTCTAGTTGATGTAGAAATTGCAGAAGGTAAATTAAGAGCGTTTAAAGTAATACCTGAAGCGTATACATCATAGAAAGAAAAAGTATCTTGAGAGATGTTGATACCACCAATCAAGAAGTTAAACATGCCGTCATAGTCGGATACATACTTAAGTTCGTATACAGTACCTTTGGAATCTTGTTTCGAAGCATCTCCAGAAACCGGTAAAATGTGATTACCCCTTACACCTTCTCCATTTGGACAGAAAATACCGGCCTTGAATTGTTCAATAGCACATTGAGGTGTAATTTCTGAATTACTGTAACCCAAAGGCAAACCTTCGTTTCCTTGGGCAGTTGAGTAAATTGGTAAAGCTTGAACCGCAGCACTCCATCTCACACCACTACCTTCACTAGATAAAGAAGAGGTATCACGATAAAACTGCCTTCTTTTGTTGTTGTATGTGAAAGTAAGCGATCCGTTATCAAAGGCTTCTTCAAAAATAAGTTGTGAATTAGATTCTTGGGCCGAATGTCTTGGAGCTGCCCAAGCATTGGCTTGGAAAAATTCCTGAGGCACAGTTCCTGTATCTTGCGGAAGCCCAGTAGGTGCATAAGTAGCAGATCCACCGGCAGCACCATTAGTCAAAGTACTAGGTACGTAGAATCCTAAAGTTCCACCTAAAAGACCAGGGAGAGTAGATCCATTAGACATAGGGTGAATAGGGTTAAACACTTGTTTACCACCCATAACACAACCTTGAACTAAGTTAGCACCAGTATCACAAAATACGCCATTGATCTGAGATCTGTTTGATTCTTCATCAAAGGCATTGTGAATTAAAGTCAGCGTTGAGGAATCTCTTGGTTCCCACTGAAAAGTAGCTCGCCACTGATAAGATCCTCTATCATCAAATTCACCGGTTGCTTTGGAATATAAGTTTTTCGTAACTCCATCTTTCTCAAAATTTGTATATGCAATTCTCATACCCAATTCATCGGATATTGGAACATTCACCATCATTTCAAGATTTTGATAATTATCAGAACCGGCTTGAATTCTTACATTTCCTTCAAAAGCATCTAAGTCAGGTCTTGCAGTAATCATATTAACCACACCACCAGTGGAGTTTCTTCCAAACAGCGTACCTTGAGGTCCACGTAAAACCTCAATTCGAGCTAAGTCTAAGAAACCTTGTTCATTGGTAGATGTGTTACCAACTGGCATACCGTTGATATGTAATTCAACCCCGGCATCTGCACTTGCTGCTGTAGCAAAGTTCGATACACCACGAATAGCAAATCCACCACCATTAAAACCATTGGCAGAGTAGCTAAGTCCTGGGACTTGAAGTTGAATATCACTAGCGAACTCAATTTGACGTTCTTCTAGAATTTCATCAGAAAAAGCAGATACCGCAATAGGAACATCTTGCAAGCTTTGCTCTGTTCTTTGCGCTGTAACAATTACTTCCTCAATAGTCGCTTGAGCATATGCAGTAACAGACAATAATGCTGTTGCAACTGTAGCCAAGCTAATTTTTAAGAATTTACTCATTTAGAATCCTCCCCTAATGAGTTAAAAATATTTAATGTGAAGAATTCCAAATCTTAAAATAAATGAGAATTTTAATAACTTTCACTTATATGCTTAAGGATTCTCCCCCTATAGCAATCGATAATACCTAATTTTGCAACTACTGCAAGCCTTTAGAAAGAAAAAAATCTTCATTTAAAAAAACTCGCTAAAATAGTTATAAATCAAATTAATTAAGGCCATGAATAAAAAAGAAAGAGCTTTATTTGTCGAAAAAAAACTCAATGAACTTTTTCCTAACCCAAAAGCTCCTCTTAATCACAAAAATGCTTTTACATTACTGATTGCCGTCCTTTTAAGCGCTCAAACCACCGATAAAAGAGTGAATATAGTTACTAAGGAACTTTTCAAGCTTGCCTCCTCTGCAGAAAGCATGCTGAAGCTTGGGGAAGCAAAAGTCTACGATTTAATTAAAACTTGCGGTTTGGCTCCAAAAAAAGCTAAAGCAATTATTGCGACATCGGAAATACTTTTGAATGAATACGCTGGCAGAGTGCCTAAAGATTTAGCTGCTCTTGAAAAGTTACCTGGAGTTGGTCATAAAACTGCCTCTGTTGTAGTAAGTGAATACTTTAAAAAACCCGCTTTCCCTGTAGACACTCACATTCATCGCCTTGCACAGCGTTGGGGACTGACCAACGGAAAATCAGTTAAAAAAACAGAAGAAGATTTAAAAGAAATATTTGATGAAATGAATTGGCGAGACTTGCATTTGCAAATTATTTTTTATGGACGGACTTTCTGCACTGCTCGGGGATGTGACGGCACGATATGCTTTATGTGCAAAAGTTTATATCCTAATAGAAAAAGTAAAATAAAAACTCATAAAGCTTAAAATAATTGAGATGAAGAGTATAATTTTGCAATTACCTTTTCAAATATATGTACGGAAACAATCTATCTATTAAATCCTTTGATGATGATCTCTGGCAGGCATTAGAAAAAGAGCGTGTTAGACAAGAACAACACATTGAACTCATAGCATCAGAAAACTATGCCTCTCCAAGAATTTTGGAAGCTCAAGGTTCTATCCTTACAAATAAATATGCCGAAGGTTATCCAGGAAAAAGATATTACGGCGGTTGTGAGTTTGTCGACATTGCAGAACAACTCGCAATAGACCGTGCTAAAGAATTATTCAAGGCTGACTTTGCCAATGTTCAACCGCATTCCGGTGCTAGTGCAAATGCCGCGGTTTTTTTAGCTCTCCTGAATCCAGGAGATAAAATTTTAGGCATGAGTTTAGATCATGGTGGTCATTTAACTCATGGCTCAAAGGTGAATTTTTCTGGAAAAATCTATGAATCTTATAGTTATGGTATCGACCCAGAAACGGGAGACATAGACTATGCGCAAGTTGAAGCCTTAGCTAAAGAGCATAAGCCAAAGTTAATCATTTGTGGGTTCTCTGCTTTTTCAGGAATTCTTGATTGGGCAAAATTTAAAGAAATTGCTAAATCCGTTGATGCTTATCTACTGGCAGACATTTCTCATGTTTCAGGTCTTGTTGCTGCTGGTTTATACCCAAACCCTTTTCCTCATGCAGATGTTGTCACAACCACCACTCATAAAACGTTAGTCGGTCCAAGAGGTGGTTTGATTCTTGCCGGGCCAAATGAGGATTTACATAAAAAACTTAATTCGGCTTTGTTTCCTGGTTCTCAAGGGGGTCCCTTGATGCATGTTATAGCAGCCAAAGCAGTTTGTTTTAAAGAGGCTATGGAAGACGACTTCAAAACCTATCAACAACAAATACTTTCAAATGCAAAAAAAATGAGTGAAAGATTTATGGCAAATGATATCGATATAGTCTCTAATGGAACTTCAAATCATATGTTTCTAGTAAATTTGATTAAAAACGAAGTCACCGGAAAGGAACTTGAAGCTGCTCTTGGAGAGGCTTTCATTACGGTAAATAAAAATTCCGTCCCAAACGATCCTAAATCTCCCTTCGTGACCTCAGGAATAAGAGTGGGCACTCCTGCAGTCACCAGAAGAGGTTTTAAAGAAGCTGAAGTTTCTCAAGTAGCGGATTGGATCACACAGATCATTAAAAATCTCGATGACAAAAACTTAATTTCTGAAATCAAAGATGAAGTTAAAAATCTGTGTAGTAACTTTCCAGTTTACTCTCAATAAATAATGCATTGTCCCTACTGCACCTTTGAAGAAAGCAAGGTGATTGACTCTCGCCTAGTAACTGAAGGCAGTGAAATTAGAAGAAGACGTGAGTGTCTAAAATGCGGAGAAAGATGGACTACCTTTGAGGTTGGTGAACTTGTAATGCCCAAAATTATCAAGCAGGATAAATCTAGAGTGCCTTTTGATGAAACGAAAATTAGAGAAGGTATTGCAAGGTCTCTAGAAAAGCGTCCTGTAAGCGATGAGCAGTTTCAAACCCTTATAGAGGTCATAAAGAAAGAAATAAGAGATTTAGGAGAAAGAGAAATTGAGTCCAAGCAAGTTGGTGAAACAGTAATGCGACATTTGAAAAAATTGGATGAAGTTGCATTTGTCAGATTTGCCTCGGTGTATAGAAGTTTTCAAGATCCCAATGAATTTAGCGAAGAAGTAAAAAAATTGAGTGATGAATGACTCTCACTTTATTTCCAAAACTGTCGCTCTCGCCCTAAAGGGAAAATACAATACAAAGCCCGGAGTTAATGTAGGCTGCGTAATAGTCAAAGATAACAAAATTATCGGTCAAGGTTTTTACGAAGAGTATGGTGGCTCTCATGCCGAAATCAATGCTATCAATGAAGTCAAAAGAAAATACAAAAAATCCTATCTCTCCAAACTTTCTGGAAGCAAAATATATATTTCTCTAGAGCCTTGCAGCAAAAAAGGCAAAACCGGTGCATGTGTAAACGAACTTAAAAAATACAACTTCAAAAAAATAATTGTTGGATGCAAAGATCCTACTCAAAATGGATTGAATATTCTCGAACAAGCTGGTTATGAAGTTGAAAATTTAAATCATGAAAATTGCTTGTCTTTAAACAGGGCTTTCTTTCATAAGGCAAGGTTCAAGAAACCTTTTGTAAGAGCAAAAATAGCAATGTCTAGCGATCAGAAGTCCGTTTTTGTATCAGGCAAAAGGAAGTGGATAACTGGAGAACAAGCTAGAAAAGATGTTCAGTTTTTAAGGTCTGAAGCAGACATTATCGTGACAGGAGCTGGAACCATAAATGCGGACAAGCCCTCCATGAATGTCAGGCAAAAGAAAATTGTTTCCAACAAAAATTTTGTTCAACCGACTAGATATGTGTTTTCAAAAGATCTTTCTCTGGATTGGACTGCTCCTTTTTTCCGCTTGCCCGGTAAGAAAGTAGTTGTAACTGCCAAAAAAAAATTGCCAAAATTTTCAAGTAAACTAAAAGATATTTCTATAATGAACTTGAGTTCAAATAGAAATCATTTAGATCCGGTTAAATTCATTGAGAGAATTTCGAAGAAAAATATAAATAATATTTTAATTGAATCAGGTCCAGCATTATTAGGCAGTTTTGGAGATAAAAAATTAATTGATGAGTATGTTTTTTACGTCTCAGCAGAAAGGCTAGGAGATAAAGCATCATACTTTTATGGCGGTCAAAATAAAATAAACTTTTTTGAAAGCAAGCAATTCGATATAGTTGACGAAATCAATATCGGCAAAGATAAAAAAATAGTTTTACGGAAAAAATAAAAATGGATTTGAATGGTGCAGAAGAACTAATCTCAGAAATAAAAAAAGGGAATATGGTCCTTTTAATGGATGATGAAGATCGAGAAAATGAAGGAGACCTAATTCTTGCTGGTGAAAAAGTAACTGCAGAAAAAATAAATTTTATGGCAAAGCATGGCAGAGGTCTGATTTGTCTAGCAATGAGTCAAAGTAAATGTGAAGCTTTGAATTTAAATCAAATGGTAAATGATAATAAAAGTGGTCATGGCACAGGTTTTACAATCTCTATAGAAGCTGCTTCTGGGATAACCACTGGTATTTCTGCTGCTGATCGGGCTAGGACAATTGCTGTTGCTTCAAAAGCGAAAGCCAAAGCCAACGATATCGTCTCTCCTGGTCATGTTTTTCCTGTGAGAGCAGTTCCTGGAGGGGTCTTATCTCGAACAGGTCACACGGAAGGCAGTACAGATTTATGCAGATTGGCAGGATTCACAGAATCTGCAGTTATGTGCGAGGTAATGAATGAAGATGGAACTATGGCCCGTAAAAAAGCCTTAATAGACTTTGGTAAAAAACATAATCTTAAAATTGGCACCATTGCTGACTTAATAAATTATAGAATTTTGAACGAAAAAACAGTTGAGAAGATTGATAAAAAAGTAGTCAAAACAGAATATGGAAAATTCAATCTTATTATGTACAAAGATCTAATCTTTGATGAAATTCATTTAGTGTTACAGAAGGGAAAAATTACGAAAAACAACCCAACTTTAGTAAGAGTTCAACAGAGTAATTTCTATCATGACTTGTTAAATATTAATGAGTTTGGTGCTAGATGGTCTGTCTCTGATGCAATGAAAAAAATTAACGACGCAGGCAAAGGAATAATCTTGCTCATTGATGGAGAAAATAACAAAGAGAAAGAGTTCAATGACATAAATGCCTCCAAAAAGAAAAGAAAAACTATTCCAAATAATGATCCTAGGAGGATAGGTATAGGTTCTCAAATTTTAAGAGATCTAGGAGTAAAAAAAATCAAGCTAATGGGTTCAGAGATAAGATATCCTTCTTTGTCAGGATTTGATTTAGAAGTTACAGAATACGTTAACAAATGAAAACTACAAAGATTGATATAAAAAAGCCTTCTTCAGATTTGAGTAAAGCCAAGCTTGCGGTTGTGAGTACATTTTGGAATCAAGAATTAATAGAGCCGATGCTTAAAGATTGCCTTACTACCCTAAATGAATCGAACATAGAAAATAAATCCTTTATCGTGCCCGGAGCTTATGAACTGCCTTTCATGGCACAATCCCTTTCTGAAAGATTTGATGCAATTATTTTACTAGGCTGCATAATTAAAGGAGAAACTCCACATTTTGAAATCATTTCTCAAAGTATCAGCGACAAAGTTTTGGAAACATCCTTAAATAAAAATACTCCTATTATTTTTGGTGTGCTAACAACTAACAATGAAGCTGAGGCATTAGAAAGAGCAGCTTACAAAGGTTCGGAATTTGCTCTTAGCGCTCTAAGTGTTCTTGATACCTTGAATAAAATTAAGTGAAAACTAATCCATCTCCAACAAAGACAAGAGAATTGGTAATTCAAACTCTTTATCAAAAAAATATTACTGGCGACTCCAATACAAAATTATTAAAAGAACTTAAACAAAATCAAAAAAATCTAAATACAGATAAAGTTAGTCAAATCGTTAAAGACATAAAAGACTTGAAAAAAGAATTTACAAAAACCATAGAAAAGTTTTCAAACATTCCTTCTTCAAGAATAGGAGAGATTGAGCTTTCCATTCTGTATTTAGCTTTGTATGAAATTTCTTTATCTCAATTGGATGAGCCAATAATTATTAACGAAGCAATAAAGCTAGCAAAAAAGTTTGGCCAAAATTCAAGTCATAAATTTGTCAATGCTATTTTAGATAAGGCAATTAAGGAAAGCTAAATTACCTAACGATTGTGCTTTGGTCGTCCGGACCAGTAGATATAATTTTTACAGGAACTTCACAAATATCTTCTAAATAAGATACAAAATTTTTGGCCTCTTCTGGCAATTCATTATATTTAGTGAGGTTTTTTGTTGGAGATTTCCAACCTGCAAGAGTCTCATAAATCGGTTTGACACTATCCAAGCTCATACACTCTCCAAAAATAGAATCTGTATTATCTTCATCATAAGCCTTGCAGATTTTTATTTCTTCAAGACCATCCAGCACGTCAATTTTCGTAAGACATAGTCCTGAAATGCTGTTTGTTTGAATGATTCTTTTCATTAGGACAGCATCAAACCAACCACATCTTCTTGGCCTACCAGTAGTTGCGCCAACCTCGCCACCAGTTTTTGCGATATATTCTCCAAGCTCATCATAAATTTCGGTTGGCATTGGTCCTTCTCCAACTCGAGTTACATATGCTTTCACCACGCCTAGAATATTTCCTACATCTAGAGGTCCGCAGCCTGCCCCTGCTGCTATGCCAGAAGGTGAACAGTTGCTCGAAGTAACGAACGGATAGGTTCCCTGATCAATATCTAACAAGGCTCCCTGAGCGCCCTCAAATAAAACCGATTTATCTTCTGTATTGATTTTTTTTATCAGCATAGACACATCAGCCAACATTGGTTTTACTTTTTCACCATAAGCAAGGTTTTCATCTATCAGCTTATTTAAAGACAAGGCTTCTTTGCCAAAGAATTTCTCGATAGTAAAATTATAAAAATCCAAAGTTTCTTCTAATAAAGGCTTAAGTTGGTCTTCATTAAGAGTGTCGATAACTCTTATTGCCCTTCTAGCGACCTTATCCTCATAAGCTGGACCTATACCTCTTAAAGTAGTACCGATGGTTTTTTGACTATTAGATTTTTCTTTATAAAGATCTATCAGTTGATGATAAGGCTGAATTAAAACGCAGGCAGGACTGATTTTTAACCTCTCGGTTATGCCGGAAGTAACGTTGCTAATTTCATCTATTTCTGAAAAAAGAGCTTCATAAGAAATAACGACGCCTTTTCCGATTAGAGATAATGAGTCTTTGTGGCAAATAGATGAGGGCAGCAAATGAAGAACAATTTTTTTTCCATCTATAATTAGCGTATGGCCGGCATTGTGACCTCCTTGATATCTACAAGCAGCGCCAAAATTACCTGCTAAAAAATTTACAATTTTTCCTTTCCCTTCATCGCCCCATTGCAATCCTAAAATAGCTGTATTCGAAAAAGTCATTTTTATTTATTCAACTTGGTAAGTGAAGAGACATTAACATCAAAACCAATTGCCTCTCGAACAATATTATTTTGCATGCCTTTATATTGTCCGCCTTTTGCAATGGAAAAACCAAATCCTAAAACATGCACTGAAAATACCAATCCAGAGTGATAATCGAATCCCGGAAAATCAGAAAAATCTAAGTGATAGTCAATTGAGGCTGGTAAATTTTTTATTATTTTCTCTATTTTTCTTGCAGAAGCCTGAAAAACTTTATTTTTATGTTTCTTTAAAAATTTGAGACATTCAATTTTGCCATTAACTTCCATGAGGTTTTTTATCTCCAATAGGCTTCTATTATTCAAGCCTCTCGAATTGAAAAATTCCTCCAGATCTGTTTTCGACTTGGATGCAATGATTCTTTTTAGCCTTCTGTTCTCATCGTAAGATAAACCAAGACCATTCAAAATTTCTGCCAAAGGTTCAGTTCTTCCTAATGATAAAGTCATCTTGTATTTCCCAGCTTTTTTTAAGCTAAGTAACATAAGTTTTAAAAGATCTATTTCGTCTGTAATTGAAATTTTTCCAAAGATTTCAACACCTGTTTTGTAAGCGATTTTTGATTTTGTTAAAGAGTCCTTGGTTTTTCTTAAAGTTTCACCAAAATAACAGTATTTCTTTTTACCTTTGGCACCTTGTTGAAGATCTATCCTAGCTATTTGCTGAGAGATGTCAGGCCTTATAGAGATATTTTTTAGATTTTCATCAGAAAAGCTGTAAGCGTAATCCCTAAGAGACTCATTAGCGTTCCCGCCTATAACCTCAGAAAATTCAATCAAAGAGGGAATAACAAGTTCACAATTGTTCTTGTAAAAATAATTTAAAAAAAGTGAGCGAAGTTTCTCAAGCTCTTTGGCTTTAATGCCTACAAAATCTTCCGTTCCATCTGGAAGGCCGTAGTTGGACGTAGACATTATTTTTTATTCAGATTTTTTTCCTTTCGAACTATCTAGATACTTGAAGAAATCGCTGTCTGGATCAATCAGAAGTACGTCAGATTTATTTTCAAAGGTAGATTGATAAGCTTTTAAACTTCTGGTGAATTCATAAAATTCTGGATCCTTATTATAAGCATCTGCATAGATACCAGTAGCTTTGGCATCACCATTTCCTCTAAGTTCTTCTGCTTGTTTATAAGCTTCAGCAAGAATAATTGTTCTTTCACGATCTGCATTTGCTCGAATACCTTCTGCAATTTCTGTACCTTGTGCACGAAGTTCTTGGGCAAGCCTCTCTCTTTCAGTTCTCATTCTGTTGTAGACAGATTCATTTACTTCTGTGGGCAATTCTATTTTTTTCACTCTTACATCTAAGACTTCAATGCCCAGTTCACCGGCTGCTACAGTATTTAAATCGGTAGTTAAAATATTCATTAATTCGTCTCTTTCGCCAGATACTACTTCTTGGACAGTTCTAGTACCAAATTGGTTCCTGAGACCTTCATCCACCCTTTGAGTCAATAAAGTTCTCATTGCGCTAAGCTGTCCGCCAGACGAAGTTATATAAAATTGTTCATTATTAGTAATACGCCATTTAACAAAAGCATCAACAATAAGTCTTTTCTTTTCAGCAGTAAAATAAGGCTGCGGAAGTGCATCTAAAGTTAATACTCTTGAATCAAATTTTTTAACTGTATGATAAATGGGCACCTTAAAATGAAGACCTGGATTAATTTCCGGCTCAACAATTTCACCAAATCTGAGCAAAATTGCAGTTTGTTTGTCATTAACTATATAAATGGCATTACTAAGAATGACTATGATGATTAAAGCAATAATTGCTATATTTAAATTCAATGACTTCATATTATCTTCGATCCTGTCTTCTTCTTAATTCTTCAATAACTCGGTCAGTAATCTCTTGAATGTCTGACCCAAGGGTTGTTGGTGTTGGAGATGATGAAGCTTCTTCTCTTCGTCTATTAGGATCTAGTGAAGCTGCAGCAATTTGGTCTAAAGGTAAATACAATATGTTATTCCCCTCTTTGACATCAATCATCACCTTGGTGCTGCTATTCATAACAGACTGAACTGCATCTAAATATAATCTCTGTCTAGTAACTTCAGGAGATTTTGAATATTCAACAAGTAGTTGATCAAATCTTGATGCTTCACCTTCAGCTTCAGATATTACTTTTTGTTTATATCCCTCAGCATCTTCAACGGCTCTTTTGGCTTCACCTCTCGCTATTGGCACAACCTCATTTGCATAAGTCTCAGCTTCGTTTCTAAGTCTTACTTCATCTTCTCTTGCTTTTACTACATCATCAAAGGCTTCTTTTACCGCGTCCGGAGGTCTTGATTCTCTGATTGAAACTGCTACAACTTCAATTCCAGTTCGATAAGTGTCCAATCTGGTTTGCAATCTAGACTTGACGTCCATAGCTATTTGTTCTCGTCCTACTGTTAAAGTACTGTCCATAGTTGTGCTTCCGACTACATGTCTCAATTCTGCTTCAGAAGCTTGAGCTAAACTGTCCTCAGGAGCAGAAGCCTCCAGAAGAAAAAATACCGGATTGGATCGTTTGTATTGAACTGCAACTTCGACGTTTACTATGTTTTCATCTTTTGTAAGCATTGAAGAATTTGTAGTGTGAGTAAATAGTTTCTCAGTGTTTACAATAAATCGGTTATCAATAAATGGAGGGTTCCAATGAATTCCGGGTCCTTTGGTAGTTGAATATTTTCCAAATCTCAAAATGACAGCCTCTTCTTGAGCATCTACCGTATAAATGCCAAATGCTGAGTATAAAAGTACAATAGCGATTAAAACAGAAGGTAATATTTTTTTTATACCGCCGCCGCCATCTCCTGAGCCGCCTCCGAAGATTGAATTTATCTGAGCTCTAAATTTTTTTATAAGTTCATCAATATCTGGAGGAGGATTGTTATTTCTACCCCACGGATCTCTTGAACCATTATTATTTCCTTGATCGTTCCATGACATAGATGCATTCTAAGTTGTTAATCAGAATAATGGAATTCAATTTTTGATGATAGATAGAATCTTCATAACCTTATCATCTTCATCTGAAAAAAATGTTCTATCCAGATTGAATTTTTTAAGCCAAGTTATTTGTCTTTTTGCTAGCTGATAAGTAGCATTCGTTGCTAACTCGATCATTTCTTCATGAGAAATTTTGTCTTTAATAAAATTTACTACTTGTTTATAGCCTACTGTCTCAAGGACTTTTATCCTTTTTTCTCCACCACATTCCATTATAGTTTTTGTTTCTTCGATAAGGCCTAATTCAAGCATTTTCGTAAATCTTTCTTTTAATTGATTTTTAAAAGTTTTTTTGCACCTAGGAACAATAGCAAAAGAGAATTTTTGATAATCATCAATCACACTTTTCTCTTTAAAACTTTTGAGCTTACTAAAAGTAATTTTCGACAAGAGATTCACTTCTAATGCTCTAAGTATTCTTTGTGAGTCAGTATCTTTTATCATCTCTGCCGCAATAGGATCAATTTTTTTAAGTCTTTCGTGCATAGATTTCCAACCTGTAATGTTAGCTTCATCTTCAATTTTTTTTCTTAATTTAATATTCTTTTCTGGTAATTTTGATATGCCATTGAATAGAGAATGAAAGTACATCATGGTTCCTCCGACAAACATTAGGTCTTCCATACATCCGTTTAATTCATAAGATATTTCATTGAGAAAGTCTTTAACCGAAAAATCATCCTCTAGTTCTAAAATATTTATTAACGCATGATGGGTCTTGTCTAAAATCTCTTGTTCGGGTTTACTGCTGCCAATATTTGCACCTTTGTATATCTGAACTGAATCAACGCTAATTATTTTTGATGGAAAATTTTTATTAATTTCTATCGCAAGCTCGGTTTTTCCACAATGCGTAGGTCCTAAAATAGAAATTGCTTTCTTCATGTTTTTTTGGTTTTATTTTAGGATAATTAGGTTTAGAAGGGAGATAAAGATGTCTATGCAATTTGCAAATGTTTGGGAAAGAGTCGCAGATACGGTTGGCGATGAAATAGCTTTAATCAATGGAAATAAAAAATCTAGTTGGTCTTCTTTTGATTCTAAAGCCGCGAAGATCGCTACAATTTTGGAAGAGCATGGTTTGAAGTCCGACTCTAAAGTAGGAATTTATTTACATAATTCAAACGAATATTTAGAAGCTCAATATGGGGTTTTTAAAATTGAGGGCGTGCCAATTAATGTAAATTACCGTTATAAAGAAAATGAATTGATTTATCTATTGGATAATGCCGATGCTGAGGCAGTTTTTTTTCAGGGTTGTTATGCAGATAGAATCAAAGCAATAAAAGATCAACTGCCAAAAATAAAAGCTTATATTCAAGTAGACGATGGAACTGAGCCTTTGATGGAAGGAGCAATTGATTTTGAAACTTCAATTTCTAGCTCTAAAGAACAAAAAAGATTCGACCGTACTGAGGATAATATATATATGCTCTATACTGGAGGAACTACCGGTATGCCTAAAGGAGTAATGTATAAACATGGTAGTTTTATTCCTTCGATGTTGAAAACTGCTTTTGCCATGGGTTTTGAAGTTCCTGAAGATATAAGTGATTTAGAAAAAATTGTCAGTCAGGCAAAAGAAAATAATGCTTTAACGGTAAGCATGCCGGCTTGTCCTTTAATGCATGGTACAGGAATGTGGCTTGGTGCCTTTTTACCTATGTTTAGCGGTGGTTCTGTTGTCACAATAAGCGACCTCGGATTGAATCCTAAAAAAGTTTGGCAAGAAGTTGAAAAAAACAAGGTAAACAGTTTAGTAATTGTTGGAGATGCTTTTGCAAAACCTTTGCTAGACGAATTGAAAGAGGCTGAAGAAAAATCAAATCCACATGATATCTCAAGCTTGAGGGCAATGATTTCAAGTGGTGTTATGTGGAGTTCAGAAATTAAAGATGGTTTGCTTGAAATACATGATATGACTCTTTTTGATGCAATGGGTTCTACTGAAGGAGGAATGGGTTCTTCTGTTTCCAATAGAGAGATGCCTGCAAAAACTGCAAAATTTGCGCTTAATCCTGGAGTAATAGTTTTAAGCGATGATGGTAAAGAAGTTGAGCCAGGAAGTGAAATCATGGGAAAAATTGGAACAAGTGGACTAGTACCTGAAGGCTATTTCAAGGATGAAAAAAAATCGGCCGAAACGTTTAAAGAAATTAATGGAGTTAGATACAGCTTTCCAGGAGATTACGCAACTATTAATGCCGACGGCACCATAAATCTTTTAGGTCGAGGAAGTAATTGCATAAATACAGCAGGAGAAAAAGTTTATCCTGAAGAGGTAGAAGAAGCTGTCAAAAAACACCCTAATGTTTATGACTGTTTGGTGGTCGGACTAAAAGATGAAAAATTTGGACAACGAGTTGTCGCTCTTGCATCGCTAGAAACGGAAGGTGCTTTGGAGGAAGGCGAGCTAATTGATTTTACAAGAGAACAACTTTCTGGGTATAAGCTTCCGAAACAGATTCTCTTTGTTGACGAAGTAATGAGAGCACCAAATGGAAAGGCAAACTATAAATGGGCTAGAGAGGAAGCAGAAAACAAACTTGGCTAGAGAGCTTCGTCGCCAGTTTCTCCAGTTCTGATTCTGACTGCTTTTTCAAGATCGTATACAAAGATTTTGCCATCGCCCACTTTGCCTGTGTTTGTTACGGAGGAAATAGCATCAATTACAGAATCAGCATCTTCATCTTTTACGGCAAGCTCAATTTTTGTTTTAGGCAAGAAATCATTTCTGTACTCAGTTCCACGATAAAGCTCGGTCTGTCCTTTTTGGCGACCAAAACCTTTTACTTCAGTGACTGTCATACCCAATGCATTAACCTCAGAAAGAGCTGTACGAACCTCTTCAAGTTTAATTGGCTTGATAATTGCAGTAATGAATTTCATGAACCCCTTTAAAAAATAGATAATACACTTTTATTTTAGAAATAAGTAATCACTTTTAATTTGGAAGTATCGATGACAACCTATACTTAAGTTATAAAGGAAGATATTCAAATGCTCTCGAGGAAGATCCCTGTCTTTCTTTTAAATAACCTTCTGTTTTTTCTAAAATTTTGTCTGAAGCAAGAGATAATTGCTTTTTCCAGATATCTTTAATTCCTTCAGCTGAATTAGCAACTTCAAGAATCTCCAAAGATATTAGGTCTTCTGCAATTTCCTGAAAATTATAAAAACTTTTACCAGACGATATCGGCAAGGAAAACCTTACTGCTTCTAAGAAATTTTGACCTCCTCTAGGAATCAAGCTTCCTCCTATGAAAGCAATATCTCCTAAAGAAAATAAACCTTCCAAGTGCCCAATCTCATCGATTAAATTTATTTTGTTTGAATAATCAATTTTAAATTCATTTTTAGAAAATAAAGATGGGCTGAATCCAGATTTTTTTATTTCTTTTAAAATTTTTGAAACTCTTTCAGGATGTCTTGGAGCAAGAACCAAAATACTATTTTCATTATTTAGCATTTTAAAAGCGTCAACTAAAATTTTTTCTTCAGGTTCATGGGTGCTAGCGCAAATAATCAATTTTTTCTCTAAGTTATCTTTATATTCTTTTTTTTCATTTGATAAAGACATGGAATCAAACTTAAAGGAATAATCTTGCTTAATTCTTTCTTTGTCTACACCAAGATTAATGAACCTTTTTTGATCTTGAATTCCTTGGCAGATGGTAAAGTCCAATTTAGAAAAAACTCCATCAAGAATAGGTAGGATAAGTTTATATTTTTTAAAAGATTTTTCTGACATTCTTCCATTTACTAAAAATATTTTTCTTCGTTGCTTATTTAGAATATTGATGAAGTTGGGCCATATTTCTGTTTCTAAAATAAAGGTCATTTCCGGTTTCCAAATTTTTAAAAATCTGTTTATGCATGTTTTCAAATCAAAAGGCATGTACTGGTGAAACACCGAATTGCCATAAAGTCTTTTGATGGTAGCTGAGCCAGTTTGTGTAGTACAGGTTATTAATATTTGATGATCTGGAAATCTACTTTGAATTTCTTTAATAAATTTTCTGCTTGCTAGCACTTCGCCTACAGATACGGCATGAATATGGATGATTGCTTTAGAACTTTTTTTACCTCTATAAAAAGATAACTTTTCAATAAATCTTGTTAAGTTTTCCCCAAATCTTAAAGACTTATAAATGCTCCTCAAAAATATTAAAGGAAAAATTGTTTTAAAAATTAAATTATAAATCCTCATCTAGTTATGATTCTCTTATTTGTACTATGAATAAGCAAATCGTTAAAAGTATAATTATCATCTGATGGAATTTCTTTTAAAAATTTTTCTTCGTCTTTTGAGCTTTATTCCATTTAATTTTCAAATGTTACTTGGAAAGCTTCTTGGTAAGCTTTTGTACAAAGCGTTAAAAAAAAGAAGAAAAGTGGTTATCTGGAATATACATAAATGCTTTCCAGATATGAATAAAAAAGAAGTGGAACGGCTTGGGAGAGAAAATTTTACTCGAATAGGTCAGGCCATTTTCGAAATATGTAATTCTTACTACTGGTCAGATGAAAAATTTAAAAAAAAGATTAAAAATCTTAGTGAATTTGAAAAAAAAATAGAATCAATTAAAAACTCTAATAACCTCTTGCTTGTTCCCCACACTGCCAATGTGGATTTTGTTGTAAGAGCTCCTTCACTTTTTCTAAAAGTAAATGGGATGCAAAGGTCAGCAGAAAATAAACTTTGGGACAAGATAATGACAGATGGAAGAAACAAATTTGTAGATCAAATTTTTTTGCCAAACGAAGGTAAAAAACTTCTCGAAAGTCTAAGTAAAGGTGAGTCTGTTCTTTACGCGCCAGATCAAGATTATGGTTTTAAAAATTCAATCTTTATAGATTTTTTTAATCATAAAGCGTTAACCGTTGTTTTTCCTTCAGTATTAGTCAAAAGAACAAACTGTAGAGTATTTTTATTGACTTTGGTGAAAGAGAATGGAGCTTACTTAGCAGATATTAAGGAGTTGATGTTAAAAGGTGTGGATTTTGATGACGATTTAAGAATTATTAATTCTGCAATAGAAAATTTTGCCAAGACTTATAAGCAGGAGTATTACTGGATACACAGAAGATTTAAAAATCGTCCAGAAGGTGAAGATAAATTCTACCCAGATGACGCACTCAGAGAGTATTGGTTATAAAGAGGCAACTATATTGTCTATCAATCTGACTTTCTTATAAATTACTGCGACCGCTATTAAAACTTTGTCTGTTTTTTTTGTTACAGGGGATAGATTATTTGCATCTACAATTTCAAAATAGTCAATTTCAAAGCCTGCGTGCTGCAAAAAATCTTTAGCTTCTGTTTTCAAAACTTCTAAAGAAGTTATTTTTAGAGAAGGTGTCAGATTTTTTAGACAGGAATAAATCTTTCCACAAAATTTTTTATCCTCATCTGAGAGATAATTGTTTCTAGATGACATTGCTAAACCAGATTTTTCTCTTACTATCGGTAGCGAGACTATATCTGTTTTAATTTTTTTTCTTTCAACAAAATCTTTTATGATCAGTTGTTGTTGATAATCTTTTAGACCAAATAAACAAGCATCAGGTTTAATTACTCTCAAGAACTTATCGATTATTGTTAATACTCCATGGAAATGGGAAGGCCTAGATAAGCCACAGAGCACATCAGAAAAATTAGGTTTGATAATATCTAGATTTTCAGCAAAATTCGCCTCTGGAATAAACAAATAATTACATCCCAGGTTTTCTAAAAGTTGAATATCTTGAGAAATTGTTTTTGGGTAGCTTGAAAAATCTTCGTTTTTTCCAAACTGCAAAGGGTTTATGAAAATCGAGGTAATTACTTCAGAGTAATTTTCTTTTCCATACTTGACCAAAGATAAATGACCTTTATGAAGATTGCCCATAGTGGGAATAAAAGCAAATGGAGAATCAAAATTTATAGATTCAATTTCCTTAGTAGACGTAATAACTTCCATTTAAATCCTATTTCAGAAAGAATTTTCGGCAGAAGGAAAATTCAGATTTTTAACTTCCGAGACATAAGTTTCGAAGGCTTCAGAAATAGAGTTGGCTTCGTTCATGAAATTTTTTACAAACTTAGGTTGGTTCTCCCAAGAATAGGCTCCAATTACATCGTAACAAACCATTATCTGACCATCTGTAGCTGATCCTGCTCCAATACCAATTGTTGGAACTGTGAGAGAGGATGATATTTCTTCTGCTAAAATTGCAGGCACACATTCTAAAAGAATTATCTCTGCTCCCGCATCCTCAAGTTGCTTGGCTTCAGACAAAATTCTATTTTTATCATCTAGATCTCTGCCTTGAACACGATACCCTCCTAATCTGTTAATTGATTGTGGAGTAAGACCCAAATGGGCGCATACTGGAATTCCTCTTTGAGATAAAAGCTCAGTTGTTTTTAGAATCCATTCACCCCCCTCAACTTTTACAGAATTAGCTCCGGCTTGCATCAAACGCATGGCATTATCGTAAGCGAGGTTTTCAGTTGCATAACTCATAAATGGCATATCCGCCATTATGTGACTTCTCACATTTCCTCTCTTTACACATCTTAAATGATAAAGCAGGTCTTCCATGGAAACGGGTATAGTTGAATCATGACCTTGCACAACCATGCCGAGAGAGTCTCCTACTAAGATTAACTCCACTCCTGCTTCGGACATTAATCTGGATAAAGAGGCATCGTATGCAGTTAAACATGCAAATTTAGTTTTTGTCTTTTTATGATTTCTTAAATCTTCAATTGTTATGCTTTGGGTCATAATGAGTTAATGAAATTTATAATTTTGCCACATATTAAATCTTTTTCTTCCATTGGAAAGAAATGACTACCTTCTATCTTTTCAAAAAAATAATTCGGATTGCTTGACAGCATATCTCTTACCTCGGGAGAAAGTGTTGAGCCATTTGATGCATAAGGTACATAAGTTTTTTTATTTAATTTTTTTATAAAGTTTGTTCTTGCAGCATATGAAACTGCAAAGGTTTTTGCTTCCCATTCAGGATTACAGGAAAGATTTATTTGGTTATTTTCTGTTCTAACGCCTCCATTAATGTATGCTTTTAAAGTTTCTTCTGGCCAATTTGTAAACGCACCTCTTCCCTGATAATGATTGAAAATCTCATCTTTATCGGCAAATATCGATCTTCTTTTTTTTGCGTTATTAATCATTTCACTGGCGCGGTTCTTTTTAAAAAAATTCAATAATGAAATAAATGTTTTATTCGAAATATTGAAAAAAGGAAATTGGAATTTTAAGCTTTGAGGCTGCAGAACAGGGTCAATAAGAATACTTTTAGTTACTTTATCTTCAAAGTCATAAGCTAGTCTGGCAGCTACGACTCCTCCCATGGAGTGTCCCATTACAATATTTTCAGAAGATGAAAACTTCCTAAGAAAGTTATTACCATCTTTAAAATAAGTATTCCAAGAGGATAATTCTGATGGTACTGCAGTAGCCTCAGAAAGCCCATGACCCCTTTGATCCAGCGCATAAATTGAATATTGATTTTCAAGTAATTCATTTATTTTTAAAAAAAAGGGTATATAAGTTTCAGCATTAAAACCTGTCGCATGAAAGAAAAAAATATTTTTATTTTTGTTTTGACCTTCCAAAAATATGTATGAAAAAATATTGTCATATATTTCAACTTCTTTTCTTTTTGCTATATCCATTGATATTATTTATTAGTGATAGATGTAAAAGGCTTTTTAAGCGATAAAGAGGCTAAAAAATTACAAGAATTGTTTCTAAATGTCCACCACTTGGGTTCAGTTTTAGAAATTGGTACTTACTGCGGCAAATCAACTTTAAATTTTGCTCTTGTTGCCAAAAAAATTGATGGGCTTATTTTTACAGTTGATCATCATACAGGTTCTGAAGAACATCAACTTGGAGAAGAATATCATGATGATGATCTCTTTGATAAGAGACTAGAAAAATTCAATACTTTGCCTGAATTTTTAAAAAATTTAAGGTCTTCAAATTTGGGTAAACATATTATTCCGATAATAAGTAAATCCTTTGAAGCATCTAAAACATTTTCGGAATCAATTAGCCTGCTATTTATAGATGGCGGTCACTCTCATGAGGCTGCTTTAAGTGATTACAATTCTTGGAAAGATAAAATATGCTCTGGAGGGCTTCTTGTAATACATGACGTTTTTCCTAATCCTCAAGATGGAGGAAGACCTCCTTTTGAAATTTACTCAGAAGCTCAAAAATCTAAACAGTTTGAAGATCTTGGTATTTATAAAACTCTTGGGATCTTAAAAAAGATTTAACTTAAAAATTAAAAAAATCTGCCGACGAGCTAAATTTATTTATTGAATTTCCTGCAAGGATCGCAGCTCCCATTGTCCAGCTAGGTTTTTCAATAGGCCAATATTTTTTATCTTTATAAACATATCCTGTCCATAAAAGACCATCATCGTCCATTAAATTAAAAGTATCTTGTAATATTTTTTCAGCTTCAGTTTCTAAGCCAATCTTATTCAATGTCAAAACTAATTCTGAAGATTCAGCCGCAGTTACCCATGGCTCTTCCTTTACGCACTTACACCCTAATCCTTCTACAACGAATTCATCCCATTTATCTTTGATTATTTCTATTGACTCTGATTTTGTGAAGACTCCAGATAAGACTGGGTAGTACCAGTCCATGCTGTATCGATCCTTACTCTCCCAGTTTCTATCGAATCTAAAAGGTTTGTTTCTTAAACATTCTTTTAAGTTATCTAGTTGAATATCTGAAACTCTATCCTGCTTATTTATTTCTTTTGCAATCTTTTTGTAACAAAAGAGACTCATGTAAATTGATGAGCATCCGGTTTTGAGGGAGTCATCTAGCCAATTTTTATCATCTTTTGCCCAAAAAAAATCTCCATGTTCCGTTTGAGCTGCGAGAGTAAATTCTATGGCTGCATCCAAAACCGGCCAAAATTCATAAAGGAAATCCTTGTCATTAAAATTTGTAAAGTGGTGCCACATTCCTACTGCTATATAAGAGCTGAAGTTGGTTTCTTTTAAGTTATTTTGCTCATTAGAATAAAAAATTGACGGCCAAGATCCATCTTTTTCTTGGTAAGTTCTTAACCAGCTATATGCTTTTTTGGATTCGGCTTCAAACCCCATAACGTCTAAACCCATAGCTGACTCTATATGATCCCAAGGATCAAGTTTTGAATCGGGCTCCCAGTGGATACCGCCATCTGAATCCTGACAAGACAAAATATATTTAGCGAAATTTATATAAATCGTTTTATCGAAAATACTTTTAGCGTTATTTTTTTTTGAAATATGCAACGACACTTTTAGCTATTATTGGTTGAAGGACGAATTCTAACACCTTTGTCAAAAAAGGTTTCTTCATCATGTCCCACACTAAAAAGTCATGATATTTTTTTATGATCCAAGACGATTCTTTGGTTTCCCAAAACAAACATTGCAACCACCAATAAGGAGAATGAAGAGCGTGATTCCAATGTCTTTTTAGAAAAGAAAACCCTCTCTTTTCTATTGATTTTTTGAAATGCTTGTACCTAAAAATTCTGACATGTCCTCCTGGCATTTCTTGGTAAGCCTTGCTTAACTTCCAGCAGATCCACTCCGGAAGATATTTGGGAACACTTGCAGCAAACATACCCCCAGGTTTCAAAATTCTCTGAATTTCCTCTATAACTAATTCAAAATCAATTATGTGCTCCAAAACTTCTGAGCAAATTACATAATCAAAAGAATTACTTTCAAAAGGAAGTTTTCTTCCATCAGTTACGCCAAATGAACAGCTTTTGTTAGCAGATGATTCATCGAAATCTTTAAAGTTTTCTTTTGCTTTGATTACATCATCATGATTCATATCAAAACCAAAAACATCAGCATCCACAAACATGTACGCTCCGAAACAATGCCTTCCTTGACCACAGCCCAAATCTAAAATTTTTGAACCTTTTTTTGGATTTAAAATTTTTATATCAATTGTTTGCATGTTTATGAATTTCTATTTCTTTGTAGTAAACATTTTCTAATTGTTTTGCTATTGCTGCCCAAGAAAATTTTGAGTTTGCTCTTTGAAGTCCTTTTTCAGCTAAGTCTTTGGCGATATGAGGAGAAGAAAAAAGAAAATCGATTGAATTATAAATCTCTTCAACATTTTTTGGTGGAATAATAATTCCAGTATCTTTGATTACCTCAGGAAGCGCTCCTCCAGAAGACGAAATTAAGGGAACTCCACAAGCCATTGCCTCTATTGCTGCAAATCCAAAGCCTTCATATAAAGAAGGAATGATTGCTAGTTCAGCTTCACAATAAGTTTTTCTTAAATCTTCTTGAGTTAGATTTGAAAAAAAATTAACTCGTTTTTCTAAATTAAGTTTTTTTATCAGTCTTTCAGTATGTCCACCTTTCTTTTGCTCTCCAATAATAGATAAAGAAATATCTGAGTATACTTCTACCAAATCAGACAAAGCTTTTAAAAGATAATCCAAACCTTTAAGGGGAACATCGGCACTAGCTACAGTTACAAGTTTGAAGGGAATTTTTTGTATTTTTGAATCTGGGTAAAAAACATTAAGATCTATTCCGTTCATCACTCTTTCCATTCTATTCTTATCCACATGAAACTCATCTTTTATGTCGTTTATTGATGAGTTGGAAGGAACCACAATTTTTTTTAGTCTTTTTGCAACAAACTTCTGCATAACAAGAAAAGAATGCCAGCGCCTCATAAGAAGTTTTAAGAAAATGTCATTTGTACTTTGCAGCTGATAAGCAAGATCCAATGATATGGGATGATGAATTGTTGTAATTAGGGGTTTTTTCTTTTGAAAGAAAAGTAACTCATAAGCAAGACTTTGGTTATCATGAACAACGTCATATTCATTTAGATTTTGCTTAAGGATTTTTTTTATTCTCTTACCAAAAGTATATGGCTCAGGAAAACCTCCAGAATTTACACTTAACCATTCAAATAAATTAATGGGGTTAAGTAGTTCCATTGGGTTTACATCATAAAACTTACTTTTTTTTTCATAGAGACCCAAACTCGGAATTTTTACTAACTTAATTTTTGGGTCCAAATCAGGATAAGGCGGTCCTGAAAAAACATCTATCTCATGCCCAAGATCATAAAGTGCCTTTGAAAGATATTTAACATAAATACCCTGACCGCCTGAAAAAGGTTTACTTCTATAGCTCAGGAAAGCAATCTTAAGTTTTTTCAAGTTTATCCTTTAATTAACCAGAGTATGCCATTCGGGAAAAGAAGGTCTTTTTCCTCTAACTTGGTCAAAATAATTTTTCTGAAGAATTTCTGTTACCTCGCCTCTCATGCCAGAGCCAATCTTTTGGTTGTTCACTTGAGTAATTGGAACAACTTCCGCTGCTGTTCCTGTAAAAAAAAGTTCCTGAGCAGATAAAATATCTTCTACAGTTAGATCGGCTACATTTACCTTCATCCCTATTTCCTCTGCAAGAGAGATTATCGCTTTTCTTGTTATTCCATCTAAAGAAGCTTCCAAATTTGGAGTAAAAAGCTCATTATTTTTTATAGCAAATAAGTTTTCTCCTGAACCTTCTGATATAAAATTTTCAGAATCCAATAATAAAGCTTCGTCATAGCCCTCTTTAAGAGCCTCTTTAAGTGCCATCATGGACTTCACATAATTACCATTTACTTTAGATCTAGAAACTAAATTGCCTCGCTCTCTTTTATAAGAGGATATCTTTACCTTGATTCCTTTCTCAAAAACCTCTGGAGCCATATAACTTGGCCATTCCCATGCGGCAACTATTGTATGAACTTTTAAATCGTCTGCCCTTAAACCTAAACTACCTGAACCATAAAAACACATAGGCCTGATGTAAGCCTCTTTTAAATTGTTTAATTTAACAATTTTTATTTGAGCCTGATTAATTTCTTCTTTGGAAAAGGGAATTTCTAAGTCAACTGCTTTAGCAGATGAAAATAACCTCTCGGTGTGATCGTTCAGCCGAAAAATTTTTGTACCTTCTGATGTTTCGTATGCTCTAACTCCTTCGAAAACTCCAAGGCCATAGTGCAAGGTATGAGTTAAAACATGTACATTGGCTTCCTGGGAATTTACAATCTTTCCATCAAACCAGATAAAACCTTTTTTTTCTGCCAAAGTTGTCATAATAAAAAAAAATTCATTATAAAGTGGATAATCTAATATGAAAGTTAATTCTGAAATTTTCCGAGCATACGATATTAGAGGAATTGTAGATGAAGCGCTTACTGAAGAAGGTATATTTCAGATTGGAAAAGCCATAGGATCCTATATCCAAGCTGAAGGAAGGACATCTATTTTAACTGCTAGGGACGGAAGGATTTCTGGTCCTAGACTATTAAGCCAATTTCAAAAAGGAGTGATGTCCTCAGGGTGTAATGTTGTTGATATTGGTGAAGTTCCAACACCACTTTTGTATTTTTCTACTTTTAAGACAAATATCTCTGATGGCGTGATGCTTACTGGAAGCCATAATCCAAAAAACTACAACGGCTTAAAAATTGTCATCAACAAGAAATCAATGACCAGTGAAAAAATAAAAAAAATAAAGTTCATTATTGAAGAAGAAAGTTTTATGGATGGTTCAGGTCAATTTACCTCTCTTGATATAAAAGACGATTATCTAAAAGAACTCAAAGAAAAGATAAACATAGGTTCAAAGATAAAAGTTTGCCTGGATTGCGGAAATGGTATTGGGGGAGTAATTGCTCCTCAGGCTTTTAAACTTCTTGGATTGGATGTTATTGAGCTTTATTCTGAAGTTGATGGAAATTTTCCAAACCATCATCCTGATCCCAGTAATCCAAAAAACTTAAAAGATTTGCAAAAAAAGGTTTTGGAAACTAAATCTGATTTAGGAATAGCTCTTGATGGTGACGGTGACAGAGTAGGTTTGATAGACAACAAAGGAAACATAATTTTTCCAGATACTTATATGATGCTTCTGGCTGAAGACTTATTAAGAAAAAAAACAAAAGGGAGTATTGTCTTTGATGTTAAGTGCTCAACTAATCTTGAGAAAGTAATAAAAAATTTTAATGGAACACCAATAATGTCACGAACTGGACATTCCTACATAAAATCAAAAATTATTGAAACTAATGCTCTGCTAGGTGGAGAGATGAGCGGACATATCTTTTTCAATGATGACTGGTATGGGTTTGATGATGCCATTTATTCTGCATTGAGAATGATAGAAGTTTTATCAAAGAGTAAATTTACAACTTACGAAGTCTTTAACTCTTATCCAAAGCATTTCTCTACACCTGAGATAAATTTAAAAGTTCCTGAAGAAAATAAATTTAAAGTTATTGATGAACTAAAAACTTTAGTAAATTCTTCTGTTTATACATTGATAGATATAGATGGAATTAGGCTTGAAAACGAAAATTCATGGGGTCTAGTTAGAGCATCAAATACTTCGCCAAATCTTGTTTTGAGATTTGAAGGTAAAACGGAAAATCACTTATTGGAAATAAAAAATTATTTCAAAGAGATTTTGTCTAAAATAGAAATTGATTTGCAATTAGATTTCTAATGAGTATCTCTGAAAAAAACGCTATAAACATCTCAAAAGTTTTAACTGAAGCACTTCCATACATAAGAAAATTTAATAATAAAGTTGTTGTCATAAAATATGGTGGTAATGCTATGGAAAATAAAGTTTTACAAAAAAACTTTGCCAGAGATTTAGTGCTTATGAAAACAGTTGGTATTCATCCTATTCTAGTTCATGGAGGAGGGCCTCAAATAGATTTTGAGCTAAAAAAAAACAACATACAGTTTGAATTCAAAGATGGTATTAGAAAAACAACATTAGAAATGATCAACATTGTTCAAAAGGTTCTTGATAACAAAATCAATAAAGATATATCAGACCTTATTCAGTTTTGGGGAGGCAAAACAAGCAGGCTTGTGGGCAGGAAAAATTCTCCAATTAAGGCAAAAAAAGATACTAAAAAAAATCTTGGGGAAGTTGGTTTGGTAAAAAGTATTGATAAGAAAAAAATAATGGCATCATTGAAAGCAGGTAAAATTCCAGTGATTTCTCCTGTGGGGTGGACTTCAAAAGCAGAGCCAATGAATATTAATGGAGATTTTGCAGCTTGTTCTATTGCGGCAGCTTTAAAAGCGGAAAAAATAATTTTGCTGACTGATATTGCGGGTGTAAAAGATTTTGAAGGAAAAAAAATATCTACAATGAATCTAAAAGAAGCAAAAATAGTCTTAAAAAATAAAAAAAATATTAAAGGAGGAATGTATCCTAAATTGACTGGAGCGATTGATTGTCTCGAAAAAGGCGTAAAAAATGCTCACATCGTCGATGGTCGAGTTCCTCACTCTGTTTTAATTGAGCTCTTAACCGACCAAGGTGTTGGCACTTGGATTAGTAAGTAAATGGAAAAGAAAAAACAACGAAAATTAATCATAATGCAATCTCTTGCAGCAATGCTCGAAGAAAGAGATTTATTGAAAATTACAACAGCTGAATTGGCTAAAAGATCTGAAATCACTGAAGCAGCAATTTATAAACACTTCCCAAGTAAAAGAAAAATTTTTGAGGAATTAGTGATTTTTTTTGAGGATAGTATTTTTACA
The DNA here is from genome assembly GCA_902595715.1 of uncultured SAR86 cluster bacterium. Lineage (GTDB taxonomy): Bacteria > Pseudomonadota > Gammaproteobacteria > Magnimaribacterales > AG-339-G14 > MEDG-81. The sequence continues at coordinate 27,222 of CACJRI010000002.1, forward strand.
AGAATTAAAGTTATTAAAGAGGAATCAAAACCAGAAGATTTTCCGGGACAGTTGATTGCGCTAGTTTTAAAGTTTTGCGAAACAAACAAGGGTTTTTCAAGGATTCTTACTAGAGAAGTTTTTACAGCAGATGAAGTAAAAATAATAGATAAAGTTTCTAACTGTTTTGAGAAATTAAATATAGAAATAAGGCAGTCACTTCAGGAATATGAGAGAACTACTAAAAAAAAGCTGAATTTAAACTTGGCTGCTTCATGCGACCTACTGCTGTCTTGTTTAGAAGGACAAATTCAATCCTTTGTAAGAAGCAAGTTCAAAAAAGATTTAAGTGGATCTTGGGAAGATCAGTGGAGATTCTTAAAAAAAGCCATCTTCGCTAATTAAGAAAAAGCTCAAACTTAACCCTTTCATCTTCGGGTTTCGCAAGTTCTCCCGTTTCTAAGTTTATTTTTCTTGCAATTAAACCTGATGGCTTTTTGAATTTTCCTTTTGGAATTGTATCGATGATTTGTTTTTTATAGTTCAGCCAAATCGGCAAAGAAGTAGTGCTTCCAAATTCATTATTTCCCAAACTAGATGGATTATCGTATCCAAACCAAACAGTGGTCAAAATATTTTCATTAAATCCTGTAAACCAAGTACTTTCTGCATCATTAGATGTTCCCGTCTTAGCGGCAAAATCTTTTCTTCCAAGCTCATTGATTTTTCTTCCCGTGCCCCTTTGTGCAGCCTCTTTCAAAATATCATTTATCATGAAGGCAATCCTTGGATCTATGCTGAAATTATCTTCTTTCCCTTCATCGGCTCCAAACCATTGAGATAAATAATCTCCAGTTTTAGATTTCTTTTCTTCTGAAAAACTAATTTCATTCCCATCTGGAAAAAGAATTCTATCAATGTAATACGGAACAACTTTCTTTCCTCCATTTGCAAAGATGGAAAATAACTCTGCGTTTTTGATTGGGCTTGCTCCATATGAGCCAAGAGCTAAAGATAAATCATTTGGCAACTCTTCTTTGTAGAATCCAAATTTTTCTAAAGATTCCTTGGCATCTTTAATCGAAACTTCTTGAAGAAGTTTTACACTTACAACATTTCTAGACTGAACAAGAGCCTCTCTGAGTCTTGTGGGTCCGTAAAATTTCCCACTTGCGTTTCGTGGTCTCCATATTTCTTCTAAATTTTGATCATCAAATACTAGTGGTGAATCGACAATTATTGAAGCTGGACTGAATCCATTTTCAAATGCAGCTGCATATAAAAATGGTTTAAAATTGGACCCAAGTTGAGGCTTTGCTTGAATAGCACGATTAAATTGACTATTACGGAAATTGTAACCCCCAACTAGGGCTAAAATTTCACCAGAAGAAGGATTTAAACTCACTAAAGCAGATTGAACCTTTGGATGAATTGATAGAGTTATTGAATTGCTCTTAATGTCATCTTTTGAAAGCCAAATAAGATCTCCGCTTTCAAAAAAGTCGGAAAAATTTGTCAATTTTCTATCTTTTCTGTTTTCATTTATCCTGGGTCTAATTGATTTTTTTAAGTCTGTAAAAAGAATATTTTCTATTTTTCCCTCCTTGTTTAGAGCTAATAATCTTTTATCTTCAACAGAAATTAAAATCGTGGGTTTAAAATTTTTGAACTCTGCCTGTTCCTCAAGAAATTCCATCGCTTTGTTAAAAGGATTTTTAGCTTCAAGTTCGATTCCAAATTCATCTAAATAAGATAATGGGTCATATGCGAAAGCATAAAAAAATTCGGATCTATTTTTAAAACTCTTAGGTAGTAAATACTCATGATTTTCAGGTTTTTCAAATCCATGTCTTTCTTCATAATCTTCAATTCCCTCTTCTACAGCATCTCTTGCAGCTTGCTGATATCTCGAATCTATTGTGGAAAAAACTTGATAACCATCCTTATAAGCTGAAAGACCATAATTCTGAATAATGTATTTTCTTATTTCTTCTGCTAAATAATCAGCTTCAACTTCGGGAGAGATTCCAGAAAATGAAGCTGTTACTGGAGCACTGGATGCAAAATCAAATTGTGTTTGATCAATAAATTCCAAAGCAAGCATTCTTCTCAATACATAGTTTCTTCTATTAATTGCTCTTCTTGGATTTATGAGAGGATTGATTTTAGATGGTGCTTTTGGAAGAGCAGCTATCATTGCATATTGTGCAAGATTAAGATCTTCCAAATTTTTATCATAATAAATTTCCGCAGCTGCCTTAATACCATAAGCTCTATTTCCTAAAAAAATCTGATTTACGTAAAGCTCAAATATCTCTTCTTTGGTAAAGGAGAAATCTATCTTCAATGCGGTAAAGATTTCTTTTAATTTTCTTTCAAAGGTTCTTTCTTTGGTAAGCACATAATTCCTTGCAACTTGCATAGTAATTGTTCCCCCACCACTTACGATTTCACCTTCTCTTAAAAACTGATAAGCCGCTCTTACCAAGCTTAGGACGTCTACACCTGTATGATTGAAATAATCGCTATCCTCTGCTGCGAGAAATGCTTTTACAAAGGTATCTGGAATTTCATTAAACTTTAATTTCGTACGATGAATCTCCCCAAATTCACCGATAAGCTTTCCATCTTTTGTAAAAATTTTTAAAGGAACTTGCAACTCAACAGATTCTACCTCTGATGATGAAGGAATTTCTGGAGCAAAATATAGATAAATACCTAAAGTAATTTGTATTGGCAGCAGAATTACTACCAAAAGGAAATAAAAGAGTTTTGTTTTAAATAGATAAAGCATCTTTTAAGGTAAACTTATCCTAATATTTTAGTCTAAGAGATTAGTTTATGAAGGTTTTTTTAGTCGGGCCTATGGGTACGGGGAAGTCCACTACTGGAAGGAATTTATCTGAAAAATTGGACTTTGATTTTTATGACACGGATAAATTGATTGAAAAAGTTGAAGGAAGAAAAATTAAAGATATTTTTGAACAAGATGGTGAAGAATATTTTCGTCAAAAAGAGTCTGAAGCTTTGAGTGCAACTCAAACCCTCAAAAATGTGGTTATTGCTACTGGCGGAGGCATTGTAGAAAAAGAAGAAAACAGACTGTTCTTAGAGAATGAAGATAAAGTAATTTTTTTAGACTCCACCCCTGAGAGACAATACGAGAGAACTAAAGACAGCAGAAAACGTCCATTAATAAACAATGGTGACAGATTGGAAATTTTAAAAAAGCTATATCAAAAAAGATTTAACTTTTATGAAGCTGTATCAAAGATAAAAATTTCTATGGATAATTTAAATACGGAAGAAATTTTGAAAAAAATAATTAATTTTTTGAATAAATGAAAATTATCAATGTAAAAACAGATTCAAAAAACTATGAAATTAAGGTTGGTAATGATTTACTTGGGTCAATACCTCTTAAAAAATTAGTTTCAGAAAAAGATATTTTATTGGTAATTGATAACAGAGTTCCTGAATTGTTAATTAACAAATTGAAGAGTAATTTGAAAAAATCTTCTTCAAAAAAAATCAATTCAATAAAAATTAATGCCTTGGAAAAGAATAAAAATATGTCATATCTTTCCAAGGTATATGACTTTTTAATAAGAAATAATTACTCAAGAGATTGTGTTATTTTTGGCATTGGTGGGGGTATCACCTGCGATATGACTGGTTTTATTGCCTCAACTTTTTTAAGAGGAGTTGATTTTGTTTTGGTGCCGTCAACATTATTATCACAGGTTGATGCAAGTATAGGTGGAAAAACTGGGGTCAATCACAAAGGATTTAAGAATATGATTGGTACTTTTAACCAACCTGCTCAAGTTATTATTGATACTAAATTTCTTAAATCTCTATCAAAGTTAGAAATCCAATGTGGAATGATGGAAGTAATCAAACATGGCCTCATTTCAGATAAAAAATTTTTTGTTTGGCTTGAAAAAAACTTAAAACAAATCTTGTCTCTTAAACCTCAATTCATAGAAAAAGCTATAAAAAGATCAATCGAAATTAAAGCTGACGTTGTATCAAAAGATGAAAAAGAAAATGGAATTAGGGCTATTCTAAATTTTGGACATACCTTTGGACATGCATTAGAAACCATTGGCGAAAATAAGGTTTATGCTCATGGCGAAGCAGTGGCATTGGGAATGTTAGCAGCGACGAAACTTTCGGAAAGTAGTTTGGATTTAGATAATAAAGTTTTTGATAGAGTTCTCTCCATAATTAAAAATACTGGCATTAAAGTAAACCTTAAGAAAAAAATAGTTCCAAAAAGGTTAATTAAATTGATGCAATCTGACAAAAAAAAGAATAACAACCAGCTTAAATTCATTTTGCTAGAAAAAATTGGACAGGCAAAAATCAAAAGTATAAAAAATGAAGTTTTAATAGAAAATGCTATAAAAAATAGCTTATTTTATTAGGAAAAGTTATATGCACTACTTTGGTGCAAAAATAAAATATATATTCTGATAAATTTATATTCCTTTTTATATGGGGGGCATATCACATGCCTTAAAAGTGACGCATTGTCCATGCGTTAAAAGGGCATATTACTAATAGAGATGTAGGTAGTGTGCTGAAAAAAAATATTAAAAATTTAGAAGTTAGGCCAAAAAAACAAGGCCTCTATGACCCAGAATTTGAGAAAGATTCGTGCGGTGTAGGTCTTGTTGCAAACATCAAAGGCGTCCCTTCTAGGGAAATCATGGATGATGCTTACATCATTAACTCTAGAATGGATCATAGAGGGGGTTGTGGTTTTGAGGAAAATACTGGGGATGGTGCAGGTATTCTCCTAGCTCTTCCTCATGTTTTTTTTAAAGAAGAAGCACAAAAACTTAAGATCAATCTTCCTGAGAAAGGAAAATATGCTGTAGGAAATATTTTTTTTCCACAAAAAGAATCCGAGAAAAAATTCTGCAAAAAAACTATTGAAGATGTTTTAAGAAACGAAAAACTCGAATTATTAGGCTGGCGAAAAGTTCCAATTGATTCTAAAAAGGCTGATGTCGGACCAGCCGCTTTAGATTGCAAGCCGGAAATTGAACAAATTTTTATCAAGGCTCCAAAGAATATTAATCAAAATGATTTTGAAAGGAAGCTTTATCTAGTAAGAAAAATATTTACTAAAAAATTAAGACAGGAAAGTAATCTTTCTCAAGCTTTGATGTTTTATGCGTGTAGCTTATCTTCAAGATTGATTGTATACAAAGGCATGTTAACACCCTCTCAACTTTTTCCTTTTTTTCCTGACTTAGAGAACAAAACTTTTGAAACCCATCTTGCGATGGTGCACTCAAGATTCAGCACAAATACTTTTCCATCTTGGGATAGAGCACAACCCTGCAGATATATGTGTCATAACGGAGAAATCAATACATTAAAAGGGAACATGAACCTTATGCAGTCCCGACAAGGGAAAGCATCTAGCGATTTATTCAAGAAGAAAATAAATAAACTTTTTCCAATAGCCGAACCAGACTGCTCAGATTCAGGCAGTTTCGATAATGTTCTAGAGCTCTTGATCATGACGGGTAGAAAACTACCCGAGGCTGTGATGATGATGATTCCCGAGGCATGGCAAAACGATAAGAATATGTCAAAGGCTAAAAAAGACTTTTATCAATATTCTTCTTCTCTTATGGAACCTTGGGACGGACCGGCTTCTATAGTTTTTACTGATGGCACGCAAGTTGGAGCGGTTTTAGATAGAAATGGTCTCAGACCCAGTAGGTTTTATGTTACTGACAACGATAAGGTAATCATGGCATCTGAAGTTGGCGTTCTGGAAGTTGAGCCCAAAACAGTTTTAAGAAAAGGTAGGCTCCAGCCAGGTAAGATGTTTTTAATTGACTTTGATAAAGGAAAATTAATATCTGACGAGGAAATAAAGAAAGAAGTAGCTAATCAGAATCCTTATGGAGATTGGAATAGAAATCAAATCATTGAGTTAGATAGTCTGCCTGATAGATCAAAAAAATATGCGGTTTCGGATTTGATTTCAAAAATGAAAGCTTTTGGATATACAACTGAAACTTTGGAATTCATGTTACTCCCTTTAGTTACAGAGTTGAGAGATCCTCTAGGGTCTATGGGAAATGATGCAGCGCTTGCTTGTTTATCTGATAAACCTAGGATGATTTACGATTACTTCAAGCAACTATTTGCACAAATTACAAATCCTCCAATAGACTCTATTCGAGAAGAAATCATCATGTCTTTGGAATGCTTGATTGGTCCTGAAGGCAACCTTCTTTCTACAGATGAAAATAACGTTAAAAGATTAAGACTAGAGCATCCTATCCTCTCTAATGAAGAACTAGAGAAAATAAGATCAATTAAGACTAAAGGTTACAAATCAAAAACCATAGATATTACTTATAAAAAAGGGTCTGGGGAAAAAGGACTGATAAAAGCTCTGGATAAAATTTGTAAGGAATCCTTAAAAGCAATCGATGAGGGATACTCATTTATAATTCTTTCCGATAAAAGCATTGCTTCGGATAAATTAGCTTTAAGCACTCTTCTTGCTTGTTCAACAGTTCATAATTTTTTAGTCAAAAAAGAAAAAAGAACCCAAATAGGTATTGTTTTGGAGTCCGGCGAAGCCAGGGAAGTTCACCACCATTGTTTATTGATTGGTTATGGTGCCGATGCAATTAATCCATATCTAGCCTTTGCTGTTCTGGAAAAATCATTAGAAGATGGAGTTTTAGAAGATAAAAAGCTGAATAATTCTTCTGACCTTGTTAAGGCATATAAAAAAGGAGTAGCCAAAGGTATGTTAAAGGTCATGGCAAAAATGGGAATTTCCACTTTGCAATCTTACAAGGGAGCACAGATCTTTGAGGCTGTTGGGCTTTCAGATGAAATCATTGAAAAATCTTTTCCTGGAACTCCAAGTAGAGTTCAGGGTGTAACTTTCGATATCCTGTCTGAAGAAATGGAAAGACGTCATCTGATTGGTTTTCCTGAAAATCTAGAAAATAATGTTACTTCATTGCCAAATCCAGGAGATTTTCATTGGAGAAACGGAGGGGATTCTCATATGTGGGATCCTAAATCCATTTCAGCGCTTCAAATTGCTGCAAGAAATAATGATGAGTCGGCATATTGGAACTTCTCAAATCATGCTAATGAAGAGACTACTAAGAATAGTACTTTGAGAGGCTTGATGAAGTTTAAATTTTCTAAGAATCCCGTTCCTCTAGATAAAGTAGAACCAGAAAAAGAGATTGTAAAAAGATTCGCTACAGGAGCTATGTCCCTTGGATCAATATCAACAGAAGCTCATGAATCGTTAGCTCTTGCCATGAATAAATTAGGTGGAAAATCTAATACTGGAGAAGGTGGAGAAGATCCGATTAGATTTAAACCTCTTGAAGATGGAAGTTCTAAAAGGTCCGCAATCAAGCAAGTAGCTTCAGGTAGGTTTGGTGTCACTATGTGGTATTTGACAAATGCTGATGAATTGCAAATCAAAATAGCCCAAGGTGCAAAGCCAGGAGAAGGTGGAGAGCTGCCTGGTACAAAGGTTGATAAATACATAGCTAAAATTAGACATTCAACGCCAGGCGTCGGGTTGATTAGCCCTCCTCCACATCACGATATCTATTCAATAGAAGATATTGCTCAGTTAATACACGATTTAAAAAATGCAAACAGAAGTTCAAGAATTAGCGTAAAACTTGTTTCTGAAATTGGGGTAGGAACTATTGCCGCTGGAGTTGTGAAAGCGAAAACAGATCATCTGGTAATTGCTGGACATGACGGTGGTACAGGTGCCTCGCCTCTAACCTCTATCAAACATGCTGGGCTTCCTTGGGAACTAGGAATTGCGGAAACTCACCAAACTTTGGTCATGAATAACTTAAGATCAAGAGTTGTTCTGCAAACTGACGGTCAACTTAAAACTGGTCGAGATGTTGCTATAGCTGCCATATTAGGCGCTGAAGAATTTGGCTTTTCTACAGCCCCACTTGTTACTCTGGGATGTATTATGATGAGAAAGTGTCATCTAAATACCTGTCCAGTAGGAATTGCTACACAAGATAAGGAACTTAGAAAGAAATTTAAAGGTAGTCCAGAGAATGTCGTAAATTACCTCTTTATGGTTGCAAAGGAATTAAGAATGATCATGGCAAATCTTGGTATTACTAAGTTAGATGATTTGATTGGTAGAGTTGATCTTCTCGAAATGGATAAAGCTATAGATCATTGGAAAAGAGATGGATTGGATCTATCTAAAATTCTCTCACCTGCTGAAATAATTTATAAAGATACTGAGGTCTTCAATACTCAAAAGCAGAATCACAATTTAGAAAAGTCTCTTGATATTAAATTATTAAAGAAAATTAAGAGCCATATCAAAACCAAAAAAAGAATTGTTATTGACTCAAGAATTGGAAATACCAATCGCGTGTTTGGCACAATCATTTCCAACGAAGTAGCAAAATCCTGGGGAGCAGCTGGCCTACCTAATGATACCTTAAGATTTAATCTTACTGGTTCAGCAGGACAAAGTTTTGGAGCTTGGGCAACCAAAGGCATGACTCTTTCTTTAGAAGGCGATGCCAATGATTATGTTGGCAAAGGTTTGTCAGGAGGCAAATTAATCATCTATCCTCCAGCTGATAGTAGTTTCATTCCAAATGAAAATATAATTTTAGGAAATGTTGCGCTTTATGGAGCAACTGATGGCGAAGCTTACTTTAGAGGAATAGCTGCTGAAAGATTTTGTGTTAGAAATAGTGGCGCAAAAGTGGTTGTAGAGGGAATTGGCGATCATGGCTGTGAATACATGACAGGAGGAAGAGCTGTAATCTTGGGCCCTACCGGAAGAAATTTTGGTGCTGGAATGAGTGGCGGCATAGCTTACGTTTACGATCCCAAAAATAATTTTAAAAAGAATTGCAATATGAGTACTTTCGATTTAGAAAAACTTGTTATAAATGAAGATAAAGAAGAATTAAAAACACTCGTCTCAAATCACCACAGATATACTAAGTCAGATGTCGCCGAAAAGATTTTATCTAATTGGGATAAAGAACTTGATAACTTTAAGAAAGTTATGCCAATTGACTTCAAAAGAGTGCTTATGGAAACGAACAATCAAAAATTAAAAGTAAGCTAATGGGTAAAGTAACAGGATTTAAAGAATTCGAAAGAGAAGTTGAGCCTTACCGAAGTCCCAAGAAAAGAGTTCTGGATTTCAAAGAAATTTATACCGATCACGATGAATCGCTCTTAAACACTCAGGCGTCGAGATGTATGAATTGTGGGGTGCCATTTTGTCAATCAGGAGAAGGCTGCCCTGTTTATAACTTGATTCCAGAATGGAACGATCTGGTATACAACGAAAAGTGGGAAGAAGCCTTTGCGAGACTTTTAAAAACTAATAATTTTCCGGAAGTTACTGGCAGAGTTTGTCCTGCAGTATGTGAAGGTGCTTGCGTTTTAGGCATCACAGAGACTCCAGTTACAATTAAAAATCTAGAATTTGCAATTGCTGACAAAGGGATTGAATCGGGTTGGATAAAACCTGTTATTCCTAAGAAAAGAACCAATAAAAAAATAGCCATTGTTGGTTCAGGACCTGCGGGTCTATCTGCCGCGCAACAACTTAATAGCGTTGGTCACTCCATAAACGTATATGAAAGAGCAGACAGAATTGGCGGTCTAATGATGTATGGAATCCCTAATATGAAGCTGGATAAATCCATTATTGATATGAGAGTAGATATCATGGAAGAAGAAGGAATAAAATTTCACACCAATTGCGACGTTGGTGGCAAAGGAAAAAACTCTGTATCGATGGAAAAACTCATTAAGGAAAACGATATTGTTTTACTTACTACAGGAGCAACCAAACCAAGAGATTTGCCCATAAAGAATAGAGATGGTGAAGGTGTCTATTTTGCTATGGAGTTTTTGGGTCAAAATACAAAAAGTCTATTGGACAGTAATTTGAAAGACGATAGCTTTATCAATGCTAAAGGTAAAGACGTGATTGTTATTGGTGGCGGAGATACTGGTAATGACTGTTTGGGTACATCACTAAGACATGGTTGTAAAAGCCTTACAAACTTTGAAATACTTCCTGAATTGCCAAAAGAAAGATTGGATAATAATCCGTGGCCTATATTTCCTAGGGTATACAAAGTTGATTATGGTCATGAAGAATCCAGAGAAGTATTCGGTAAAGATCCTAGAGAATACTCAGTTTCTGGAAAAGAGTTTTTGAGAGACAAAAATGGAAATCTTACTGGAATCAAAACTGTAAAAGTTGATAAAGACTTTAAAGAAATCAAAGGAACAGAACAAATTTGGAAGGCTGATTTAATTTTCTTAGCGATGGGCTTTCTTGGACCTGAGGACTACTTAAATAAAAAATTAAAACTTGAATTAGACGAAAGGTCTAACTTCAAGGCAGAGCATAATATCCATCAAACTTCTCATCCTAAGGTCTTTGCAGCTGGTGACTGTCGTAGAGGTCAGTCTTTAGTTGTTTGGGCTATCAACGAAGGACGAGCTGCAGCTCGAGAAATAGATAAAAAGATTATGGGTAAAACTACCCTAGTCTAGGTCTTTTTAGTTTTTATTTGCCTCATCAGCCCTTCTTGAATAGCTGAGGCTACTAGCTTTCCATCTTCTGTGTAAACGGTTCCCCTATTAAAGCCTTTCGCATTACTTGCACTTGGACTATCAGTAACATATAAGAGCCATTCATCTGCTCTGAAAGGTCTATGAAACCACATCGCATGGTCTATGCTTGCTGACATAACCCTTCTATTCATGCCTCCCCAACTAATACCGTGTGGCAATTGAGCAGTACTTAATAGTCCAAAATCTGAAGCATAAGCCAAAATATTTTGATGAACCAAAATATCGTCAGGTAACTTACCGTTAGCTTTCATCCAAGTGTGTTTGAAAGGTGGTTTCTTTTCTGAATTCATAGGACTATATTGTTCAACAGTTCTGAGCTCAACGGCCTTTTCTCTAAGAAAACCATCTCTAAACTCTTTTGGTATTTCATCAATCATTGCTTCTCTTAATTCTCTTTCGCTTTGTAAATCATTTGGTCCTGGCACATCAGGCATATCGAATTGATGTTCAAAGCCTCCTTCATCAATTTGAAAAGAAACAATCATATTGAATATGACTTCACCATTTTGAATCGCATCTACTGTTCTTGTGGTAAAACTCCCCCCATCTCGAATTCTTACGACGTTATAGACTATTGGCATATCAATCCTGCCTGGCCTTAAGAAATATGCGTGAAAGGAATGAGCATACCTTTTTTCTTCTATGGTGTTGTAGGCAGCACTGAGAGATTGACCAAGCACTTGTCCACCAAAAACTCTTCCCCAGGCAGTTTTTTCGCATTCGCCTCGATATAGATTTTCCTCTAGCCTTTCAAGATTCAGGGTTTCTACCAAGTCGTCTAAACTTTTTTGTGTAGACATGATTTAAGCCTCTTCTATAGTGTGATCAACATCCGTTGCAGGTTTTTCGGAAGATGGTTTACCAACAACTATTGCTGGGACTCCAGCAACTGTTGTGTTTGGTTCAACATCTGAAAGCACCACACTGCCGGCAGCAACTTTAGCGCCCTTACCAATTTCCACATTACCTAAAATTTGTGCTGCTGAGCTTATTAAAACTCCCTCGCGAACTTTTGGATGTCTATCTCCAGTTTCTTTTCCAGTACCTCCAAGAGTAACGCCTTGAAAAATTGATACATCGTTTTCTATTATCGAAGTCTCTCCAATGACAATTCCAGTTGCATGATCCAACATCACTCCGTGTCCTATTTCTGCCTTTGGGTGAATATCTACCTCATATATGGCGGAACTTCTGCTTTGGATGAAATATGCAAAAACTTCTTGTTTTGCTTTCATAAAATAATTTGCGATTCTATGGGCTTGTAATGCAGCAAATCCTTTTGAAAATAATAACGTAAATACAAACCCGCTTGATGCAGGATCTCTTTCCTTAACTGCCTTTAAGTCAATGACTGCTTTTTCTAAAAAATCTACATTAGAAAAAACCTCATTAAACTTATCTCTCAAAATTTCAGATGAATATTCTTTTGTAGCTAAGTCGTCAGCAAGTTTTGACGATAAAGAATTATCTAAACCTTTGCAAGATAAAATCTTTTTTTGAAAAAGACTTTCCGATTCTGGTTCTAAGGAAATTTTATTTTTGCTTTCTTTGAGAATCTCGTCCCAAATGTCATCTACAATAGCCATAAGATAATTTTTTAAGACGCAAGTCTAAGGCAAGTTAACTCAAATTTATATATTTTCTTGCTGTTTTTTTTTAAAAAAGGATAATGTTCATTCACCCTTAAGACCAGTAAATATATGAAATTCGATAATTTTTCAATCCAAAAGCCAGATACAAACGTTAAGGTCAAAGATACCTTTGAAATAGATTCTGATTTAAAAGTAGATTCCTTTTCAGAGAGTAATGAATATGTTCCAAAGTTGGATGCAGACTACTGCTTTGATAAAGCGACTACCCTTTCTATTCTTGCCGGTTTTCAAAATAATCGAAGGGTTATGGTCCAAGGACTTCATGGCTCAGGAAAATCAACACACATTGAGCAAGTAGCAGCAAGATTAAATTGGCCTTGTATTAGAATCAATTTAGATAGTCATATCAGCAGAATAGATTTATTGGGTAAAGATGTGATTGCTATTGAAGATAGTAAACAGATAACAAAATTTCAAGAAGGCATCTTGCCTTGGGCTATCCAAAATCCTGTTGCTTTGGTATTTGATGAATACGATGCCGGCAGACCAGATGTAATGTTTGTCATTCAAAGAGTTTTAGAAGTAGAAGGTAAACTTACTTTATTAGATCAAAATAGAGTACTTACCCCTCATCCTTATTTTAGACTTTTTGCTACGGCAAACACAGTTGGTTTGGGAGATAGTACGGGTTTATATCATGGGACCCAACAAATTAATCAAGGTCAGATGGACAGGTGGCATATTGTGTCGCCTCTTAACTATCTTTCTGAAGATCTGGAGCTTAAAGTTATCCTTTCAAAAGTTAAGGATTTAAATAATAAAAAAGGTCAATCTACCGTAAAAGCAATGATTTCTCTTGCTAATTTAACTAGAGAAGGTTTTAAAAACGGAGATATTTCTAATCTGATGTCTCCTAGAACTGTTATTAGTTGGGCAGAGAACTATTCTATCTTTAATGATATTGGAAATTCATTTGAATTAAGTTTCTTGAATAAATGTGATGAAACTGAAAAATCAATAATTGCAGAGTATTTTCAAAGGTGCTTTGATACAGAAACTAGCGATTCTATTTTAAATTTAGTTGAACAAGCTTGAGTCAAAAATCTACTGAACAAAACGTTAAAGATGTAATTAATGCTTCCAGTAGAGCAATATCTAAAGATAAAGATCTAAATCTAGACGTAAATTATCTTCAACAAGTTGCTGAACCTGGGCACAATCTTCAAAAAAATATTGAATCCATTCAACTCTCCAGAGGAGATGCCGACAGGCAAGCTTTATTACAAAAATATAAATTACTCGAAAAGCCATTTAAAACAACTGGAATTTCTGAACTGGATTTTCTTCTAAAGGATTTTGATGCCATAAGGTCAGAAATATTAGGTTCAATAGAATTTTTAGGAGTAAAGCAAAACCTAAGGAATTTATTCTTAAAAAATCTCTCTCAACAAACGGTTGAAAGTAAGCAAGATGCTTTAAAAATAGCTGTTGAGATAAGTTTAAAAAACAAAGTCTTAAAACAAAAAAATGACAAGCTTGAAGAAGTTTTCTTAAAACCTTGGGAAAAAGCTTTTTCTGAAGTGGAGTCAGATTTTAGGCTGGTAGAAAAAAATCTAAAAGATAAAGAAAAATTTAATGAGTATTTAATCTCCTTGTTTAAAAAATTAGGCTTAGAATTCGAAGAACCCGAACAAGAAGAGCCTAAATCTGATACTGAAGAAGAAAATGAAGACAACGAGGAGGACGGTTCTTCTGATCAAGAACAAGAGGATCAGCCAGATAACGATTCATCAGAAGTGGATGATGAAAGTGAGACCGAAATCGAAGATTTTGAAATTGAAGAAGGAGATGTTGACGACTCAGAAGATTGGGTTGAAAACAGATCAAAACTAGAAGAATTAATTGCACTCAATCAAAACCAAGATTACAAGGTTTTTTGTAGAGATTTTGATGAAGTCGTAGACGCGGATAACTTGTGCTCTTCAGAAGAATTAAAAAGGTTAAGAGACAGATTGGATCAATTGATTGACCCCTCTAAATCTGTAATAGCAAAATTAGCAAATAGACTTCAAAGATTACTTTTAGCCCAACAAAGACGTTCATGGGAGTTTGATAAAGAAGAAGGTATTTTGGATTCTTCTAAATTGCATAAGATCATTACGGACCCATTAACACCCTTAAGTTTTAAAACAGAAAAAGAAACATCTTTTAAAGATACTGTTTTAACAATGTTAGTTGATAGCTCTGGATCAATGAGAGGAAGATCAATGACTACTGCTGCAATATCTGCTGACATTATTGGGTCAACTTTAGATAAATGTAATATCAAAACTGAAATCCTTGGTTTTACGACAAAACATTGGAAAGGAGGAGACAGTAGAAAGCTTTGGCTTGAATGCGGGAAACCAAGTTCTCCTGGCAGACTTAATGACTTGAGACATATTGTATTCAAACCTGCAGACCTAGCTTGGAGAAGAGCTAAAAAAAACCTAGGCTTGATGCTTCGAGAAGGTCTTCTTAAAGAAAATGTTGATGGCGAAGCTCTTTTATGGGCTTCATCGAGATTGATGAAAAGACCTGAGCAAAGGAAAATTCTTATGGTTATTTCAGATGGAGCTCCTGTGGACGATAGCACCTTATCAACTAATTCAACCAGTTACTTGGATAACCATCTAAAACAGGTGATTTCTGAAATTGAAAACAGAACAGAGCTAGAGTTAATAGCAATTGGGATTGGGCATGATGTTACAAAATATTATAAAAAAGCAGTAACTATCCATAGAGCTGAGGAACTTGGCAACGTTATGTTGGAGCAATTAACAGACCTATTTCAAGAGAAATAAGGTTTGGAATTCTGAAAAACAGGCTTATAATTTGAATATGAAAATTACAAATGTAGACGGACCTCCTGAATTTAAGGAGTTTGATGATATTGAAGATCGTATGACCTCAGAACATGTTGAAGATGTTAGAGAAATCTTCAACACCCCACTGACAGGATCTTACAACTGGGATTACACTGTTGCTGATAACAGAATCAAAAGGCTATACGAATTAGGAAAAGAGCTAAATTGGAATGGATCCATAGATCTTGATTGGTCTAATCATATCAAACGTGGTGATCTTCCAGTAAAACCTGAGTTTGATGATTTAGGGAATGTTTATCCTGAATACAATGACATGTCAGAAGATCAAAAAAGGGAAGTGAGCTGGCATGCTTCTGCTTGGGGTTTAAGCCAATTCTTACATGGAGAGCAAGGCGCACTTTTGGTTGCTTCTCAACTTGTATCTTGTGCACCTACCTACCAAGCAAAATTATATGCCGCTTCTCAATGTTTTGATGAAGCTAGACACGTAGAAGTATTCAACAGGTACTTACAAGATGTAATGGGAATGTCTTACCCTATTTCACCAAGTCTTAAAGCTCTCTTAGACAAAGGTTTAACAGATCCTAGATGGGACTTGAAATTTATTGCAATGCAAATAATTATTGAAGGTTTAGCTCTCGCTGCTTTTCAGTCAACAAAAATGAGTACTAGTTGTCCTTTGCTTAGAGACTTAACACATTATGTGATTCGTGATGAGGCAAGACATGTAACTTTTGGCATAAATTACTTAGAAGATTTCAATAAAACTCTATCTGAAGATGAGATTGAAGACCGTGCTAGATTTGCCTATGAAGCATGTGTAATTATGAGAGACAGAATTCAAAATTATGAATTAGGTAAAAAATTCTTCGGTTACTCAGAGCAAGAAGCCAGAGAAGCAATTCTAAAATCTGGTGTTAACGATGACTTTAGAGGTCTATTATTTAACAGAGTCATGCCTAATTTAAAAAAAATTGGACTCTTAACAGAATCTGTTCGCCCTCTTTATGATGAGTTAGGCCTATTAGAATACGAAGTTGCTCCAAGTGATTTTGAAATAGATTGGGCTGAAATTTCCAAACCTTTAGAATCTTCAGATGAGATTGAAACTCAAGCAGAAGAACAGGCTGAGGTTATAAAGGAAATGTTCCACAATCATTAATTTATCTAAACTTCTTCGCTTTGATAGATTTCAATAAACTTCAAAGTGCTGAGGTAGATAAAACTCATTTTCCATTCTTTACTCTTGATAATTGCCTTTTAGAAAACCCATCTAGTGCTGCTTTAGCTAGAGATTTTCCGGATATTAAAAGCGGGGGTAGCATTCCTCCATCTTCTATTAATCTTAAAGGAAGTGTTAAAAAATTAATTTCAGATCTTGAGAGTCAAGAAATGAAAGCCATTCTTGAAGAAAAACTAAATGTTGACCTTTCTAATTCTGAAATAGTTACTACATTAAGAGGTTATTCAAGAAAAAAAGATGGGAAGATTCACACGGATTCAAAATCTAAAATAATAACACTCCTTTTGTATCTAAACGAATCTTGGGAATATGAAACTGGAAAATTGAGAATGTTAAAGAATGAAGAAAACCTAGAAGAATTCATCAAAGAAATTCCTGCAACCTTGGGCAGCGTTGTTGCATTTAAAGTGACTGAAAATTGTTTTCATGGATTCTTACCTTTTGAAGGCAAAAGACAGTCAATACAAATGAATTATGTGTACAAAAAAAATGCAAAAACTCATAAGTTAAGACATTTTTTAAGCTCTTTATTTAAATAGTTTATTTTTCTTATGAATGAAATTGATGTCGGCATTGATTTCGGAATTACAAATTCTGATATCGCAATCAAATCAGATGGATCGGTTGCTTACAAATCTTTTAGCAGTGAAAAAAATATACACTTATCCTTTAATAATATAATTAAAGATCTGCAAAGAAATTCTGTTGTAAGAAGTATATGCGTTACAGGAGGTAAACATCTAGATCTTCCAGAGAATTTTGATGGGCTAAAAGTTTCAAAAAAGAATGAGATAAATTGCATAGGTGCTGGAGCCAAATATCTGTCAGGACTAGATTCTAATTTCCTTGTCCTAAGTTGTGGTTCAGGAACAGCATGTGTTGGATATAAAAATGAAATCTCAACTCATCTTGGAGGTAGCGGCTTAGGCGGAGGAACTATAAGAGGGCTTTGTAAATTAGCAGCGCAAGTCGATGGCCCCGAGGAAATTGATGAGTTATCTAAAAAAGGAAGTCAAATTGGGGATTATGTATTAAAAGATGTTGTTTCTGGTCCTATTGGCTCTCTTCCTGAAGACAGTATCGCCGTTCATCTTGGAAACTTAGATATGATTAATAAATTAGAAAAAGAAGATATTTGCAAGTCTATAATTTATCTTGTCGCCACAAACATAGCTCGCTTAGCCGCAACTACGGCAGTTACCTCAAGCTTAGATAAAGTAGTGGTTGTGGGAAGATCTCCAAATTATTCTTTGTATACAGAGGTCTTGAAAAAATGGATAGAGTATTCAGGTTTAGAAGTTATCTTTTTGAAAGATGGAGAATACGCTACAGCAGTTGGCGCTTTAGAAAGCTAACTAGAAGCCCGACGATGTCCTACTCTCGCATGGACGCACCACACTACCATCGGCGCTAAGTGGTTTCACTTCTGAGTTCGGGATGGAATCAGGTGGGACACACTTGCTAATGTCATCGGGCAAAATTCTAGTTTCGTATTGTAGATCCTTTGTTTAATTTTAGCGTTATTAAACTTTATTAATATAAAGTATTAAGTTAAGCCTCACGAGCAATTAGTACAGGTTAGCTCAATGCCTTACAGCACTTACACACCCTGCCTATCAACGTCCTAGTCTTGAACGGCTCTTCAGGAACCCGAAGGTTCAGGGATATCTCATCTTGAGGTAGGCTTCCCACTTAGTTGCTTTCAGCGGTTATCCTTTCCGAACATAGCTACCGGGCAATGCCACTGGCGTGACAACCCGAACACCAGAGGTTCGTTCACTCCGGTCCTCTCGTACTAGGAGCAACTCCTCTCAAATATCCAACGCGCACGGCAGATAGGGACCGAACTGTCTCACGACGTTCTAAACCCAGCTCGCGTACCACTTTAAATGGCGAACAGCCATACCCTTGGGACCTGCTCCAGCCCCAGGATGTGATGAGCCGACATCGAGGTGCCAAACACCCCCGTCGATGTGAACTCTTGGGGGGTATAAGCCTGTTATCCCCGGCGTACCTTTTATCCGTTGAGCGATGGCCCTTCCATACAGAACCACCGGATCACTATGACCTACTTTCGTACCTGCTCGACTTGTCAGTCTCGCAGTTAAGCATCCTTTTGCCATTGCACTCATTGCATGATGTCTGACCATGCTGAGGATACCTTCGTACTCCTCCGTTACTCTTTGGGAGGAGACCGCCCCAGTCAAACTACCCACCACACACTGTCCTCAACCCGGATAACGGGTCTAAGTTAGAACCTCAAATGTATAAGGGTGGTATTTCAAGGACGACTCCACATAAGCTGACGCCTATGCTTCAAAGTCTCCCACCTATCCTACACATATAAATTCAAAGTCCAGTGTGAAGCTATAGTAAAGGTGCACGGGGTCTTTCCGTCTTGCCGCGCGTATACGGCATCTTCACCGCAAATTCAATTTCACTGAGTCCTGGGTCGAGACAGTATGGCCATCGTTACGCCATTCGTGCAGGTCGGAACTTACCCGACAAGGAATTTCGCTACCTTAGGACCGTTATAGTTACGGCCGCCGTTCACCGGGGCTTCGATCACAAGCTTCGTCCGAGGACTAACCTGATCAATTAACCTTCCGGCACCGGGCAGGCGTCACACCCTATACTTCCACATTAGTGTTTGCAGAGTGCTATGTTTTTAGTAAACAGTCGCAGCCATCTGGTATCTTCGACCTCTTTCCGCTCGAGAAGCAAGTTCTTTCACGTAATAGAGGCGTACCTTCTCCCGAAGTTACGGTACCATTTTGCCTAGTTCCTTAACCCAAGTTCTCTCATGCGCCTTAGTATTCTCTACCTGACCACCTGTGTCGGTTTGCAGTACGGTTCCCTACTACTTATGCTTAGAAGTTTTTCCTGGAAGCGTGGCATCAATCACTTCTTGATTTAAAAAATCAATCGTCATCAGATCTCGACTTAAAGTATTCCGGATTTACCTAAAATACAAGTCTACAGCCTTAAACAGGGACAACCATCGCCCTGCTGATCTAGCCTTCTCCGTCACTCCATCGCAGCAATAGGAAGTACAGGAATGTTAACCTGTTTTCCATCGACTACGGCTTTCGCCCTCGCCTTAGGGGCCGACTTACCCTGTCCCGATTAGCGTTGGACAGGAAACCTTGGTCATTCGGCGGATAGGGTTTTCACCTATCTCTCGTTACTCATGTCAGCATTCTCTCTTCTGATACCTCCAAAGAACCTCTCAGTCCTTCTTCGACGGCTTACAGAATGCTCCTCTACCATAGATATAAATATCTATCCGCAGCTTCGGTTTATGATTTAGCCCCGTTATATCTTCCGCGCGGGCCGACTCGACTAGTGAGCTGTTACGCTATCTTTAAAGGATGGCTGCTTCTAAGCCAACCTCCTAGCTGTTTAAGCCTTCCCACATCGTTTCCCACTTAATCATAATTTGGGACCTTAGCTGGCGGTCTGGGTTGTTTCCCTTTCGACTACGGACGTTAGCACCCGCAGTCTGTCTCCCGTGCTAACACTTCTTGGTATTTGGAGTTTGCGTCGGTTTGGTAAGTCGGGATGACCCCCTAGCCGAGACAGTGCTCTACCCCCAAGAGTGACACACGAGGCGCTACCTAAATAGCTTTCGAGGAGAACCAGATATCTCCGAGCTTGATTAGCCTTTCACTCCGATCCACAGCTCATCCCCTCATTTTTCAACATAAGTGGGTTCGGGCCTCCAGTAAGTGTTACCTTACCTTCACCCTGGCCATGGATAGATCGCCCGGTTTCGGGTCTACTCCCTGCGACTAAACGCCCTATTAAGACTCGGTTTCCCTACGCCTACCTCATAAAGTTAAGCTTGCCACAGACAGTAACTCGCTGACCCATTATACAAAAGGTACGCCGTCACCCCGAAGTTCCGAAGAACTTCTTAAGGCTCCGACAGCTTGTATGCATATGATTTCAGGTTCTATTTCACTCCCCTCTCCGGGGTTCTTTTCGCCTTTCCCTCACGGTACTGGTTCACTATCGGTCAGCTAGGAGTATTTAGCCTTGGAGGATGGTCCCCCCATGTTCAGTCAAGATTTCTCGTGTCCCGACCTACTCGATTTCACTTAAATTAGATTTTTGAATACGGGGCTATCACCCACTATGGCCGAACTTTCCAGATCGTTTTTCTAATCCAATTTAAGCTTAAGGGCTGTTCCGCTTTCGCTCGCCGCTACTCACAGAATCTCGGTTGATTTCTTTTCCTGCAGTTACTTAGATGTTTCAGTTCTCTGCGTTTGCCTCTTTACCCTATGTATTCAGGTAAAGATACCTAGGTTGTCCTAGGTGGGTTTTCCCATTCGGAGATCTCCGGGTTATAGCTTGTTTACCAGCTTACCGAAGCTTATCGCAGGTTACCACGTCCTTCATCGCCTCTAGCTGCCAAGGCATCCATCATATGCACTTAATTACTTAACAAAATACTTTAAATTAATAAAGTTAAGTCTTTCGAATAATAAGCGCCAAAATTTGCCATTAGCATTTTAAGATAATTATCTTAAAACTTGGTGCACTAATAATTGATAACATTAATTATTAGTGTCGTAACTAAATAAATTTAGTTACTGGATCAACAATACTTTTAAAGAACACATTACTTGTTTTCTATGAAACAGTAAGACAAGTAATTCGAACGGACACTCACAATAAAAGTCGTGTAATTTGTTTAGGAGGTGATCCAGCCCCAGGTTCCCCTAGGGCTACCTTGTTACGACTTCGTCCCAGTCGCGTATCATACCGTGGGGACCGCCCTCCCGAAGGTTAGGCAAGCCACTTCTGGTACAACACACTCCCATGACGTGACGGGCGGTGTGTACAAGGCCCGAGAACGTATTCACCGCGACATTCTGATTCGCGATTACTAGCGATTCCTACTTCATGGAGTCGAGTTGCAGACTCCAATCCGGACTGAGGAAGACTTTGTAGGATTAGCTCCAGCTCGCGCTTTCGCAACCGTCTGTATCTCCCATTGTAGCACGTGTGTAGCCCAACCCGTAAGGGCCATGATGACTTGACGTCGTCCCCACCTTCCTCCGTGTTATTCACGGCAGTCTCCTTAAAGTTCCCACCCGAAGTGCTGGCAAATAAGGATAAGGGTTGCGCTCGTTACTGGACTTAACCATACATCTCACGACACGAGCTGACGACAGCCATGCAACACCTGTCACAGTGTTCCCAAAGGCACAGTTTTATCTCTAAAACCTCCACTGGATGTCAAGGGTTGGTAAGGTTCTTCGCGTTGCATCGAATTAAACCACATGCTCCACCGCTTGTGCGGGCCCCCGTCAATTCATTTGAGTTTTAGCCTTGCGGCCGTACTCCCCAGGCGGAGAACTTAATGCGTTAGCTGCGCCACTGAATCTAAAGATCCAACGGCTAGTTCTCATCGTTTACGGCGTGGACTACCAGGGTATCTAATCCTGTTTGCTACCCACGCTTTCGCACCTCAATGTCAGTCTCGAACCAGAGAGTCGCCTTCGCCACTGGTATTCCTCATGATCTCTACGCATTTCACCGCTACACCATGAATTCTACTCTCCTCTTTCGTACTCTAGTTTATAAGTTTTGAATGCAGTTCCTAGGTTGAGCCCAGGGATTTCACACCCAACTGAATAAACCATCTACGCGCGCTTTACGCCCAGTAATTCCGATTAACGCTTGGACCCTCCGTATTACCGCGGCTGCTGGCACGGAGTTAGCCGGTCCTTATTCTGTGAGTAATGTCAGGGACTTAAAGTATTAATTTAAATCTTTTCTTCCTCACTTAAAGTGCTTTACAACCCTAAGGCCTTCTTCACACACGCGGCATGCCTGGATCAGGGTTGCCCCCATTGTCCAATATTCCCTACTGCTGCCTCCCGTAGGAGTCTGGGCCGTGTCTCAGTCCCAGTGTGGCTGATCGTCCTCTCAGACCAGCTAGAGATCGTAGCCTTGGTAAGCCATTACCTTACCAACAAGCTAATCTCACGCAGGCTCATCTAACAGCGAGAGCTTCCAAGGAGAGGCCCCCTTTCCCCCGAAGGGTGTATGCGGTATTAATTCGAGTTTCCCCGAGCTATCCCCCACTGAAAGGTAGATTCCTACGCGTTACTCACCCGTCCGCCACTTTACTCGCTCCCGAAGGAACTTTCTCGTTCGACTTGCATGTATAAGGGCTGCCGCCAGCGTTCAATCTGAGCCATGATCAAACTCTTCAATTAAATTAAACGATTATTTTTTTTTAAAAATAATAAAAAAAGGGTGACTATCGAATTTCGATAATCTAAAAATTGACACTAACCTTTATTAAAATGGTAAGTGCCCGCACGAATTACTTGTTTATAGTTTTAAAGAACACCCGAGCCTATTTTTCTTAGGCACGAGCGAGCGATTATACATGGCTTTGAATAATAAGAAAGCTAAGATTTAGCCTTTTTTTAGCTTTATTTTTAAATGCTTCAGCTTACCTACTTGATAGGTATTTTCAGATGGATTTTGAACTAAAATAGCGTCATCCGAAATCTTATTTCCATCTATTTTTACTGCGCCTTGAGCGATCATTCTCCTAGCTTCTGATTTACTTTTGCAAAGTTTATGATCTCCCAGTTCCTCACTGGACAATAGATCTAAAATAGATATTGAAGAAGCTTTCATAGAAAGCTTAATTAATTTAATTTCTGCTGGATCATTTCCTTTAGAAAATCTATTTGTGAATTCTCTTTCAGCAAGAAGTGCTTTTTCTTCGCCATGAAATCTTGTCACAATTTCAGCGGAAAGCATTTTTTTTGCTTCCATAGGATTTAAACCTTGTTCAGTTTTTTTCTTGATTTCTTTGATTTCAGCCGATGTCTTGAAGCTTAATAAATCGAAGTATCGCCACATTAGGTTATCTGAGATTGACATTATTTTACCAAACATATCGTTTGAACTTTCCTTCAAGCCGATATAATTATTTAAGGATTTTGACATTTTCTTGATTCCATCTGTCCCCTCCAAAATTGGGAGAGTCATAATGATCTGCTCTTCCATACCGAAAGATTTTTGAATATCTCTGCCTACTAAAAGATTAAACTTTTGATCAGTCCCGCCAAGCTCTACATCTGATTTAAGCTCGAAAGAATCATATCCTTGGACAAGAGGATATATAAATTCATGAATTGAGATGGGTTTATTTCCTTTATACCTTTTACTGAAATCATCTCTTTCCAGCATGCGAGCAACTGTCATCTTTGAACTCAAATTAATGAGCTCTGCGCTAGTCATTTTCTTAAACCATGAGGAATTGAACTCAATTTTTGTTTTTTTCTTATCTAAAATTTTGAAAATTTGTTCTTGGTAGGTTTCAGAATTTTTTTTAAGTTGTTCTACAGTTAATATTGGACGCGTTTCGCTAACACCCGAAGGGTCACCTATCATTCCAGTAAAATCTCCAATTAAAAAGACAACCTGATGTCCAAGATCTTGAAACTGTTTTAATTTATTTATCAAAACAGTATGGCCTAAATGTAAGTCTGGAGCAGTTGGATCAAATCCAGCTTTGATGATTAAAGGTTTATTTTTATTTAATTTTTTTTCTAAACCTTTTTCAGGGATGATTTCTTCTACCCCGCGTTTTAATATTTCTAATTTTTCTGAAGTTGATAAACTCATGAATATAATTATTAATTTCTCAAAAAATTTATATATTTCTCTGAAATGATACTCTAAAAATGTAAATGAAAAATTTAATTCTTGATATTAAGTATTATTTGCTCTTTCTATTAGTTGTATTAGCTGCATTCTATTTGTATTTAAATTTTGGAATGAATTTCAATAAGAGTTACTCCCCAGAAATAATTGCTGATGCCTCTTTTAGAGACCAAATAACTCTTAACAAGAATCAAAATGAGCAAATCTTTAAAGGAGCCTTATCAAAAAAAATAAAAGTAGATAAGAATGACACTTTAATAAAGATATTAAGCTCTAACGAAGTAGAGAGTAAATACATAAAAGCTTTAATAAAAGCCAAAGGTTCTGAGAAGCTTGCCAACATAAAAACCGGTGATTTTGTAGAAATCTCATTCACTGAAAATAAAATACCTAAAGAAATATTTGTAACGAGAAATGGTTTGAAAGGAGTTTTAGCAGAATTCGAAGACAAAACTTACTCCATCGAAAATCATGAAAGAATTCCAGAAATTATTGAAAGATTTGCTTCTGTGACCATTGATGAATCTTTATATCAATCTGCTTTGAAAGAAGGAATATCTGACAGTGTAATTATGGATTTAGTATTTATATTCGGATGGGATATTGATTTTGTTTTTGATATTAGATCAGGAGATAGTTTTGAAATTCTTTATGAAGAATATTTTTATAAAGGAGAAAAGATCAAAAATGGAGATATTAAAGCTGCAAGATTTAAAAGAGGAAAAAAAGTTTTTTCAGCGATTAGATTCTTTTCTAAAGTTTCAGGAACAAAAGAGTATTTTTCGACTAGAGGAGAAAATGTCAAGAAGGCTTTTTTAAGAACGCCTGTCGAATTTTCTTACATAAGCTCTCGTTATAATCTGAAAAGAAAACATCCAGTACTGAATAAAATTAGAGCTCATACAGGGGTAGATTATGCAGCGCCTACAGGAACTCCAGTAAGGTCAACAAGTTCAGGAACAGTATCTTTTATTGGGAATAAAGGCGGCTATGGGAAACTCATCGAAATAAAACATTCTGAGGACTACTCAACTCGATATGCACACTTATCAAAATTCAATTCAAGATTGAGTAATGGTTCAAAGGTTGAGCAAGGTGAAACTATTGGATATGTTGGTCAAACAGGATTGGCAACTGGGCCACACTTACACTATGAATTTAGAGTTGGAGGAAATCACACAAATCCTTTGACAGTAAAGCTGCCGGATGCAAAACCGATTTCGGAAGTTGAAAAAAAAGAGTTTTTTGATCATGCCATTAAAATGATCAATCGACTTGATGAGCTATTCCTAAAATTTTATGCCAAAGTCTGATTTATACATTGGTGTTCTCTCCGGAACTTCAGCAGATTCTATAGATGCTTTATTAGTCGATTTTTCAAACTCAATTAAAGTTGTTGACCGATTTTCAAAAAAAATACCTAAAGCAGTTAAAAATAAAATATTTGAACTTGTTCTTAATAAAAAACTTCCAAACTACAGCAATAAACAAAAAGAATTAGATTACGTTCTAGGTAAACTTATAGGTAAATGCGTTAACGAATTAATGAAAAAAACCAAGGTAGATAAGCAAATGGTTAAAGCCATTGGAAGTCATGGGCAGACCATAAAACATAGCGCTTCGAGAAAAAATCCTTTTAGTTTACAAATTGGAAATCCAGAGTTAGTCAGAAAGCTTACAGGTATCAGAGTAGTATATGGGTTCCGACAAAGCGATATAGCAAACGGAGGAATGGGTGCCCCTTTAACACCGGCTTTTCATAATGAGTATATGTCTCAAGCAAAAGTTAATCGTGCAATTGTTAATATTGGCGGAATAACGAATGTAACTTTACTGCCTGCAAAAGGAAAGATTTTTGGGTGGGACATTGGACCTGGGAATTGCCTCATAGATCAAGCCATGAAAAACCTTACCAATGGAAAAAAGGAATTTGATAACAAAGGATTACTGGCAAAGAAAGGAAATCCTCTAGTATTGGAAAATACCATCAAGAAATTTCTTAATACGAGTTACTTTAAAAAACCAGTTCCTAAAAGTCAGTCAGTTGAAAATTATGATTTAAGAAAATTTAGATTTGATTCATCAGAAATAAAGAAACTAAAAGATGAAGATTTAATTTCAGGCTTAACAGAGATTACATTTCAATCAATTTTAAGAGACCTAAAGAAATACTGTAATGAAAAATACGAGATTTACTTTTGTGGTGGTGGAACAAAAAATAATTATTTAATGGATAGATTTAAAGAACTGAATATAGAAAATCTGCAATTCCTTAAAACTTCAGATTTAGGAATTGACCCACTTGATGTGGAGGCTATGACTTTTGCCTGGTTGGCAAAGAAAAGACTAGAAAAACAAAAAATTGAGCTTACCAGCGTTACTGGATCTAAACCTTGTTTGATGGGTGAAGTAATAAACTAAATTGAAAAAGAAGCCCCACAACCACAGGTCGTAGTTGCATTTGGATTTTCAATGATGAATTTAGATCCTTCTAAATTTTCTACATAATCCAAAGTTGATCCAAAAAGGTATTGGATACTTAGAGAATCAATCAATACCGATACTTCGTCTTCTTTTAAGACCGTATCATCGTCTTCAGCATTATCATCCAACTTAAAACCATATTGAAAACCTGAACAACCTCCTCCGGTTACAAAAACTCTGAGGTGAAGATTTTTTTTGTTTTCTTCAGCTATTAGGTTTTTAACCTTTAAAACAGCATTTTCAGTAATGTTAAGTTCTTTTGGAATAAATTTTTCAACCATATCAGCTACTCATTATATCCAAACATTGTATAGCTTGGCTTGCGGCACCCTTTAAAAGGTTATCAATTGCCGAATTAACGACAATTGTATTACTTTGAAAAGCATATGAAACAGATATATCGCAATAGAATGTATTAATTACATCTTTGATTTCAGCAATTTCCCCCTTTTCTTTGACCCTCACTAATTGATGCTTCTCATAATAACTTTCATACAATTCATTCAGATTTAAATCATTATGGCTCACTTCACAATAAAGCGTCACGTATTCTCCTCTAAAAAGCGGCAAAAGATGCGGGATGAAAATTATCTCGTGATCAAGATTGAATTCCATTTTTAAGAAATCTTTTATTTCTGGTTGATGTCTATGAAAACCAACGTTATAAGATTTAAAATTTTCTTTGATTTCCTCTTCAAGACCATTTTCTACAGAAGATTTGCCAGCCCCACTTATTCCAGATTTAGCATCCAAAATAATTTTTGAATTTTTTTGTAGGTGTGGAATGACTGGAAGCAATCCAAGTATAGAAGCAGTAGGATAACATCCAGGTACTGCCACTAAATTTGCTGCTTTAATTTTTTCTGCAGAATGTTCAGGTAAGCCATAAATAGCTTTGGGCAAAAGATCATCTGCCCTATGTTTGCTGTCATAAGTTTCTTGCCAAAGTTTTCCATTTGATAGTCTAAAATCCGCTGATAGATCAATAACTTTTACCCCTTTTTTTAAAATCTCAGGAACATAGTCCATTGAGTAGTCATGTTTAGTTGCAAAAAAAACATAATCAAGATTGTCAGGCATTTGATCTATAGGTTGTAATACTAATTTACTATTCGTTTGAGGATGAACCTCTTTATATTCCTTTCCTTCGTGCGAAAAAGAAGAGACAAAGGCAAGGCTCAAATCTTCCCTAGATTCGATTATTGAAGCAAGCTCCTCTCCCACATAGCCTGTAGCGCCTACTATTCCAATATTTAAAGACATTTATTTATTTTTAATTTTGCAAAAACATTATACTTTATTGCATGATCAAGGATGACAACCTAATTCTATCTATTGCTGGACACGACCCTACGGGTGGAGCCGGAATGCAAGTTGACGCACAAATTGCAAATCATCTCGGA
Organism: uncultured SAR86 cluster bacterium; assembly: GCA_902595715.1. Classification (GTDB taxonomy): domain Bacteria; phylum Pseudomonadota; class Gammaproteobacteria; order Magnimaribacterales; family AG-339-G14; genus MEDG-81. The sequence goes on from CACJRI010000002.1 coordinate 55,165, forward strand.
AAGCATTGTCTCTCAATTCTTACTTGTGAGACTATTCAAAATTTAAAAAGTTTTGAAAAAATTATTCCTCAAGAAGAGAAATATATTCAAGAATCTTTTAACAATCTATTAAAAAACTTTTCACTAAAGTATTTCAAGATTGGCTTGGTCCCAAACATCAAAATAGCTCATAAATTGGGCAGCTTAATTTCTTCAAACAAGCCTGAATTAGTAGTCATAGATCCCATTTTGAAATCTGGAACTGGAAAAAAGCTTTTTCTGAAAAAAGATTTGATTTCACTTATTCAAAAGCTCTATAGGAAGGCAACTTTATTGACACCAAACATATACGAATTAAAAACACTGACAAACACAAAAAATATTTTTGATGGTATTTTATTTTTACAAGATCAAGGCATTGAAAATATTTATGTAACTGGAGAATTAAAAAAAGGAAAAATTAGAAATCATCTCTACTCAAAAGGCGAGCTAGTAAATATCGATGAAGTTCCTAAGATTAAAACTACTATTCACGGTAGCGGGTGTGCTTTATCAACATCCATCCTATGCTTTTTGGTAAATAAAAACAATTTGAAGGATGCTTGTTCTAAATCACAAAACCTCATGAAAGTTTTAGTAAAAAGCTCAAGAAATCATATTCATCAGAATATTCTTAAAATCTAATAATGATCCAAGGACTTTATGCAATAACCCCTTCTGGCTTGGAAGAAAACGATTTGCTTACTAAAACCGAAGTCTTGCTTAAAGAAGGGGTTAAACTCATTCAGTACAGAGACAAAATTCTTGATAAAAAGACTTTTCAAGAAACAGCTCATGCACTTTTGAAATTGACCAAAAAATATGGAGCCAAGTTAGTTATCAATGATCACGTTGAAATTTGCTTGGAAATAAGCGCAGATGGTTTTCACCTGGGTTTAGAAGATTACTCTTCTGAAGGAAACGTAGAGCTCTTAAAAAAGAATAAAGAATTTATTTCAAAAAATTTGATATGCGGCTTATCTTGCAAATGGAATAAGGAGCTGGTGGTCAATCCTCCTGAAAAGGAAATCAAATGGACTTATTTGGCAGTTGGGTCTTTTTATCCATCCAATACCAAGTCAACTATTTCGGAGACAAATGAGAACGTAAAAAGAAAATTCCTAAGCTATACTGATAAGCCTCTCGTGGCTATTGGAGGTATCAATAAGAAAAACATCGGAGAAGTTAGAAGTTTAGGCTATTCTTGTTTTGCTCTAAGTGAAGCCCTCTTTAAAAATCCCGAACATGTTTTAAATGAGTATAAAAGGTTATGAAAGTTATTGGTTTTGGCGCAGCACTAGTCGATAAGCAATTTCTTATTAAAGATGATGCGCTAAATGCTCTTGGTATAGAAAAAGGTTTAATGACTTTAAATTCTGAAGAGGAGCAGAATGAGCTACTCACTTTTCTACAGGATCAAAATTACGATCAAATATCTTCGTGTGGTGGGTCAGCAACTAATAGTATTTATGCAGCAGCAGCTTTAGGAACAAGTTCTGGTTTCATTGGTAAAGTTGCGCAAGATGAAGATGGTGAAATCTATAACACCGATTTGAAAAACAATAACATTGAAATATCAAACTGCATTACATCGTCAAATGGTAAAACTGGTAACTGTATTGTTTTAATTACTCCTGATGCAGAAAGAACGATGAATACTTATCTAGGAGTGAGTTCTGAAACAAAATTTTCTGAAATAAATTTCCAGCAAGTTTCTGCAACAAATTTGCTCTTTATAGAAGCTTATGTAGTTACTTCACTTGATACAAAAGATACTGCAAAGAAACTCATCAAAAGCTGTCACGAATCCAATATCAAAATAGCTTTGAGTCTATCTGATCCTGGAATTGTGGCCGGTTTTAAAGATGAACTGAAATCTTGGATGAACGTGAAAATAGATTACGTATTTTGTAACCATGAAGAAGCAAAAACTTTTTGTGATGCCAATGAGTTCGATGACTTACGAAACTATGCAAAAACAATTTTTATTACCAACGGATTGAACCCAACTATAGTTCTTGAAGAAGATCAAACCTATGAGGTGTCTGCTTATAAGGCTAAGGCAGTTGACACTAATGGTGCTGGGGATATGTTTGCGGGTGGCGTAATTCATGGTTTAAGTGAAGGCTGGGAAAATGCTGAATCAGTAAGATTTGGTAACTTTTTGGCCTCAAAAGGAGTTGCTGAAATTGGACCAAGACTTAAAAAAAATAAGTATATGGAATATTTAAAGGAGTTTTCAAAAAAATAAAAAAATTAACTGGATACTTTCATCTTCTTTTGATAAATTCTGCTCTTCAAAATTATGGCTACTAAAAATTCCAAAAAACCAACCAAAGCAAAAAAGCCTGCAGCTAAAAAAGTAACTAAGGTACAAAAAAAACCAGTAAAGAAGCCCGTTGCGAAGAAACCAGCTAAACCAGTAAAAAAAACAGCTGCTGCTAAAAAAGCACCAAAAAAAGCAGCAGCCAAAGTCAGTGCTTCTCCAACGGATTTTTCAGCTTTCTTAAAGAATTTCCAACCTTATAGGTCAAAAAAATCAGAAAAATACATGAACAAAAATCAGCAGAAGCATTTTCTTGGAATGCTGACCGCTTGGAAAGAAGCTCTTATTGAAGAACAAGAAAAAACTGAACAATTAATTCAACAAGATCAAAGTAATTTTCCAGATTCTTTGGATCGTGCTGCAAAAGAAGAAGAATTTATGCTGGAATTGAGAAAAAGAGAAAGAGAAAGAAAACTCATAGCAAAGATTGATCTTTCTCTGAAAGATTTAGAAGATAATCTCTACGGTTATTGTGAATCCTGTGGTGTTGAAATTGGCATCAAAAGACTGGAAGCCAGACCGACTGCAACCAAATGCATCGATTGTAAAACCGTCGACGAAATTAAAGAAAAGCAACAGTTCGGTTAATGTCGTCGCATCTTGCGTACTTGGTTTTAGGCTCTAACTTAGGGAGTCGATCAACAAATCTCGCAAATGCCAAGACAGAAATAAGCGCCCTTTCTGAAACAAAAATTCTAAAAGAAAGCGAAATCTATAAGTCTCCTGCTTACGGTCCAATTGACCAGCCATTTTTTTTCAATCTTGCTTTGGAAGTCGAAACGAAGTTCTCGCCTTTGGTGCTTCTTGAGCATCTACAAAAAATTGAAACGAAACTCAAACGTGAAAAAGATTCTCACATGAAACCTCGAACCATTGATATCGATATTGTATTTTTTGATGATGAAACAATAGAAACGCCTCTTTTAAAAGTGCCGCACTACGATTGGCAAAACCGAGAATTTTTCATAAACCCGCTCAAAGAAATAAATTGCCAAGCTCAAGAATTTAAAAACTTTAGCTTTGACTAAAGTTTTCAAGATAGAATTATTTAATGAAAACTTATTCGATAAGCGAAGCAAAAAAGAAAAATTCCATAATCTCTGAAGAAGATTTCAATACTGAATATCAAGAGTCAATAAATAATCCAGAGAGCTTCTGGCAAAAAAAAGCTGAAGAAACCTTGGACTGGTTTTCAAATTGGGATGAAGTGACTGCATCTTATTTGGAAGCCGGCGAAGTAGCTTGGTTCAAAACAGGAAAATTGAATGCTTGTTTTAATTGTGTTGACCGTCACTTGGAAAATCATGCGAACAAAACTGCAATCATTTGGGAAGGCGATGATCCTTATGATAGTAAAGAAATTTCCTTTCAAGAGTTGCATAAGAACGTTTGTCAGTTCGCCAACCTCTTAAAATCCAGAAATATAAAAAAAGGTGATCGAGTTTGCATTTACATGCCTATGATTCCTGAGGCAGCTTATGCGATGTTGGCTTGTGCCAGAATTGGCGCAATTCACTCAGTGGTTTTTGGAGGATTTTCCATCGAATCTCTGAAAGATAGAATTTTGGACTCGGATTGCACCGCAGTCATAACCGCAAACGAAGGAATCAGAGGAGGAAAACTTGTCCCGCTAAAAAATAATGTGGATGAAGCTCTGAAGGACTGTCCTAATGTGCACAGCGTAATTGTCGTAAATCGAACGGAAAGAGCTCTTAACAAAGAAAATGAAGTGGATGTCGACTATTACCAAGACATTGAAAACTTTGATACAGATTGTCCTTGTGAAGAGATGGATGCCGAAGACCCGCTTTTCATTCTTTATACTTCAGGTTCGACAGGAAAACCCAAAGGAGTCCTCCACACCACCGGAGGATATTTGTTGGGTGCAGCCTTGAGTCACAAATACATTTTCAATTTAAAAGAAGACAGTATTTACTGGTGCACCGCTGACGTAGGCTGGGTTACTGGTCATACTTATATTGTTTATGGTCCTTTAGCAAATGCCTCAACTACTTTGATGTTTGAGGGTATACCGACATTCCCCGATGTTTCCAGATTCTGGAATGTGATTGATAAACATCAAGTTAATATTTTCTACACGGCTCCTACTGCAATCAGAGCGCTTATGGCCCATGGCAATGAGCCTTTGCAATCCTCTTCGAGAGAATCTTTGGAAGTATTGGGTACGGTTGGAGAACCTATAAATCCAGAAGCCTGGGAGTGGTATTACCATGAGGTTGGCAAAGGCAGATGTCCGATAGTCGATACTTGGTGGCAAACCGAGACTGGCAGTATCATGATTTCGGGTTTGGCAGGATTTTCTGATCAAAAACCTGGTTGTGCAGGTAAACCTTTCCTTGGAATAAATCCTGCGCTTGTGGATGAAGAAGGCAATGAAATCGAAGGACCGGGTAAAGGCAATCTGGTTGTCAAAAGTTCTTGGCCATCACAAATCAGAACGGTTTATGGAGATCATCAAAGATGTGTTGAAACCTACTATTCAACTTACAAAGGTTTTTATTTCACAGGAGATGGCGCTGAGCGAGATGCGGATGGTTTTTATAGAATCACAGGACGAGTTGATGATGTCTTAAATGTCTCTGGGCATCGCTTGGGTACTGCAGAAATAGAGAGTGCTTTGGTTTTGCACGAAGCAGTCGCAGAAGCTGCGGTAGTTGGTTTTGAACATGAAATCAAGGGACAAGGAATTTATTGTTATGTGAACCTTATGAAAGAAGCACAAGCTTCGGATGAAATCCATCAAGAATTAATTGGACTCATCGTTAAAGAAATCGGTCCTATTGCAAAACCGGATTCCATTCAATTCTGTTACGATTTACCTAAAACGCGATCAGGAAAAATCATGCGTAGGATTTTAAGAAAAATTGCAGAAAACGAATTGGACAATTTGGGAGATACCACTACCCTTGCTGATCCCAGTATCGTAGACATCTTGATCAAAGAAAGATTAAATAAATAAATGTTTGGATTTAAAAGTTTAGAAATACCTATAAAAGAAGATTGTCTGCCTGGTAGGACTCAGGCAATTTACAATCCAGAAAATCATTTCGTCACAGGTGCGCCTATGTCCGAGTGCATGTCTCAAGATAGTCCCAGAATACTTTTTGGTATGGGCTGCTTTTGGGGAGCAGAAAAAATGTTTTGGGATTTGGATTGTGTCAAGGTTACCGGTGTTGGCTATGCTGCTGGACACACGCCCAACCCTACTTATGAAGAAGTTTGTTCAGGATTAACTGCACATTCTGAAATTGTTTTTGTGACTTATGAAGATGCTTCCAATTTAGAAGAATTGTTGCAAGTCTTTTGGGAAGGACACGACCCTACCCAGTTCATGCGTCAAGGTGGCGATGTGGGCACGCAATATCGTTCTGGGATTTATTTTTTTGATAAAGCTCAAGAAGAACTGGCTCTCAAAACCAAAGAAATTTATCAAGCAAAACTTGACGCCAATGGCTTTGGTGAAATTGTCACGGAAATCTTGCCTGTTTCAGAGGAATTTTACGCTGAAGATTACCACCAACAATACTTAGCAAAAAACCCAAACGGTTACTGTGGACATGGTGGTTGTGGGGTAAGATTCAAGTAAAAAACTTAAGAAAAAGTTTCTTCGCCTGGCTTTTTCAAAATTCTTTTTGCAATCTCGTTATCTCCATTCTCATCTTCTTCATATTCTCTACCTTCTATATTGGAATTTAAAAGAGATTCTCTTAGTGGGTAATCTTGATTTTCAATTAAATTTTCAAAAAAGGACCAAGCCGAGTCACAACTCCATGCGCCTGTGAACATTACTTCTATGTAATCAGTTCCATCTACAGAGCCCTCCATAATATCTACAGGACCTCCATAACTAAATATTTTGTTTTCGTTACTTATTTTTTCCTTAAGATCTGAAAGCAAGTCCTTATCATTTGAGTCTATACATACGTATCCTTCTGCAATATTTGCCATTTAACAAACCTCTTTATTCATAATTTAAAAATTCTATCCTTTCCAATGAAACTCTTCACCTTTACTGACTGCTTTATCTTCTTCAATCAATTTATTCAAGTGGGCTAATAGCGAAGCTCGCGCGATGCCATGAAGCCTTTCATCGACATCATCATAAACTTTTTCAACCAATTGGTCTAAATTAGCTTTTGAAAATTCTGTTAGAGCGTCTACAACTTTCTTTTCTCTAAACATTCTATGACTGACAATCCAATCCACAACGCTTTTGGGATCTTTCATGAGATTTCCATGCCCTGGAGCAATCATAGAAATATCAAATTGTTTGAGTTTTTTCAAGGATTCAATGTATTGCTTCATGTTGCCATCAGGTGGACCTATGACCACTGTGGACCCTTCCATAATGTGATCGCCGGTAAAGATCATTTTCTCTTCTTCTAAGAGATAACAAAGGTGATTTGAAGCATGTCCTGGAGTATGAATGGCTTTTAAGGTGTACTCGATTTCTCTGATTTCATCACCATCTTCCAACACTTTGTTGGCTTTGAAGGTTTTATCCTGAGTTTGTTTGTGAAGAGCATACATTCCCATAACTGGTGCTGCAGTTCTTTGATGCAGTAATTTTGCTCCAGGAGAATGATCGGGATGAGTGTGAGTTACTAGGATTTGCTTGATGTCATCGCCACAGGCTTTAGCAATATTTTCAATATGCTCTGGCATTGCAGGGCCTGGATCAATCACCGTGATTTCTTCTTTGCCCACAAGATAAGTATTCGTTCCTGGGCCGGTAAATACACTGGAATTACCCGCTGTGATTCTTCTGACTAATGGCGATAACTCAGTGATCGTCATAACCTTCATCTCCTGGCATAAGCAAGACCATTTTTCCATCTTGCATGAAAATTTTTGGCTCCACAGTCACAATATTATTTTGGTCTTCCACTTTATTCTTTAAAAGAGTTTCAGTGTCGGTGAAACCTCTAATGGATTCTAAATTCTTGATGGTTGGGAAAATTATTGGGAACTCCCCCTTTTCTCCCTGAGCAAGAGCATCTTCTGGTTTGATCCAAATACTTTTTACGCCTTCACTGCCATCATGCTTGGCAGTTTGACCTTCTGGAAATAGCGCAATGAAAAAATGCGTGCTGTATCTTTTAGCTTCGGATTTTGGTGTAACCCAATGTGAGATGTAAGCCAAGCGATCAACAGCAAGTTGCAAGTCCAACTTTTGGCACAATTCCAATAAAACCGGTTCGCCTTTATTTAGTTTATCTCGATACTCTTTAAGAATTTCTTTTTCACTTTCATTTGAAGAGCCAAAGACTTCGCCACTGCTTCTATAAGCTAGCAAGACGCCACATTCCTCAAAACATTCTCTGATGCAAGCAATCCAATAGTTAAGCCCTCCTGATTTAACTCCTAATAATTGGGAAGCAACTTCGTCGGTCAAACCGCGACAATAACTGTTGATGTCGTCTTTTAGATCGTATTCATCGAGCTTCCCTCCAGGAAATACCCAGGCGCCGCCAAAATTTGTTTTGATTGATCTTTGTATCATAAATACTTCTACTGCTTCTTCGATGGTTCTAACCAACAACACCGTAGCTGCAGGTTTAGGTTTTGAAGGAGGCAAAGAAGGATCAGCTTGTTGAATGTTGATCTTAGGATTTCTTTCTACTTTGATATCTTTGGAATCTTTTTCTGACATATAAATTTTAGATTTCAGGATTGTTTGTACATAATATATTTAATAAATTTTTATACAAATTGAAAATCAAAGAATTTAAATCTAAAAATATCGAAAAAAAGCTCATAAGAAATCCTAATTCCAATAAAGGGGACTATGGTCATGTTTTAGTCATTGCAGGAAATATAGGTTTTGGAGGCGCTGCCCTTCTTTCTTCAAAGGCTGTTCTTGCGAGCGGTGCAGGTTTGGTAACCTTAGCTACAAGAAAAAATCATCTGTCAGCTGCTTTGGCATATTGTCCAGAAGTTATGACAAAAACTGTGGAAAGCATCTCTGACTTAGAAAATCACTTGTCCAATAAAACAGTCATTTGTATCGGTCCAGGGTTGGGTAGAAATTATTGGGCTGATCAGATGCTTTATAAAACAACAAACTTTGCAGCAAAAGAAAATCTGCCGATTTTGATTGATGCTGATGGATTGAATATCCTCTCTGAAGACAGACTGAAAATTAAATCACCAAAAAAATTAATTCTTACGCCTCATCCTGGAGAAGCAGCACGTTTGCTCAAGACAAAGGTCTCGACCATTCAAAAAAATAGGCCACAAGCATTAGCTAAGCTTTGCGAAAAATACAATGCAACGGTCATTCTTAAAGGTCATGAAACATTGGTTGGTAACAAAAGAACTTCATTTGTGTGTAAAAAAGGCAATGCTGGTATGGCAGTAGGCGGCATGGGCGATGTACTCTCTGGACTAGTTTCTGGATTAATTGCTCAAGGTTTATCGTCTATAGATGCTGCTTGCTTAGGAGTGGATATGCATGCAAGCGCAGCAGATAGTTATATTGAAAAGCACGATATGAAATCTTTGATGCCTTCTGATTTATTTAACTTTATGAAAATGAAGAATGAATAAAAAACTTGTCTTATCAAGCTTAGAAGAAACTAAAAAATTTGCCGAAAAAATCGCTTCTTTTCTTACTGAAGAAAATAATTTTCCAATATCTATTCATCTTTCTGGAGACTTAGGCACAGGAAAGACCACTTTGGTAAAAGAAGTTTTAAATTATCTTGGTATAGAAAATTTCATCAATAGTCCAACCTTTACTTTGATTGAGCCTTATGAAATCGATGATTTGAAAATCTTTCATATCGATTTATACCGTGTGGAAAAAATAAGCGAACTAAGCGCAATCGGTTTAGAAGAATATCTGCAAGAAGCGAATTCCATTAACTTTATTGAATGGCCTGAAAAAGGATCTGGTTTTTTAAAAGAGCCTGACATTGCCATTTCGTTAAATCACCAAGGTGAAACCACAAGAGAATGTGAAGTTCAAACTTCTTTAGACTTAATTCTTTAAGCTAGTTGAGTGGATCCACATCAATTCCAACTCTGACATTTTTTGAATAATCGCTTTGATCGATCATCTTGATAACTTGATTTGCAAGAGTATGTATTTTTTTTCGATTTTCAGATTTTAGAGTTAAGACCCATCGGAAATAATTTTTTCGCTTTTCAATAAGCTCTGGTTTTGGTCCTATAAATTCATCGTCATGTAGGTTTAATGAACAGGAGATTTCCATCAAAACTTTCTCAGGCAGGGGTCGTTTTAGGGACTCCGCATGAATGTTAATTTGATAAACAAAAGGCGGAAGCTTGCTGGTTTGTCTTTCTTCTAAAATTTCGTTGGCAATCCTATCGTAATCAAAAGAAGAAATTTTTTCTAAAAAAGGATGTTCTGGTACAAACGATTGCAAAATGACTTTGCCTTCTTTATCTTCCCTGCCAGCTCTTCCTGATACCTGAATCAATAACTGAGCCAACCTCTCAGAAGCTTTGTGATCAACTGAAAAAAGACCGCTGTCAGCATCTACTACCACCACTAAAGTCAAATTTGGCATGTGATGGCCTTTAGCTAAAATCTGCGTTCCCACCAATATGAGAGGCTCTTTGGAATCTGGTAATACCGAGTTGGATCTTAATTGCTCTTTACCCAGAGCTTCTCGGTCAACTCTAATCACAGGAGTGTTTTTAAAATACTCTTTTAAAAATTCTTCAAGTTTCTCGGTTCCCGTATGAAAAAATTCCAAACTTTCTTCTTTACAGTTCAAACAAGCAATAGGCATAGGATGCTTGGTACCACAATGATGACAAACTAATCTTTTGGGATTGATGTGATAAACCATTGATACGTCGCAATTACTGCATTCCGGAGTCCAGCCGCATTTGTTACAAAAGACCATTGGTGCATAGCCTTTTTTGTTGAGGAAGACTAAAACTTGATTGCCTTTACTCAATTCTTTGGAAATTTCATTAAGACTGTCTTCAGTTAAACCTGACTTTAATTCAGATGATCTTAAATCAGAGATTTCAAACTTAGGCTGTCTTGCGTCTTTTACCCTTCGAGTTAATTTGTGTAAGCAGTATTTTTCATCCTGACAATTTTTAAGACTTTCCAAGCTTGGCGTTGCTGAACACATGATGATAGGAATTTTTTCGAGATTTGCTCGATAGACTGCAACGTCTCTAGCTGAATATCTAAAGCCATCAATTTGTTTGTATGAAGAATCATGCTCTTCATCTACCACTATCAAGCCTAAATCCTTGAACGGCGTAAAAATTGCTGATCTTGTTCCAATCAAAATAGATTTAAAACCTTTGTTAATATCATTCCAAGCGTGAGCTCTATCTTTTTCTGACATTTCCGAGTGCAAAAGAGCGACATTGTCTTCGCCAAATCGCCTTTCAATTTCGGCCTTGAGATTTGGAGTCAGACCAATTTCTGGAACCAAGATTAGAACTTGTTTGCCTTTTTCAACGTAGTCTCTAATGAGATGAAAATATATTTCGGTTTTACCACTTCCCGTAACACCAAAGATTAGATGCGTAAGATTGGTTGATGAATTTTTAATGGACTTATAAATTTTATTTTGCTCATCATTCAATTCATAAAAAGCTTCTGAGTTAAGTTCCTTGTTAGTTTTCAATTCATTTCGATTGAGGCTTTTTTTCTCAAGATAACCTTTTGAAATTAAAGCATCCAAGATGGCTTTAGAGATTTTGTTTGCTTTTAAACCCGGACGGGATAACTCCGATTTGTGTTGAAAAACTTCTAGGGCTTCAAATTGCTTTTTTGCACGCCCAAAGGATTCTTTGCTTGCTAATTTACCCAAGTTTGTAATTTCGTACACCTCTATGGAATCCTTTATTTCTTTGCCTTTTCTCAAGAAAGGAGGGAAATAGGATTTAAAAATTTCTCCAATAGGTGCTTTGTAGTAATTAGCTATCCAATGAATGAGGTCGTATGAGGGCTTGTCGATTAGAGAATTTCTATCTAAAACTTTAGTTATGGGTTTTATAGATTTTACATTTGGGCTGGATTGTTTTTTTAAAACATATCCGACAATTTCTCGGTTTCTAAATGGAACTTGAACTCTGGAGCCGATGGAAATTTTGATGTTTGAACTATAAGTAAAAGAGTTTCTTAATGGTAAAGGAAGCGCTACTTCATAATATAAATTTTTCATTTAAGTTTATTTGAGAATAAATAGTCTTCTGGTATAGTGCGGCAGCATATTTTTTTAATCAAGAAGAATAGTGAAAAAAGAGATTCATCCAGAATACAGAACGGTTTTATTTCATGATGTGAGTGTCGATAAGTACTATCTTATTCCATCAACATTAGAAACTGACCAAACTAAAGAATGGGAAGATGGTAAGACCTATCCTTACTGTCCTCTTGATGTATCGTCAGCCTCTCATCCTTTCTATACTGGTCAGAATAAAATCATCGATACTGGCGGAAGAGTTGAAAGGTTCAAAAAACGTTTTTCAAAGAAAGCTGCTGTAAAGGCTGCTCCTGTTGAAGAAAGTCCTAAAGAAGAAACTCCTCCAGCAGAAGAAAAAAAAGAAGATGTAAATGCTTCAGCTCCTGCTGAAAAAGTTACAAAAGAGGCTCCTGAAGCCACAGCTGAAGAAACCACTGAAGCCGTTGAAGTAGCTCCTTCTGACGCTCCTCAAGAGGAAACTTCTGCTGAAGAAGCTAGTGATGAATCTTCTAATTCTTCAGAAGAAAAATAAATTTTCATACTTGATTTTTTAGACTCCTAATCAGTCACTCATATGAATCCTGAATTTATTAGAAATATCGCCATCATTGCACACGTCGATCATGGGAAAACCACTTTAGTCGATAAATTACTAGAACATTCCGGTACCTTAGATAGAAAAAATATCGGCTCGGAGAGAATCTTAGATTCCAACGATCAAGAAAGAGAAAGAGGAATAACGATTCTTTCTAAAAATACTGCCATCAAGTGGAAAGATTACAAAATCAATATCGTAGACACTCCCGGTCATGCTGATTTTGGCGGAGAAGTGGAAAGAGTTTTGTCTATGGTAGATTCAGTTTTGTTGCTAGTTGATGCCGTCGATGGGCCGATGCCACAAACCAGATTTGTGACTCAAAAAGCTTTTGAAAAAGGACTAAATCCCATTCTGGTTATAAATAAAATTGATCGTCCAAGCGCCAGACCCGATTGGGTACAAGATCAAGTTTTTGATCTCTTCGATAGATTGGGTGGGAATGATCAACAGATGGATTTTCCTACAATCTATACCTCTGCATTGAACGGAACGTCCGGTTTGGATTTGGATAAAATTGAAGAAGATATGTCTCCACTCTTAGACCTCATCATAACTAAAGTGAATGAACCTCCTGTGAGTTTAGAAGAACCTTTTCAAATGCAAATCAGTGCTTTAGATAGTAATAGCTATGTGGGTGTAATCGGCATCGGCAGAATATCTCGTGGTAATGTTAAACCAAACGATCAAGTTGTAGTGATCAATGCTGAAGGAGAACAAAAAACAGGAAAAATTCTTCAGGTTTTGGGTCATGAAGGTTTGGAAAGAGTTGAGGTCGATAAAGCTGAAGCAGGTGACATTGTCTGTGTGACTGGTATTGAAAAATTGTATATCTCAGATACTTTATGTGACTCAGAGAATGTAGAACAACTCCCTCCTCTCTCTGTAGATGAGCCGACTGTGAGTATGACCTTTCAGGTGAATGATTCCCCATTTGCTGGTAAGGAAGGTAAGTTTGTAACTTCAAGAAACATTAAAGACCGTCTTGAACAAGAATTGCTAAGTAATGTCGCTCTGAGAGTTGAGCAAGGTGAAAGTGCTGATAAATTCAAAGTCTCTGGCCGTGGTGAATTGCATTTATCGGTTTTGATAGAAAACATGCGTCGAGATGGTTTCGAATTGGGAGTTTCAAAACCTGAGGTCATTCAAAAAGAAGTGAATGGTGAAATTCATGAACCTTTTGAACAAATAGTAATTGATATCGAGGAACAACATCAGGGGCCTGTAATGGAAGAGATGGGTTCAAGAAAAGCAGAACTGAAAAATATGGAACCCAGCGAAACGGGAAGAATAAAATTAGATTTTATTGCACCTTCCAGAGGTATGATTGGGTTTAGGTCTCAGTTTCTTACCTTGACGAGCGGCACCGGAATTCTAACTAGTATCTTCGATCATTACGGCCCTGCAAAAAAAGGTGAGATTACTACGCGTCAAAATGGAGTCTTGGTCTCTATGGCTGAAGGAAAAACCTTGGCCTATTCTTTATTCAACCTACAAAACAGAGGAAAGCTTTTTGTCGGACATGGATTGAATGTTTATAAAGGTCAAATTGTTGGCTTACATTCCAGAGATAATGATTTGCCGGTCAATCCAACCAAAGCGAAACAGTTAACTAATATCAGAGCCTCAGGTACTGATGAAAATCTTATCTTAGTCCCCCACATTGAACATTCTTTGGAACAAGCATTGGAATTTATCGAAGAAGACGAATTAGTGGAAGTAACGCCTTCAGCGATTAGATTGAGAAAAAAAGCTTTCAGATTTTAATTTATTTGGTACCCGAAGAACCAAAGCCCTTGGAACCCCTTTCCGAGAAATCGAATTCAGAAACCAACTTGAAGTTGGGTGAAGTAACTGCAAAAAACATCATCTGAGCAATCCTGTCTCCAGGGTGAACCTCGAATGATTCTTTGGATCTATTCCACAAAGAGACCATGATCTCTCCTTGATAATCGGAGTCAATAAGACCCACTAGGTTTCCCAAAACGATTCCATGTTTGTGCCCTAAGCCTGACCTAGGAAGAATCAAGGCTGCATATTTAGAATCTTTTATATGTATTGAAAATCCAGTAGTAAATAAAAAAGTCTCATCGGGCTGAAGAACTTTTTTTTCTTTGATATTGGTCCTCAAATCTAAGGCTGCAGATCCTGCGGTACTGAATTTAGGTAGGGGAATTTTGTTGCCTAGTTCGTTATCATGAATTTTGAATTCAACGTTAAGTGCGATATTTGAGGTTGTTTGTTGTCCGGGACTAACAGCTTTTGATATCAAAGATGGTAGAAAGATTCCTACTAATTTAAGCAAAATCCATCTAATCATTAAGGATGTTTTTTGAAATAAATTGTACTATTTTTCGAGCAACCTTTTCTTTTGAAGTTTTAGGTATTTTTAATTCTTCTTTTTCAGTAATCAATGTCACCTCATTATTATTTGAGTCAAAACCTATAGAACTATCCGAGACATCATTGGCAACAATTAAATTCAAATTCTTTGAAGATAATTTTTTTCTAGCGTTATCAATCGTATTTTCCGTTTCTGCGGCAAAACCGACTATTTTTAAATCAGGATTGTTATCAGAAACGTATTTCAAAATGTCTTCATTTTTTTCTAAACTCAGATTCATATTTTTAGATTGGTCTTTTTTTATTTTTTGAGTTTCAACATTTTTCATTTTGAAATCTGCAACTGCTGCAGTTGATATAAACAAATCGATATCGGATAGATTTGCAATGACGTGCTCTTTCATTTCCTCAGCAGATTCGATATCTATTCTTTTGACTCTTTCTGGTGTATGTAAAGTTACCGGACCAGAAATCAAAGTCACTATTGCGGATTCATCAACAGCAGCTTTGGCAAGCGAAAAACCCATCTTTCCAGAGCTTTTATTAGAGATGTATCTAACGGGATCTATTTTTTCTCTTGTGGGTCCAGCAGTGATAAGTACTTTTTTACCAGCTAATAATCCAGAAGAAAATTCTTTAGCTACCTCTTCAATAATTTCCTTAGGTTCTGACATTCTGCCAGGACCCACATCACCACAAGCTTGATCACCTTCATTAGGTCCGATTTGGTGAAAAACAGGTTTTTTCAGTAATGAAAGATTTTTTTTGGTACGTTTATCCTTCCACATGCCTTGATTCATTGCTGGGGCAAAAAATATTTTAGAATCTGCAGCAAGACATACCGCGGACATTAAATCATCGCCTCTTCCAGCAGCAAGTTTTGCAAGGCTATCTGCCGAACAAGGAGAAATGACAATGGCATCAGCCCATCTTGCTAATTCTATGTGTCCCATAGCTGATTCTGCATTAGTATCTAAAAGATCTGAATGAACTTCATTACCAGACAATGCCTGCATGGTAAGAGGTGTGATGAATTCTTTGGCTGCTTCAGTCATGAGCACTCGAACTTCGGAGCCTGAGCTCTTAAATAGCCTAATTAACTCAGCAGCTTTATATGCAGCAATACCACCTGTGACGCAAAGCAAAATTTGTCTATTAGCCAATTGTTCCATACAAAAATTATAACTCAGATAGGTTTCTTTGAACTTAGGATTCTGGTATAAAGCTCTTCTTGCAAAGGAATATTATGAGCAAAGAGTGTCAAGTTACAGGTAAAACACCAATGGCAGGGAACAACGTTTCTAAGGCTGTTAATAAAACTAAAAGAAAGTTTATGCCTAATTTGCATCGTCATAAGTTTTGGGTAGAGTCTGAAAACAAATATGTGACTCTTACTCTTTCTGCTAAAGGTATGAGAATCATTGATAAAAAAGGCATTGATGTAGTTTTAAAAGAAATCAGAGATCGAGGTGAAAAGATATGAGAGAAAAAATTAAACTCGTTTCCTCTGCTGGAACGGGTCACTTCTATACAACAGATAAAAATAAGACTAAAACTCCAGATAAAATAGAATTTAAAAAATATGACCCTAGAGTCAAAAAACACGTCATCTACAAAGAAGAAAAAATCAAATAATTTCGATATTTATCTTGCTTCTAGTTCTCCTAGAAGAGCCGAAATCCTTAAAAATCTAAAAGTTAACTTTGAAATCCTTAAATGTGATTTCGATGAGTCCAATATTACTAATGAAAGTCCAGAGGATTTTATTATTAAAAATACTCAGCAAAAATGTCTTGCTGCTCATGCGATTAGACAAAAAAAGAAGTTGCTCAATAAACCTATTTTAACTGCTGATACTATTGTTGCTCTAGATGGCAAAATATTTGGAAAACCTGAAAACAAAGATCATGCCATTGCGATGCTACTTGAGTTTTCAGGAAGGAAACATACAGTGATGACCTGCGTTTGCTTTGGTGAAACCGAGCCACAATCTGATGCCGAAGTAAAAATGATGTTTGATCTTGTCAGAACCGAAATTCAATTTGCAAACTTAACTGCCAATCAATGTGCAAAATATTGGGATACCAATGAACCAAAAGATAAGGCGGGTGCTTACGGTATTCAAGGTTATGGCGGTTTATTCGTTGAGTCATTGGAAGGCAGCTATAGCAACGTTGTGGGATTGCCGATCGTTGAGACTTGTAAGATTTTCAAAGAAAAGAATATTGGCTATTGGCTGAATCAATAACCTTTTAATTCAGATAAAATAAAGTGTGAATTTTTCTAAATTTCTCGCTGGATTTTTTTTAGGTTCTTTGGTTGTCCTAGCTTTTCAGCCTTTTAATTATTGGTTTTTAACTTTTCTCATTCCAGGGCTTTTATATCAATTGATTAAAAGTGAGGGCATAAAAAATACTTTTTTTATTTCCTATTTTTTTGGTTTTGGCCTTTGGGCATTTGGAACATTCTGGATAGAAAATAGCATAACTGTTTATGGAGGAGCCTCCCCAATTTTAGGAAGTTTTCTTACATTATTACTAGCAGCTTTTTTAAGCTTGTTTCAGGCTATCAGTTTTACCATATTTAAACTTGTTAATAGCCAAAGAAAAACTTATGAAGTATTTCTTCTTTTCCCATCCACTTGGGTATTGAGCGAATGGTTGAGAGAATTTCTATTTACTGGTTTTCCATGGTTGTACTTAGGTTATACCGCTGTAGATAACTCTCTCTTGCAAGGTTACATTCCGATTCTTGGGATTTTTGGGATAAGTTTTCTCATGGTTTTAATATCTCAAATATTTCTTTATTTGTTAGGAAGCTTAAGAGATTTGACCCAAAGAAAATCTTTATATTTATCTTCCTTTGTCTTAATAATAATTTTTATCGGCAATCAACCGCTTGAAAATATCAATTGGACTGAATCAACTGGAAAGATCTCAGCAACAGTTGTTCAGCCTAATATTGATATCAAAGAAAAATGGACACAAAAAGGATTACAAAAAATTGAAAGCGAAATCGAAAAGAAAATAAGACAAAATTCACTGCAAAATCTTACTCAGATCTCAGTTATATTTTGGCCAGAGGTAACTCTCCCATCATTGATTCAGAAGGACAAAGTTAATGAATTCAGAAATAACATTCTTAATCAAAATAATATCCTTGGAATGGTCATAGGTGCTTTATCTACAAACGAATCAGAAGAAATAAATAATTCATTAATTGGAATTGGCAATATCTCAGGTATTTATGATAAGAAGTTTTTAGTGCCCTTTGGTGAATACGTTCCTTTCTCAGGACTATTCAATGTTTTCTTTGATTTTTTTAACTTTAATAGACCGCAAATATTTTCAGGTAAAAACAATGACCTTATCGGGAATAATTTAATTAAAATATCTTCAGCAATTTGTTATGAAATTGCATATCAAAATGTATTTTTATCCAATAGCAAAAAATCCAATATCTTATTTAATGCTAGTAACGACAATTGGTTTGGAACTGGCTTAGGCCCTCATCAACATTTACAGATTGCAAGATTTAGAGCAGCTGAACACCAAAAATATTTAATTAGATCGACATCGACTGGTATCAGTGCACTCATAAACGATCGAGGTCAAATCATCAAAAAAATTGAAACTTCTACTATCAAAAATGATTTAGAGAGTTTTCAAGAAGATGTGATTCTTAGGTCAGGTCAAACTCCTCATGCAAATTTTGGAAAAAACCCTTTCTTATTCATATTGGTTATTATCTTTTTTATATCGGCGATATTAAAATTTAAACAAGATGAAAAGATTATTTAAGTATTTAATTTTTGTGTTTTTTAGTTCTGCTTTTTTTTATGGTTGTAGCTCAGTACCTCTGGATTATTCATCTTATGAAAATATTAATTTTCAAGAATTTGGTGAAATGAATAAAAACCGAACTCACATTTTGATAAATTTAGCTAAACAGGAACTTACAATAAAAACTCCATATTCTAGTAAAATTTACCCTATTTCATCTTCTGCTTATGGTATCGGCAGTGTTCGAAATAGCTTAAAAACTCCTCTCGGTGCTCATGTAATTTCTGAAAAAATCGGCAATGGGGCAAAAATAGGTTCTGTTTTTAAGGCAAGGAAATTCACCGGAGAGGTTGTGGTACCAATAACAGAAAAAATAGATATTAAAGAGGATGTCATCACCACAAGAATTCTATGGCTGGACGGATTGGAAATTGGAAAAAACAAAGGAGGAAATGTAGATTCAAAAAGTCGTTATATTTACATTCACGGTACTGCCGAAGAAGGCTTAATTGGTCAGCCTGCAAGCTTGGGATGCATTAGAATGAAAAATATAGACGTTATAAAGTTATTCAATAGAGTGAGAAAAGGTACACAGGTATTGATTTACTGAGTTTTATTATTTACTTTAGATTTATGAGAATTGCTTTAATTTTATTTTCCTACCTCCTTGCTAGCTGCTCTCAAGGAAATGCCGAAACAGAAAATTTTAACGCTATTAACTTTCAACCTGATTTAAATAAAATCCCTGTGGAGGGTTGTCCGGCAATTTTAAATCATAATATCCGCGTGCTTGACTCAAAAGAAATCGTCAATTTATGTGACCATAAAGATAAGGTAGTTCTGGCAGTAAATGTTGCTAGTCGATGCGGTTTCACTTATCAGTATGAAGCTTTGCAAGCACTATTTGAAAACTATCAAGAAAAAGACTTTGTGATTTTAGGCTTCCCTTCTAGAGACTTTATGTTTCAGGAGTATAGTGATGAAGGTCAAGTTAAGGAGTTTTGTAATTCCAAGTACGGTGTAACCTTTCCTATGTTTGCTACGTCTAGCGTCAAAGGAAAAAAAGCCAATAGCTTTTATCAAAACCTTGCAATGATCACTGGGAAATCTCCTGATTGGAATTTCACTAAATATTTGATCTCTAAAGATGGTGAAGTTTTAAAACCTTTCTCCAAGAATATAGAGCCCGATAGCGAAGAAATAATTTCTGCTATCGAATCTCTGCTCTAAATCATCATCTCTCTTATTTGAGAAACTTTCCCATAGAGGCGAGGAATAATTACGAACTTAATAATAAATTTTCTCTTCTTCTAATGTTCATAAAAAATAAAGCAAGAATAAAGAGATTGGCAATTCCAGTTATTCCGGCAAAAGCAAAGGCCCAACTATAATCCCCATAGATATCGAAGAAATAGCCTCCTAAGAATCCTCCTAAACCCATTCCTATCCATCCAAAGAGAGAAGTTAAGCTCATTGCTCGTGCTCCAAATTTTGCAGACACCATAATACGCGTACAGACTAATATGCTAGACATTACACCTGAATAAGTGAAGCCAAACAATGCCGCTAAAACATAAATTGAAGAGGGAGAAATTAAATGAGGGAACCAAACTACAAAGATTGTCTGACCAAATGACATTAAGATATATCCGGGTAAGGCTCCAATATAATCTCCCAGCATTCCACCAAGAATCCTCCCAAAGGCTCCACAAATCATCAGTATCATCAACACAGAAGTGGCAAACTCAAGAGAAAAGCCCTTATCGGTGAGCAAAGGAACCAAATGCATTATTGGAATGGACATACAAATGCAACAAAAAATAACCGCAACACTGATCCAAGAAACTACTTCTTTTTCAGATAGAGGAAAGTTTCTGTCTTCCTCTTCTTCTTGATTTCTTGCATTGATTCTCCATGGTGATTCCTTGATAAGAAAAGCAATCGGTAAAGAAATTAATATATAGATGATAGCAAGGTTAACATAAGCCATTTTCCATCCTGAGCTCTCAATTAGAATTCCACTAAGATGAGGTATGAAAGCCTGACCAATCGCTCCTCCCGAGGCAGCTAGGCCAAGAGCAAGTCCTGGATTTTCTTTAAACCAAAAGCCCACATTTGCATACAACGGAGAAAACAGTAAGGCGCTACCCATTGCTCCAAACAAAAAATATAAAGTATAAAACTGGAATATGGAATCGAGACTGCTAAGGGCAAACAAAACAAGGCTCATACAAATGGCGCCAACAAAACCAAACCACTTGGTTCCATATTTATCTGCGACTTGACCCCATAAAACACCAAAGACTGCTGAAGAAAGGGATGCGACAGTGTATGCGAATGATGTCTGACCTCTAGACCATCCAAATTCTAGAGAAACTGGCTTCAAGAAAACTGAAATTGAAGCCATAGAGCCAAAAGCTAAACCGCTTAACACAAAAACAACTAGGACCATTACCCAGCCATAATTAATACCTTTGTCCTGAAAAAAATCCTCTATCGTTTTCATATTTTCATCAAAAAAATGACTAGTCTGCTTTAGAAATCTCGTCTATTAAGCTGGAGAAGCTTTTTTTCTAAATCACTGCTCTAAAACTTCCGGAACTCCATTTTTATCTATAACTAAACAATCAGCCTTTCTTGCTGCAAATATACCATTGGCTACGACTCCAGGAATGTTATTGATTTCATTTTCAAAGTCATACGGTACGTTAAGTTTTAAGTTGCGAACGTCTATTATTTGATTACCGTTGTCAGACACAAATCCTACTCTATATTCTGGAGCTCCCCCTTTTACCACCATCTGTCGTGCGACATAACTTCTTGCCATTGGAACGACTTCAATAGCAACTGGAAATTTTCCAAGTACTTTTACTTTTTTAGAAGAATCGCATATGCAGATGAATTTTCTAGATGCTGAAGCAATGATCTTTTCTCGAGTCAATGCTCCGCCACCACCTTTAATCATTTCAAAGCGATCATTGATTTCATCAGCACCATCAATATAAAAATCTGGCGAGCCAACGTCATTTAATTCGGATACTTCCAAACCTGCCTCTTCCAATAGTTGCGTGCTTGCAATTGAACTGGATACGATGGCTTTGATTTCAGGTTTTTTATTGATTAATTCTTGGATAAAAAAATTAGTAGTACTTCCTGTACCAATACCCAAAATACAATCCTTATGAAGCTTTGTGGCCAGATACTCATAAGCTTTGCGTGCAACAGCTTGTTTGGTTTCTGAGATAGAATTTTCCATGTCTATGGCTTATAAGAGAACTCTACGTATAATACCTCGCTTTCCAGAATTTTTATGAAAAAAGTAATCAAAAACTACATAGATAAAATAGAGAACTCTAAAGTTTATGAGGTTGCTAGTATTTCGCCTCTAAGTAAGGCTGATAATTTATCAAAAGAACTGGCAAATAGTATTTACTTAAAAAGAGAAGATTTACAGCCTACTCACTCTTTTAAAATTAGGGGTGCTTACAACAAGATTGCTCACCTTTATCAATCCAAACAGATTACTGAGGTGGCAACAGCATCCGCGGGAAATCATGCACAAGGAGTAGCTTATTCGGCAAAAGAGCTAGGCATTAAAGCCACTATCTTCATGCCAAAAACCACGCCTTTAATCAAAGTAAATGCGGTGAGAGCTTTAAAGGCTAAGGTAGTTTTGATTGGTAATAACTTTGATGATGCGCTTAAAGAATCGAAAACATTTTGTAAGAAAAATAAAGTAAATTTCATCCACCCATTTGATGATCCATTAGTAATTGCAGGACAAGGTACAGTTGGCATGGAAATTTCAGAACAATTTCCTGAAAATCTTTATGCTGTATTCGTTGCTGTTGGTGGTGGTGGTTTGATTGCTGGAATTGGAACTTACTTAAATAAGGTTCACCCTAATGTAAAAATAATAGGTGTTGAAGCAGCAGATTCAGCTGGATTACATGCCTCTATAAGTGCAGGGAAAAGAGTGAAACTCAAAGAAGTTGGATTGTTTGCTGATGGAGCTGCGGCAAAACAAATAGGAAAAAAGAACTACGAACTTATAAGAAATTTCTTGGATGATTCAATTACCGTTGATACCGATGAAATTTGTGCTGCTGTAAAGGATACTTTCTTGGAAACTAGGACGGTTCCTGAACCTACCGGAGCATTAGCGCTTGCAGGATTAAAAAAATACATTGGCCAAAAAAGAATTAAGAATAAAAATCTTATCGCCACTTATTGCGGCTCAAATCTCAATTTTGAGTCTTTAGGACATATTGTTGAAAGATCCAAAATTGGAGAAAAAAAGGAAATTATTTTAAGTATAGCTATAGACGAAAAAAAGGGTTCGTTTAGAAAACTTTGCAAAGACATCGGTCAAAAAAGTATCACCGAGTTTAGTTATAGAAAAGATGGCAGTTCTAAAGCAAAAATTCTTTTGGGATTGGAGCTTCAAGATTCAAAGAGAAGTAAAGATACCTTTTTAAAAACCCTAAAAAATAAAAAGTACTCTTTTACAGATTTAAGTAACGATGAAATTTCTAAAAAGCATCTTAAATTCATGCATGGCGGCAGAGGACCCCAACTAGAAAGTGAATTCATAGAAGAAGTTTACAGTGTAGATTTCCCTGAAAAACCAGGCGCCCTTCTCAATTTTTTAACCTTGCTAAAAGACAAATGGGATATCTCCCTTTTTCACTATAAAAATCAAGGTGCAATCTATGGTGGTGCTTTGGTAGGATTTACAATAAGACAAAACCAAGTAAAAAGTCTGGAAAGAGACCTGTTTAGGATATCCTATCCATTTACCAGAGAGACTGAAAACCTAGGTTACCAAGCCTTTTTAAAGTAATTGCTTATCTGTAAAAACTACATCTAACTTTAAGTCAAAGTCTTCAAGTTTTAATTTTTTAATAAATTGAAACTCATAAGCTAAGCCAATAAATTCTGGTTCGGTAACTCCTGAAAAAGTTTGGTCATAGAAACCTCCTCCGAATCCCAATCTTTGAAAGTTCTCATTGAAAGCGCGCAAAGGAACAATAACCGCATTTAATTTCTCGATCTGAATGGTTTCCTCGCTAATGGGTTCAAGGATATTTAAAGAATTTTTTTTAAATTTAGTTTTTTTATTACAAAGTACAAATTCCAATTTATTACTCTTGGAATTAATTTTTGGCAGGTATAAATGATTTTTGGAATCTGCAAGAAATTTATTTATTTTCTCAGTTGATACTTCATGAGGTAGAGACACATAACTTGCAACGTGTGATAAATTTTTTTTCTCCAAATGAACTTTTATAAAATCTAAGTGAACTTTTTCTTGATAACTTTTGGAGAAGGAAGTTAAGCTTTTGAAGCCTTTTGAAATTAAATCTCTTGCTTCGGTTTTATTCATATTTAAGAGAGCTTCCCAAGTTATCGCCGTTAAATAAAACCCGAACCGTAAAGTTCAGGTCGGGAAGAATCACCATCTATCAGGCTGCCCTAAGGGCGCTCAACAAGAGAAGTATCAAATTCCCTGTTTATTTTGCATCGGCTCGAAGTGTTATATAACTAGCAAATAAGCCAGGAAGCTTTGAAAATTATAGCAATATTTTAAAGCTTAGATAATTCAGAAATCTCGTCTACTAACTTAAGGCTTAAATTTTCTTCTTCAGATGAATCGACTTTTTCTTCTGAAACATTTGCGGCTGATTTTTCATCTGTAGCTTCCGGTGATTCATCATTTGTCTCGGTTGAAGAAGCTCCTTCGTTTGAGAGGAATTCATTCACTACATCAAGACCTGCTAATACGGCAACTTTTTCAATTGGAAGATTTCTAGTTTTGCGTTTGATGGATTTGATTCGCTTATCCAAGATTTCTCCAGCTTCAATCAAAGTGGATTGTTCCTCGGGAGGACAATATAGCTGATACTCGATGCCAGCTATTTTAAGCGTTACTATGTCTTGATCGTCTTCACTCATAAAGCCTCTAATTTTGAAATCAATATTTCTAACTTATTTCTTGATAATTCTATATTATCTTTTAGACGATTATTCTCTTTTTTAAGTCTTAAATTTTTGTTTCGTAAATCTTTATTTGCCTCTCTAAGTTTTTTAGAAAGTTCTAAAAGTTCTTTTAGATTTTTCTCTAATTCCTTCTGCGACACAGATATTATTTTATTCTTATATCAATAACGTTTCTATAAAGACTTTATATTGAAGTAAAATCAACATATGGACATTTTTCTAGAAAGAAGAAAAAAATTAGCTGATCTGTTGCCTGATGGATCGGTAGCAGTAATTCATTCAGCCAATCAAAAAATCAGAAATGGTGATACTGACTATTCTTTCAGACAAGATAGCGATTTTTTGTACTTAACTAACTTTAATGAAGCCGATGCTGCATTAGTTATTGAAAAAAAAGGGAGTACGATTTTTCATCTCCTCTGTGCGGAAAAAGATGAAGTAAGAGAAAAATGGGAGGGACCTCGATTGGGTCCTGAAAATGTGACCCAACTGGGTTTTGATAGCGGTTTTAAAATAGACGATCTTATTTTAAAAACCACTGAATTTCTCGAAGGTGCAGATCATTTATTTTGTCAAAAGAAAAGTCAAAAAAAATTATTCTTTGCATTAACCAAAGGGTTAAAAGGTAAAAAGATCAACTTTGATTTAAATCCAAAAAACATTAAGAGTGTTGATTTTTTAATACACGAATTAAGACTTTTAAAATCAAAAGAAGAAATTAGTATTATTCAAAAAGCATGTGATATCTCATCTTCGGCTCATGAAAGAGCAATGAAAGCTGTAAAACCAGATATGTACGAATATCAACTTGAAGCAGAATATATGCATGAATTTATGGTCAATGGAGCAAAGGAGTGTGCCTATCCTTCTATCGTGGGAGGAGGAGAAAATGCATGTATTCTTCATTACAGCAAGAATACAGATTTGCTAAAAGACGGCGATTTGGTTCTAGTCGATGCAGGCTGCGAATACAAGGGCTACGCGAGCGATATCACTAGAACTTTTCCTGTTAATGGAAAATTTTCGTCAGAACAGAAACTTATCTACGAGATCGTTTTGGAATCTCAAAAGCAATCTATTGAAAGCATTTCAGAAAAATCTAATCCTCTTGAGACGCATAGAAAATCTTTAGAGGTCATTGTTGAAGGACTATTAAGCTTGGGTTTGTTAAAAGGCTCTAAAGAAGAGGTAATTGAAACTCAATCTTATTCAAAGTTCTACATGCACCGCGTCGGTCATTGGTTGGGTCTTGATGTGCATGATGTCGGAGGCTATGAGAAAGATGGCAAGGTAAGGTCTTATGAAAATGGGATGATTACCACTATCGAGCCAGGAATCTACATCAGCAAAGAAGAAAACGTACCTGAAAAATTCAAAGGAATTGGAATTCGAATCGAAGATGATGTACTAGTTGAAAACAATCAGCCAAAAGTTCTTAGCTCAGCCATTAAAGAGCTTGATGACATTCAACAACTGATGGCGAGTTAATGAAATATGATGTCCTCATTGTTGGTGCTGGCGTAACTGGTGCCCTCCTTTTTCTTGCATTGAAGAATAAAAATATAAACGTCGGTCTAATAGATGGTCGAGATAAAGCACCAAATAGTTACCGCCATCTATCATTGAATAACAAGAGTATGACATTTCTAAAAGAGCTAGATGCATGGAATGTCATAGGTAAAACTGCTTTTGAATACAACCAGATAAAGGTTTGGGATCAAGAAGGCACTGGATTCATAGATTTCAATGTAAATGAATTGGAAAAAAATATTCCGAATATTGGCTTCATAGTCAAAGAAGGAGACATTCAAAATTCTCTGTTATCTCTCGTTTCCGATTCAAAAAATCTTTTGTGGAGTTGTAATTTAGAAAAAATAGAAAAAATTAATGGAGATATTCATTGCGAAACATCAAAGGGAAAGTTGGAGACAAAAATTTTAATAGGCGCAGATGGCATTCAATCAAGTGTAAGAAACCTTTCTTCGATTTCTTCAAGAACTTGGAGTTACAATCAGACAGCAATAGTTGCTAACTTTTCTGTACCCCAAACAGACCCATGCATTAGACAAACTTTCACCTCGGTGGGACCGCTTGCTTTGCTCCCAATGAATGAGACTGAACTTACCATGATATGGTCCATTGACGATACCAAGGCCTATGATTACTTAGGTATGAATGAAGATGACTTCATAAATGAAATTCATCAATCTTTCGGGGAAAAACTTCCAGAAATAAAATTCTCAGCCAAAAGGCAGTCATTTCCTCTAAAACACCTTTCTGCAAAAACTTTTGCCAGAGGTAATGTTTTTCTTGTGGGAGATGCTGCGCACCATATACATCCGTTAGCAGGATTGGGATTAAACGCAGGAATCGGTGATGTGAAATCTCTATCGGATTTAATTACTCCTGAAAGTTTGCTTCAAGTTAAACAAATTGAAGATAAATATAATCAACAAAGAATTCCAATCAATTTAGCCCTAGCAGCTGCTATGGAAGCCTTCAAAAGAGGTTTCGAGCAAAAAAATATCTGGATAAGACTTATTAGAAATCATGCTTTTAGTCTTACAAATAAACTAACTTTTCTAAAAAATAAATTTATTGAGCTCGCTACTGAGCTTTAATTCTTAATTAATGATTTGGAAAAATCCTCAACTCTTTTCCAATCAGTAAATTCAAATCTAGCCTTGGCGTCTGTGGGGCCATCGGTGATCCACATGATAAATCTAATCATAAATCTATCGAAAAAATTATAAGTTGGGTAATCTACAACGCCAGCAAAAACATCCATTTTTTTTGGTCTCCATTTTGTAGCTTGGAGAAATTTTGCAACGTAGGGATTGGTTTCTGGAGAATTTTTTTCTGGCTTTCTAGCAACTACATTTACACTAAAAAACGCGTTATCTTTGCTTGAGAGCTCATCAAGGTTTTGTTCGATAAACTCGAAAAGTTCTTTTCGATATTTACCATATCTGATGCTAGCACCAATAATAATTTGTTGATAATTTTTTAAGCTCAGCGATTGAGCTTCAACTAATGAGGTTAGGTCAACGTTAACATTACGCTTGATATGTTCAGCAATTTTGCTCGAAATTTTTTGTGTGTGACCATCTACAGAAGAATATATTACAAGAGTATTTCTCATCTTATTTCCACTTCGCTGATGGTGGCATGGACATCAGGATGGCTTCTGTAGATCCTCCTGTTTTTAAACCAAACAAAGTGCCTCTATCCCAAATCAAATTGAATTCGACATAGCGCCCTCTTTTGATTAGTTGTTGTTCTTTTTCTTCCTCGGTCCAGTCTAAGTCTTTTTTGTTAGATACGGTTTGTTTAATAATATTCAGAGTGGTTGAACCAAGCTCTTTTACAAAATCAAAATCGTCTTCCCAGTTTCCGGTATTCAAATGATCAAAAAAAATGCCGCCGACTCCTCTAGGCTCATCTCGGTGTGCAAGATAGAAATATTCATCACAATTTTTTTTAAAATCCGAGTAATAGTTATCGTCTGATTTATCACATGCTTCTTTTAATTTGGAGTGAAAAAGCTTGGTTTCTTTATCGTCTGGAATTGATGGAGTCATATCTGTTCCGCCTCCAAACCAATTTTCACCGGTAGCTAAAAATCTCGTATTGAAATGAAAAGCTGGCACCTTGGGTGATTGCATGTGAGCAACCAAACTGATCCCCGAAGCCCAATACTTTGCAGATTTTTCTGTTCCTTTGATTTGAGATTTAAAATCATCAGAAAATTCACCCGCAACAGTTGAAATATTTACCCCAACCTTTTCAAACACCTCGCCCTTTAGAATGCTTATTTCGCCTCCGCCAGAACCTTTATGATTCCATTTTTTTCTTTCAAACTTTCCGCCATCTAATTCTTCAAAGGCAGCGCAAAATTGATCTCTCAAAGATCTAAACCATTGAGATGCTGAATCTTTTTTTTCATCTAAACTGTTGGTCATAGTTGGGATATTTTATTTGCAATTAAATTATTGATGGCTTCTACGTGCTCGTCATTATCATTTAAGCAAGCTATGTAATGGAAATCTTCGCCTCCAGAATCCAAGAATATTTCTTTATTTTCTTCATCGATTTCTTCTATGGTTTCTAAACAATCCATACTAAATCCTGGTGATAAAATTAGGATTTTCTTTACTCCTTCTTTTGGTAATTTTTCCATCAGCTCACTTGTATAGGGTTTTAACCACTCTCTTCCGGCTGCTGCTAATCTCGATTGAAAACTGGTGATGTACTGATTTTCTTCAAGCCCTAAAGCTTCTGCAACTAAGCGAGAAGTCTTCTGACAAAAACAATGGTAAGGATCTCCTTCTTCAAAATATTTTTTTGGAATGCCGTGATAAGAAAAAACCACCATGTTCTGTTTTCCATAAAATTCATGAGTTTTTATAGTTTTAGCCAATGAGTTTACATACTCAGAATTGTCATGGTAGCCGCTCACAAAATGCAAACTAGGTACCCATCGCCATCTTGAAAGAATTGCGCTCACCTTATCGAATATTGTTGCTGCAGTTACTGCAGAATATTGAGGAAACAAAGGTAAGAGTAAAATTTTTCGACAATTTTTCTCCTTCAAACTCAATAAAGCTTTTTCAAGACTTGGATTTCCATAGCGCATGGCTAATTCAAATTCTAAAGATTCAGAATTTTCATTGAGGTTTTTTATCTTGCTTAAAAATCTCTTTGAATAAACCAGCAACGGCGAGCCGTCTTCAAGCCATACTGATTTATAAAGAGCTGCTGATTTTCTTGGTCTAAAAGGCAAAATAAAGAGATTAAGTACAAACCACCAGATTATTTTTGGTACTTCTATGACTCTCGTATCTGATAAAAATTCTCTAAGGTATTTTCTTACATCTTTTGTAGAGTAACTATCTGGCGAACCAAGATTGCATATAATCACTCCAACTTTTTGCTTGTCTTCATGGGAAAAATTCTTTTCACCTAAAAAACTCATAAATAAGACCTTACCTTTTTTACAAAATGTTTAACATTTTCTTGAGGTGTGGTCTTGATAACGCCATGGCCAAGTCCACATACCCAACCTTTTCTATCCTCTAATGAAAGAGAGGAAATGTCTTCTAGAAATAAGTTCAGAGCTTTATCAAATTCATTGAAATCCATAGATATAGCCTTTTCACTGAAATTACCTTGAATGAACCCATCTTTCCTTTTTGCGAAAATATCTTGAATTCTTACATTTGAATCTACCCCAATTCCTGCAAAAGGAACTTCATAGCTGTCAGATGCAGCAAAGATATCATCATAAGAAACTCCATCTTTTGCATAGTAACCAACTTGGTTAGGAAAATTCTTTACCAACTTACTTAAAATTTTATTGAGGTAAATAGATAAATCATCTTTAGCAAGCTGGTGAGCACAAGAATCAAAAATCATTACCAGTTCAGCTCCAGCCTGCAATTGCAAAGAAATATTTTTATGTAAAAGAGGATAGATATAATCTTCTAAAATTGCCCATTGGTAGCTTTCTATTTTTCCTATCTTGTCTAATTTATTTTTCGCTGAGGCAAAAGATAACAATGTCCATGGTCCACCAATAAAGCCAATCATCGACTTATCGTCTGGAAGCAGTTCCATCGTTCTTTCAATAGCCTCCCCTTGGAATTCCAGAGAAGAAATAGGATCATTGTTAACAAGAATTCTGGAGGCGTTTTCTTCTGCTAGATGTTCTTTGAATATTGGACCGGGATCATAAATCAAATCCATGCCTAAAGACTCCAAGGGAAAAAGAATGTCGCTGAATAAAATAGCGACATCAAAGTCAAATTCTTCTATTGGGCCCAGAGCAGTTTGAGCTGACAAGGCAGGACTTTTACAAAGCTCAACGAAAGAGTGAGATTTCTTAAGATTTTGATAATGATCATGATATCTGCCAGCTTGGCGCATAAACCATATTGGCGGAATTTCCTGAGGAACCCGATTCAAAGCATTTTGAAACCTGGAGTTACGCATATAAAAATTATAGATTTTTTGCTATCTCTTTTGCGGCATAAGTTAAGATGCAATCTGCACCAGCTCGCTTAAATGAAAGAAGCGATTCAAATATAACATCCTCACTCAGCCAGTTTTTTTCAACTGCTGCTTTCAACATAGCGTATTCACCGCTTACTTGATAAACAAAGGTTGGCATTTGGAATTTTTCTTTAACTGCCTTTACTACGTCAAGATAAGGCATACCTGGTTTTACCATAACAATATCAGCACCTTCATTTATGTCCAAGGCAACCTCGTGAAGAGCTTCATCAATGTTTGCAACAGCCATTTGATAAGTATCTTTTGTTTTGTTTCCAAAAAATTTTGCAGATTCTACTGCCTCTTTAAAAGGACCATAGAACTTAGAACTGTATTTTGCTGAGTAAGCTAGAATCATAGTATTTTTAAAGCTCTTTTCTTCAAGGGCTTTCCGTATAACTCCAACTCTGCCATCCATCATGTCAGATGGAGCAATAATGTCTGTACCTGCTTGAGCTAGCTGCAATGCCTGACCTTCCAGAATTTTGAGTGTCGTATCATTATCAACATCACCAACTGAATTTAATAAGCCATCATGTCCATGAGTTGTGTACGGATCTAAAGCTACGTCAGCAATAACTAGAATTTCCGGAAAATTTTGTTTTATTGTCTTTATGACTTTATTGAGAAAATTATTTTCATTTATTGCCTCAGAACCTTTCTCGTCTTTCTTGTCTTCATCTATCACAGGAAAAATTGCTACCGCCTTGATACCTAAACTCACTAGCTCTTCGATTTCTTTGAGAATACTTTTTTCTGTGTGTCTAAAAATTCCAACTAGGGATTCTATTTCTTCTTTTTCTTTTATGGATTCCTTAACAAAAATAGGCTGAATTAAATCGTCAATTGACAATTTATTTTCTGCCACAAGATCTCTAATAGATTGATTTGATCGTAGTCTTCTCAGTCTAGATAGTGGATATTTTCTCTTAAAATTTGCCATATCGGGTAAACAGGTGCGTAGCTTACTTTGCTTCGTTTATTTTTTCCAGCCAGTCTTCATAGTTTAAAAAAGGCTTTATTTTATTAGGATATAGTTTGTTCAACTCATCAAAAGTTTTGCCCAAACCACAGGAATGTTCTGCTTTTTCAATGCTTGGAAATCTTTTCAAAGCTTCTTGGAATGAACTAATAGACATCCAATAGAAATGAGAATATTTAGATAAATCTTCTATATCTTTTTCAGGAACTAATTTATATGTAGCAAGGAGTTTTTTATCCTTAGATTGTGAATCAATATGAGAAACCAAAAACCATTTTACCTCTTTCAGGAACGATTCCGGTTTAGACTGTTCTTCACCTAAACTGTCTGAAGTCCCATTTACCCATATTCCTTTCTTAGCTAATTTAAACCAATTTTCTATGCCACTTGTCCAAATGACATTGGATAAATCAATTTCTGTGCCTGTTTCTATTGAGCTTGCTCTAGATATGTACAAACCAGAATTTTTAATAGTCTTTATCTCATTAATACCGTCATTGATTTTTGATCGGGAAAATAATTTGAAATCCTTTTTTAACTTTGGGTAGAAATCTTTTATGGGATTTTCAAGTCTAGAAAATTCTTTCTTGAAAGGTATAAAAGACCTTTTATCAATGAGTTCATTATCTGGCGTTAGGCCTTTCTCAGTCGTGATTTTTCCTAGTGGGTGATTTTCTATACTTACACCAATTTTTTGATGACAGCCTCCACCGTATTTTTTGAGTTTCTTTCTTTCATCTTCTACATCTTTAAAAACATCTAAATCATTGATTTCATTGAGTAATTCAAATACTTTTTTATTTCCTGATTTTACCTCAATAGCCAATGCTCCCTGACCAGGCGCACATGGATTTTGCGAACATGGAATCACCATCCACAAAAATGTATTCAGGTCTTCTTTAAAAGAATCTAATTCACTAAAACCCTTTTCTGAAGAAAATAGCAATCGGTCTAAAGCAGCTTTAGCTATTACTAAACCATCTGCATTTGAATCTTTAAGTTTTTGAACTCTAGTCAAAATATTACCCCTGATATCAGGAAAGCTGAGAGAGTCTATTTCAAAAGGAAAAGCTTTCTTTAAAAACTTTGATAGATTTTCTTGTCTTCTTGGCGATGAAGTAAAGATTTCTAATTTTTTATTTTTGAAGGAGCTCTTCTTAAAGATCAATACGTCCCTTTGATCTGCTCTTTTTATGGTTGCAGCAACTTCTGTCCCTTCCTCAAGATTAACCGGAAGGTCTTTCCAAGAATGCACAGCAATATCTGCTTTGTTAGTTAATAATTCTTCCCTAATGTCTGAAGTAAAAACACCCATTTCAGGCATTTTGTGCAGGGGCGTTGTTAAATCTATATCTCCTGAAGTATCTTTAGTCTTAAAAATAATTTTAAGTTCAGGAAATTTTCTTTTAATCGCCTCAGAAACTTCAATTGCTTGAAGTTTTGCAAGAGTACTTTTTCTAGAAATGATAGTTAACTCATTCATTATAACCAATCCTTATAAACAACTATATTATTATAATCCTCTTAAATTTAAATATTTAGTTTGAACGCTTTTACGTCTATAGTAATGTTCAAATCCTTCTTGGAGATGAAATGAACTACAAAAAATATTTTTCTGATGAGTTAACCTCGTTAAAATCTCAAGGTCTCTACAGAAAATTTAGAGAAATTAATAGAGATAAAAAACATTTCCCTCGAGCTACAGAAAGATTCGAAGGTAATGAAAGACCGGTTGAGGTTTGGTGTAGCAATGACTACTTGAATTTAAGTCAACATCCAGAAGTAATTAAAAGATCTATCGAGGTAATCCAAGAATTAGGAACCGGTTCTGGAGGAACAAGGAATATTTCTGGAACCTCTTCATATCATGCTGACTTGGAAAAGGAACTTGCAGACTTGCACCATAAAGAATCCAGTTTAATCTTCCCTTCTGCATATACTGCTAATCAGTCAACTCTTTGGACATTATGCAAAAAACTTGAAGGTATCGAAGTATTCTCTGACGAACTAAATCATGCATCCATGATTCAGGGAATCAAAAATGCAAATGTTCCTTGTCATATTTTTCGTCATAATGACGTTAGTCACTTGAGAGAGTTGTTAAATACCTCTAATGCTAGTGTCCCTAAACTTATAGTTCTAGAGTCGCTTTACTCTATGGAAGGTCTCAGATCACCTCTCAAGCAAATTGTTTCCTTAGCAAAAGAATTTAATGCTTTAACTTATCTTGATGAGGTTCACTCCGTCGGCCTTTATGGGTCAGAAGGCAGAGGAATTGCAGAAGAGCAAAGCATTAGTGACGAAATAGACATTATAAACGGTACTTTATCCAAAGCTTTTGGCCAAATGGGGGGCTACGTTGCAGCTAGTTCCGACATTATTGATTTCATCAGAAGTTTTGCTCCAGGTTTTATTTTTACTTCTTCTGCAAACCCAAGTATCGCGGCTGCTTCAATTAAAGCAATCGAAATAGCAAAGAAATCTGAACATCTTAGAGAAGATATCAGACAAAATTCCAACTTAATAAGAGCTGGGTTAAGAGACTTGCAAATTCCTCATCTAGATAACGATAGTCATATCATTCCCATTCATCTTGAAGACCCAAGATTATGTAAAAATGCTGCGAATCTTTTGATTGAGGAGCACGGAATTTACATTCAACCTGTGTTCTACCCAACAGTTCCAAAAGGCGATGAGAGATTTAGGGTGACCATTACTCCAAAACATCAAGCTGAAGATATACAAAGATTTTTGCTCTCATTAAATCAAGTGTGGGATAAGTTAAGTCTTCGAAGGGAAGCAGTTTCTGACAAATCTGATAATCAAGTTAGAAAAATTTATTAATGCTCTATAAAGCGAAATCCCGCCGTTAAGCGGGATCTCTTTTCTAAAAACTTTAATGAAAAATCAGGGGGAGATCTTTAAGAGATATGCCATGAGATGAAATGAAAAGGCTACTCTAAAAATCCTCTATATTTCCATTAATGTTTTTTACCTCTCCTAAAATTAAAAATTTCGAGAATAGGATATTCTTACATTCTGAGACTCTCCTACAGAAACCTGATGATTTGAGTGAGAATGAGGATAGTAGGTTTCATCACCTAAATTCTCTATATTTATTCTCACAGAGTCATTTTCGTTTGGAGTTATGCTCATAGCCATATCAAACCTAGTGTAATCCGGCAATAAAGGTCCAGTAGCCGAGTTAATTACTGACTCATCCTGATAAGTTGCTCCTAAACTAATTGAGAACATCTCATTAGCTTGATGCGTGTACCATATAGAATAAGTTAACTCAGGAACTTCTCTTGCTTTGTCACCGGCGGTATTTCTTTCTGCATCAACAGAGGCTAAACCAAATCTAATAGCATTACTTTCGTTTATTTCACCGTTCAAGGTTATTTCAAAACCGTCCATGGCAAGCGCTCTAGTTTCAGTATTACCTGATCCATCTTCGGCAGCTTTTATCTGCTCCATGTCAAAATAACTAACTGCAAGTGAGAGACCTGAATCGGTATCATACTTAAAACCAACCTCAGTGTTTTCGAAAACATCTGGATCAAATTTTTCACCGCTAGATCCAAAAGTTTTATATTGCTCGCCAGAACGAGGCAGGAAACTTTCGCTGTAACTCAAATACAAAGACATATTTTCTTGTGGCTTGAAGATAAGACCTAATCTAGGAGAAACGTAAGAATCATCTCTTCCTTCATTAGCGTCTGTTCCGTTGACAGCTCCTTTACCTTCATTGACTCCGCTAGATGGTGTAGTTATGCCGTATTGTTTAATTTTTGTGCTGACATCATCATAACGTGCGCCCAAAACCATTTTCCATTGATCAGACAAATCTAGGTTCCCAGAGATATAAAGAGAGGTTACTTCTATATCAGTATCTGATTTATTATTTAAATCGGATGTGTAATCAACATAAGTTAAATTACCATCGGCATCAACATTGAAGTTCAAGGGTTTTACGGTTTGCGACGTGAGTGCAAATGTTTCATTATCGTCCTTCGTTGTTGACCAAAAAGTGTTGTAACGGAAATTTTTGTTTTCGGTATCTAAAATTTCAAGTCCCACTGCTAATGTACCTCTATCAAACTCGTTTACATTGCTCAGAGCAATTGCAAGGGTTTCTCGGGCCGTTACATCTCGATAACCATCAAGAGTAACAATGCCAGCAGCATAGTCTGAGGCATAAAGGTTTTTATACATTTTATTAAAGTCATTAGCTGTAACGTTGAAAGTTAGTTTTCCTTTATCAGAATAATTATGGACTAATGTACCTTTAAGAATATTGGCTTCAAGAGTTGTTTTATTTAGATCAGAAGTTCCAATAACAAAATCATTTAGTGCATCGATAGGAAAATTAGTTCCTCCTGTTACGTCATCTGTAGGTATACCTCTGTCAACAAACCTTTCGTGATTTGCATACTCGTAAGATATGTCTATAGATGTGTCTGTATCAATTTGAAACTTCATTGTGGGATTAATTCCAACTCTTTCACCATCAAACATATCTCTATGATTTGCAAGCGAGTCAGCATGGAAATTTAAACGAAAAGCTATGTTATCGCTTACTTCAATGTTTCCATCTAAAGAAATATCATTACCCCCAAAAGAATCAACACCTGTATCTAAATTACCGAAAGTCTCTCCAATCTGAGCAGTTTTAGATACTCTGTTAATCAAACCACCTGTTCCACCTCGACCAAATAAAAGGGCATTAGCACCTTTGATTATTTCAACTTGTTCAACGTTGTACAGTGATCTGTAATATTGGACATCATCTCTGACTCCATCTTGATAAAAGTCTGCTGTAGACCTTACGCCTCTGAAGACTACTGCATCCCTGTGACCCTCTCCTTGAGAAGTATTAACTCCAGGTGTATATCTTATAAGGTCTCCTATTTGTCTAAAACCTTGATTTCTGATGTCATCGTCAGTAATGACTGATACTGATTGAGGCACATCTAATACAGGCATCGGAGGTTTAAGCGAATTAACTTGATCTTTGAAAAGAATCTTCCCCTTTACTTGAAGTTCTTCATCTTGAGCAAATACTGGAGATATAGATAAAACCAGTGCAATAGAATAAATAAATTTTTTCATAATAAGTATCCCCTTTTTAATAAGAATGATTCTCATATGATAGTGGTTCTCATTATATTTGTAAATGAGAATGATTATTATTTTCAAAAAAGAATATAGTTATTTCTTTTATGTTTGGCTGAAATAGAACCTTCTCCAAAAACTAAGACCAACAAGTAAAGATATGATCCATGCATATAGTTCAATGTAGTTTGGATTACTGTTGTAACCAAAAAAACCTTTCAAAAATGCTCCTATACTTCCGCTATCGTGCATGATGTGGGTGTACTTCCCTTTTCCTTTAACATCGTAAGAGTAAAAAATAGGATTGTCAGAAACTTCAAGTTCTTCTTTGGGAACCAAAATGTCCCAAGGTCTTTTTATTTCAGCTTTTTCCTCTAAACCAACCAAATGTAGATTGTCTGATTTAACCAAGTAACTTTCCACTTCGTGCGTGCCATAAGCGATCATTCCGGAGGCAAGAAATACCAAAAGCAAAGTCGTGTACTTAAAAAATTCTCTGATATTAAATCGGCGTCCTTGAATGATTAATAAATAAACTAGGAATAATGCAGCAATCATTCCACCGAAAAAGCCCAAATAAGAAAAGCTTTGTGTCATTGAGAAACTAGCCAATAAAAATACTACAGTTTCAAAGCCCTCTCTGATAATAGAAAAAAATACCAAGAAAAATATTCCCCAGGAAGAACTCATTGCTACTGCGGAACTTTCTTCAAGTTGTTTTCTGTCACTCACATGCTTTGAAAGCCAAAAAATCACATACCATATAAAGCCGGCAGTAATGAACATAAAAATACCTTCAAAAAGCGCTTTAAGTGAGGTGTTTCCTAGGGCTTCTTGGGCTGAATAAATGAAGTATGCAACGATTACACTTGAGATGATTGAAGCTAAAACAGCCAGCCATAACTTTTGAGTTGATGCATTATTACTTGTTAAAAAAAGATAGATGATTCCAACAATTAAAGCTGCTTCTAAGGTTTCTCTGAAGAGAATAATAAATTCATTCATGTTGAGTTTTTTTACATAATTTTTTAAAACTTAGATTATATGAAGTTTTATATATAAATGATACTCATTCTCATTTATATTCTTATACGTTGTGGTGATATTTAGTCTTTGTAGATATCCATTTTTTTTAAGTAATTACTCGACTTAAAGCTAAAATTTAAGGTAGTATTCACACATAAATTTATAATTATCTCAGGGGGGGTAAAATGTATAAAAAACTATTGCTTGCGGGAGCTATGTTCTCGCTTTTCTCTGGTTTGAGCATGGCTCAAGATGAGGAAGTAACAGTGATAGGTTCCTTGATTAAAGGTACGCCTATCGATTCAGGATCTCCCATATCAACTTTCGATGCGGAATCTATTTCTGCTCAAGGAAATCTTAACATCGTAGAACTCGTTAAGATGGTTCCTGGAAGTTCTGGTATGGATGGAGAAACAAACCAATTCGGTTCAAATGGTGCTGAAGGTGTTTCGAACATAAACCTTAGAGGTTTAGGTACGCAAAGAACTTTGGTTTTAATTAATGGTAAAAGACAAGTAACGGTTCCAATTAGAAGTGGAGCTGGAAGATCTGTGAACCTTCACGATTTACCAATGGGTGCTCTTAGCAGAATAGAAATTCTAAAAGAGGGTGCTGCCGCGACTTATGGTTCGGATGCAATATCGGGTGTGGTTAATTTCATTACCGATTCTACTTTTGAAGGTTTAAGAGTGAACTTGGCAGCTAAAGGAATTCCTAATGCTGTTGATGAAGGAAGAGAATTCTCACTTACCTACGGAACTTTAGTTGGCGATACTAATTTTATGATGTCTCTAAGTCACCAATACAAACCTGAATTGGCTGCAAGAGATACTGATTATGCGATTCAACCTTATGCAAATAATGACAAAGGTGGTTGGTCTACAATGGGTAATCCTCCAACTTTTGTATCTCCTGGTGGTGCACCTGCCAATGCGGCTTTAGGCCTTGGCGGATATTCATTGCTAGCTGACCCAGGATGTAACAATGCAGGTGGTTTTAATACTTCACTTGCTGCACTTGCAGGTGGTGTCTTTGGATCTCAAGTTGCAACTGGTCGTGAATACGGTGGTATTTGTAGATACCAATATACTTGGTTTGACAACGTCCAAGAAGAACAAGACAACACCCAGCTTTGGATGGAATTCAATGGTGATATTGACGGTCATGATTTTCACGTAGAATTTGCTTACGGAAAAACTGATGTCCCTAACTGGGCTACTTCACCTTCTTACCCGCCAAACAACCCTACTTCAAACACCATGCCTGACTTCAACCCAGGAATGGTTCAATTGTGTGCTGACTATGTGGACTTCTGTAATGACTTAAAAGATGCTAACTATGGTGGTGATGGCACAAACAGATCGCCTTACCATCAATTGAGAACTAGAGCCCTGGCTGCTGCTGGTAATCCAAATGGAAATTTCCGAGGCGCAGAAGTAGAGTCTAGAGAATACGATACTTACAGATTTGCCTTTAGTTTTGAAGGTGCTCTATCTGATACTGTTGATTACTCAACTAGCTTGAACTACTCAACTAGTGAAGGTTTGACAACTTCATCAGATACTCAACAAGGTAAGTTCCTAGCTGCCCTTTGGGGATACGGTGGACCTAGTTGTGATGCAGAAATTACTGCTCTTACAACTAGTGCTTCTGACTTAACTCCTCAATTCAAAGTTAAGTCTACTGGAGCTGCTATAGCTGCTAACACAGTTAAAGCTGCAACTAGACCTACCGGTTGTTTATACTTCAACCCAACGTCTAACGCTATTGCTCAAGGAAATCAGCCTAACCAAACAACTGGTGAAAGAGTGGCTGCAAACCCTGACTATAATGCTGCAACAGCTAATGATCCAGCATTGATTAGATGGTTAATTGATAAAAGACACACTGAGTCTACTTCAGAATTACTGACTCTTGACTTCATCGTTCAAGGTACTATGGGTGCTTTAGCAGGTGGTGATGCAGCTTGGGCATTTGGTTATGAACGTCGTGATTACAGCGTTGAAACTACCCTTCCTGCACTTCAAGTACTTCCTGCTGGAAACTCAATGACGAATATTCATGACGGAAGTTTATATCCATGTGATATTCCTCAAAACAATGAGACAGAAGCTGGCAGAGCTGCTTGTGCTTCTAACCCTGTAGGATTATTCATGTTCTTGGCGCCAACTTTCCCAGAAAATAATGATCAAACTGTTGATTCATTATTCACGGAGTTTGCATTACCAATAACTGATACCTTTGACATGCAATTGGCTCTTCGTTATGAGGATTACGGTTCTGATGATTCTATTGACCCGAAATTGGTTATGAGATGGATGCCAATTGATTCTCTTACTTTGAGATTTACAGGACAATCTACTTTCAGAGCGCCTCATCCCGATGAGACTTCTGCAACAAGAGTTACTGCCCTGCAATACGTGAACCAAGCGGGAGCATTTAAAGCAGTAGATATTTCTGGAAACACTAACCTAGATCCAGAGCAAGCAACCACTTACAACTTTGGTTTCATTACTGACTTTGGTACTGATAGTTGGACCGCAACT
Organism: uncultured SAR86 cluster bacterium; assembly: GCA_902595715.1. Lineage (GTDB taxonomy): Bacteria > Pseudomonadota > Gammaproteobacteria > Magnimaribacterales > AG-339-G14 > MEDG-81. Next base: position 95,152 of record CACJRI010000002.1, read on the forward strand.
TTAGACTTTTACGAGTTTGATTTTGATAATCCAATCATCATCGAAAACCACCAACAGTTAATGAATGCCTATGCAGCTGGTGGAGCTGCTAAAGCTGCAGTTCAAAGTCAAATTTACAGTGGTACGCCTCTTGTCAACGACGGTTCTTTCGGAGCTGGTGCAGTTGGAAGAATTGCTGCTAACTTTGTAAACGGACCAAGAACAGTAACTAACGGTGTAGACCTATTCGTTGAATACGAAACCGACTACGCTGACGGAATAATGACTGCTGGTCTTGAAGCAAATTATGTAGCTAAATACAGTGTAGATGCTTATTTCAAAGGTACTACTAAAGTTGCAGATGCATATGAGTGTGATGGTTTCTTTAATATCAACAATCCTTGCCGACCTATTCCTACAATGAAAGGTAAGGCATTTGTTAATTACAGAACTGATGCTCATAACTTCTACGGTGCTATAAATTACATCTCTGCTTATGACGACAGAAGATCAAGCAAAGAAATTACAGCGCACACTACTGTAGATGCTACTTACACTTACACTTGGGATGACGCTTTTGACATCTCTTTATCAGTTTATAACTTAACTGACGAACAGCCCCCTTTCACTGTTTGGGAAATGAACTATGATGCTTATACTCATAGTCCATTAGGAAGATTTGTTAAAGCTGGTTTCACTTACCGTATGCAGTAAGTCAGACTTAATAAGTCAAAAAAAAGACCTCTCTCTGAGAGGTCTTTTTTTATGTAAATTAAACTTAAGGATTCTCAATAATTTTCGCTAAAGATTTTTGAACTTCTGAGGCGATAAGACTTTGCGCTTTTTGATTTGGATGAATGCCATCCAATTGCATGAGATCTTTGTTTAAAGCAATATTTTCAAGCATAAATTTAACCAATGGAATATCGTGCTCAATAGACAGTTCTCGATAAATTTTTTCAAAAGCCTCAACATATCTCTTTCCATAATTTGGAGGTATTCGTATTTGCATCAATATTGGTAATGAATCATTTTTTTTAATTAGTTCGATAGTAGTCGATAAATTCTTTTTTATTGAGTCTATTGGATATCCTCGCAGCGCGTCATTCCCTCCTAACTCAATTAATATATAAGATGGATCGAACAAAAATAGATCTTTTTTTATTCTCCCTAAACCACCGATGGTCGTATCACCTGATACACTGGAATTAATTATCTTTATATCAAGATCTCTCGCAGTGTAATTTTTTTCTAGAAGCGTGACCCAATTATCTGCCTCTTTAATGCCATAGCCTGCTGAAATACTGTCTCCTAAAATCAAAAGCGTCTTTGATTGCGCAGTGATAGAATAAGAAACAAGCAAAATAAAAATCAGTATTAGTTTTAATCTGTATTTTTCTAAAAAATTCATTTGATGATTATAGAAGCAAGAAATTTGTCAAAAAAAGTTATTTTCAATGATGAAGAAATAGTTATTCTAGATGATATCAATTTAAAAGTAAGTGCTTCTTCCTCATTAGCAGTTGTAGGTCCATCTGGATCAGGTAAATCAACTTTATTAGGAATATTAGCAGGCTTAGATTCGCCTTCATCTGGAGAGATATTTATCAATCAAAAACCTCTGCATGACTTACCTGAAGAAGCTAGAGCAAAGATAAGAAAAGATTCAGTTGCTTTTGTTTTTCAAAACTTTGAACTTTTATCGGGCCTTAATGCTCTTGAAAATGTCATGCTTCCCTTGGAACTTAAGAATAAAAGAGACGCAAAAGAAATAGCGTTGAATTATCTTAATAAAGTTGGCATGGAAAATCGTCTCATGCATTACCCTCAACAACTCTCAGGAGGAGAACAACAAAGAGTTGCTATTGCTAGAGCTTTCGCTTGCGAAGCTGAAGTTTTATTTTGCGATGAACCAACAGGAAATTTAGATTCCAGTAATAGTGAACTTATAGCCAATCTTATTTTTGATGCCTTTGAGCAATCTTCTAGTGCTTTAATCATCGTTACACATGATCTCGCCCTTGCAGATCGATGCGATCAAAAAATAGAACTTACTGATGGCAAAATTCTATGACGATTATTTCTTTAGCTTCAAAGATTTTTTTCAGAGAACTTAAATCAGGTCAACTGCTTCTGATGTTTTTATCTCTATCTTTAGCGGTAGGTATTGTTGCCTCGATAACGTTTTTCACAGACCGCTTGGATAGTTCGCTGATGTTTGAATCCAAACAGTTTTTAGGAGGAGACCTTAAATTTGAATCAAGCACCCCTTTGGATGAATCAGTTTTTCCTGCGGGAGATTATTCTTATACGACAATCTATGAATTTGGTTCGGTTCTAGGTTCTGACACAAACTTTCAACTTGCCTCAATTAAATCAGTTTCTTCTCCTTATCCTTTAGTAGGAGAAATAGAAATTCTAGATATCAATAGCAAAAAAATTATTAAAAAAAATCCACCAACGGGTGGAAAAGTTTGGCTTGATGCACGTTTGGCAAGTCTTCTAGAGGTAGTTGTTGGCGAAGTGGTTAATATCGGTGAGAAGGATTTTTCAGTAAGTGGAATCATTCTATCCGAATCTGACCGAGGAGCAGGATCTTTCGCTTTTGCTCCCAAAGCTATTATGAATTCAGTTGACCTTGAAGAAGCAAATGTTATTCAACCTGGTTCAAGAGTTAGATATTCCTATACTTTTATTAGCTCAATTGAAACCATCAAAACATTAGAAACTTTTTTTCAATCAATAAAAAAGCCCGGTGATGACATAGAAACGCCTAACAATGAGGCAAGTCCATTGGGCAGAGCCATAAAAAGAGCGTCCAATTTTTTTCTTTTAGGTGCTTTACTTGCAATAATTTTATCGTCTTTGACTATAGCAATTTGTTCGTTGCAATTTATCAGACGACATGTGGATTATGTTGCTGTTTTTAAAGCCCTTGGGCTTGCTCCATCGCAAATAAGAAACACATATTTTTTGGTCTTTGGCTTGATAGCGTTATTTTCATTTTTAACTGGTATTTTAATTGGCTGGGTTGTTCAAATTTCATTTACAGAATTATTAAGAGATTACTTTCCTTCTAATTTGCCTCTGCCAGGTTTAGAGCCTTATCTGATCTCTTTTGTCACAGCATTTTTATGTTTGATTGGTTTTGCATATCCAATGTTAAAAAATCTTTTTGGTCTTGCGCCAAACGTTATCTTAAGAAAATCCAACCGTAATTTGAATTATTTTGATTCCTCAATATATGTAATTGGTGGTTTATCTTCTTTTTATTTGTTACTTATTTTCTTTATCAAAGATTTTTTACTTACGAATATAATTTATTTCTCAATCTTAGGATTTGCAGCAATTATATTCTCCTTAATATTTGGCGTATTTAAGTTCATCAAGCCATTGGGGTTAAATCCTCTCAAACCATTCAAGATGCTTGCCTTTGAACTTAGCAGAAGAAGACTTTTTAATTCCATGCAAATAGTTGCCATGACAGTAGCTATTGCCTTGAGTTTGGTAGCTTATTCTGCTTCAACTAATTTAATTTCTGCTTGGGAGAACTCTCTTCCAGAAAATGCGCCTAATAACCTTCTTTTTAATATATATGAAGGAGAAAAAGATAATCTAATTGACTTCTTAGGGCAAAATGAAATTGATTCTAATAAAATTTATCCTGTAACAAGTGCAAGATTCCAAAGGAAATCTTCTGGGAAAGAAATTGATAGAACTTTTAATTTTACTTGGATGAGTGAGCTTCCAAGCGGAAACGAAATAATCGCTGGTAATTGGTTTGAGGATAAAGAAAATGGCATTTCAATATCAACCGAGATTTCAGAAGATTATGATTTAAGAATAAATGACGAAATTGTCATAGATATTGCAGGGGAGAAAATAGAAAGTTACATTCAAAGCATTAGAGAAGTCAATTGGGAGAACTTCAGTCCTAATTTTTTTGCTATAGGCTTTCCAAAAAGCTTCCAAGATATTTCATCAACTTATATAACTTCTTTTCATGTTCCCAAGGAGAAAGAATCGCTTTCAGCAGAATTGATAAAAAACTTTCCGACAATTTCTCTGATTTCATTGGATGCAATAATTTCAGAAGTTCAATCTATAATCTCGAAAGTGTCTCAAGCATTAAAACTAATTCTTGGGCTGACTTTGATAGCCGGACTTTTTCTAATGCTTGCAACTATTCAAGAAAGTTTTAAACAAAGAGAAAAACAAAATGCGATTCTGAAAACTTTGGGTTTAAATAGAAGAGTTATGCAAAAAAATACTTTTCTTGAATTCTTAACAATTGGATTTTTTGCTGGATTACTTGGCAGTTTGTTAGCTGTGATATCAACCTTTTTTATTGAAAAAACTGTCTTTGAAATAAATCCCAAAATCTACTGGGACGTGATTTTAATTGGCGCAATAAGCTCGATATTGGTAATTGGGATCATTGCTGCGTTGTTTACTTTTTATTTAAATGCCAAGACACCAAAAGATGTTTTAAGAGGTGCAGATGCCTAATTCAAGAAATATCATTGCAATTGGCGGGGGTGGTTTTGGCGCAAATCCTGGACAAGGCTTAATTGAAAATTATATTTTGAAACAAACCAGAAAGAAAAATCCAAGAATTTGTTTTATTCCAACTGCGACAGGAGATAATGAGGCTTATAAAGTTAATTTTTACTCTACGTTCACAAACTTAAACTGCCACCCTTCTCATTTAGACTTCTTTAAAAGAACTCCAGACTTAAATGAATTAATTCTCAATCAGGATGCCATCTTTGTTGGTGGAGGAAATACTAAAAGCATGTTGGCTGTTTGGAAAGAATGGGGGTTAGATAAAATTCTAAAAAAAGCCTATCTACGTGGCACAGTCATGAGTGGTGTCAGTGCAGGAGCGATATGTTGGTTTCAAAACGGTATAACTGACTCTTGGGCATCAAATCTAAAAATGATGCCATGCCTTAACTTTGTTAAAGGTACCTGTTGCCCTCACTACGATGAAGAACCAGAGCGAAAACCAGCCGTAAAAAACTTTCTACTTAGAAGTAAGATCAAAAATGTCTATGCGGTTGATGGTGGAGCAGCACTACATATTAAGGATGAAAAAATTTTTAGATCTGTAATTTTTAAAAAAAATAAGAGTAGCTATCTAGTTGACATAAAGAAAAAAAGTATAAATGAGAAAAGTTTTAAAAAAACAATTCTTATTTAGTAAGAATGATTTGATTTTTAATTATAAATTTTGAAATTTAAAATATGAAAAAAGGTTATTGGATTGCTAAAGCTAATGTCATTTTTCCAGAAAAACAGCAAGCTTATGGGAAATTAGCTGAGGAAGTCTTGAAAAAATATAATGGAAAATTTATTGTTCGAGGCGGCCTTCAGGAAACAAAAGAAGGAGAAGATTATATGAGAAATGTAGTAGTTGAATTTCCTTCTTATGAAATTGCCCTTAAAGCTTACGAAAGCAAAGAATATCAAGCTGCTTTGAAGGTTTTAGATGGAGGAGCAAAAAGGCTTTATGCTGTTGTAGAGGGATATTAATACTTAATATTATGTTTTACTTTCTTCTTATTGCTTGGTTAATGGCATCATATATGGCCTTATTTTCTTCTAGAATGAAAGACAGTCCTCTAAAACCCTATGGATGGTCGATATGGTTTATCGTTACAGTCATAGTTTTAGGGAGTTTGATAAGTGAGACACTAAGATAAAATATGCAAAATAAAGAAAGATTAAAAAAATTTTCTGAGGAATTCTTTGGTAAATCCATGGAGTTCTTGAGTCTAAAGTATATTGAGACCAAAGAAGAAGAAATGGTCTTTACATGCAACTTTAAAAAAGAATGTTCTAACCCAATGGGATTTGTTCAAGGAGGCATGATAACAGCGGCATTAGATGACGCAACTTCAGCTGCAATGATTTCTGGTTACGAGGAAAAAAAAGCACCCATGACAACAGATTTGCATGTCTTATTTCATAGACCTTTGCCAATAGGCCCAGCGACAATGAAAGTTAAAATTATAAAGCTGGGAAGAAGTAGCGCCACTTCTGAAGGCAGAATTTATAATGAAGAAGGTAAGTTAGTCGCAACTCTTCTTCATACTGCTCAACCAGTAGATAGATAAAAAATATTTATTTTCTTAACTTGAAGATTGCTAGCTGATTAATACTCATACAACACTGCTTTGATTTTTCTTCAAATAAATTTACTTCCACTTCAATGAACTCATGGCCTTTTTTTTCATAAAAGTCGATAACAGACATTTCTGCGATTAAGGTTGTCTCTAAAGATACAGTTTTATAATTTTGAGATTTTGTTTGAAGATGAACCCAAGGATTCATAAATGCATTGCCAGCCAATATCCAATTAGCACATCCCAAAAGAAAGCTCAGATTTGCATGACCAGATTTACTTGGTTGCAAAATTAAAGGTAATTTTTTTTCATCAGAAAGATAAATGAGGGGATTATCTCCACCCCAATGAAATTTAAATGCTTTGCAACCCTCTTTTTTGAGCTTCTCCCATTCATCTAAAGATGCAACAGGAGCCTTGAAACCCTCTTGAATCAGAGGATCTCCTCTGAATTTTGGTCTAGAAGATATATTCTCTAAAATTTTTGATTCTGCATTTGCAACGATTTTTCCGTCTTGGTTCTTTAAAAATGTGTTTGTATGCCCTTCTCTAGAGCTTTCAGATATAACTTCAAAATTTTCTCCATCATATAAAGGAGATGTAATTTTGCAGTTGGCATATCCTTTCTCAAGCCAACCCATGCCTGCGGATTCGATCACAGGATGGAGCAAATAAGCTGAAACTGTGACTCCAGGAACTAATCCGCCTTTAAAGCCATACTCTTTTGCCAGTTCATCGCTATGAATTTGATTTTCAGAATCCGGAGCAGTATTCAAAGCAGTTGCTTGCCAATTATTCATAAAACAAGACTATACTTCAGCTTTCTTTTTTTGATAAGAAATCATTAAACCCAAAGCAATGGGAAAACTGCCTAGCAAGAACTCTCCAATAAATATTTGATTATAGTCTGTGCCGTGAGCATAAATAGCTATGAGATTGAAAATTCCTGCCCCAACATAAATAATGCCGGCAGAGAAAAACCATGCAGAGTTTAAAGTAATTACGCCAATGATAGAAAACAAAAAAGTTGCCACAAAAAACGAGGTAAAGTCTCTAAGCAAAGCATTTTGAGCGCTAGAATTAAGCTCATTAAAAATAAATCCAAAATCAGAGGCTGCGCTAATAGGCGTAAAAATCCAGTTTAAGACCAATCCTAAAATTAAATAAGCATAGATAATGCCTAAAGTTCTTATAACAAAAGAAATCTTTCTGTCTCTAGAAATAAGAATGTTGAATAAATATCCTCCAGCAAAACCAGCAAGACAATGTAAGAATTTTCCCAGAATAGTCCTATTGCCTCCAAGAACTTCAGTTTGTGTCGTAAATTCAACCAATAAAAAAAGGGTTAAACCTGTGATAAAGGCACCTGCAATTGGATAAAGGTACTTTGTCTCTGGGACATACTTTTGAATGATACCAACTAAAGAAAATGCTATAGCGAATTCAATGATAATGATTCCATAAAGAAGAATTCCAAGTCTTTGAAAATCAAACAAGATGATTTCTAGGGAAGAAAAAAAATTTACAGGCAGATTCATTGAAGAAAGCCATATTATGTTTGCAAATGATGAAATCGGAGTGGTCAAAGCTACGGTAAACAATGCCGCAACAAGAATTGCAAATGGGTATTTTGCTATTTTCATTCCTTAGTAGAAAGTACTTTCAATAATTTTCCCCTTCTTCCATCTGTCAAAAGATAAAGTTCGCCGCTTGGGGAGACTCCAATACTTCTCAAACGACTATTTAGACTAGAAAAAATGGATTCTTCAGAAAGAAGAGTATTTGTCTTTTTAATTTTTTTCACATCTCTGGATACTAAAGCGGTGATGAGAAAACTATCTTTAAGCTCAGGATATAAGTCTCCATCATAATAGATCATATCGGAAGGAGCTATAGATGGTACCCAATACTTTAAGGGTTGCTCCATGCCATCCATTTTTGTGAATGGGCTAATAACTGCGCCTGAATAATCTATGCCATAAGTAATTGCAGGCCAACCATAGTTTTTTCCTGGTTCAATTAAGTTAAATTCATCTCCTCCTCTAGGCCCATGCTCATGTTCAAAAATCCTTCCATCATCCATAACAACAAGTCCTTGCATATTTCTATGACCATAAGTAAATATTTCTGGAAGTATAGTTTTGTCACCGACGAAAGGATTATCAGAAGGTACTGATCCATCTTTATTAATTCTAATTATTTTTCCAAAATGATTATCCAAACTTTGGGCTTTTTCTTTATGATCGAAACCATCGCCGCTGGTTAGAAGTAAAGTTCCGTCAGAGAGAAAATCAATTTTTGCTCCCATATGAATTGGAACTCTTCTGAATGCTTTAGCTTCGAAAATAATTTTTTTGTTAATTAAAGCATTATTACTTAATTCAGCAGACATCAAAAAAAGAGTGGATTTTCCTCTTTCGTTTAAAGCTGAATAAGTGAGATATAAAATATTATTCTTTTTGAAATTAGGATCTAGAACTATTTCGGATAAACCGCCTTGGCTTGCATATTGGACTTTTGGAGCACCTTTGACCTCAACTATTTCTTCTGATGAAATTGTTATTATTTTTATTCTTCCTGGTTGCTCTGTAAAAATTATTTGATCTTCATTTAAAAAATCAAAACTCCATGCATCATCTAGGTCAGAAGCTACTGTTTTAAATTGGTAGTTTGCAAATATTAAATTTACAAAAAAGATTAAACTCAATAAATAAGATTTGATTTTATTTCCCCTTTAACAATAAATGGCAGTATAACTGTCAAAACTTTATAAGTCTTAATTTATTTGAAGTTATAATCATAAGTTTAATGACTATAATAATTACATTAAATGAAATTTGAACATTCTAAAAAAACCAAAAATCTTATAAAGAAAGTTTCCGATTTTATGGAGGAGAATGTTTATCCAGCAGAGGAAATATATGCTTCGGAAATGAAGACTTTTCGCACAGCTGGTAATCCCTGGCAAGTCCCAAAAGTAATAAATGAGTTAAAGCGGAAAGCAAAAGCTCAAGGCTTATGGAATTTCTTCTTGCCCGAAAGTAATAACGGTTTCGGCTTAACTAATCTCGAGTATGCTCCTCTTGCTGAGCTGATGGGAAAAGTAAGCTTTGCTTCAGAGATATTTAATTGTTCCGCTCCAGATACTGGAAATATGGAGGTTTTGGACAAATTTGGATCGGATTATCAAAAAGATAAGTGGTTGCAACCTCTCCTAGATGGCGAAATCAGATCAGCCTTTGCGATGACAGAACCGAATGTAGCATCCTCTGATGCGACTAATATTGAAAGTAAAATTGAAAAGGATGGGGATGAATATGTTATCAATGGTGAAAAATGGTGGACTTCAGGATATGGCAGACCCGACTGTAAGATAATGATTTTTATGGGCGTAACAAACTCAGAGAATCCAAAACATCAAAGACAATCTCAGATACTCGTGCCTACAGACGCCAAAGGTATTGAAAATCTTAGGATGTTAACTGTTTATGGAGCAGATCATGCGCCCAATGGACACGCTCATCTTAAATTTACCAATGTGAGAGTTCCCAAAGAGAACTTAATTTTAGGAGAAGGTAGAGGTTTTGAGATAGCTCAAGGAAGACTCGGCCCAGGTAGAATTCATCACTGTATGCGAATCATAGGAGTCGCTGAGAGAGCTTTGGACTTGCTATGCAAACGTTCATTAAATAGAAAAGCCTTTGGAAAACCTTTGGCTGAACTAGGAGGCAATTATGATGTAATCGCTGACTGCAGGATAGAAATTGAAATGTGTCGGTTAATGACTTTAAAGGCAGCTCATATGATGGATACCGCTGGGAATAAAATTGCTAAAAGTGAAATTGCCCAGATTAAAGTCGCCATTCCTTTAATGGCAACTAGAGTCATTGATAAAGCCATTCAAATTCATGGCGGTGCAGGAGTTTCACAGGATACGCCTCTGGCAAGCTTATATGCTTCTGTTAGATATTTGAGAATTGGTGATGGTCCCGATGAAGTTCATCGACGCACAGTTGCAAGATATGAACTAGGAAAACACGAATCTTTATAAAGTATATAATAGTAATAATGTTGGCTTTTAAAGAACAAAACTGCGAACTTACTCTGGCTGAAGGTCTAGAGATTTATCTGAGTTATTTAAAAGAAAATAACAAAAAAATTGGTACGGACGGTTCGGATGATGATTATAAGATTTGGCAATGTCACGATTGCACTCATGTCATTTTTGGTAATGGTGCTACTTTTGAAGAAGAATCCATAAATGATCTGCATGGACTTATTTTGTGTTCCTATAAATGGAAAGATTATCTAGCTTATTTTGAAGATCCTTTTTTAAAAAATCACATGAAATATTTATGGAAAGAAGTAGGTTTCAAAAAAACAGTGATTTCCATGTTTTATGCTTATAAATCTCTTTTTGGTATTTTAAAAATGAGATTCAGAATGAAGAAAAAATGGCCTCTTAAAGTTCCAGAATCCTACTTGTCGAGGAAAATTTGCGATTTAAGAGAGGAATACGGAATACAAATACTTTCTGAAAAACAAAGACCTAAAAATTTTATTGAATGGTCCGGATCAATCAAAAACCCTAGGTGATGTTTCCTTCAAATATCTGGCTTTACATTCTTATTTTTGTAATTGTCGGTGTGATTTTGAGCTTTCCTTTTAAATCAAAATTTCAAAAAAACTTTTTTCTAGCAAATGGTAAGGTTGTTGATTTACCAATGATGTTAAGCTTTTTGATGATTTGGGGAAGTATATATTTAGGCTTTCAAGCAGAGACTGATAGCTGGAAAGATTACAGACAAGGTATTTTTAATGCAGCAGGTTTAGAAGGTGATAATCACCCTGCTGGGATAATTTTAAGTAAGTCAAATTCTAAATCAGAATTAATAGATAATTTATTTGAAGAGCAATCGTACTATAAAGCTTATGAAGGATATACGTTAGAAAAATGGAAAGAAAATGGTTGTGTTTATCCAAAATTAAATGGGGGCTGCGATGATCGTGCAAAAAAAATATATAAAGAAATTGAAATAATAGTCTCTGATTTATTCCCTAGAAAAGCTGAGTTTTTTGAGACACAGACGCATTATTTCAATCTAGCTGAATATAAAAATCCCAATGCAATGTATTTTCAATACTTTTTTATTTTTGTATTTTTAATAATTTTGTTGATACATATTCAAGGATCAAATCTAATCTGGGGAATAATTCAAACAATTTTTCGAGTGCCGATTATGGGTCCCCTTGCAGGAGCTTTAATTATTTTCAACTTGTTTTCTTCTGCAAAAAGTGCAGAGAACGCCATCGAAACTAAGAAAAAAGGTAAAGCAATTTCTGAAGGTATAAAGAAATCAAAAAGAGAAAAATATGATATCTGAAAAAGAAAATAATGATTTTAGCGATAAAGGTACTTTTCTTTGTGCATTTTTAGCTTTGACACTTGGACCTTTAGGAGTTCATAAGTTTTATGTTGGCAGGATAAAGTCTGGGTTCCTTCATATTCTCGCTTCTTTTTTTATTATCGGCATTCCATTAGCAATGTTTGATCTATATCAAATCTTTAAAGGAAATTTTATTGACGTCAATGGCAAAAAACTTAAACCAGGGAGCAATCTGACTAAAGGCATGACTTACGAAGAAAGAGTAGAAGCAAATAAAGAGTGGGTAGACAGCACCCCCGTGATGAAATCGATTAAGGAATTTGAGAAATGGATTAAGGAATTTGATGAAAAGTATGGACTTTCATCAAAAGAAAAAGAATTGCTCAAAAAAGGAGATGTCAAAGGAGCCTTTGAGGAAGCTCAGAAGAGAATGGATGAAAGCCAATAATGTATTTGTGCAAAGCTGACTCAACTGTTTACTTTCTTAATCAAAATGGATCCGATAAATGGGTTAATCCTCTAGATATAGGAAATGAACGTGAGCTTTACCCTTTAGATTTCATTCCAAATACTCTTTCGATAGTTCCATTATACAAAACCGACTTTCTTTCATGGGGAGATGAGAAATTCTATGCAGATAATCGCGGTGGAATTCATATTTTTATCTCGCTTTCAGAAAAAAAAGTGGATCACCCTGACATGTTTGCGATTTATGCGGATGACTTAGTTTATAAAGATAACGCTAATTTATAATTATTAGATGCTCATTTATCAACAAGAGACTTGCGAACTGACCTTAAAAGAAGGAATTGAAGAATATCGAAGTTATTTAAGAGAAAATAATCGCCACGTATTAGGTGAAAATTGCTCAGAAGACGAAAAATTTAATATCTTATGTCATGATGCAACTCATGTGATTTTTGGTTTGGATACTTCTTTGGAGGAAGAAGCCATGCTGGACTGCTGGATATTTTTTGGTGGCGATTACTTTAAAGTTTCGATGGAATATTTTAAAGGCTCCTTAGATATAAAAGAAACAAATGAAAAAGTTTTTGATCTTCTTAAGGAAGTTGGATATTTGAAATACACTTATCTGTACTTAAGAGTGGTATTCCGAAAATGGCCCAAGATTTTTTTTAGAACCAGAAAGATGAAAAAATGGTCTTACTTTTTTCCTTCAGACTTTCTTGAAAAGAAAATCTCAGACCTCAGAAAAGACTTCAATATAAGGATACTTTCTCCTGAAGAAAGAAAAATGAAGAAAGTCATTTGGCAAAGAGCTATTTCTTAATTTATTGAAACTTGGTGGGCCCGGGAGGACTCGAACCTCCGACCAACGGATTATGAGTCCGCTGCTCTAACCAACTGAGCTACAGGCCCTAAAAGTTAATATCATTCTGAATGAGTTTATTCGTCTAGGAAAGTTTTAAGATGTCCTGATCTTGATGGATGCCTAAGCTTACGAAGTGCTTTTGCTTCAATCTGTCTAATTCTCTCTCGGGTGACATCAAATTGTTTGCCAACTTCTTCCAAAGTGTGGTCGGTATTCATACCGATTCCAAATCTCATTCTCAATACTTTTGCCTCTCTAGCGGTTAAGCTTGATAAGACACCATCGGTTGCATCATGCAAATTATTTTCCGTAGCCGCATCAATTGGAGAATCTTGTAAAGGGTCTTCAATGAAATCGCCTAAAGTAGTATCGTCTTCATCCCCTATTGGAGTTTCAGTAGAAATGGGCTCTTTGGCAATTTTTAAAACTTTTCTAATTTTTTCTTCTGGCATATCCATTTTTTCAGAGAGTTCTTCTGGTGTTGGCTCCTTACCGTGTTCTTGAAGCATTTGACGAGAAATTCTGTTTAGTTTGTTGATAGTTTCAATCATATGCACTGGAATACGAATGGTTCTTGCTTGATCGGCAATCGATCTAGTAATCGCCTGTCTAATCCACCAAGTAGCATAGGTTGAAAACTTATATCCTCTTCTGTATTCAAATTTGTCAACCGCCTTCATTAAACCAATATTTCCTTCTTGAATAAGATCCAAGAATTGGAGTCCTCGGTTGGTGTACTTCTTTGCAATAGAGATAACTAATCTTAGATTGGCTTCAATCATATCTTTCTTAGCTCTTCGAATTTTGGTTTCTCCTTTTGCCATTTTAGAAGTTATATCTTTGAGCTCTGTAACTGTCATACCAACGTTGTTAGTAAGATTGATAATTCTTTTTTGGATTTTATTTACATTTGGTTTCGCATCTTTAAGGAGCTTTGCATAGTTTTTCTTTGAGCGAATGGTGCCATCAAGAAACTTAAGGTTTGTTTGATTATCTCTAAAGATTTCTAAGAAGTCTTTTCTTGGCATGTTGCAATCTTGTGTGCAAATATCATAGATTTCTCTTTCAGAGTCTCTAATTGCTTTTGCTAAAGCCCTAGCTGTAAGAGATATAGTTTCGAATCTTTTTGGCGATAATTTAAGAAACTTAAAAAGCTCTCCTAATTTATCAAGATCTTTTTGAGCTTTATCGTTATTTCTACCCGAAGAATCAATGGTTTTCTGTGACTTGTTGTATTGTCTTTTAATAGAAGAGAATCTTTTAGCAAGTTCTTCCATATTTATACCCACATCTTCTTCTTCATCTTCTTGAGCAGAAACTTCTTCAGTTGAAGGCGGCAGATCTTCTTCTTCATCCATAAAACCCACTACTAAATCTGTAATTCTTTTATCTTCTTTTTTGATAAGTTCATATTCCAACAATACATCTTCAATGATTCCTGGATAGAAAGCACAAGCATGAAGTAAATCTCTCGCTCCTTCTTCGATACGTTTTGCAATTGCAATCTCACCTTCTCTAGTTAGAAGGTCTACAGAGCCCATTTCTCTCATGTAGAGCCTTACTGGGTCAGTAGTTCTGCCAACTTCAGACTCAATGGTGCCCATTTCGTTTTCAGTTGGTGTTTCAGGAGTATCTTGATTGGCAGGGGTAAAATTAGAACCTTCTTCTGGAGCCTCTTCTAAAACTTGGAGGCCTAAATCATTTATTATCTGAATTACCTCATCAAGCTGATCAGGATCAGAAACTTCATCGGGTAAGTAATCGTTTATGTCAGCAAAGGTGATGTATCCCTGTTCTCTACCTTTTTCGATGAGCTCTCTCAGCCCACTATTCTCTAAATCGTCGTCAATCATATTTTGGGTTGTTGATTATATATAAGTTTGAAACTCTTAACTATTAAATTTTTATCAATTAGAGTTTTTTAAATAAAGATAGTTCGTCCTCAGTAAGTTGTTCAAATTTAGAAGTAAGTAGTTTTTTCAGCTCTATTTTTTCTTTGGAATCCAGCTCATTTTTTTCATGCTTTACCTTCAATTTTTGCAAGAGATTATCTCCTTGATTTCTTTCAATATAGTCAACTGCCTGTTTTATGAACTTCAAACCCTCATCAGGACTAATTAGGTTTTGATCGTTTGAAAGATCAATTAGGATGTTTTTTTGATCGGGAAACTCTTGAATAATCATAGGAAAAGATACTTCAGATTTAGCTCTTAAAAAAGAAATTAAGGGACTAATTAAGAATTCATTATTATCTATAAAATAATCTAGGTATTCAGATTTAGCTAAATCCGGATTATGAATAATGCATTTGAGTAAGCTCTTAGTTACCTTGCTCAAATCCATTTGCAAGTCTTCTGATTGAGAGTGTGTTTTAACTTCTGGTTTTGTTGGAGAAATCTCACTCAGATCGATATCCATTTTTTTTGAAAACTCATTGATCAAAATACTTTTAAAATTACCTTCCTGCATGGGCTTCACTAAAGAAACAAACTCTTTGGATGCTGCAGCTTTTCCCTCTAAAGAACTGTCATACTTTTCTAGAATACTTTCAAATAAATAATCTGAAAGATTTTTGCCATCATTTATTAGCTTAGATAATTCATCTTTTCCTTTTTCTAGCAACAGACTTGCTGGATCGTGATTATCTGGAAGGAATAGAAACTTAACTCTTTTGCCATCTTTCACAACCGGAATAGCTATTTCGAGTGCTAATTTTGAAGCATTTCTTCCCGCCTCATCTCCATCAAAGCAAAAAATAACTTCATCTGTCTTTTTAAATAGGGTTTCTAAATGAAATTTATTGGTAGCAATTCCCAATGTTGCAACGGAAATGGGTAAGTCGAAGCTAAAACAAGCCAAGACATCCATATAACCTTCCACCACCAAAATCTGTTGTGGCCTAGAGTTTCTTACTAAAACATTTGGAAGTCCATAAAGCTCCCTGCTTTTTTTGAATACTTCAGATTCTGGGGTATTAAGATATTTAGGCTGATCTGCGTCATCTAAAACCCTTCCGCCAAATCCAACAATCTTATTTTTTCTGGAAGCAATAGGAAAAATTAATCTATTTCTGAAGACATCATACTTTCTTTCATTTTTTGCGATTTTAAAAAGTTTCGAGGATTCCTTAGCGTCAATCTTTTTTGATTCAAAATGTTTAACGAGATTATCCCAGCCTTCTAAACTTAACCCCAATTCAAACTCCTTTGAAATTTCTTCTGAAATTCCTCTTTCTTTCAAATAAGATCTAATTTGTTCTCCTTCCTTAGGTTTTAAAAGATTATTTTTGTAGAAGTTTTTAGCTTCCTCATTAAAACGAAATAATTCATCAAATTTTTCCCTGTCATAATTTGATTTTGTCCTTGGAATTTCCAAGCCGAGGTTTTTTGCTAAAATTTCTACAGCTCCAACAAAATCTTTTGACTGATAATTCATTAAAAAACCAATTGCATTGCCTGAAGCTCTACATTTAAAACAATAGTAAAATTGTTTTTGATCACTAACGCTAAATGATGGGTTGCTGCCATCGTCACAAAAAGGACATTGTGCCCAATGGTCTTTGCCCTTTCTTTTTAAAGGAACATAAGAATCAACCAAAGAGACAATATCTGAGTCTTCGAGAACCTTTTGGATAAAATCTTCTGGAATGAAATCAGACATTTTTACTTTTTCCTCTCAACCAAGATTCTAATATAACTTGAGCAGCTAAAGCATCAATGCCAGGGTTAGGTTGCTTCTTGTTTTTTTTAATAAAATCCATTTGCTGCTTTGCTTCAAAAGAAGATAGTCTTTCGTCATGAAGTCTACATTCTATGTTTAGCGATTTTTCAATTTTTTTCTGAAAACTTCTAACCTCTTTAGACATTTTACTTTCTGTGTCATCCATATTTAATGGTAGACCCAAAATAATCAACTTTATTTCCCACTCATTTACTAAATTCTGTATTTCTTGAAAGATTTTTTTCTGATTTGTATTAATAATTGTTCCTTGGGTAGAGGAACTGTAAGTAATGTCATTACCAACAGCATAACCGATATACTTTTGTCCGTAATCTATGCCTAAGATATTTGCCATTAAAAAGCTTTTTCTATCTGCTCAATTAAATCCTTGGCAAGGTTTATTCCCTGTTGATCATATAACTCTCTAAAGCAAGTAGGACTTGTAATGTTTATCTCTGTTAGAAAAGATCCCAAGATATCTATGCCAGCCACTAAAATACCCTGTTCGATCAGTTTTGGCTTTATGGCATTTACAATCTCAAAGTCTCTATCATTCATCTCTCTTACTTCTGCCTTACCTCCAGCAGCAAGATTTCCACGAAAATCGTCGCCTTGAGGAATCCTAGTCACGGAGAAGCCACAATCTTTTCCAGAAATTAAAATAACCCTTTTATCTCCTTCAAATACCTCAGGAATGAATTTTTGCACCATCATTTTCTCGTTTTTTTGTTCGATGGAATCTAGAGTTTCAAGAAGATCTGCATCTTCTTCATGGAGTCTTCTGATCCCTTCCCCACCCATCAAACCTAAAGGTTTGATAACTACTTCGGAATTTCTACCAATGAAATCTTTAATAATTTTTTTTGAAGAAGACACTATCGTATCGGTAATCAAAGAGGGATAATCAAGAATTGCTAACTTTTCATTGCTATCTCTTAAGGTTTTTGGATCATTGAATACCTTGACTCCCAATTTTTCAGCAGACTCCAAAATATACGTATTATTAATGTAGTCCATATTAAAAGGCGGATCTTGTCTCATTAAAATTGCATCAAAAAAATCTAAGGATGCGGTTTTGTTTTCTCCCTTTTCATACCAGTTAGATTCTTCATACTTTACGGAAATAGAAGAATATTCTGCACAGGGTTTATCAGAATCGAAAAAAAGACAATTAGGTTCAATGTAAAAAATTTCATGTCCTCTTTCTTGAGCTTCAATCATCATTGCTAACGTTGAATCCTTTCTATAAGAAATGTTAGAGATGGGATCCATTACAAAAGCTAATTTCATTTTATTTATTTAATATTTTTAACATTGATAATAATACAGTAGGCACTGTTTCTGTTTTAATGACTAACTCTCCAAGAGAGACGCCCTCTAAACCGTTAGATTTCATTTTATCAATTTCCTTAGCAGAAAAGCCTCCTTCTGGGCCTATGGAAAAGAAAATTTCATCTAGATTAGATACGGATTCAATATTTTTATTCTCTCCTGGGTGTAGATAAAACTTATTTGCCGAAGGTATTTCCTCTTGCCATTGGTCTAAGGTCATATATCCAAGTTGAGGCATCCAATTATTTCCAGATTGTTCGCAAGCTCCAATAATGACTTTTTTCCATCTTTCGAGTTTTTTCTCTGATGGTTTTTTCAAAAACTTTGATCTTTCAGAAGATAAGCAATCAACTCGATACACTCCCAATTGAGTTACTTCATTTAAAATTTTTTCAAAGTTTTTAATTTCAGAAATGCCTAATGAAATTTTTGGAAAATTGATTTCTTTAATTTTTACCTCGCCAGTTAAAAAAATTTCACAGGTTTTTTTGTTAATTAAGGAGATAGATGCCTCAAGAAATTGTCCTTTCGAGTTAAATACTTCTATCTTGTCTCCTTCTCTTTTTTTGATAACTAAAAGATGGTGAAAACTATCTTTATCTAGTATGTAAGTTTTGTTTTTTGTGAGTTCCTGATCGAGAAAAATTCGTGGTATTCTCATACTTTTATCTTACTGCAAATATTTAGCTTGTTTTAATTTTAATGAAAATTTATCTAATAAGACATGGAGAAGCTGCTCAGTCTTGGGACCAATCAGCAGACCCAAGCTTAAGTGAGCTTGGAAAAGAACAAGCATTGGAATGCTTCAATTCTCTCAGTAAGAAAGAAGACCTAAGTCAATTTAATTTAATATCCAGTCCTTTAAAAAGAGCTCAAGAAACAAGTTTACACTTTAAAAAAAATCTTAATAAGCAACTCTCTTTGAATGAAGCCTTCAGAGAAATTCCATCTCCGGGAATATCGTTGTTAGAGAGGAAAAATTGGTTGCAAGAAGTTTTCAAAAAAAATATTAATGATTTAGACAAACCTCAACAGAACTGGCAATCAAATATTCTTTCAACTCTAAAAAATTTATCTGAACCGACAATCATTTTTTCTCACTTCATGGTTATCAATATTGTTGTCAGCACTTTAAAAGATGATCCAAGAGTGGTTTCTTTCTATCCTGATAATTGCTCAATTACTGAATTAGAAAGTGATGAAGGTAAGCTAAATTTATTATCTACTGGGAATGAATTACAAACACACGTAAATTAATGAAAAGCAAAGACCCAAAAAAAGAAGATAGAAAATCGCTAAAATATCAAGTTGGATTAGCCCTTAGAAGATACTTCAAAGAATTGGATGGTAATAAAGCAACTAATGTTTTTGAAATGGTGATAAAAGAGGTAGAAAGACCAATGCTTGAAGAAGTTATGAAATTTTGTAGTGGAAATAAATCTCAAGCTAGCAAAATATTAGGTATTAATAGAGTGACTCTCAGAACAAAACTAAAACAATACAACCTGGATAATGGCAAAAAATCGTAAAATAAAAATCAAACGTGCACTTGTGAGTGTTTCTGACAAAACCGGTATCGTCGATTTTGCTAGAAAACTTCATAAGTTGAATATAGAAATTGTATCAACAGGAGGTACAGAAAAATTATTAAGAAAAAATAAAATTCCTGTAGTTTCTGCTGAAAAGTTTTCAGGTTCTCCGGAAATGATGGGTGGTCGAGTAAAAACCTTAGTGCCACAAATTCATGGAGGAATACTTTCACGCAGGAAAGAAGATAAAGAAGAAATAAAAAAACACGATATCAAAGAAATTGATCTGGTTGTGGTGAATCTCTACCCATTTGAAGAAACAATAAAAAAACCTAACATCAAATTGGATGAGGCAATAGAAAATATTGATATAGGAGGTCCCACAATGCTGAGATCGGCTGCTAAAAACTTTTTTCATGTAGCAGTAGTTTCATCCCCAAATCTTTATGGTTCATTTATGACAGACTTACAAACTGAAAAGGGAAAATGTTCCTATGAAACTCGAAAAAAATTATCCTTAAAGGCTTTTGAACATGTGGCTAACTATGACATCGCGATTGCTAACTTTTTATCTAGCTATGATGATGAGATACCAGAAAACTTTTTCAGTAGTCATAAACTAAAACAAGTATTGCGGTACGGAGAAAATCCTCATCAGGAAGCAAATTTTTATATAAATTCGGGTTCTGAAGGCGCGGGCATCACATCAGCAGAACAAATTCAAGGAAAAGAACTTTCTTATAATAATATTGCTGATACTGATGCAGCCATTGAATGTGTTGCAAATTTTGAGAAACCCTCTTGTGTCATTGTCAAACATGCAAATCCTTGTGGTGTTGCCTCTGGGAGAACATTGTTAGAAGCCTATGAGAAAGCTTTTTCTTGTGATGAAACCTCTGCATTTGGAGGCATTATTGCTCTAAATAAAGCACTTGATAAATTTACGGCAAAGAAAATTATTGATAATCAATTTGTTGAAGTAATTGCTGCACCAGCCATTAACCCTGCTGCAAAAAAAATAATTGCTACAAAAAAAAATGTACGTCTGTTATTAGTTAAAGATTTATTTCAAAAGCCAACCGGATTTAAAACCTTAACTATGAATCAGGGTATTCTGGTTCAAAATGTTGATGACGGTGTGGTTTCAAAAAAAGATCTCAAAGTAGTAACTAAGAAAAAACCAACTCCCAAACAAGTTAACGATGCCTTATTTGCTTGGCGTGTAGGAAAATACGTCAAATCCAATGCAATTGTTTACGCGAAAAATAATATGACTCTTGGTATAGGAGCGGGTCAAATGAGTAGAATCGATAGCGCTGAAATTGCAGTCAGTAAAGCCAAAAAAGCAGGTTTTAATCTTCAAGGAGCTACTATGGCTTCGGATGCGTTTTTTCCATTCAGAGATAGCATTGATGAAGCTGCAAATAATGGAATCCAATGTGTTATTCAGCCTGGTGGATCGATAAGAGATAAAGAAGTTATTGCAGCGGCTAATGAAGCTAATATGATCATGTTTTTCACCAGCATGCGTCACTTCAGACATTGATATGAAAGTTTTGGTAATAGGTTCTGGCGGAAGAGAACACGCGCTAGTTTGGAAACTTGCTCAAAGCAATTTGTGTGAAAAAGTTTTTGTTGCTCCTGGAAATGCTGGTACTGCTGATGAGCCAAAAACAGAAAACGTTGACTTAAATGCCGAAGATTTAAATGGATTACTGGATTTTGCAAAAAATAATGAAATAGATCTTACTATTGTTGGTCCTGAGGCTCCTTTAGTCTTAGGTCTGATTGATTTATTTGAAGAAAATAATTTGCTTTGTTTGGGCCCTAATAAATTAGCTGCGCAAATGGAAGGCTCAAAAATTTTCATGAAAGATGTTTTAAGGAAAGGAAACATTCCTACTGCAACTTATGAAGTATTTTCAGATCCTGAACCTGCAAGAGAATATTTAGCGACATGCGATATCCCAATTGTCCTTAAAACAGATGGCCTTGCAGGCGGGAAAGGTGTAATCGTTGCTTTTTCTAGAGAAGAGGCCTTAGAAGCTTTGAATTCCTTAATGGTAGATCAAAAACTTGGTTCTGCAGGAGATAATCTTGTTATTGAAGAATTCCTTAAAGGCGAAGAGGCTAGTTTCATAGTTTTGTGTGATGGTGAAAATGTAATTCCTTTGGCAAGTTCTCAAGATCATAAACAAAGAGATGATGGTGACAAAGGACCTAATACAGGTGGGATGGGAGCATATTCCCCTACCCCTTTAATTACTGAAGAGCTTAATGAAGATATTATGAAAGAAATAATATATCCAACCTTGGCTGAATTAAAACGAAGAAATATAGAATATAAAGGCTTCTTATATGCCGGTTTGATGATCGATGATCAAGAAATTAAAGTCTTGGAATACAACTGTAGGTTTGGAGATCCAGAAACTCAACCAATATTAATGAGAATGAAAAGTGATTTTCTTGAATTATGTTTAAAGGCTGCAAAGCAAGAATTAAAGGGAGAACAAATAGAGTGGGATGAAAGATTTGCATTAGGTGTAGTAATGGCTTCAAAAGGCTATCCTGAAAAATACGAAACTGGTTTTCCAATCTCGGGAATAAATGAAGAGAGTGAAACTACAAAGGTATTTCATTGTGGAACAAAGAAAGAAGGAGAAAAGATTCTTTCAAATGGCGGTCGAGTTCTTTGCGTTACTGGATTAGGAGATGATTTAGATTCCGCTTTTGAAAAAGCTTACGAAGCTACTTCTAAAATTAGTTGGAGTGGCGCTTTTTACAGAAAAGATATTGGAAAAAGGAATCAGTAAATTTTAGACAAGTATTTCTCGAAGTGCTTTTCCTGGACTTGGCTCTCTCATAAAACTTTCGCCAATGAGAAAAGAATGAATGCCTTGCTCTTTAGAAGATAAAATATCTTCTCTTGAACTAATACCGCTTTCAGACACCACAATCACATCTTTGGATATTTGCTTGGCTAATTCTATTGCTAAATTTTTATTGACTTCAAATGTTGTGAGGTCTCTATTATTAATACCTAATAATCTTGGATCGACGGTCAAAGCTAAATTCAATTCATCTTCCGAGTGAACTTCAATCAAAACATCCAGATTTAACTCTTCTGCTAATTGAGAAAAGTCCTTCAATTGTACTAAATCAAGAGCAGCAACTATCAAAAGTATACAGTCTCCTCCTGAAGCCTTAGTTTCGTATATTTGATAAGGATCAATCATGAAATCTTTTCTTAAAATTGGTAATACGCAGTTGTTCCTTACCGCGTTAAGGTACTCTAATTTTCCTTGAAAAAATGGTTCGTCTGTGAGGATGCTTAAAGAAGTGGCGCCATTAGTTTCATAATCTTCTGCAATCTTTTCCGGCTCAAAGTCTTGCCTTATAAGACCTTTGCTGGGCGATGCCTTTTTAATTTCAGCAATAATAGCTGTTTCTTCCTTAGAAACCTTCTTCGAAATTGCTTCAATAAAGCCTCTTTTCTGATATTTTTCAAAATCTTCCTCTAAAGATGAAATCGGCCTATAAGAACTAGACTTTTTAACTGTTTCTTTAGTGGTTTCTATTATTTTATTAAGGTGATTCATTGAAATTATTAGAAAAAGTAGCTAATTCTTTAAGCTTATCTAAGCCTGATCCTGACTTTATTACATCGATTGCTGTCTCAAATGCTTTTTCAAAGCTACTTGCTAAGTCAGAAACATAAATCACAGCAGCAGAATTTAGACTTATTATATCTTCGCCTGATTTAAAGCCTTCATTTTGGAGAGTTGTCTTTATAAGCTCTAGACTTTGTGATGGAGAGTCTATTTGAAGGTCATTTAAATTTTTATGATGAATATCAAAATCTTTTGGATCAATTTCATACTCTTTAATTTTGTTATTTTCCAACTCCGCTACAAATGTTTTATCTACTGAACTAATTTCATCAAGACCATCTTTTGAATGAAAAACCATCGCTTTAATTGTTCCAAGATTTTTTAGAGTTTCTGCAACAGGTAAAACCCATTTAGGATCATAAACCCCAATACATTGCCTTTTTGCACCTGCTGGATTTGTGAGTGGTCCAAGCAAATTGAAAATAGTTTTATCGGCAATTCGTTTTCTCACTGGCATGACGTATTTCATTCCCGGATGAAAATTTTGAGCGAACATAAATCCAATTCCAACTTCCTCAATACATTTAGCAACTTGATTTGGACTTAGACTCAAATTCACATTAGCTACTTCTAAGACATCAGCGCTGCCACTTTTTCCTGTTGCTGTCCTGTTACCATGTTTTGCAATTTTTACTTTCGCTGCTGCTGCTACCAATCCTGCAGTTGTAGATACGTTCATCATACTTTTACCGAGTCCTCCTGTTCCGCAACAATCAACAAGATTATCTTTTTCTTTCAAGTCAACTTTTAAGGAAGCAGCTCTCATTGCCAGAACAGCTCCAGTTAATTCATCTGATGTTTCTCCTTTTTTCGAAAGACCAAGAAGAAAGTTTTCAATCTCTTGATCTGAGATCTTTCCAAAAAAAATTTCTTGTATGACATGAGCAGTTTCTTCTTGAGAAAGGTTTTTTGAAGAAACTTTAGATATGATTTCCTTTGAATTCATACTGTATTTAAAAAATTAGAAAGAAGTTTTTTCCCATCTTCAGTCATGATTGATTCTGGATGAAACTGAACTCCACTCACATTCAATTTGCAATGTTGAATCCCCATAATGGAACCATCTGCAGTTCTCGCATTAACAATAAAATCCTCAGAGAGAGTTTTTTCTTCAATAACTAAAGAGTGATATCTAGTTGCAGTGAAATTATTAGGCATGCCTTCAAACAAGAAATTACCATCATGCTGTATTTCAGAGGTTTTGCCATGCATAAGTTGTTTGGCTTTTATGATATTTGCACCAAAGACTGCACCAATAGCTTGATGTCCCAAACATACGCCTAAAATAGGCTTATTTTCCTTAAAAGAATCAATAACTTGCATAGATATCCCAGACTCTTTTGGGGTACAAGGCCCAGGGGAAATTACAATATATTTTGGATCAAGTTTTTTTATTTCTTCTATCGTTATTTGGTCGTTTCTGAAAGTTTTAACCTCTTGCCCCAACTCTCCAAAATATTGAACAAGGTTATAAGTAAAAGAATCGTAATTGTCGATCATCAATAACATTTATGAACCTATATTGTTAATTGCTTTGACTATTGCCATTGATTTATTGTTTACTTCTTCCCATTCCTTCTCTGCAACAGAATCAGCAACTATTCCTCCACCTGCTCCAACATATATTTTTTTATCTTTGATGACAGCACTTCTAATGACAATAGCAGTATCCATATTACCTGACCAAGATATGTACCCTACTGCACCTCCATATATTCTTCTTCTTGAAACTTCCAGCTCGTCAATAATTTCCATGGCTCTTACTTTCGGGGCTCCCGTCAAGGTTCCTGCTGGGAAAGTTGCTCTAAGGGCGTCTATCGGTGAAATGTTATCTCTAACCTTTCCAACCACATTGGAAACCAAATGCATAACATGTGAGTATCTTTCAATAACCATTTTTTCATTGGTATTTACTGAACCAATTTCAGCAACTCTGCCAATATCATTGCGTCCTAAATCTATCAGCATTAAATGTTCTGCTAATTCTTTGGGATCATTTTTGAGTTCATCTTCAAGTTGTTGGTCTTCTTTTTCATTTTTTCCTCGAGGTTTAGTTCCAGCAATTGGTCTGACAGTAATATCCCCATGCTCCAGTCTTACTAAAATTTCTGGAGACGAACCAACTAATTGGTAATCTCCAAAATCTAAGAAAAACATGTAAGGAGAAGGATTTAATTTTCTAAGGGATTTATAGAGTTCAAAAGGAGGAAGATCAAAATCTGCTGATCTTTCTTGAGCAAAGACGACCTGCATTACGTCTCCCTCAATTATGTAGTCCTTTATTTTTTCAATACACTTTGTGTACTGTTCGAAATTCATATTTGATTTGAAAGTTATTTCATTCTTAGATGTAACTTCTTCAGTTTTACTATCATCTTGAGATTCTAGTCTTTCTATCAACTCATCAATCTCGCTAAATGTTTCTGAGTATGAATTTTCAATATTTGGATTTGAATAAAAAACAACTTCTAATGTTTTTTCTAGGTTATCAAAAATCATAACTTTGTCAGATATAAGTAAATTTATATCTTCTATTTCATGAGCTTCATTTTTTGAAGTATTTTTAAGTTTAGTTTCTATTAACCTAATGGATTCGTAGCCAAAAAAGCCTACTAACCCTCCAGAAAAGATTGGCAGATCTCCTGTATCAGGATAGAAATTTTCTTCTAAATAATTTTCAATGAAACTTAATGGGTCAGATGCAGAAATTTTTTCTTCAATGCCCCCTAAGTTCAAAGAAATTTCACCATTCTTTACTTTTATTGAAGATTCTGAGGGTAATCCAATGATCGAATATCTACCCCATTTCATGTCGACTTCTGCAGATTCTAAAAAATAAGAGCCTTTTGACTTAAATTTTTCATAAATATCAATAGGTATAAGCTTTTCAGCCTTTATTTTCTTTGATAAAGGTACACGATTATATGTACCTTTTTGACTGTAGAATTCCTTTTCTATCATTTAATTTAGGACTAATTTTGAATTATTCTTAATATTATTTAATGAAAACCAGCCTTTAGTTAGTTCTAAAGCATATTTGGCGGGTTCAGAAGAGCAAACAGAATCAAGCGATCTTGGAAATAAATTTTTTACTTCAATCAATGTCATATCTTCTCTAAAGAATCCAAGATCTAAAGAAATGTATGTATTTTTCATCCACATACATCTTTTACCTGCATTTTTCCAAATGAATAACATTCCGTCTGAATTTGATAAATCTTTTCTATACATTAGACCTTTTGATTTCTCTCTTTGAGAAATAGCCAATTCTACGCATAAATTTACTTTCTCAATAGAAATTGAACTGCATTGTTTATCAGAACTAGCTAAAACTGGAGACAATAAAAGAAGAAAAAGTAATTTAATCAATTAAAGATTTTAAATTTGAAATTGTTTCTTTGTAATTTTTTGTATTAAAAATAGCAGAGCCTGCAACAAAAGTATCGGCACCTGCCTTAGAAACTTCAGATATATTTTCTTTTGAAATACCTCCATCAACTTCTAATCTAATCTCTTTATCTAAGGAATCTATCTTCTTTCTGAGTTTTTTAATTTTAGGAATTGTTGAGTCTATGAACTTTTGTCCTCCAAAACCGGGGTTAACACTCATTAGCAAAACCAAATCTAATTCGGACAGAATAGAATTTATTGTGCTCAAAGGTGTGGCTGGATTAAGGACCATGCCAGCTTTTAAATCATAATTCTTTATCGTTTGGACGCATTTGTGTATATGTTCGGTCGCTTCTGGATGAAAACTTATAACAGAAGCACCTGCTTCTGCGAAATCATCAATGAGTCTTTCTACTGGCTTTACCATTAAATGCACATCTATTGGAGCTTTAATTCCATAATCAATTAGAGACTTACACACCATAGGGCCAATAGTAAGATTGGGTACGTAGTGATTATCCATTACGTCAAAGTGAATCCAGTCGGCACCAGCTGATAAAACGGCATCAACTTCCTTACCTAGTTGAGAAAAATCTGCAGATAAGATTGAAGGGGCGATTACATTTTTTTGTTTTGCCATAAGCAGAAGTTTACTATTCGACTACTAACGCGTCTAACAAGTTCATCTCTTTTTTTGAGTTTAAATTTATTAATTCCCCAGAATAAATCTCACCTGTAACTTCATTTTGTTTTACATACTTTTGAAGTAAATCGGTCCACAAATCATAATAATCTTCTTTAAGATCTTTGAAAATTTTTGGATTTATCAGTGCTATACCCGCATAAGTTAGATTGTTTTTTGTTATTGAATTTTTTACGATACCAGCTTCTAAATATGCATCTTTTGATTTTTTTTCTTTAAAAAAAATTAAATGAGCTGCCTTTTTCAATTTAAAGTCTATAAATTTTTCAAAAGGGAAATCACTCCATAGATCTCCGCTTAATAACAAAAAAGGTTCTTTTTGAAGAAGTCTTTTGGCTTTTATAAGAGCACCGCCAGTTCCTTGAATTTCTTCCTCATAAGAAAAATTTATTTTTAGACCATATTTTTCTCCTCTACCAACCGATCTAATTAGTTTGTTTGATAGGTAGTGTGTATTTATAACTACATTTTTAAAACCTGCTTTTTTAATTTTTTTAAGGTTCCAATGAATCAGGGGTTTGTTTTTTACTTTGATCAATGGCTTCGGTAATTTTTCTGTAAAAGGTCTGAGCCTCTTTCCAAAACCAGCTGCAAGGATGAATACTCTCATAATGTTTTAAGTCTTTGCTCCAAAATTGGTATTAAGTTTTTAAAGAAATCGCTATAGCGTTTTGTTTCATTGTATTCTGAGGATGTATTTGTTAAATAGTTAAGAATGGTTTTAAAATCTTTTAATCTTTCAGATCTATTTAAACTTAAAAAAACTTGAGATAGTTTTCCCAATATTCTTGTCTGTCTTTGTAGGCTTGCAAAATCAATCATTCTTTTGGCGTCTGAAGATTTAAGTGAAGCGCTTTTAGCAATTTGTGAGTTTTCTACATAAAAATCAAGCCAATTGCTTATCTCCTCATCCGTCCACTCAATATAAAGATCTTTAAATAGAGAGGCTAGGTCTATTCCCAAAGGACCAATTAAAGCATCTTGGAAATCAATTACACCGATTTTTTCTTCCGACAATGAAATTAAATTTCTTGATTCAAAATCATAGTGGCCTATGACTTGAGGATGATCTTTGAGTTCTGAAATTATTATCGAATAAAATTCATCTATTTCCTCATTTAGCATCTGAAGTTCAGGAGCATTTAGAAATTCTTCTAAAAAGAATCTTTTAAATAAATTTAGATTATTTTTTGTAATATTTTCAAAATCTGAAAAGATGCTTTTATCTAATTCTATAACTTCAATCTTATGAATTTGTTCTATAGCTAATTTGATTAATTTATTTGAATTTTGTTTATTCAAATAAAATTGCAAAACGTCATCTCCAAAATCTTTAACAATTAAAAGTCCAAGTGTCTCATTTTTAAAGTAAATATCTGGCACATTGACTTTTGCCTTTTTAAATATTTTTGCTTTTGTGCAAAAGGACTCAATACTTTCATCAATGCCTTTAGGCACCACCATTAAAATAGAGCTTTTATCTTTGTAAGGAATTCGAAAAAACGTCCTTTGACTAGACTCTATTCTGAGCTTTTCACCTTTAGACAGTATCTCTTTGTTTGATATACCAATGCTTTCTGATACCCAATTTAAGGATTCAGCGGAAATATCGCTAGGCTGAATCAAAATTTTTATGAGTCTATCGCTGCTTGAGGAGGAGGAATATCATCTGGTACAAAAAAGTCCGGCGCTAGCTGAGCGAAAGGTACTTCAGCATATTTTGAAAAATCCTTCACTCCATTATCAGCTAACAAATTATCATCAATACAAAAATTACCAGTGAAATCTTTAGAATCTTTTGTAAGAATTACATACGCTGCATCAGCCATAATTTCAGGAGTTCTAGAAACTTTTACAGTTTCATCTCCGCCAAGAATATTTTTTACTGCAGCCGTTGCAATGGCTGTCCTAGGCCATAAAGCATTTACTGCAACTCCTTGCTCTTTGAATTCCTCTGCCATTCCTAATACACAAAGGCTCATGCCAAATTTAGCTATCGAATAAGCGACACTATTTGCAAACCACTTAGGATTCATATCAAGAGGAGGAGACAAATTCAAAATATGAGGATTTTCAGCTTTAAGCAAAAAAGGAAGGCATTTTTTTGATGTTAAAAAAGTTCCTCTTGCGTTTATTTGGTTCATTAAATCGTATCTTTTCATGTCGGTTTGAAGGGTATTAGTCAATTGAATAGCACTTGCATTATTTACACATATATCAATACCGCCAAAATGTTCTGCTCCCTTGTTTACAGCATCTTCCAGTTGGTCTTCAAACCTTACATCGCATAAAACAGGAAAAGCTTTTCCTCCAGCTTCTTCAATTTCTTCAGCAGCTGTATAAATTGTTCCAGGAAGCTTAGGATGAGGTTCAGCTGTTTTAGCGGCCAATATTACATTGGCTCCATCTTGTGCTGCTCTTTTTGCAATCGCCAACCCTATCCCTCTTGAAGCTCCTGAAATGAATAAAGTTTTATTTGTTAATGTGCTCATAAAAATTCTCTAAGTAAAAATAAATATTTTAAACAGAATATAAATTCTGTATATCTCTAATATTAAATATTTTTAAAGGTAAAATAGCTATCTTGAATAAAATATTTAATTTTCTTTTTTTCACTACTTTTTGTTTTGGTAGCCTATTTGCTTCCAATATTGAATTTAATGCAGACAAAACCTCCTTTGACACAAAAAATAAATTTTTATTGTTAGAGGGCAACGTATCTCTAAAAATTGAAAATCTTCAATTTAAAGCCGACCAAGTAAGTTTGGATAATAAAAATAAGGTTTTTTCCAGCGAAAAGATTAGATTTTCTTCATTGGATGACTTTCTTTATGGACAAACCAAGTTTGTGAGTGTCTCTGAAGATAAAACGATCATGAAGGATGTAGAATTTTCAAGCTGTCCTTGTGAAGACAAAATATGGTGGGTCGAATCAGAAGAATTGGAGTTTCAAAATAGCAATAATCTTCTTTCAGCAAAAAAAAGTAGGTTAATTGTGCAAGGAAAAACTCTGGCTTACTTAAATAAAGCAAATTTTCCAATTAGCGCAAAAAGAAAGACTGGAATTCTTCTTCCTGAAATTTCTATAAATGAAAGGTCTGGTTTAGATCTAAAAATTCCCGTTTACCTAAATCTTAAAGAAAACCTTGATTTGACTGTTGAACCTAGATTAATGACGCAAAGAGGTTATGGAATAACAAATCAACTCAGATATTTAGGAAGAAATTATGAAGGATTTTTTAATTCTTCAATTTTATTTGACGATGAATCGTCCTTTAAAACACTTGAAAGAGATGAAACTAGGTGGTCATACAATTTATCACACCAACAAAAAGTCAAAGATAATGTTTTTTTTAATTTAGAAACTTCTTCTAGCGGAGATCCTTTCTACTTATCTGATCTAGGAAGTTTTATGAGCGGACTTTCCAGAACCTTTGTCTTGCCCCAGAAAACCGATCTAACATTTTTTGATAAAAACCTCTTTGTTAAAGCAGATATAAATTCCTTCAAACTTACCAATCCACTTGGAGTTAATCAATTTCAAAGGATGCCAGGAATTGAAATGAAATATTTTATAAATAGAAAAAACTTTATTTTTCATCTTAGATCTGATTTGGCAAATTTTAGAAAGGGAGGTTCATTTAGAAACGAAGAAAAACAAAGAGTTCAAAGATTGATATTAAAACCAAAATTTTCTTATGCCTTATTCAAAAATAACTATCTTTTGGAAACTTCTTTCTTGATAAATTATATTCATCTAGAAACAAATTTGAACGAAGCTAGTTCCATTTTGCCAACTTTAAAATTAAATCAATCTTTAAAATTTTACAAACAACATAATTCAGAAAGATTTATATTTGAACCTTTCTTAAACATTTCTATTTCGGATCAAAAAAAAATACTTAACGATCTAATGATTGATTCTGGCATCAGAATGACATCCTTAAATGAAGATGCAAATTTTGGAGACCTGTTCTTTAGTTATCAAAAGGACTTAAACATAGGAGCGAAACTCTTTAGAGCAAATTCAAGAAAAAAAAATTTAAGTTTGAAGGTAGAAAAATTATTTTCCTCAAGAAAAAAAAGTATCTTTTATGATGAAATTAGATTGGATTTACCTGAACCTTTTTCAATTAAATTTAATTATAAGTCCCCCCTAGGAGTTGTATTTAATTCTAATATTTCTATAGACGATGATAAAAATTTTTCATCCTATAAAAATACTCTGAAGATAGACTCAAAAGAGTACAAAATATCTTTTAGTCATTATCTTGTAAAAAATATTCAAATTTTTAATTTAAGAGAGAATTACTTAGAAATGAAGAAAATAAATTCTTTTGATTTTACGGCAAAATTTAACTTATCTAAAAATTGGGCTGGAGGCTTTAAATTTATAAATGATTTGGAACATAAAAAAAATATTAATTCTGTTATTTCTTTAGATTATGAAAATGATGGCATGACAGTAGGCATAGCTTATTTGAAATCTATTGAGCTTGACTGGTTTAGTATTTTGGAAAATAGTACTTTTAGGGATTATCATAAAGATAGATTTAGACTATTTTTTGAACTAAAAGGTCTTGGGTCTATAGGAAGACCAAAGGAAGATTACCTAAAGAGAAGAAGTTTATGAAATTTAATTTTTTTGTTTTTTTTGTTTTATCAAATCTAATTTTTTCGGAAGTTGAATTTCTTGATCGCATAGCAGTCATTGTTGACGAAGGCATCATTATGGAATCTGAAGTAAATGATGCTTTAGCACAAACAATAAATAATTTTAAAGAAAATGGAGAAAGACTCCCTCCAAATGAAATTCTTTTTCAAAGAGTGCTGGAAAGATTAATCATTGATGAAATTCTTTTGCAGAAGGCAAAAAAATTTGGAGTAAGAATTAGCGATCAAGAATTGAATGAAGCATTAGCCAACTTTGCAGATCAAGATGGGCTATCTCTGAAAGAATTCAAAGAAAAAATTGAAAGAGAAAGTAAATCTTTTGTACTTTTCAGAGAAGAAATGAAAGCGGAAATGATTAAAAGAAGAGTTCAATCTGGCTTGGTAGGACCCAAGGTCGTAATTTCTGAAGAAGAAGTAATGAATTACATTAACTCTGCAGAAGGAGAAAATCTTTTTTCTATTGAGTACAAAATTAATCAAATATTACTTAAAAATGATGATGAGGAAGATCTAAAGAAAGCAAAAGCCATAATCAACGAAATAGAAAACGGTCTTTCTTTCGAAGAAGCACAAAAAAATTACTCATCATTATTTGATAATGACCAAAACGGAAGTTTGGGTTGGCGTACAAGATCTCAAATACCCACTTTATTTTCAAAAAAAATTATTGAAATGGAAAAAAATGAAATTTTCGGACCTATAAAAAGTGGAGCAGGAGTGCATATCATAAAGCTAGAAGACATAAGAGGAGAAACTATACAAACAGAATCGCAAACCTTAGTCCAACATATACTCATAAAAGAGTCAGAAATTAGAAGCGAAAAGCAAGCTAAAGATCTTATAGATAGCTTGCACACCAGATTAAGAAATGGTGAAGAAATGTCAATTTTAGCAAGAGTATATTCTGATGACTCTGGTTCAAAACTTGATGGAGGAAAACTAGACTGGGCTCCGCTTGGCATTTATGACAAAAAATTCGAAGAAATAATGCTAAAAACCGATACAGATAGTTTTAGCAAACCATTCAAAAGCTCTTTTGGATGGCATGTTTTGAAGGTTCTAGATAGAAGAGAAAAAAATATTTCAGATGATTTGCTCAAAGATAAAGCATATGGAATTCTTTTTCAAAGAAAATACAGAGAACAACTCCAAAATACACTTGAAGAAATTAGGGCAGAAGCTTTTGTTGATATAAAAATCTCTTCATGAAAAAATTTTTCATATCTCCTGGAGATCCAGCTGGGATTGGTCCAGAAATTACACTTCGAGCATTATCAGAAAATAAGAGTATTCAGAAATATTTTGTTTTAGCTGGAGATAGAGATTTTTACCAAGATTTGATTGAAACAAATGATATTGACTTAAAACTTGTTGATAAAGAGCCCAAAGAAAATGGCATTTTCTTTAAACACTTCCCTTTGCAAAACGAAGTTATTCTTGGTCAACCAGATATCTCGAATGCAAACTATGTAATAGATATCCTTTCACATGGTGCTTTGGGTTGTTTGAATAATGAGTTTAAAGGCCTTATTACAGGACCAGTAAACAAAGAAATCATAAATCAGTCAGGATTCGAATTTTCGGGCCATACAGAATTTTTATCTGATGTTGCAAATGTAAAAAAAGTTGTAATGCTTCTGATGAATGAAAAGTTAAAAGTAGCTCTTCTAACGACTCATATTCCTCTTTCTGAAGTACCGCTTAAAGTAACAAAAAAAAATTTGAAAGAAACAACATCCATTATTGTTAAAGAATTTAAAAAAACTTGGAAAATTTCAAACCCATCGGTATGTATATTGGGACTAAATCCTCACGCTGGTGAAGGAGGTTACATAGGTCATGAAGAGGAAGAAATCATCAAGCCTTTTGTAAATTCTGCCAATGAAAATATTTATGGCCCTATTTCTGCTGATACAGCTTTCATAAATCAAAATATTAAAAAATATGATGTTTTTTTGGCTATGTACCATGATCAAGCTCTGCCAGTAATTAAATCTATGGGTTTTGGAAATACGCTTAATATTACTCTAGGACTGCCATTCATAAGAATATCCGTTGATCATGGAACTGCTTTTGATCTAGCAGGAAAAAATATAGCTGACTTCTCAAGTATGAATGAAGCGCTAAAGACTTCTATGAAATTTCTTTAAAATGTATCCAAAAAAAAGATTTGGACAGAATTTCTTAACTGATAAAAAATTATTAGAGGATTTAGTTAAGCTCATAGATATCTCCATTGAAGATAAAATTTTGGAGGTCGGCCCAGGAAAAGGTGATTTGACAGATAATTTAATTAAATTCTGTGATTCTTATTATGGAATTGAAATAGATAAAGATCTATTTAGTTTTTTAGTAACTAAATTTCCAAAAAATAAAGGTTCTTTTTTCAACTTGGATATTTTAAATCTGAAGCTTAGTGAAATTGTTGATTCAAGCAATATAAGAATAATTGGCAATATTCCTTACAACATATCTAGTCCTCTCCTAGATTGGTGTGAAAAAAACTTTGAAAGAATAAACGATATGCATTTTATGCTTCAGAAAGAATTTGCCTTAAGGTGCGCTGGAAATAAAGATTCTTCATCTTATGGAAGATTAAGTGTGATTTGCAATTATTTATATGAAGTAACAATCTTAAAGGATGTACCAAGAGACTATTTTGATCCAAAACCCAAGGTAGACAGTCTCTTTGTAAGATTTACTCCAAAAATGAAAAAAATAAATCGTAAAGAGTTAAATTCTTTGAAAGAAATTACTAGAGCTTTATTCAATAAAAAAAGAAAAAAAATATCCAATTCTTTGAGAGATATCTTAGATGACGACAGGCTAGATAAGTTAGATTTGGATTTAAACCTTCGACCAGATCACCTTTCGCTAAAAGATTATCTAAAAATATCTGCACTTTTAAAATAATGTCTAATTATGTAGTTGGTGACATACAAGGTTGTTATGAAGAATTCGCAGAAGGTTTAAGACTTATTGAATTTGATGCCTCAAATGATTTTTTATGGATTACCGGGGATCTTGTAAATAGAGGACCAGATTCCTTAAATGTCATTAAACATATTCACTCCATAAGAAGTGCTGTACATATTGTTCTTGGAAATCATGATTTGCACTTCCTGAACTGTTTCTACAACAAAAATAGGTTAAGTAAAGCTGATACCTTTGAATCACTTATCAATCATAAAAGAGTATCAACAATGGCTAATTTTCTTTTAGAACAGCCTTTTGTTTTCTCAAAAAGAATTCAAACCACAAAAAGATCAATTAAAGTTGGGATGGTACATGCCGGTATTCCAAAAAATATGTCTCTTAAAAAAGCGGAAACTTTATCAAAGCTTTCTAGTCTTAAACTTAAAAGTAATCCAAAAAAAGTTTTAAAAGAAATCTTTGAAAAAGATAAAAAAAAATACTCTATTGATTCAATAAGCGGTGCAATAAATTTTTTTACGAGGGCAAGGGTAATAAATAAAAATGGGCTGCCAAATTTTGCTTTCAAAGGGAAAATAAAAGATATTCCGTCTCATTTGTTTCCATGGTTTGATGAGAAGAATAAGGTAATGGATGATCTTGATTACCTTGTTTTTGGTCATTGGGCGGCTCTTGAGGGCAAGACAAATTTATCAAAAATCATAGCTATGGATACTGGATGTTGTTGGGGAAAAGAACTAACATTTTTAAGGCTTGAGGATAAAAAAAAATTTGTAGTAAAGAGTAAAAAAGGATGAAGGTTTTTTTAGTAGGAGGAGCAGTAAGAGATGACTTATTGGGCATTCCGTTTAGTGAGAAGGATTGGGTTGTAGTGAATTCATCCCATAAAGAAATGATTGAAAAAGGTTTCAAACAAGTCGGAAAAAACTTTCCAGTTTATTTACACCCCAAGACAAAAGAAGAATATGCCTTGGCAAGAAAAGAAACAAAGACAGGAAAGGGTCATAAAAATTTTACTTTTGACACGAAATCAAAAATTTCACTTCAAGATGACTTAAAAAGAAGGGATATAACAATCAATGCTATTGCGAAAGATGAGTCTGGAAATATATTTGATCCATATGGAGGCATTAAGGATTTAAAAGATCGAAAGATTCGAATAATCTCTGAAGCTTTTTCTGAAGATCCTTTAAGACTTTTTAGGGTTGCAAGATTTAAATCAAAGCTAGCTGACTTTAATTTTTCAATTACGAGAGATACCTTAGAAGTCTTGAAGTCAATGTCTTCAGGCGATGAAATAAGCTTTCTCTCTGGAGAAAGAATTTGGGATGAAACACAAAAAGCTTTGAGTTACAAAAATTCTAGCAAATACTTTACAACGTTAAAAAAAGTAAATGCCCTTAAATATTTTGAAGGGCTTGAAAAAGTATATTCAAGAAATTTGAAGTTGCTTAAAAGAATTGATAATAAAAAAAATATGATTCAAGAAAAATGGGCAATAATTAACCTTGCTTCTAATGAAGCAGATGTAATTGAAGAAAAGATCAGAGTTCCTAATAAAGTTTCAAATTTCAGAAAAACTCTTAATGGAATATTTCAATTAAACAAAGAAAAGAAAAAGATAAGTGCAAAAAATATTTTAACGAACCTTAATAAGATGAATTATTTTAGAGATGAATCAAATTTATTAAATTCTTTGAAATTGCTTCAAAACTTGGAATTAATCTCTTCCGAAGAGATCAAAAAGTGGAACTCCCTTTTGAATAATCTTAAGAAGATAAAAATAAAAACAACAAATCTAAGCTCGAAAGAAATAAAAGAAAAAATCTATCAAGAAAGACTAGAGATGATTAAAGGCTACAAAAATGACTTATAAAACTGCGCTTGTCACAGGAGGAGCAATTAGAATTGGCAAAGATATATGCAAAAAACTTCATGAAAATGGCTATAACATTATTTGCCACTACAATAAATCAGAGGATGCCGCAAAGGCTCTTAAATCTGAATTAAATGAATCAAGAAAAAATAGTTGCGAGGTATTCAGTTTAGATTTGAACAACCTAAATCAAGTAGAAGATCTTTTAGAAAAGATTAATAAAAATTTTCATTCTTTAGATTTATTAGTAAACAACGCTTCCTCTTTTTTTAAAACAGATTTAGAAAACCACCAGGATTCTGATTGGGATGACCTAATTAACTCAAATTTGAGAGGACCATTCATATTAGCAAAACACTGTAAAAAAATGCTTTCAGAGTCCAAAGGTCTAATTATCAATATATCTGATGCAATGGTTAATCGAGGAATGAAAAATTACGTTATTTATTCTATGGCAAAAGCTGGACTTGAAAATTTAACTAAAACTCTAGCTCGAGAACTTGCCCCCGAAGTAAGAGTAAATGCTATAGCCCCAGGGGCAATTTTATTGCCATCAGATGGTTCATCAGCAGAGGAAGAGTTAGTGAATGAAATTCCTTTGAATAGAATTGGAACAGAGAGAGATATTTCAGATGCGGTAATAGGTTTGACAAAATTTTCTTATGTAACGGGTCAGATCTTAAAAATTGATGGCGGCAGATCTTTAAATTGATGTATATTTACTTTTTTTGAGAAAAGCATGAATAGTAAATTTAAAGGGGAATATTCAGGTACAAAAAGTGTGTCTGAAAGACATGAAATTGATCAAAAGAAACTTCAAGATTATTTAAGTGACAAATTAACAAACTTTGGGAAAATAAATGCAATTGAAGAATTCGTTGGAGGTCAATCCAATCCTACCTACCTTTTAAAAACTCAAAGCGAGTCTTACGTTTTAAGAAGAAAACCTCCAGGCAAGCTTTTGAAATCTGCTCATGCTGTTGATAGAGAGTACCAAGTAATTGCTGCCTTAAATAAAACTGACGTTCCTGTTCCAAAAGCTTATATACACTGTGAAGATGAAACTATTATCGGAACAGAATTCTTTCTCATGAGCTTTGTTGATGGCGAAGTGATGTGGGAGCCCCATATTCCGAAAGCATCCAATGAAGAAAGACAAAAAATTTATCATTCGATGAACGAAACAATTGCACAGTTACACAGCGTTGATCATAAAAGTATTGGATTGGAATCTTTTGGGAAACCAGGAAATTATGTTGGCAGACAAGTAGCAAGATGGTCCAAACAATATGTTGCATCGGAAACAAGAGAAATAAAATCTATGAATAATCTTATGGAGTGGTTGCCAAAAAATCTACCTGCTGAAAAGGCTACCAAACTTGTTCATGGTGATTTTAGCTTGAGTAATGTGATGATCGACTTAAATACCTTTAAGATTTGTGCGATATTGGACTGGGAGCTTTCTACACTTGGAGATCCCGCTGCGGATTTTAGTTATCACTGTATTCAATATAAGTTGAATCCTGTTTTGTCTGATGAAAAACAATGTAAAGAATTGGGCATTCCTACTGAAATGGAATATTTGGAAATGTATGAAGAAAAAACAGGCTATCAAATAAAGTCAGAATGGAATTTGTATATGGGCTTTAACTTATTTAAGTTAGCAGCGATTAGTCAAGGAATAATGGGCAGAGTCAGAGACGGTACAGCAGCAGGAAAAAATGCTGACTCTTTTGGCGAAAATGCCGTTATGATGGCTGATGAAGCATGGAAATTAATTAACGAGTGAGGTAAAAATGTCAAAAATAAAAATGCCAGTAGAAAAAAGTCATATCATGATGTTTGCTAGGTCAATTGGTGACGCAAATCCAAAATATTATGAAGAAAAGAATGAAGACGTCATTGCTCCTCCTACTTTCATTCAATCTAGCGCTCAATATGATCCTGACTATTTTTTAAGACCAAAAATTGGTGGGGATAATTGGTTTGGATCAGGTAAAGAATCTACAGGAATGAAATCATCAGGTTCTGGTTCAGGTGGTGGCGGAGCAGCTATGGGCCTTCATGCAGAACAACATTATGAATATCACCAACCTCTTAAAGTGGGTGATGTTATTAGTGCTGAAGTAAAACCTGGCAAATCTTGGGAAAAAGAAAGCAAAAGAGCTGGGAAATTAAAATTTAGTGAGAGCGTAACGGAATACAGAAATCAAGATGGAGAACTGATTATCACTGCAACTTCCGTTGGCGTAGTTACAGAAAAACCTGTAGAAAATTAGGAGAAGGATATGTTGAAGAAAAATGAAATTAAAGTCGGAGATACTTATTCCGAAAAAATAGTAGAAGATTTGAAAAGAACGCAAATAGTTCAATATGCCGGTGCATCAGGAGACTATAACCCTCTTCATACTGATGATAAATTCACAAAAGAAATTGCTGGTTATCCAGGTGTATTTGCCCACGGCATGTTATCGATGGGAATGACAGGTAAAATGCTGACAAATTTTGTCGGTGATGGAACCCTAAAAAAATATGGCGTTCGTTTTACTAATCAAGTTTGGCCTGGAGATTCTCTAGAAAGCACTGCAACAATAATAGACATCAAAGAAGAAGACGGTGAAACCCTTGCTGAAATTGCAATTGAAACAAAAAACCAAGATGGTGCAACTGTTATAACTGGTTCAGCTATTGCAAAAGTAGGTAAATAACTAAACTTTATGAACAATTCTTCTATTCCAGAAGTTGGTGGTCGTAGTGCAAAATTTGCACTAATTCTGCTTGTCATAGTCTATGTCTTTAATTTCATAGACAGACAGATCTTAACCATTCTTGCCGAAGATTTAAAAGCAGACTTAAATATCTCTGACAGCGACATTGGATTCTTGTACGGAACCGCTTTTGCAGTCTTTTATTCAGTAGTTGGAATTCCAATGGGAAAGCTAGCTGATACTTGGAATAGAAAAAATTTAATAAGTTTGGGTTTAGCTTTTTGGAGTTTGATGACGTTTTTATCAGGAACTGCGAAATCCTTTTTGTCATTATCAATTTACAGATTTGGTGTTGGAATTGGAGAATCCAGCGCATCTCCAGCCTCTTACTCGCTTTTATCTGACTATTTCTCCCCAAAAGTAAGAGCAACGGTACTTTCAATTTATGCTAGCGGACTCTATATAGGTTCAGGAATAGGTATATTCATTGGAGGACTTATAGTCGATAACTGGAATGAAGCTTTTCCCATAATATCTGAAGCTCCTTTTGGATTAAAAGGATGGCAAGTAGCTTTTATGGCAGTTGGTCTCCCAGGAATTTTACTTGCTCTCATAACATGGCAGATTAAAGAACCGCCTAGAGGCCTAAGTGAAGGACTTGCAGAAACCAAAAAAGAAAACCCCCTCAAAGCAGCATTTGGAGAGCTAATAGGGTTAACGCCTATTGGACTGCTTCAAGCTGAAAATACTCAAAAAGAGTTAATAAGAAATTTTGCTTTGTTAATTTTTGTTTTATCTGGGGCTTATTGGTTAATTCAGACGACCGGAGACTATCTACAATGGATTGCATTTGGGATAGGTTTTTATATCGTATGTAATTGGATCCAAGGACTAAGAATTAGAGACAAGGTCGCTTTTGAATTGATGTTCAAAAGTAAGGCTTTATTACTTGGTCTTTTGGCTTTTCCTTTCATAACTTTCGTTACCTATGCATTAGGCGCCTTTGGACCTGCCTTTTACATAAGAAATTTTGACATGACCGCCTCTGAGGTTGGTGTTATCTATGGTTTGATTACTGCTTTTGGATCCATGGTAGGAGTAATTGGGGGTGGTTTCGTTGGAGATAAACTTAGGGAAAAGTACACAAATGGAAAGCTCTATTTGATAATGGCATCTGCCCTATTAACTGCAATAACAGGTTTGGGGTTTTTGTATTCTCCTGAAGCCAATATCTCTTTTGCTTGGAAATTTTTCTATCATGTTTCCTCAACAGCTTGGTTAGGCTGTGCTGCATCAACTGTAACTGAACTTGTTTTACCAAGGTTAAGAGCTGTGGCAAGTGCATTTTTTATCTTAATGCTAAGCATGGGTGGATTAGCTCTTGGACCATATTTGACCGGCATGTTGAGTGATATTTATACAATACAGTTTCTTGCTGAAGGGATGAATAAATCAATGGCAGAAGCAATTGGGTTAAAACAAGCCCTTGCTCAGTCTTTGATAGTTTTATTAGTACCAATGGTTTTATTAGGGATTGCTTGTATGTTTTTGAAAAAAGATGAAGAGAATCTTTTTGTTAAAGCGAGAAATCTAGGTGAAGCTATTTAACTTATTTTTCCAAATTTCTGAGATTTTTACTTGATGCTTAGGATGAATCAAGTCAGGAGCAATTTCTGCTAAAGGCTCTAAAACAAATCTATACAGATCAATGTCTTTGTGAGGTATATCTTTGCCTAAAGCTTTACCTACGTATTTTCCGTAAAGCAACAAATCAATATCTATTTCTCTATCGGAAAACTTTTCTGACCTATCTTTTCTGCCAATTTTTTTTTCGATGTCTTTCAACGCACCAACAACCTTTTCTGCAGAATCTTCAGTTATAAAACAAACTACTTGATTAAGAAAATCTTCACCTACAAAGCCTTCTGATTTTGTTTTATAAGTTTTTGATTCTTTTTCTAATTGGTAAACCTGGCTTAAAAGTTCTTTTGCTTTATTTAAATTTTCCTCCGGCTTAATGTTACTGCCAAGACTTAAATATATTTTTGGCATTATCTTGAGCGGAAAATTGTCAGCCCCACTTCTTTTGATCCACGAAGAGCGCCAGGCTTGGATACAGATAGAGAAAGGTTTAATACCCTTTCGTCTTGCATGATAATTTTTGAAATTTTTTCAGCAAGAGCTTCAATAAGCTGAAAAGAAGATTTTTCTACAAATTTTATTATTTTCTTTGATGTGGTTTTATAGTCAAAAGTATCCGCTAAGTTGTCTGACTTAAAAGCTTTTTTGATATCAACTTCTACTTCGTAAGATATTTTTATGAGTTGCTTAACCTCTCTCTCCCAATCAAAGACCCCTATTATGGCTTCAATCTCTAAATCTTTTACAAAAATCTTATTGGACATTTTCTAAACTCCATCTTGGTGCAACATCAATCCTAAAATCTTTGGTCTGGTCCTTTATTTTTTGAAAACCTGCAAAAGCAATCATTAGTCCATTATCAGTACAGTGTTTTTGATCTGGATAATAAAGATTTATTGTTCCTTTGTGCTTTTCTAATTCTTCTCTAAGGTATTTGTTAGCAGCAACTCCGCCGGATAAAACTAGTGATTGACTGTTTTCAATTAGGCATGCCTTTAGGGATTTTTTTACTAAACAATCTATTGCAGCATTTTGAAACTCAAAAGCAATATCGTTTACTTTATCCTCTGAAAGGTCCTCTTTTTCAGATAAATCCTTCACCTTATAAAGTACAGATGTTTTTAAGCCGC
Source organism: uncultured SAR86 cluster bacterium (assembly GCA_902595715.1). Taxonomy (GTDB): domain Bacteria; phylum Pseudomonadota; class Gammaproteobacteria; order Magnimaribacterales; family AG-339-G14; genus MEDG-81. Next base: position 137,286 of record CACJRI010000002.1, read on the forward strand.
TAAAACTAAAATTTAAGTCCTTTGAATCAATCATGGGTCGTGGAAAAGAAAAATGATTTTTTCCTTTAGAAAGCAAAGCTCTCTTTTCAATTTCTGGACCACCTGGATAACCCAATTTCAACAATTTTGCTGTTTTATCAAAAGCCTCTCCCACAGCATCATCCTTTGTTTGTCCAATGACTTTATATGCATTGGGCGAAGAAACTTTAACTATCAAAGTATGTCCTCCTGAGACCAATAAGCTAATAAAAGGATAATTTAAATCGTCTGCATCGTATTTTGCCATAATCAAATGTGCTTCCATGTGATGTATAGGTATCACAGGAATATCTAAAGCATAAGATAAAGAGTTTGCGAAGCCTGCTCCAACCATTAAAGGACCTCTTAAACCAGGGCCATTAGTAAACGCAATTGCTTCTATATCTTTTAAAGAGATACTTGAATCTTTCATTTTATTTTTTAATAAGGGCAAGAGTCGATTAATGTGATCTCTAGCAGCTAACTCAGGAACTACTCCCCCATATAAGTCATGTTCCTCAGCCTGACTGTATAAAGCCTCGAATACAATTTGACTGGCTTTACCATCATATAGAGCAATTCCGGTTTCATCGCATGAAGTCTCTATTCCCAATATTTTCATTTAAATTAAAAGTTATTTTGCAAAATATCTTAACTCTCTATAGAATTGCCTGCCTAATATAAATATGCCTATTATAAAGCTAAAAGATAACGAATCTTTCGATTCTGGACTCAGAAGATTTAAAAGGTCTTGTGATAAAGCTGGAATCATCTCTGAAATAAGAAAAAGAGAATTTTACGAAAAGCCTACCTCCGTCAGGAAAAGAAAAGCTGCAGCAGCAGTTAAGAGACAAGCTAAAAGAAGAAAGTTCGGCAAAATGCCGCCTTTAAGAGCAAGAGTTTAAATGTCTAAAGATCTTAAAAGCTTGATTAAAACTCAAGTAACAATTTCTATGAAAGATGGTGACAAGTTTAGAACTACTGTTTTAAGAATGATTCTTGCGGAAATCCAAAAGATTGAAATTGAAGAAAAGTCAGATCTAGATGAACTTCAAATTACCTCAATTCTTGAAAAGATGATTAAACAAAGAAATGATGCAATTTCACAGTTCGAACAAGCGAAAAGGCAAGAATTGGCTGATAAAGAAAAACAAGAAATTGAAATCATTAGGGAATTTTTACCTGAACAAATGTCAGAAGATGAGGTTTCTGAATTAGTTTCTAAAATTATCTCCGAGGTTGGTGCTCAGGATATGAAAGATATGGGTAAAGTAATGGGGTCTTTAAAACCTTTGATCTCCGGTAAGGCAGATGCCGGTGTTGTTAGTCAATTAGTAAAAAAAGCTTTAAGTTAATTTTTTAACAGTCTCAACTATAGAAATCGTTTGTTGGTCTGCTTCAACATTTACAAAATCACCTTTTTTCAGAAAAGATAAATTAGTTTTAGAAATAGTTTCTGGAATTATAGAAATTGTAAAAAAATTATTTGTCACATTAACGACAGTCAGACTGATTCCATTTATAGAGACATACCCTTTTTTGAAAATGTATCCTTTCAAATTAGAAGGAATTTTAATTTTAAGAATTCTTTCTTTTTTATTCTCAAAACTTATTATTTCAGCAATATTATGCACGTGACCAGAAACAAAATGCCCTCCTACTTCATCACCGATCTTTAACGATCTTTCTAAGTTAAATGGTATGGAAGAAAATTTCTCTGAGATGTTGGTTAATTTTATTGATTCATGCACAACATCAAATTCAATCAGATCTTTTTTGAAATGAACTACTGTTAAACAAACACCATTGACTGCAACGCTGTCTCCCTTCTTTAATTTTTTTGTGAAATTAGAGGGAACCGTTACGGATAACTTATATCCGTAATCCTTTTCTTCAAATTTTACCTTCTTTGATAAAGCCTGAACTATTCCACTAAACATTTTTTATTTTTTAAGTTCCGAAATTTTTGCTATGGAATGTATTTTAATGCCTTGCTCAGCATAAAACTCTTGAAAAGTTTTATCCGAGTCATAAGGTTCTTCTCTATCCAAAGCTACTATTGCTCCCACAAAAGCCCCTTTGTTGTTTTTGATAATTTCTATTGAGTTCTTTATGGCAGTTCCAGCGGTTAAAACATCATCTATCAATAAAGCTTTCTTTCCTTCCAAATTTCCCATAACGATTCCTCCTTCGCCATGACTTTTCTCTTCCTTTCGGTCAAAAGCTAAAGGAATATTTTTTTTTGTTGCTTCAAAATATTTAGTTGCAACAACTGATGCCAAAGGAATACCTTTATAAGCAGGGCCGAAAAATAAATCAAAATCTATCTTCAAGTCTAAAATTTTAGATACATAGCAATCAGCTAAAAAAGAAAGCGATTCTGAATCAAAAAAAGCAGCGATATTAAAAAAATAATCGCTTTCCATGCCAGATTTCAGTTTAAAACTTCCAAACTTTAGTGCTTCTAATTCAATGGCTTTATCTAAAAAATCTTGCATATTGGTTTCAACGTTTCCATACTTTATCAATGCCTGAAAATCTCCACAAACTTTTTGTTATTTCCAGTCCCTCTGGGGGTGGCAAAACTTCTTTGATAAATAAGCTTTTTGAAGATTCAAGATCTGCAAACTTTGAAAAAAGTATTTCAGATACTTCAAGACAAAAACGTCAAGGAGATTTAGAAGGTAAAGATTATTATTTTTTATCTGAAAAAAAATTCAAGGATAAAATTAAAAAAGAAGAATATGTTGAATACGCAACTGTCTTTGGGAATTTCTATGGTACTTCAAAGGAAGAAATAGAAACAAAATATAATAACTCAAATCTAGTTTTAGAATTGGATTGGCAAGGTGCTTATGCTGTTAAAGAACTATTTGATGATGCTATGTTAATTTTTTTAATTCCTCCGTCTTTAGAAGATTTGAAACAAAGGTTGATCAAAAGAAATCTAGATTCGTCTGAAGCAATAGAAAATAGACTATCGGAAGCAAAAAAAGAAATCAGTAAGTCTGAAATGTATGATTATTTAGTCTTAAATGATGATTTCGATAGAGCCTTTGAAGATCTTTCACAAATTCTTTTTGAAGGTATTTCTCCTGTAGATTTTAATTCAAGAGCATCTAAAGACTTGATTAAAAGATTAGTAGAATAATCAATAAAAATTAAGTAGAATCCATCTCCTCAAGAGGTTAATGCATGGCTAGAATTACTGTCGAAGATTGTTTAAAAAAAATCCCTAATAGATACGAAATGGTGAAACTTGCTGCTAAGCGAGTTAAACAACTGGCTATAGATGGTAGAGAGCCTACCATTGACCCTGAAGACGATAAGCCTACAGTAATTGCTCTTCGAGAAATTGCTGCAGGAACTGTAACTCTAGAAAACATTGACAGCTTCAACTTTGATGCTTTTGAAGAGGAACTGTCTGACCAATTAACTTCAGACGACGAAGAAGGCATAGAATAACTTTTTTTTGGTAAACTCTCTTTGCTAATGGCAACAGAGACAAAAAACCTTAATAAACTCACCAAAAACCTTGGAAAATATCTTGATCAAGATCAACTTGAACAAGTAAAAAAGGCTTATTTTTTTGCCGCAAATGCTCATTCGGGTCAGTTTCGAGTGAGTGGAGATCCTTATGTGTCTCACCCTCTTGCTGTTGCAGAAATACTAGGAAATTTAAAGATGGATCAAGACTGTTTATCTGCTGCAATGCTTCATGATGTTATTGAAGATTCAGGTATTCCCAAGACTTTTTTAAAGAAGGAATTTAATAAAGAAGTTGCTAACTTAGTTGATGGTGTTAGCAAGCTGGATAAAGTTGAATTAACCTCAAAAAAAGACTTGCAAGCCGAAAGCTTTCAAAAAATGGTTCTTGCGATGTCAGAAGATATAAGAGTAATTGTTGTCAAGCTTGCAGATAGATTGCACAACATGAGAACAATAAAATTCCTTAATCAAGAAAAAAAATTAAGAATAGCTAATGAAACCATTGAAATATACGCGCCAATCGCTCACAGACTGGGAATGCATCAAATTTATAGAGAGCTTGAAGACTTGGCATTTGAGATTTTATACCCATTAAGGTTTAGGGTTATTGAGGAAGCTGTAAAGAGAAATACCAGAGGAAGAAAAAAGATTTTAAAAAAAGTTGAAACTTCCATAAGTCAAAAATTACAAGAACAAGACTTGGATTGTGCGATTTCAAGTAGAAGAAAGCATTATTATGGAATTTATAAAAAAATGAAAAGACAGTCCAAAACTTTGAAAGAGGTGTTGGATGTTTATGCTCTGAAAATCACCACATCAAATGCTATGGACTGTTACAAAGCGCTGGGCGTAATACATAATGCCTTTAATCCTATTGAAGGAAGGTTTAAAGACTATATAGCCATACCAAAATCCAATTCCTACCAGTCACTTCACACTGGCATCATGACTTTTGAAGGACTGCCTGTAGAAATTCAGATCAGAACTAGTGAAATGGATGAATTAGCCGAGTTTGGAATAGCGGCACATTGGGTTTATAAATCCGGAGAAAAGGATAACCCAGTGCAAGCCAGAGCGAGAAGGTGGGTTAATGGCTTGATGGAAATAAATGCTCGATCAGAAGATGCTTCGGATTTTGTCGAAGTCATCAAAACAGGGTTAGTATCCAATGAGGTTTATGTTTTTACTCCGCAAGGAGATATCATTGATTTGCCTAAGGACTCTACACCTATTGATTTTGCTTTCGCCTTGCATTCAGATATTGGACTGCATTGCAGTGGTTGCAGAATAAATAAAAATCTTGCTCCTTTAAGTGTTCCTTTAGAAAGTGGACAGACTGTAGAAATTATTACGGATAAAGTTCCTCAAACTAACCCAAGCTGGCTGGATTTTATTCGAACATCAAGAGCAAGATCAGCTATCCGTCATAATTTAAAAAATCTTAAAGAGTCAGAGGCTAGAAAGTTTGGAAAACGACTTTTAGAGCAATCTTTATTCCCTCATCAAACAAAATTAAGAGATGTCCCTAAAAATAAAATGAAAAAGCTTCTCACCTCTTTGAACTATAAAAGCGTAAGAGAATTGTTGGAAAGTATTGGCTCAGGAAAAAGATCTAGTCTGGTTGTTGCACAACAAGTCATGCAATTTCTTGATGAGAAAGAGAATGATGAAATTCAATTTTCTAACTTACAAATTACTGGTGCAGAGGGTCTAGTAGTAACTTACTCAAGTTGCTGTCGTCCTATTCCAGGAGACCATATAATTGCCCACTTCTCAACAAGTAGAGGAATTGTTATTCACCAAGAAAGGTGTAAAAACATCTTGCCAATTCGACATGATCCAGCTTTGTGTTCGCCAGTGCAGTGGGAAGATACTCTGTCAGGAGACTTTTCAGTAGAGATAAAAATTGTTGCAGAAGATAAAGCTGGAATACTTGCAGAAGTTTCAGCTGTTATTGCAGAGTATTCGACTAACATTGAAAGTATAAAAAGTGATCCGCCTAGTGGAAATAAAGTGGATCTCTATATTTTGCTTGCAGTAACGGACAGAGATCATTTGGCAAAAATATTAAGAAGACTGCGTCGTAAAGACTTTGTCATATCAGCAACAAGAATACATAGTTGGGAGCAAAGAAATGCTACCCTTCCAATTATTGATGAGGAAATAAGTGAAGATAGTTGAAACAGATAATGCTCCTAAGGCTATAGGGACCTACTCCCAAGCTGTGAAAGTTAATGGTTTTTTATTTATTTCAGGTCAGATTCCCTTAGACCCTTCAACGATGGAATTGGTTGAAGGAATTGAAAATCAAATCAATCAAGTTTTTGAAAATATCAAGCAAATTTTAAAAGCCGACGGAATGGATTTTTCAAATGTAGTTAAACTTTCTGTGTTGCTTGAAGACTTAAGTCACTTTGAGAAAGTTAATGAAATTATGGCCCAAATATTTTCAAAGCCCTATCCTGCAAGAGCTGCATATGAAGTATCCAAATTACCAAAAGGAAGTTCAGTAGAAATCGAAACCATCGCTTTTAAAGAGTGAAAAGCAAATCGCTTCAAAAAAACATCTCGGAAATAAAAGGGGTTGGTCCCAAAGTAGAAGAAGAGCTAAATAAAATTGGTATTAATAATATCCAAGACGCTCTCTTCTTATTGCCAAAAAAATACGAAAATAGAACAAAATTAACTTCTATAAAAGATTTAATTCCAGGAGAAGCTTTTCAATTTGAGGGTGAAATTCTTGAAAGTAAAACCATATTTCCAGGTAGAAGGTCTTTTATGGCAAGAATATCTGACGGCACAGGATTTTTACAAATTAGATTATTCTATTTTTCGTTTGCTCAAGCCAAAGCTTTTAAAGTTGGTCTGCATGTTAGAGGCTATGGTGTTATTAGGACTAATGGGTCTTTGCTTCAAGTGTTTCATCCAAGCTATAAAATCTTTGCATCATCCAAACGTCCTGTTTTAGATAATACCCTTACACCAATTTATTCTCTTGGTTCCACAAAACTTACTCAATTTAGAGCAAGAAACATAATTAAAGAATGTTTAAAAGAAATTGAGGAACTAAATCTCAACGAAAAGGAGATTGATTCAATATTCAAACAAAAAAAAATTAGTTCTTTATCTGTAAAAGATGCTTTACTGAAAATTCACAGCCCTTCCGTTGATGATGACATTATTAAAATCAATAGTTATAAGCACGAAGCTCAAGAACGTTTAATAGTAGAAGAGTTAGCAACGAATCTAATTGGAGTCAAAATTGCCTCCGAAAAAATAAATAAGCTCAAAGCGAAACAAATGCCAATTTCCACAGAAGAAGTAACGTTATTTAAAGAAAATTTACCTTTCAAATTAACTAATGCCCAAGAAAGAACAATTAAAGAAATTTCAGATGATATATCTCTTACCAAGCCTATGAGGAGATTGGTCCAAGGTGACGTGGGGTCAGGAAAAACAGTAGTAGCAGCTGTGAGTATGTACATCTCTGCAAAAAATAATACTCAGTCTGTTCTGCTCTGTCCCACAGAGGTTTTAGCTGAACAACATTTCAAAAACTTTTCAGTATGGTTTAAAAACTCAAATATAAAAATTGAACTTTTAACTGGAAAAATGCCTGTTTCGAAAAGAAGAGGAATCTATCAAGACTTAGAAAATGGCGTAATTGATATTTTGATCGGTACGCATGCAGTCTTTCAAGATAAAGTGAAAATGAAAAATCTTGGACTTGTTGTAGTTGATGAACAACAAAGGTTTGGCGTTAAGCAAAGATTTGATTTAGTGAAGAAAAGTTCCAATCAAATAATGCCCCATCAATTATTCATGACCGCTACCCCTATACCAAGAACCTTAGCAATGACAATTTTTGCCGATCTAGAAACCTCGAAAATTGATGAATTACCTCCGGGTAGAAAACCAGTAGAAACTCTGGTTTATAGTGATAAGAAGAAAGATGAAATAGTAAAAAGATTGGAAAACGTATGTAAATCCGGCAATCAAGTTTTTTGGCTTTGTACTATGATTGAAGAGTCCGAAAATCTAGATGTTCAAGCTGCAGATGAAGCCAAAGAATGGATTAAAGAGAATACGAATGGTTTAAATATTGGCCTTGTGCACAGCAAACTTTCAAAAGATCAAAGAGATAAGGCAATAGAGAATTTCAGAAGTGGCAAAACCCATGTACTGGTCTGTACGACTGTTATTGAAGTCGGTATGGATGTTCCTAATGCAAGTTTAATGGTTATTGAAAATGCCGAAAGACTTGGTTTGAGTCAATTACACCAATTAAGGGGAAGAGTCGGTAGGAAAGCAGATTTAGATGCTTATTGCGTTTTAATTTATCACGGAGAGATTGGAGAAATTGCTAAGGCAAGGCTTGAAGCAATGAAATCTACTAATGATGGATTTGAAATCTCAGAAATTGATATGAAACTGAGAGGTACTGGAGAAATTTTAGGCACCAAACAATCTGGAGGAATAGAACTTAAAATCTCAGATTTATCTAGAGATGCTCACTTAATAAAAAAAGCAGAAAAACTGGTAGAAGGTTTAAATCGAAAAGACGAAGAAATATCTAAAATCCTTCTTGATAGGTGGCTAGGCGATAAACAAAATTTGATTATCGCCCAGTAAGAAAAAATTATAGCAATGGGGAAATAACTAAACTCACTATTGCCATAACATTAATAAGAATATTCATTGAAGGCCCTGAAGTATCTTTAAACGGATCGCCCACAGTATCTCCAACGACGGCAGCCGAATGAGTATCGGTACCCTTCCCTCCAAGGTTTCCTTTTTCGATATATTTTTTGGCGTTATCCCAAGCTCCGCCGGCATTAGCCATCATCAAAGCCATCGCAACACATCCAATTAATCCACCGCCAAGCATTCCTCCCAAAGATTCTGCGCCTAAACCAAAACCTACTACAGCAGGCGCACCTACTGCGATAATGCCTGGAATGAGCATTCTTTTCAAAGCTGCTGAAGTCGCAATATCAACACACTTCGCAGTATCTGGTTCTGCATTTCCTTCGAGTAATCCTGGAATTTCCCTGAACTGTCTTCTGATTTCATTGATCATTTCAAAGGCTGCGTCTCCAACTGCAGTCATTGTGATTGAAGAAATTAAAAAGGGAATTGAGATACCGATAAACATACCAACTAAAACACGAGGATCTGAGAGAAGCAGTTCAAACTCTCCTTTATTATGAGCAACCGTTTCTACGAAGGCTGCGATTATAGCCAAAGCTGCTAAGGCAGCTGCACCAATTGCAAAGCCCTTTCCGATGGCTGCAGTTGAATTTCCGACTTCATCCAAGCCATCAGTGATTTCTCTAGTCTCAGGACCCATGCCAGACATTTCAGCTATGCCACCAGCATTGTCTGCAACAGGCCCATAAGCATCTATAGCCATGGTTATACCGACTGTAGCAAGCATTCCTACGGCAGCTATTCCCACTCCGTATAGACCAGTCAAACTTGTTGATATCCAAATAATTGTTGCAAGCACAAGGATTGGAAGAACCACAGATTGCATGCCAACAGCTAATCCAGTAATCATTACAGTTGCTGGGCCAGTCTCTCCTGATTTTGCAATCTGCCTAATTGGACTGCTTCCGGTGTAATACTCAGTAATTAATCCTATGAGTACTCCTCCGACTGCTCCAGTGAGAACAGCAAGCCAAATATTCACAAAACCTTCTCCAATTAGTAATTGGATTAGAAAATATGCGGCTATGATAAATAAAACTGCCGACCCTATGGTGCCTGTTCTTAAGGCAGCATCAGGAGACATAGAGGAGAATGCTTTGACAATAATTATTCCCAGAACAGAAGCTATCAGCCCTACAGAAGCAAGTGCAAGAGGTAAAAGCATCATTCCAGAATCATCTAATGTTGATGCAATAGCAATTGAAGCAATCATTGCCCCGCAATAAGATTCAAAAATATCAGAACCCATTCCAGCAACATCGCCGACATTGTCTCCAACGTTATCTGCAATTACACCTGGGTTTCTTGGATCATCTTCAGGAATTCCTGCCTCAACCTTACCAACTAAATCAGCTCCAACATCCGCACTTTTAGTATAAATTCCACCACCTACTCTTGAGAATAAAGCTACACAGGACGCACCCATTCCAAATCCTTCGATAGCTCTTGCAGTAGCTGGATCTCCTCCAAAATAAAAATACAATCCTCCTAATCCAACTAGCCCTAAAGAAGCTACACACAAACCCATAATCGATCCGCCATAAAAGGCAATTGAAAGGGCTACTTTTGAACCTTTTTCAGCTGCAGCGGTTGCTGTTCTGGAGTTTGCTTTCGTAGCAGAAAACATACCAAGCCATCCTGCTAAAGAGGAAGAAAGAGCTCCTGCAGTAACTGCAAGTGCAGTATTAAAACCAAGAGCTAAATAGGATAAGGCGATTAAAACTAAAACAAAGAAAAATAAGTATGTGTATTCTCGTCGCATAAAAACCATTGCTCCTAAGTGTATTTGGTCAGCAATTTTTTTTACTTTTTCAGAACCTTCGTCATAACTGACAACAATAAAATAAATAACTAATGCAATTAGCAAGCCGAAAAGGCCGAAAATTGGCGGCATAGAAATATAAGTTTCCATAAGTGACTCTCCCGAGAATAAAAACGCTAATTTAGCAGATTAGTAACTATTTTTTAACTAATAAAATCTTTTCTTGAAAGCTGATTTTCTGAATTTGCAACAATGCAAGAGATAGTTGCATCTCCTGATACGTTTACAGCTGTTCTTAACATATCTAACAATCTATCAACGCCAATGATTAAAGCGATTCCTTCAACTGGTAACCCAACTTGTTGAAGAACCATGGCTAACATGATTAGCCCTACTCCGGGAACTCCAGCAGTTCCGATTGAGGCCAGAGTTGCTGTGATAATAACCATTAAATATTCCATCATGCTCAAATCAACTTGATATACCTGAGCAATGAATACCGTTGCTACACCCTGCATGATTGCAGTGCCATCCATGTTTATGGTTGTTCCCAAAGGAATACAAAAAGAACTTACAGATTTATCGACGCCAAGCTTTTCTTCTACAGTCTTTAAAGTTACGGGCATGGTCGCGCTGCTTGAAGATGTGCTGAAAGCAAAAATGATAGCTTCTCTCATTTTTGAAAAGAAAATAAAAGGATTAATTTTTGCTAACGAAGTTAGTAATAAGCTATAAGTAAAAACAGCATGAAATATTAAGACTCCTACAACAATTAGAAAGTAGTTAATCAAAGTAAAGATAATTGATAATCCCAAAGATGAAAAAGTTGAAAATATCAAACAAAATACTCCGACTGGAGAAAGCCAAATTACAAAATTAACAATGTTTAAGATAATTTCATTTAAATCTATGAAGAACGATCTTATCTTAGAAGTCTCGTTTGAAATCTTATTTACACCATAACCAAATAACATAGCAAATATGATGATTTGAATCATATTTCCCTCCGCCATAGCTTCAATTGGATTACTGGGAAATAAATTTACAAAAGTATCTTTAAGAGATGGAATAGCATCTTGTTCAAAAGACGAATCGCTTACCATGCTGACACCATTTGCCATTTCAAAGAAAGAACTCACAAATAAAGCGCTTATAATTGCCAATGCAGTAGTGAATAAATAAAGTGCAATTGCTTTAGAGCTGATAGACAGGAGTTGCTTATCAGAAGTTAGGTTTGAAACTCCCACAACCAAAGATACAAAAACCAATGGAACAACTAATAATTTAAGAAGAGAAAGAAAAATACTTCCTAAGGCGTCAATAAATTCTGAAAAGATATTTAAAAAACTTGGTAAATTATCTTGAAAGACAGAATTAGAGATACTTCCTAAAATTATTCCGAGAAGCATCCCTAGAAGGATTTTTGCGGTTAAAGACATTTGAGATTAGTAGCTTTTCCCACCCTCCAAAGGAACCATCTCAAAATCTTCTTTTCCAACTCCGCAGTCAGGACAAACCCAGTCAAACGGAACATCTTCCCATTTTGTTCCAGGTTCAATGCCGTCTTCAGGCCAACCTTCTGCTTCATCGTAAATCAATCCGCAGACAATGCATTCCCACTTAATGTATTCTTCCATAACTAAATAAGTTTAATATCTTTATGAGGATTGGATTATATTCATGTTGGGCATTTTAAAAAACTATTTTTTCCTTCTAAGACTAGATAAACCCATTGGTGTGTATCTTTTATTGTGGCCGTCTTTAGCCGCATTGTGGCTTGCCTCTGAAGGCAATCCAGAGCTTTTGATAGTAATAATTTTTTGTCTTGGAAGTTTTTTTATGAGATCCGCAGGTGTAATCATCAACGATTACTTTGATCAAGACGTTGATAGAAAGGTATTGAGAACATTTAAAAGGCCTTTAGCTAATTATTCTGTCTCAAATAAAGAAGCCCTTGCCTTGTTTTTAATATTGATGATTTTGTCATCAAGTTTGCTTCTTTTTTTAAATCTCAAAAGTTTTTATATAGCTTTATTCTGCATTCTGTTAATTTCTACCTATCCTCTGATGAAAAGATTTTTTCCAATTCCTCAACTTTACTTGGGAATTTGTTACTCCATGGGAATATTTATGGCTTATGCATTCTATCAAGGAGTATTTCCTTTAAATTGTTGGTTGTTGTTTTTTGGAAACATTTTTTGGGTACTTGCCTACGATACAGTTTACGCATTGTCAGACAGACAAGATGATTTGTTAATCAGCGTAAAAAGCTCAGCAATTTTTTTTCAAGGTAAAGAAAAGTTAATTTTATGGATAAGTTATTTTTTACTTATAACTTTTCTTCTTTTGATAGGAATTTTTAATTCCTTTTCTTTATTATATTTTTTTGTAGTATCAGGAAATATTTTTTTTATCCTTTTTTTGATGATCGCTACTAATTTTGACAAACCTTCGGATTGTTCGAAATTTTTTAGAAAAAACCATTGGCTGGGTATAGGAATATTTTTAAGCTTTGTTGCTGCTTTTGTATAAATGAAGGAAATAAAATTTAATAATTCAATAAGCTCAATAGATAAAGAAAACTGGAACAAACTAATTCCAGATAATGATTACCCTTTTTTAAAATATGAATTTCTTGAGCTTCTTGAAAAAACAAATTGTGTCGGAAAAAATACAGGTTGGCATCCTGCACACATTTCTATAGAAGAGAGTTCTGAAATCTTAGGGGCAATGCCGCTCTACATTAAAACCGATTCCTCTGGGGAATTTGTTTTTGACTACTCTTGGGCAAACGCTTTTTATCAACATGGTCTGGATTATTACCCTAAATTAGTTTCCTCCATACCTTTTACTCCTGCTACTGGCCCAAGAATTCTTTATCAAGAGAAAGAATCCGCTGATCATATATTGTCTCTAATCCTTTCTGGTGTGAAAAAGCTTAGCGAGGAAAATAATATATCTTCTTGGCATGTCTTGTTTCCAGAAGAAAAAGACATAGCTTTGTTTTCTGATAAATCTCTCAGTGTTAGGAAAAATGCTCAGTTTATTTGGTTCAATGAAAACTTTAATACATTCGAGGACTTCATTGAAACTTTTAGATCTAGACATCGAAAAAACGTAAAAAAAGAAAGAGAAAAAGTTTTAAACCAAGGTATAGACATACAAACTTTCTCAGGAACTGATTTGAATCAGGAGTTGATGATGCAGTTTTATGAATTTTATTTATCAACAAATTTAAAACGCAGTGGGCATTTTGGATATCTTACAAAAGAATTTTTTGAACGATGTCTTGATACGATAAATGAAAATATCGTTCTTGTTATTGCAAAAGATACAAACAGTGATTCCTTGGTTGGGGGATCAATGTTTTTTAAAGATAAAGAAAATTTATATGGGCGTTATTGGGGCTGCTCAGCTGAATACGATTGTTTACATTTTGAATGCTGTTATTACCAAGGAATAGAATTTGCAATTAAAAATAAACTCAACAAGTTTGATCCTGGCGTTCAAGGTGAACATAAAATTAAAAGAGGTTTTAAGCCGACAATTACATATTCTGCACATTGGATTTCTGAACCCAATTTTAAAGATGCAATAGAAAATTTTGTGAATAACGAAGAACAACATATAAATGCCTATGTCAAAGCCACAAGCAAATATCTCCCTTTCAAAAGTATTTAAAGATCACAAATCAAAAGAAAAGATTTTTTATCTAGTCAAAAAAGACAAAGATTTAATTGATTTATTTATCAATTTTTCTAATTTTGGAGAATATAAAAGGGACAAAGGCTTTAAAGGAATTTTACAACTGATAATTGAGCAACAATTATCTGTTGCATCAGCAAATGCAATATATAAAAAGCTTAAGACTAAAATGCCAAATATCTCTCCGCAATCTTTCTTAAAAATAAAAGAAGCAGATCTTAAAAAATGTGGTTTGAGCAAGCAGAAAATTAATTACTTAACGGGTTTTGCAAAAAAATGTGAAAATAAAGAAATCAATTTTAGGAAAGTTCATAGAATGGATGATGAAAATTTAGTGAAAGAAATTACTAAAATTAAGGGTATTGGCCCGTGGACAGCTCAATGTTATATGCTTGCATCATTAAGTAGAGATGATGTGTGGCCGGTTGCAGACTTGGGTTTAATGGAAGCAGTTAAAAGAATAAAAAGACTTAAGAAGAGGCCCTCAGAAGAAGATATGGAAAAAATATCACAAATTTGGAGACCTTATAGAAGTACTGTAGCTAATGTGCTATGGGCATCTTACGACTGAATTTTAAAATGAATAAAATCTCTATAGACTAAATAAATGTTCAAAACTTATCGAAATTTAAAAAACTTGCATAGCCTTTACGAGCAGAATTTTGTTTTAATAAATAAGCTCTCTGGCGAACTCGATAAACATAATAAATTCTCTTTTCAAGTGGGGAATCTTGAAATCAAAAGTAAGGTAAGCATTTCAAAGAAGGAGTTATCAAAATTTACTGATGAATTACAATTCAAAATCAATGATGTTACTGGAATCAAAGATATTGTTATCAAATGCAGAACTTACAAAGAAGCTAAGATGATGGAAGTAATAGAATTTCAAAATTTTCATAAAGACTTGTTGTCTATTTTTAAATTAATAAAAATGAATTTCGAAAAAGACGAACGTCTACAATGGAATCTTTTTATGAATCAATTTTTGAATTATTCTATTCTTCATGGAAGAGCAATTGAAGATTATTTACCTTCATGGGTTCAATAGTTCAGCAGAATCAAAAAAGTCAAAAATTTTAGACTCTTATTTAAAAGAGGAAAAATTAATTAAATTAGAATCCCCTAACCTAAATACCTCTCCCTCAAGAGCTATCTCTCAAATAGAAAAAATAATTAACGAATGTTCAAACAGGGTTTGTTTGGTAGGAAGTTCTCTCGGGGGACTTTATGCAACTTTTGTAGCAGATAAACACAATCTTAGATCAGTGACCATAAATCCAGTTGTAAGAAATCATATCTCCGGAATGAAAGACTTAATAGGTTCACATAAAAACTTTCACACAGATGAAGAATATGAATTTACAATGCAAGATTACTTGGATTTACAAAAATTGGGGCTGAAAGAACTTAAGAATCCTTTAAATCACTTTTGTCTTATAAAGATGTCAGATGAAGTTTTGGATCACAATAAAACATTCACATATTTTTCCAAATCTTATCTACTGAGCGAAAAAGGAGGAAACCATAGTTATGATGACTTTTTTGAAAAAATTCCTTTGATTTTAGACTATATGTACTAAAATAGTGCAAAACTAGCACTAAATAAAGACAAAAAATGCACTATTTTATAGCAATTACTTTGCTAATATTTTCTCCTAATTTTATTTACACGGAGAATATAATGACAGACTTTAAAACGTACGAATATATTTGGCTAGACGGATACACTCCAGAAGCAAATTTGCGAAGCAAAGTAAAGGCTACCGATGAAGATTCAGCTCCAGACTGGTCTTTTGATGGTTCATCAACACAACAAGCAGAAGGAGGAAGTTCAGACTGTCTTCTGTTACCTGTTCAAACATATAAAAACCCTAACGGGCATGACTTAGTAATGACTCAGGTGCAGGCAGCAGATCATACTACTCACCCTTCTAATTTTAGAGCTGCAGCTGCTGAAGTAGTTACAGATGAATGGTGGTTTGGATTCGAACAAGAATTTTTCTTCACCGATCCAAAAACAGGCGAACCCCTGGGCTGGGAAGACGGAACTCCCAGAGAACAAGGTGAATACTATTGTGGTGTTGGGGCGAGCAATGTTGTGGGTAGAGAAATTTCAGATGCCCATCTACATGCTTGTCTGGATCTTGGAATCACTTTGACAGGAACAAATGCCGAGGTTGCCCTAGGACAATGGGAATACCAATGTTTCGGAAAAGGAATTAAGGCTGCAGACGACTTATGGGTTAGCAGATACCTTCTTTTCAAGATAGCCGAAGAATGTGGTGTCGGAGTGAACATTCATCCTAAGCCAAAAACTGGAGACTGGAATGGTTCCGGAATGCACACTAACTTTTCAAATGAAGAAATGAGATCTAGTGGCTCTAAAGAATTATTTGAAGGTATGTGTGAAAAACTAGGAAAAGTACACGAAGAAGGAATAGCTTCATACGGTTCTGATAATGATATGAGATTGACTGGTCTTCACGAAACTCAGAAAATCACAGAATTTTCATACGGAGTAAGTGATAGAGGAGCTAGTATTAGAATTCCGGTTTATACAGTTGAACATGACTGGAATGGATACCTTGAAGATAGAAGACCTGCTTCAAATGCGGATCCTTATAAAATTTTGGCTCACATAGTAGGTACCCTTACTAAATAAATCTCGAAAGTGTAAAAATGTCTAAGGCCTTAGGATCAACTCTTATAAAAAAAGTTAAGAGCTTGATCCTTGGTCTTAACATTTTTAATTTTAAATACTCGAATTTAATAATTTTTCAAACATGATTTTTTTTGAAAATATCCTTGATGAGTTATCAGCAAAAATTCTTGTGACAGATGATAACTTAGATGTTCTTTTTCTCAATAAATCAGCTGAAGACTATCTTTGCGCCACTCTTGAAGAATCAAGAGGAAAAAATATAGACAAAGTTTTTAAAGAGAAAATAAGTAATGAATTGGAACTTCAAGAAATTTTAGAGAAAAAAAAATCTCTAAAACGTCACATTACGACAATTTTTTTAAAAGATAACCTTCAAAAAAAAGCTTCTTTCACTGCTTCCTACTTTGCTAATGAAGAATTTAAAGGAATTATTTTTGAATTTTTTGATAATTCTAAGCCAGAGTCTTTTGCAGATAAAATGAAAAAAAGAACTGCGGCATCAGTAACTCAAGCCTTCTCTAGAGGACTTGCACACGAAATCAAAAATCCATTAAGCGGTATTCGTGGTGCAGCTCAGTTGCTGGCTCAAAAAATTGAAGATCCGAAGAAAAATAAATTAGCAAATATTATTCTCAAAGAGTCAGACAGGCTTGCGAGCATTGTAAACAAGGTTTCTGAAAATAGTTTTAAGCTAGAACAAACTTTCCAAAACATTCATACCATCTTGGAAAAGATTCCTGCCTTTGTGAAAAACATAGAAAATCAAAGGGTCCAAATTGTTAAGGATTATGACCCTAGTTTGCCTCTTATTGAAATCGATAATTCTCTTATTTCTCAAGTATTTTTTAACTTAGCGACCAATTCTATTGAAGCGTTTAAAAAAAATAACTCTTCAGGAAAAATTACTATAAGAAGTAGAGTTGCTTATGAAGTCTTCATTAACAACAAAAAATATAATACCGCCTGCCAAGTAGATTTTATTGATAATGGTCCGGGCATTCCAGATGATATTATTGATTCTGTTTTCTTCCCTTTAGTTTCATCAAAAGAAATTGCTTCAGGATTAGGCTTATCCATTGTTAAAGGAATTATCAATCAGCACCATGGATCTATTGATTGTTCCAGCGATGACACAGGAACAACATTCACAATTCTTTTACCTATTTCAGAAATAAACTTTGAAAAGACAAAAGCAAGCGAAGGGATAAATGGCTAAAAATAAAAAAATCTGGATAGCTGATGATGACGAATCAATTAGATTTGTTCTTGAATCAGGTTTATCTGAAGCTGGTTTTAATGTCTCAACTTTTGAAGATGGTAATGAGGTTGTAAATAAGCTAGATATAGAATCGCCCCATCTTCTGCTTACCGATTTAAAGATGCCAGGCAGAGATGGCATGGATTTATTGGAAACTTTTCGTAACGATCATCAAAAAATACCCATCATTATAATGACAGCTCATTCAGATTTAGACACTACAGTGGAGGCTTTCGAGGCAGGTGCTTGGGATTACATAGCCAAACCTTTCGATTTAAATACGGCTATAGAAAAAATTAACAAAGCTATTTCTGAAAAGAAAAATGTACAAAAGAAACTTTCAGAAAAAGAAGAGATTAGTCTCAGGGCAGGAAAGATTCTTGGTAAATCACCGGCAATGCAAGATCTTTTTAACTCAATAGGAAAACTGTCTCACTCTGATAGCACAGTTTTATTAGTTGGTGAATCAGGGACAGGAAAAGAATTAGTGTCTCAAGCAATCTTTGAACACTCAGATAGATCAAATAAAAAGTTAATCTCTCTAAATGTTGCTGATATACCTGTCGAGCTATTAGAGTCTGAGTTATTCGGTCATGAAAAAGGCGCCTTCAAAGGTGCTGGTGATCAAAGAATAGGTAGATTTGAGCAAGCTGATAAAGGAACTCTTTTTTTAGATGAAGTTGGAGATATGCCTTTAGAAACTCAAACTAGAATAATAAGAGTTTTATCAAGTGGAGAGTTTTATAGAATTGGAGGAAATAGCCCTATTAAAGTTGATGTGAGAATTATTGCTGCAACTAACCAAAACCTTGAAGAAAAAGTGAAGAATGGCTCATTCAGAGAAGATCTTTATCACAGACTTAATGTAATAAAAATTAATTTACCTCCTTTACGGGACAGAAAGGAGGATATTCTTTTGTTAACTAGTTATTTCTTAAAAAAATTCTCAGAAGAAGCAAAAATTAAAGTTAAAGTTCTTAGCAAAGAGGTTGAGGAACTTTTTGAAAATTTGATCTGGCCTGGAAATGTCTTGCAATTACAAAATGTTTGTCAGTCTTTAACTTTACTTTCTTCTGGTCAAGAGATTTCTATGAGCGATATCCCTAAAGACCTATCTTTACAAAGAAAGGGTCCGGAAATGAGTTGGAGTGATATGCTCGAATCATGGGCTTCAAAAAAATTACTTAAGGGAGATGATCATATTCTAAACAGCGCTACTCCAATATTTGAAGGTACAATGATAAAGGCTGCTCTAAAGGCAACAAAAGGGAAAAAAAGTGAAGCGGCTAAACTTCTTGGTTGGGGCAGAAATACTCTAGCTCGAAAGATTACCGAGCTTGATCTTTAACTGATTAAAGGTAATTTTTCCGATACCCAATTATTTATTCCGCCTTTTAAGACGAAAACGCTAATTTCTTCTTTTTTTAAATCTGAAGCCATACGAGATGAATTTGTACCATTTTGACATACCAATATTATTGGTTTGTTATCAGCTTTCGCTATTTCCTTCTTACAAGCCACTAGGTCAGGACCTACATGTATTGCTTGGCTAATTTTTCCTTCATCAAATTCTTTTTGAGTCCTTATATCAATAACTAGAGCATTTTTTTTATTGATTAAAACAACTCCTTTATGAGGTTCTAAATTAATTGCTTTTGAGACCCTATCCAATAAGTAAAGAGCAAATAATGAAAAGATCAAAGGAATAACAATAAACCAATTGTCGATTAAAAATTCAATAAAATATGGCATAAGCGCGATATGATAAACGTAAAACTGATTTGAAACTATGAATTCAGAAGAAAATTTTTCTAACTTAGTTCTTGTAAGACATGGGCAAAGCGAATGGAATGCAAAAAATCTCTTTACAGGCTGGAAAAATCCAGGACTTACTGATAAAGGTCTGGAAGAGGCAAAAATCACAGGGGGTAAAATAAAAGAACAAAATATTATTTTTGATATCCACTTTACCTCGGAACTAAAAAGAGCTCAGTTAACAGGAGAAATAATTCTGTCTGAGATTGATCAAGAAGCTTTAGAGACAGTAAAAAATATTGCATTAAACGAAAGAGATTATGGTGAATTGGCTGGGCTAAATAAAGATGAATCGAGAGAGAAATGGGGAGAGGAACAGATTCATATATGGAGAAGGTCTTTTGATCAACCGCCTCCCGGAGGAGAAAGTTTAAAAGATACGGCAGATAGAGTTATTCCGTATTTTGATAAAGTCATAAAGCCTTTTCTTAAAAAAAAGAAGAATGTTTTGATATGCGCTCATGGAAACTCTCTTCGAGCACTTGTAATGCATATAGAAAAAATATCCCCTAAAGAGATAGTTAGAATAGAAATAGCTACAGGTGAGCCTATTTTTTATAAATTTAAAAATGAAAAATTTATTAGAACCTAAAATCTTACTTCAAAACCTTCTCTCTGAAGGGCTTGTTTAACCTTTTTTATAGAAATTTCTTCGTAATGAAAAATACTTGCTGCAAGCAAAGCATCAGCTTTTCCAAGCTTTACAGCATCAACTAAATGATAAAGCTCTCCAGCTCCTCCAGATGCTATAACAGGAATTGATAAATTTTTTGAAAGTTGAGCATACAAGTCATTATCAAAACCACTTTTAGTTCCATCTTTATCCATAGAAGTCATGAGAATTTCTCCTGCACCTAAATCCTGACCTTTTTTAGCCCACTCAACAGCATTTAGATCAGTTTTATTTTTACCTCCGTGAGAATAGACGTTCCAAATTTTTCCATCCTGTTTAGCATCGATAGCTAAAACAATACATTGAGCTCCATATTCTTTGGAAGCCTCAACTATCAGGTCGGGATTTAGAATAGCGCTTGTATTAATAGAAACTTTATCAGCGCCTGATTTTAGAAGCATATCAATATCTTTAAGAGATTTTATTCCACCACCAACAGTAAAGGGAATAAAGACTTGTGATGCTATTGATTTTACAGTTTCAATTGTTGTGGAACGCTCTTCAAAAGATGCGTCGATATCCAACATGCATATCTCATCTGCACCTTCAGCATCATATCTTTTAGCGGCTTCTGCTGGATCTCCAGCGTCAACAATATCCTTGAAATTAATACCCTTAACCACTCTTCCGCCTCTGACATCTAAACAAGGGATTATTCGAACTGCTAAACTCATTTTTTTAAAACATCTCTAAAGCTTCTTTTAAGTTTATTTTATTTTCATAAAGTGAAACACCGCAGATAGCTCCTGTAACATTGGGAATTTTTGAAAGGTTTATCAAATCATTTATATCTTTTATTCCTCCCGAAGCTATAACGGGAAAAGGAGATAATTTTGCAACTTCAGATGTTTCTTCTAAATTGGGCCCAGAAAGCATGCCGTCTTTATTGATGTCTGTATAAATAATTGATTTGATAGGAAGCTCTTTATATGAATTGATCAAGTCTGAGGCTGATAATTTTGAAGCTTCTGTCCACGCTTCTGCAGCAAGAAAACCGTTCATTGCATCGATACCCAAAATGATTTTGTTTGGAAAGGTTATACAGGCTTTCGTAAATAGTTTTTTATCCTTTATAGCAATGCTTCCTAGAATTACATGATCAACACCAGATTCTAAGATTAAATCTAAGGTTTCAAGATCTCTTACCCCTCCTCCCAACTGAAGATTTACGTCTGGGAATTTTTCTTTAATCTCTAATACATATTCTAAGTTTTCAGGTTTACCTGATTTGGCTCCGTCCAAATCAACCAAATGAAGTTTATTTGTTCCTTTTTTTATCCAATGAGCTGCTGCATCGACGGGCTTTTCAAAGTAAATTTTAGTTGAGGATAAGTCTCCTTTTTGTAAACGAACACATTTTCCGCTTTGGATATCAATTGCAGGAATTGGCAACATTTAAATCTTCCAATTGATAAAGTTTTCCAAAAATTTGAGACCTATTTCTCCACTTTTTTCAGGGTGAAATTGAGTAGCAAAAATATTCTCATTGGATAAAGACGAAACAAACTCCTCTCCGTAGTGTGTAGTGGTGATACTGGTTTCTGTGCTTGAGGCTACAAAAGAATGAACAAAGTAAAAAAATTGTTTATCTTCTATTCCTGAAAATAATTGGTGTTTTTTTTCAATCTTTACATTATTCCAACCCATGTGAGGAATTTTCAGATTTTCATTATTTATGTCTTTTATTTTGGTAATGCTTCCATTAATTACGCCTAAACCCTTCTCTTTGCTTTCTTCGCTTGAATTGAAGAGAATTTGAAGACCTAAACAAATTCCTAGAAAAGGTTTCGATTTTATTGCGTCCAATAAAGGAGTGATCATTTCCGTTTCTTTTAGTTTTTTTACACAAGAACCCATAGAACCTTGTCCTGGGAAAACAAGCTTATCAATACTTTTAAATTTATCAGGAGTATCAACTATTGAAACTTTTGAGCCAAGTGATTGAAGAGCTCTGGCTACCGAATGTATATTGCTGGCTCCGTAATCAATTACTCCTAGACGCATTAATTTATAGCAAGCCTTTAGTGGAGGGGAGAACATCTCCTTTAGAAGGATCTACCATACATGCAGTCTTTAGAGCTAAAGCAAATGCTTTGAATATAGTTTCAGCTTGGTGATGAGCATTCTCCCCTTTAAGGTTATCAATATGAACAGTTGCAAGAGCTTTGTTGACAAAACCATGGAAAAATTCTTTTAACAAGCTCAGATCGAAATCGTTAATCGATTCTTTTGTGAAATTTACATTCCAACTTAAACCAGGTCTTCCAGAAAAATCTACAACTACCCTTGATAAAGCCTCATCTAAAGGAGCGTATGCAGAACCAAATCTGAAAATACCTTTTTTATCGCCTAGAGCATTATTAAATGCTTCGCCAAGACTAATACCTACGTCTTCTACTGTATGGTGAGCATCCACCTCTAAGTCCCCTTTTGCATCTAAGTCGATATCAAACCCACCGTGTTTAGATAATTGATCAATCATGTGAACAAAAAAAGGCAGATCTGCTTTTAAATTACTTTCTCCTTTACCATCCAGAGCTAGAGAAAGTTTTATTTGAGTTTCTTTGGTATTTCTTTCTAATTCAGCTTTACGCATCTTAATCCTCTTTCAAAAAGACATTATAACGGACAGAAATCAGTAAAATGATAAACATGAATCAATTTTCAAAAAAAATTATTGATTGGCAAAAAAACAAAGGAAGAAATAATCTTCCTTGGCAGAAAAAAAGTGCCTATGAAGTTTGGATTTCTGAAATTATGCTTCAACAAACTCAAGTTGAAACTGTAATCCCATACTACAAGACATTCATAAATACCTTTCCTGAAGTAAAAACTCTGGCGAATAGTTCTGAAGAACAAGTTATGAGTTTGTGGAGTGGCTTGGGTTATTACTCTAGAGCAAGAAATATTCATAAAACCGCAAAAATAATTTTGAATGAACACAAAGGAAAATTGCCACAAGATTTTAAAAAATTAGTTGAACTTCCGGGTATCGGCCCTTCTACAGCAGGAGCAATCCTTTCCCTTGCATTTGAATTACCTGGAGTTATTTTAGACGGGAACGTAAAGAGAGTGATTGCTAGGTTTAAAGGCATTACTAATCCAATGGATAACAATGAGACTCAAAAAAAGGTGAAAAGTTTTGCACAAGCATTTTTACCAAAAAATTCATTTAGAGAATATTCTCAGGGCATAATGGATTTAGGTTCTTTGTTGTGTAGGCCAAAAAATCCTATATGCAAAAGTTGTCCTATAAGCAAAAATTGTCAGGCTTTAAAATTAGGCATTCAAGAAAAAGTTCCATTTAAGAAACCTTCCAAACCAAAAAAAGAAAAAAAGATTGATTGGTTATTGATATCCTCGAAAAATAAGATATTGCTCAAGCGAAATGACAGCAAAGGTATCTGGAAAAATTTATGGCTTTTTCCTGACAAAAATTTTTTGAGTAAAGACAATATCTCATTACTTGAGAGAAAAAGATCACTCCCCAAAATTATTCATAATTTATCTCATCGAAAACTAAATATCTCAACGGTCAAATACAATATAAAAAATAAAGATAGATTAAAGATAGATGGTTCAAGCTCAGTTTGGGTTAGCAAAGCAGATTCAGTTAAAATGGGTATACCAAAACCAATTAAAGAAATTATAGAAAATTATTTGTGAAAACTGTTTTTTGTAGAAAATATAAAAAAGATTTACCTCAGATGGATAGAGCGCCCTTTCCTGGAGAGAAAGGAGAGCAAATTTTCTCAAGCGTTTCTAAAAAAGCTTGGATGGAATGGCTTCAACAGCAAACAATGCTTGTTAACGAAAAGCAGTTAGATTTGTCAAAAAAGGAGTCCAGAGATTATCTCAGTCAGCAACTTGAAAACTTTTTAAATAACGAATCTTTTGATAAGGCTGAAGGTTTTGTCCCTTTAGATAAATGACTTTATTAGCTTGCTAAATATCTATAGAATTTGATTTCTTTTTGCCCAGATAGCTCAGTCGGTAGAGCAAAGGACTGAAAATCCTTGTGTCGGTGGTTCGATTCCACCTCTGGGCACCACTCAAACCCTTTAGAATCAATACTTTCAGACGATTTCAGTAGTTAGACACAGTTTGAAAGATTTGTGCACAGTCGTGCACATTTAGAATATTGTGCAAAAATACATGATTGATAGAAAATATTAAAAAGATAAAATCAATATAAGAAAATTAATACATATTAGTTATGAAAAATTTACTTTTACTCTCACTTTTTTTCACTGGTGTAATTTCTACAAATGACGATGTGTGGGAACCTACTAATGATTATCATCTTAAATGTTTTAATTCGATAGTTCTGTATTCAAAAAATAAAGAGGATTTCAAAGATAATCAGGAAATTTATGCTCACTACGATTTTGAGAAAGATAAGAAAGATATAACTTTTCTAAGAGAATATTTCGATTCTTGTTCCGATCTCGGCGACAACTGTTTAAAAAGAGATGATTTAATTGTGCTTGATAAAGTTACTAAAATTTTTTCTAAATTTGAATGGGAAAGACTGATTTCTAATAGAAAACTCTCTAACGATAAAGTGCATTCTTTCACTAAGCAATTTACTTGGAACATTGGAACAGATACAGGCGGCGCCACGAAATATACAGAAGGTCACCCCCTAGGACTTTTTGATCCGGTACATTTAGATAGAGAAAATCTTACTTTAGGATTTAAAAAGTCGACTTATCAGTGCAGTTTAATAACTGCTGCCGAATATATAAGTGGGAAGAGTGCTCTAAATGAAAAACGAGATTCTTTGAATAAAGAACTTGTAGAAAAAAGAAAAAACAAACTAAGAATTTAAGCATTTCATGCAAAGCATGAAAGGTTTTTGGAGCAAGAATTTTTAAATCCAATACCTTGCTCCATAATGAGAATGACTGAAAATCCTTGTGTCGGTGGTTCGATTCCACCTCTGGGCACCATTAATACAGCATTTTTTAAATTTGAATTTTATGAACACTTATGAACACTAGTTTGAGTGTTCATATTTTTCACATAGTTGCATTAGTTATGCTATTTTTTCAACGTGAAAAAATTTATATATGCAACAACCAGTTTTAATGACATTGAAAAAAATGACGTTGGGATTGTTGAAGATGAACTCTCAAATAATGAATTCAGAGTTAAATTCTTGAGATCGAATAAAATTATTAGTGTCGGAAAGGGTCAATTAGATATATTTGATATTGAAAAGGTTGGTGATACTTTTGATCATAAAGTCTGTGACAGATGTTTTAAAAGACTTCCAATTAATGATTTTCCAGATAACAGAATAAAAAAAGGTGGATTAATTACTAAAAGACCTTCATGTAAAGGTTGTAGAAAAATTAAAGATGGAAAAGGAATTTCTAAGAAAGATAGAGAAAGGTGGGAAAAAACAAAACCTAAAAATTATGATTTATTTGAATGTCCTATTTGCAATAAATCATCAATTGTCGGAATAAGTAAAATTGTATTGGATCATAATCATCAAACAGGTGAAGTGAGAGGATATTTATGTGAGAGTTGTAATACTGGTATTGGTAGGTTTGATGATGATCCAACCATAGTTATCAGAGCAAAAGAATGGTTAGAAAATTAAAACAATGAATCAAGTATCGATTTTGCTATGTGTCTAGACAACAAAGGAGGGACAGAGTTTCCTATCATTTTATATTTGTTTGGAATGCTTTTCTCAATGAATTTAAAAGTGTCTGGGTAACTTTGAAATCTTGCAATTTCCCTTACTGAGTACCTTCTATCTTCCAAAGGATGAAGAATCCCACTATTTTCAGGTGAAGATGTGGCAGTAATTGTTCCCATTATCTCTTTTCTTGAAAATCTCCTATAAAAATTTGGAGATCTATATTTCTTAATATTATCTCTAATTCTTTGATGCCTTGGAGCAAGTTCATCATATGGAACATCTTTCCATGAACCACCTTCCTTAATGAACTTTACAATGTTTTTTGAGGAAGGAGGAAGATCCCATACTTCTAAATTCTCACCCTTAGGAAGTTTCATGGAAATTACATCACCAACAGTTGGAGTCTCTATTCCTAAAGGTCTAGGAAAAAAATAATCTTTTTTCAATGATTTGAGATAACAAACGATGAAAACTCTAAATCTATTTGAAGGAACCCCAAAATTAGCAGCATTAATTAATTCAAATTTTGTTATGTAACCTAGATTTTCCATTTCGTCTGAAAATCTATCAGTGAGAAGTTTGCCATCCTCATCTTTAGAAGATAAAAAACCTCTCACATTTTCAAAAACTACGACCTTGGGTTTCTTTTTTTGATTTGTCACAACATTAATTACTTCAAGGAATAAGTTTCCATCTTTATCTTTTGTAGACTTCCTATTTCCTGCATTAGAAAAAGGTTGACAGGGTATGCCTGCAAGAACCACGTCTCCTTGAGGAATATTGGTTTTATTTACCTTAACAAGATCATCTATGACGATCTCATGTTTAAGATTATATTCATATGTTTCCTTAACAGATGACCATATATCATTGGCATACACAATCTCATAACCTGCTTCTTTAAAACCAAAATCGAATCCTCCGCACCCAGAGAAAAGACTTATTATTTTCGGAGATGTTCTTGCCATTTAAGATTTTTTGCAAATTTATTATTTTTATACACTTTAACTTTTAAATGGTAACTTGAGTTTAAAAAAAACCAATAATAACTAGATAATATTTTTAGAATTGTTAAAACCAATTATGTGTATCGTATTCGATCTCATATTTATCACATAATTTTCTTAAGTCAGCAACGGTAAATCTTTCTTCAAAGGTGAACCCCTTCCAAAAGCAACAAAGAATAAATTTTGCTACATGTTTTTGGTGAATCATCATAAAGTATTCATACTCATCGGTTCCCCAAAATTGCTTTACCCCATCACCAAGATCTTGCTCAGTAAAATGTAAGTTGCCTTTATCATCCCAATCAACATGAACATTGTGATTAATCTTCCCTTGAGGAAGTTCGTATTCGCATTTAAATACTTGCATATTTTTCTCCATAAGAAACATACCCGGAATTGAGTATATAAATGTGAGTAATGGAATTTGAAATAAGAAGATATTTCTTTCTTTACACTTACTTATATGGGGATTTTTTTATGAAATTCAATGCGATATGTGTTCATAATCTAGGGAAATCTTTCATCCTTTCTCATAAAAATATGAACACTAATATGAACACTAGAGTCTGGAACATGCACTAACAAAGGGTTTCTTTTTTCGAGTCATGCACTGAAAATCCTTGTGTCGGTGGTTCGATTCCACCTCTGGGCACCATTTATATTTATATTAATAACTTCTTTTATATTAATTATTTATAATTAACTTATGAAGTATCCATATTTTGAAAAAATTGATTGTAACGAGTGGATGCGCAAACAAAAACCTAAGTCTATTGACTGCGTCATAACATCGCCGCCATATAATCTTGATATCAAATATTCAAGATATAAAGATAATATGTCTAGAAAAGACTATTTAGATTGGTTCAATCAGGTTACAAAAGAAATTAAAAGAGTTTTAAAAGATGACGGGCATTTTTTTTTAAACGTAGGGTCAATTAATTCAGATCCATATGTGGCCATGGATGTTTGTAATGAAGTAAGAAAAGAGTTTGTTTTGCAAAATAATTTCACTTGGGTAAAACATATTGCTGTGCATGATAAAGGCTATGGACAATACAAACCAATAACTTCCAAAAGATATACTAGTAATACCACTGAGAGCATTTTTCATTTTACAAAAGATGGAAATGTCGAAGTCAATAGACTTGCTATTGGTCAAAGAAATAAAACGCATGAAAAATATCCTGAACTATATAGTGAAAATAGACACCGCGCTGTTGCGAGAAGAAAAGTTTCTAAAAAGCTTGGTTTTTCAAACTATAAATCTTTTTTAGAAAGCTCGTCAGAAAAAGAAAAAAAAGAATTTGAAGTTATTCTCAAACAGGTTATGAAAGATGATCCCTATGATCCAAATAAACCAAAATGTATTGGCAATGCATGGTTTATTCCATACATTCCAACGAGTAAGCTTTCAAAAAATATTGGCGCAAAAAGTGATCACAACTTCAGAGAAATTAGCAGAGGTAATCACCCAGCGACCTTTCCTCTCCAACTGCCGATACAGTGTATTAAATTTAGTGGAATTAAAAAAGGAAGCATTGTTTATGATCCTTTTGTGGGAACTGGGACAACGGTCCTAGCTGCAAAAATATTAGGAATGAAGGGAGTTGGCAATGATATAGATGGTGATTATTTAAATTTTGCAAAAAAAAGAATTATTGCAGAAACTAAAGAGATACAGCAGGAGTTGAACTTAATTTAGATTTTTTTTATCCAATTTATAACTTCTTCTGTATTACCTGCAAAAACTTTTGATCCTGATGAAATATTCTTTCTTATTTTTTTAGTTTGAGCTTCGATAAACCTTCCATCAAGCTGTGCAATGAAATAATCATTGGAGTTATTTTCCAAAATAAATTCCTCTGAATCACTAATAAAGTGTTGTGTTTCAATAATTACATTATCCTGATGGCCGCCACCAACTTTTGTATACTTTTGAAAAATCCAAATATTTGCTGATCCATTTGTTCCAAAGGTATCTATATCTTTTCTAGTCTTTTGGGGATCATTAATAAGATATTCATCTTTAGACAAAATCTTAGCAGCGTAAACCCATTTACTAGGTTTACATTTATAAAAATTAAAGCCAGTAGATTGGAGCCCTTCATTTAACATTTTTCTTTGGACTTGTTCTTCAACAGACTGCCTAGTTGAATCTTTACAAAAATTAATTTGCAGCCACTCGCTAGCATTTAAATATTCGTCTGCCATTTTTTTTATATGAAACCATGAAATATTTTCTGGGGAATCTAAACCATAAAGTATATGGTTCTTTGTTAATCTGCTTGGAATAGTTGTAAGTATCAATCTTTCTAATTCTTTATTTTCAGAGCTGAAATCTTTAAATGATTTATATTCTTTTTCATCAATTTCAATAATTTCTTTCCATAAATTAATTGCTTCTCTGAGATTGCTTCTATTGGTCTCCTGTCGGCTTATATCAATATTTTTGGCACCATTTCTTGAATTAGTTATTAAAACAACTGACATATATACACATTAACATTAATTGATTTAAAAAAAATTGCTTTAAGCTTTTGCCCTGAGGAAATAAAAAGTAATAGCTGCTGCAACAAATTCAAAAAACATAAAAAATACAAATACCATATCTGGTGTTCCGTCTAGAATTAAACTAAGAGCTCTTCCTAAACCAATCCCGAGCATAAAAACAAACATGCACCATAAAGCAGGAACCGTTAGACTTTTATTAAAAGCCCCTGAAATCCATAACAATACACAACCAATATATAGACCCATTACAGCTCTAAAGATATTGGATAAATTATTATTTGCTACTTCAATTCCATAAAGAACGGGCAGAAACTCTTGAGGGTTAAGCCCATATCCCAAGGCAGCAGGAAATACCCCAAGAGAAATAAATAATAGAAAATATGATTCTTTAGTCATGATTACCTCTTTCTTCTAATTTTCTAAATTTACTATAATTTTTTTATAAATATAAAAACTTTTCTGCAAAGTTTATGCGTCCTTGTGTAATATTTAATTATGTCTAAGAAATTACTTTTGGATGGTTTAAAGGTTATTGATGCAGGTAGTTTTATTGCAGGACCAGTATCAACAACTATCCTTTCTGATTTTGGTGCTGAAGTTATCAAAATTGAACCGCCAAAAGTTGGTGATAGCTTAAGACATTTAATTACTCGAACAAAAAGAGTGAATCCAGTTTCCGATAAGGACTATTGTTGGCATCTAACCTCAAGAAACAAAAAAAGTTTGGCCTTAAATCTTGGAGCTCCAAAGGGACAAAAGATTTTGCAAGAACTCGTAAAAGTTTCTGATGTATTTGTAACTAATATGCCTCAAAGAATAAGAGACAAATTGAAAATTAATGCCTCAGACTTGCTGCCTTTAAATGAGAGACTGATTTATGGATCTTTGACAGGCTATGGTGAAGACGGTCCAGACTCGCACAGAACTGCATTTGATACGATGGCTTGGTGGGCAAGGAGTGGTTTAATGGATACCGTAAGACCGTCGGATAATTCTACTCCTGGAATGCCGCCCATAGGTATGGGAGATCAGCCTACAGGAGTATCTTTATTTGCGAGTATCATGACAGCTCTTTATAGAAGAGAAAAGACAGGCATAGGTGGAGAAGTAAATACTTCCTTAATGGCAAACGGCGCATGGTCAAATGGTTCATTCATCCAAGCAGCACTTTTTGATGCTGATTTTCCAGAGAAAAAGACTGAAGTTACTCCTCATCCTTTTGGTGGACGTTATGAAACTAAAGATGGCAGATATCTTTTATTGGCAATTATCGACGCGGCTAAAGAATGGCCAAAATTATTAAAAGCTCTCGATATTGAATATTTTAATGGTGATGAAAGATTTTCATCCTTTCAAAAAATGAACGAAAATTATCAAGAGCTTTATAAGGAACTTGAAAAAATATTTAAGAAATATGACTTGAATGAAATAGTTGAAAAATTAAGATTCTCTGAAGTAACTTTTGGTGTTCTTAGTAAATCTACAGATCATAAAAAAGATGAGCAATTCTTAAAAAGTGAGGTATTGGTTAACTTTTCGAAGGACAGTTTTGAAACAGAAAACTTAACTGTTAATAGTCCGGTATTTCTTAAAGATGAGCCCAAAAAAACTCCTTCTAGAGGTCCAGAGTTAGGAGAACATTCCAAAGAAATTCTATCTGGCATTGGCATAGGTTCAAAAGAACTAGACAAGCTCAAAGAAGATGGGGTTATAGATTTCTAAATGGTAGAGAAAGATACTTTAAAAAAACTAGAATATAATATTCAAAACAGGGGAAATCATGAGAACAATAGAAAATCTATTAGAGGGCTTAATCTATGCCAGCAGATGGCTATTAGCACCCATTTATATGATTTTGTGTCTTTGCTTGGCACTAATCGCCATAACTACAATTCAACACTTCATTCAATATGCTCCTGGTTTAATGAGCATGAAGTTAAAAGAAGTACTTTTGTTTGTACTGCAAGTGGTGGATCTAGCTTTAATAGCTAACCTTGTTGTGATGATTATTTTTTCTGGTTACGAAAACTTTATTTCTAAAATTGATGTTGCAAAAGATGACAGAGATAGACCGGATTGGATGGGATCAGTTGATTTTAGTGATCTAAAAATTAAATTAGTTGCCTCAATTTTGGCTATATCTGGTATTGGACTGCTTGAAACCTTTCTTAAAATAGCTGGTTCAGGTGATGTTGCAGTGAGCGAAGTAGAGATTAAATGGATGGTAATCATTCACATCATTTTTATAATCTCTGGATTGCTTTTAGCAATGATGGATTATGTAGCCCATCGAAGCAGCAAACATTAAAAATTCAAAAATATCTTTTTGCTAAAAGCCAAAACAGGAAAGGTATTACCGCAATACCTATAAATGCTATTGAGGCTGACTGACTAGTAAGAGCTGCTATT
The DNA here is from genome assembly GCA_902595715.1 of uncultured SAR86 cluster bacterium. Taxonomy (GTDB): domain Bacteria; phylum Pseudomonadota; class Gammaproteobacteria; order Magnimaribacterales; family AG-339-G14; genus MEDG-81. The sequence continues at coordinate 168,964 of CACJRI010000002.1, forward strand.
CCAATGAAGGCATAAACTACTGCAATCAATAAATTACTCACAATAATTACGGTTAGAAAAGTACTCCATTTCATGCCGGCTAAACCAGCAGCAACAGTAGAAATTTCCGCTAGAGCTGGAGCAGGCCTGGCAATCAATAAAATACTGATGCCAAATTTTTTTGCCGCCTCTTCTGATCTTTCTAAATCTTCCTGGCTGAGTATTTTTTTTGCTAAAGGTTTGGCAGCATACTTTCCTATCGCAAAGCCGATTATTGAACCCAAAGTAAGTCCTATCCAAATCACAGGTATGGATAAATAGAATCCTAGAATGGCTCCAGCAAAAGTATTGGTAACGCCATTTGGAATTGGTAAAAAAACATCTGCTGCCAATGCAAAGATAACCAAAATGGAGTTTAATAATTGATTGTTTCCACTCCATTCAATAAATTGATCTGTTAAGTCAGCTATCGATGACTCGAGTAGTGACAAAGGTAATATTATTGAAGTCAAAATAATTATGATAAAACCCAGAATCTTTAAGAGAGTATAGATATTCATTGATTTTTACATTTTATATGTTTGTCCAATAGGAAAAAATTTAATTCAAGATTTTTGTGAATGTTAGAATATGGCAGTTATACTGTCATTTCCGATGTTTAAAAATATATTTTTTTTATTAGTAATTACTTTTTTTTTCTCTTGTTCTGAATTTGAGAAAAAAACAGAAAAAGAGTTGGCTCAAGAAAAATTCGGAGATATTCCTTTAGTCGAATACAAGCCTAGTCCCAATCCAGATAAAAATGCTTATTTTGGTGACTTGCATGTTCATACGGAAAATTCTTTTGATGCCTATTCCTTTGGCACTACCGCTTCTCCCGATGATGCTTATAAATACGCTAAAGGAGAAGCAATAAAGCATCCTACTGGTTATCACATTCAGTTATCAAGGCCTTTGGATTTTTATGCGGTCACGGATCATGGGGTATTTCTAGGTGTGGTTAAAGAAGCTGCTGATCCAGATAGTGAAATTGGACAATATGATATTACTAAGCCTCTACATAATTTGAATGAAAATGTAAGTAATAGTTTTTTGTCCATTATTAGAAGAGGAGGAATGTTTAGACCATTTGCTCAAGAATTGGCAAATAGTATCCAAGACGGAACTGTAGATATGAAGATTTTACAGAAAGTTATGAACGATACTTGGCTCAAAACGATTGAAGCTGCAGATCAAGCCTACGTTCCAGGTTCATTTACAACCTTTGCTGCCTATGAATATTCTTCATCGGTTGAGATTTATGATACTTATTTGCACAGAAATGTAATTTTTAGAGACACAAAAAAATTACCCAAAAGAATTTTTACACGGGCCGACAGTTTAAATCCGGAAGACCTTTGGAAATGGATGGATGGACTGAGACTTAAGGGTATAGAAAGCTTGGCAATTCCTCATAATTCGAATATTTCAGGAGGTGCTGCTTTTAGGATGACTTACTATGACGGCAAACCCGTAGATGAAGCATATGCTCTGCAAAGAACAAGAAATGAGCCTTTAGTTGAAGTTACTCAAGCAAAGGGATCATCCGAAACGCATCCTTTACTATCAAAAAATGATGAGTGGGCAGCATTTGAAATACCGGTAGAAAAGCAAGCTAAAGTTTTAGAAAATGCGAAAGGAAGTTATGTCCGAAACGCATACTTAAGAGGACTGACTTTAGCTGAACAAGGCATAACAAATCCCTACAAATTTGGCCTTATAGGGGCAAGTGACACTCATGTTGCTGGAGGTTCCTACAGTGAAGAAACTTTCTTTTCAAAAATTGGTCTATTGGATGGAACTCCAGAACTAAGAGGTTCAGTTCCTTTTAATTGGGCTTTAGCTAAAGCTGCAAAAATCTTTAGACCAGAATCTTTCTCTGAAATTAATGGTAAAGATTATATGGCAGTAACAGACAGACTGATAGGCTTCTCAGCTTCAGGTCTTACTGGAGTTTGGGCGAAAGAAAACACTCGCGAGGATATTTATGACGCCTTCAGAAGAAAAGAAACCTTTGCTACCAGTGGTCCAAGAATTAAAGTGCGCTTTTTTTCAGGGTATGATTTTGAAGATACAAAAATTAATGACTTGGATCTTGTTAAAAAAGCCTATGAGGATAATTTATCTATGGGTTCCACCATTAGTATAGAAAAAGATAAGGAACCAAAATTTTTGGTATGGGCTTCTGCAGACCCATTGGGTGCACCGCTTCAAAGAATTCAAATAATTAAAGGTTGGTTAGAAAACGGAGAACACCGTGAAAAAGTATATGACGTTGTATGCTCAGATGGATTGGTTGTCAATTCATCCACTCATCGTTGTCCTGATAATGGTGCAAAAGTTAACATTGAAACCTGTGAAGTTACCCAAAATTCAGGGGCATCAGAACTTAAGTCCTTTTGGTTAGATCCTGATTTCTTGATAGATCAAAGAGCTTTTTATTACGTAAGGGTTTTAGAGAATCCAGTTTGTCGATGGTCAACTTGGGACTCGCTCAGAGAAGGTGTTGAACCAAGATCTGATATTCCTGCTACTATCCAAGAGAGAGCATGGACTTCACCAATATGGTTTGAACCGGTAAATTCTTGAAATATTTATTTCTCTGATAGAAAATCTTTACTTCTGTAATGAGTAATTTTTTAACAAAAATAAAAAGTCTTTTTCTTATTAGTGCTTACAAAGTAATTGTAAGCTTTGAAAGAATTATCAATAAAGGGGTTGTTTTGGATTTTCTAGCCAAGGATTTCGTCAAGAATCCTTATAAAACTTACAACTCAATGAGAAAACACAAACCCATTTTGTTTTCCCAGACTACAAGACTGCATTGGGTAACAAAAATGGAGTTTGCACAGGAAATGCTTAGAGATAAAAGGTTTAGTGTAGATGATAGAAAATATCCAATTGCTGAACAAAGACGAAAAGAATTTAAAAAAGCTGGTAGGGAGATCATGTTAGAACAATTTGAAAATCCAAGTATGTTAAAGCTC
>CACJRI010000003.1 GCA_902595715.1 uncultured SAR86 cluster bacterium
TGGGGCGATGACTATGAACTCTGCTTTACTGTGCCACAAAGAAGAGAAAAAAAAATCAACGACTTAGCGAAAAGCTTAAAGATTAAAATAAGTAAAATTGGCAAAATCACCAAGACAAAAAGAATCAAAATTTATAATCAAGAGAAAAAAGTATATTTAAAACAAAAAGGTTATAACCATCTTAAAAAATGAATGAATTCCCAAATTTAAAGAAAATTTCTCACTTGATAGTTACTTTTTTTGGAGTAGGACTCTTACCTGTAGCTCCTGGTACTTGGGGCTCAATAGCGGCTTTCATATTATTTTGTTTGTTCGTATATGTGCAATTAAGTTATTTTATTTTTTTTCTCATGTTTTTAGGACTGACACTTGTTGCTTTCATTGCATGCAACCTAGCAACCAGAGGACTGTCTGAAAAGGATCATAAAACTATCGTAATTGATGAAGTTGCAGGAGCTTGGATGGCTTTTTTATTTTTGCCTTTGTTGGGAGTTTATGACTTTGCTATGGATGAGTGGGAAAAAGAAAGTTTTATTGCTGCAATAATCTTAATAGTTTTGTTTAGGTTTTTTGATATTTTAAAACCTCATCCGATTTCATATGTAGATCAAAAATTTAAGTCAGGATTTGGGGTTGTTTTAGACGACTTAATTGCTGGAGTTTTTTCTGGCTTGACCTTACTGGGTGGAAATTTTTTTATTCAGTTTTTCTAACTTCAATTCCAAAGAAAGCTTTCTAATTATTTCTTTTTTAGTTAATCCTGCTGCTTCTCTTTGATCTGCTTGACTACCCACTATTGGAAATTCGTCAGGAATACCAAATATTTTTAGCTTTTCTGAAAAGCCTATTGTTGATAGAAACTCATTTACCGCTGAACCTGCACCGCCTGATATTACGTTTTCTTCAATGGAAATAAGGTGTTTGCAGTTCTTCGCATATTTTTCTATGAGTTCTTCATCAAGAGGTTTTATAAATCTCATATCTATCAAAGAACAGTTTAGTTCATCCGCAATATCTAATGATAAGTCTAGTACGTTTCCAAAAGAGAAAATGACAATTTCTGAATCTACGTCATTTATAAGTTTAGCTTTTCCTATTTCGAGGCAATCAAAGTTTTTTAAAATTTCTGCTCCCGGTCCTTCACCTCTTGGATAGCGTATTGCGGCTGGACCTTGGTAGTTATAGCCAGTGGAAAGCATTTTCCAGCACTCTGCTTCATCAGAAGGACTCATGATTATCATATTAGGTATACATCTTAGAAATGAAACATCAAAGATCCCTGCATGAGTTGCTCCGTCTCCACCAACGAACCCAGCTCGATCAATGGCTAAGGTTACATCTAAATTTTGCAGAGTAACGTCATGAATAAGCTGATCATAAGCCCTTTGTAGAAAAGTAGAGTAAATGGCAAGAATAGGTTTTTTACCTTCTTTAGCTAGACCAGCAGCAAAAGTCATACTGTGTTGTTCAGCAATAGCAACATCAAAAAATTTTTCCGGATATTTTTCTGCAAACTCATTCATACCAGAACCTTCAGACATAGCTGGAGTTATAGCAAATAAGTTTTTATCTCCGGTTTCTGCTTTGTTACAAAGCCATTCTCCAAATACTGCAGAATATTTTGTTCCATTGGGTTTCTTATTTTCAGATTCAAATTTATTTAGGGCATGAAAGGTTATAGGTTTTTTCTCAGCGGGTTCAAAACCTTTTCCTTTTTGTGTAATTAGGTGGAGAAGCTTTGGACCTTTTAAGTCTTTAAGGTTGCTAAGAGTTCTTATAGTTTCTCTTAAATTATGACCATCCATTGGACCTATGTAGTTAAATCCCAACTCTTCAAATAGGGTTCCTGGAGCTAACATACCTTTAAAATGGGTTTCTGCTTTTTTAGCAAAACTCTTGGCAGATGGGATAAATCTTAAAGCAGTTTTGCCTCCCTCTCTTATAGATGAATAAAGTTTACTCGCCCAAATTCTCGCTAAGTAATTTGAGAAGCCTCCAACATTTCTGGAAATTGACATATTGTTATCATTCAATATAACTAAGATATCTGAGTCTAAAGAACCTGCATGAGCAAGCGCTTCATAAGCCATGCCTGCTGTCATTGCGCCATCACCGATTATAGCTACATGTTTTTTTTCAGGACTAGCAACAGCCATTCCCAGAGCTGCGCTGATGGAAGTACTTGAGTGTCCAGCTCCAAAAGAGTCATATTCACTTTCCTCAATACTAGTGAAAGGATGTAAACCTCCTTTTGATCGAATTGTTTGTATATCTTTTTTTCTTCCAGTTAAAATTTTGTGAGGATAAGTTTGGTGACCTACATCCCAGATTAAATTATCTTCAGGTGTATTAAATACGTAATGTAATGCTATGGTGAGCTCTATAACTCCAAGACCAGCCCCAAAATGACCTCCACTTTGAGCAACAGAATAGATTAGGAACTCTCTTAATTCATCAGCAAGCTGATTAAGTTCTTTCTTTGAAAGGCGTCTTAAATCAGCAGGATAATTTATTTCATCAAGCAAAGGAGTATTTGGACGAGAGGATGGTATTGCAAAATAAGTTCTGGTCATTTGTTCCTTAAGATAATGAACTTCGATAGCTTGATTAAATTATCAGTATTATAAGGCAGCTTGTTTAATATTTTTAAAGCTTCCAAGCATAATTTTTCTGCCCTCAATTGTGAAGCTTCTAATCCAATGATTGATGGATAAGTAGCTTTGTTATGTTTAGAGTCTGAATTTATAGGCTTGCCTATTGTCTTTTCATCTCCCAATACATCCAAAATATCATCCTTGATTTGAAAAGCTAAGCCAAACTTCTTTGCAAAATCTAAAAAAGCTTTTAAATGTTTTTTGGGTAAATCATTTTTTAAGATACAAATAGATTCCACGCAAGCCTCTATTAGTTTTCCTGTTTTTAGATAATGAATTTCATCCAAAGCATCAATTTTAATATTCTTTCCTTCCGCATCTATATCTCTGCTTTGTCCTTCTACCATACCTTTTGGGCCGCAAGCTTTTGCAAAAAGATTAATTATTTGAAGTTTTTGTTCAGGCATTAATCTTTTATCATTTATTGTAGTTAAGACTTCGAGAGCGAGAGGCTGAATTGCATCGCCAGCTAATATCGCTGTAGCTTCGTCAAATTTTTTATGACAAGAGAGCTTACCTCTTCGAAAATCATCATCGTCCATAGAGGGTAGATCATCATGTATGAGGGAATAACAATGAATCAACTCTCCTGATGCTGCCATCAAATCAATAGTTTTTTGACTAACATCAACCTCTAAAGTCTCAGCCATTAATAAAACAAGCTGCGGTCTGATTCTTTTACCTCCATTAAGAACAGAATAATGAATGGCCTTAGAAATTTTTGAGAGGTTTTTAGGAGGAAGAGATTGAAGAATCGCTTTATCTATTCTTTTTAAATTTTTATTTAAAAAGGGCAGGTCTTTTAGATCTAAGGCTTCTAGATTATTTGTCATCAAAATCTTCTAGATCAAGCGTGCCATCATCTTTTTCTAAAAGCTTTTGAATTTTTAGTTCAGCTTTGGTGAGAAGTTCCTGACAGTGTTTAGTTAATTTAACTCCTTCTTCAAAAGTCTTTATTGATTCATTTAGAGGCAACTCACCATCTTCAAGTTGTTCAATAATGCTTTCTAGTTTTGCTAGAGATTTTTCAAAGTCTAGACTTTTTTCTTTGGTCTTATCGTTCACTGGCAGTTTTTAAGAATGTGTTTTTTATGTTTCTAACTGTTTTTCTTATAGCTTCGGGTAGCATAAGCCAACAAGGTGTTAAGAACAAGGTTAATCCTGAAGCAAAGGTTAAGCCCCAAACGACAGCAAAGGACATGGGTTGCCACCACTCGGAAACTCTCCCACCAATTTCGATATTCCTTTGATAAAAATCTACACCAATTCCTGAGGCTAGTGGTAATAAACCAATAACGGTGGTTGCTGTTGTTAAAATGATAGGTCTTAGTCTTTGGGCTGCCGTACGAACCACAATTTGGTCTCTAGAAAGATTAGGATTTTCTTTAGAAATTACGTTGTATGTATCTACCAGAACAATATTATTGTTTACAACAATTCCAGCCAGAGCTATTACTCCCAAACTGGTAAATAAGGCACTTGATATTTGTTGTGTGACTAGTAAGCCTAATTGAACCCCGGCTGTAGATAAAATAACAGCAGAAACAATTATAAAAACTTGATAAAAGCTATTGAGCTGAATCATCAATAAAATGGACATTAAAAATATGCCAACAATAAAAGCAAAAAGAAAGAAAGCTGAGTTTGCGTCAGTTTCTGCTTGCTGTCCGCCAAATCTAAATTGCAATCTCTCATACTCATTATTGTCTGCAATCCACTGCTCAATTTTTGGAATGACATCTTCTACTAGTGCACCTTTTGCATATTCGGCTGCTACCGTGAATGCTCTTTCTCCAGATACTCTTCTTATAGAGGGTGGAATATAAGCTGGAACAACCTCAACAAAACTACTTAATGGAGCTTGTCCAAATCTGGTATTTACGGTCAGCTCATTGAATTGGTCCAATCTTCTCTGGTTGGCTGGAAATCTAACTCTTATGTCAACTTCCTCGTCCAAGTCTTCAGGTCTATATTCTCCTACTTTTACTCCGGCAGTCATAAATTGTATTGCAGCTCCAATGTCTTGAGTTGCTACTCCAAATTGCTTAGCTCTTTCTTTATCGATTTTAATGGTCCATTTCAAAAGATTTGTTGGAATCGTGTTATAAATATTTTTTGCACCTGGAACTGAATCTTTCATGTAATTTGTTAGAGCTATTGTTGCATCAGTCACCAAATCAAAATCTTTACCAAATATTTCTATCTCTATCGGAGAGTCGGTCGGAGGGCCATTTTCTCTTATCTTTGCATTTACTATAAGCCCCGGTATATCTTTTGTTTTTTCTAAAAGATCGTCGTATACATCCCAGCCAGAGCGTCGAAGGTCTTTCTCAAATGGCATTTCAATAAAAATGGTTCCTATTTCATCAGAATTACCTCTATCTCTAGGATCGGCAACGCCATTCATATTCAAAGAAATAGATCTTGGACCGGGAATACTTAAGACAATATCTTCTATCTCTTTTAAAAAGCCCAGTTTTTCAGATTCACCAAAACTTCCACGACCCTCAATTTTTACTTCCATTTCCATTGGCTCTTCTTCAATAAAGAATCTACTTCCAGGGGCATGCTGCGCGTACAACATAAAAATTGTTGCAACGGTTAAAACAACAAAAACTATAAACTTTCCAGGAGAGGCGATAACTTTGGTAAGAGCTCTGGCGTAAGTTCCTGTCATCCCATCTATTTCAGTAGGATCTCCATGCTCAAGAATGTCGGCATTCTGTAGAGTTTTAGACTTTCTAATTCCTAAATTACCAAATCTTGACCCAATTGCAGGAGTGAATATTAATGCGTACAGAATTGATCCAATTAAAACAATAAACAATGTCGTAATCATTGGCCTTAAAAATTGACCTGAAATTCCTGGCATAAAAAACATTGGCACAAAAATTGATAATGTTGTCCCGATAGAAATCGTTACGGGCCAAAACATTCTCTTGGCAGAAAATTTATAGGCTTCAATTCTGTCAAATCCCTCGGCCATTTTTCTATCAGCATATTCAACTACCACAACACAGCCATCAATTAACATTCCTAGGGATATCAATAACCCGAAACACACCATAAAATTAAAACTGTAATCTATTGCAGCTAAAAAAATTGAAGCGAAAAGAAAGCAGGTAGGGATTGCACCCGCAACCATGGTTGATGACCTCAAGCCCATGGTTCCAACAACAATGGTCATTACTAAAATCAAAGCAGTAAGAATGTTGCCGCCTAGTTCTCCAACCATCATAGAAGACCAACCGGTCCTGTCTTGGGTAATCACTATTTCTACCCCATTAGGTAAATTAGGACGAAATTGGTCTAGAACGTAATTTACTTTTGCTGCAGCAACTACTTCTTTGGCATCCTGTCTTTTCATGACAGAAAGGGTAACGGAATCTTTCCCGTTTACTCTCGAAAAGGAGTCTTTATCCTTGAAGGTCCTTTTCAAAGAAACTAAATCCTTAAGAGTAATGACCTTTCCGTTGTTTTCTATGATTGGGATGTTCTCAACATCCGTGACATTCTCAAAAACAGAAGGGACTAATACAGAAAACTTACCAGTCGATGATCTTAAGTCTCCTGCAGGGATTGCCCGATTAGCATCTCCAATGGCATTATAGAGATCTCTTGGAGAGACGTTATAGCTTTCAAGTTTGGTTTTATCTATTAAGGCCTCTAATAAGTCATCAGGAACTCCTCTTAACTGCGCCTCTAAAACATCTGGAATAGCCTCTACTGCAGTTTGAAGCTCTCTGGCAAAAGCCAAAAGTTCTCGCTGACTTGCAGAACCAGAAATTAAGTTTATATCTAATATTGGATACTCATCCAAAGTGAATTCTTTTACCACAGGATCTTCTGATTCTGATGGTAAATCTTGCTTAGTTTCATCAATCAGGTTCCTAACATCTTTAACAGCTTCATCTTTTGAATATTCAACTGGAAATTCTAAAATAATATAAGACATGTTTTGTCTGCTGTAAGATTGAAGATCTACTAATTCATCTACGGTCTTTAACTTTTGCTCTAATGGTCTAGTAACGAGCCTTTCAGCATCCTGAGCAGAGACACCATCGTAATAAGTAGAGACAAATACATATGGAATATTAATGTCTGAATAGGCTGAAGCCGGTATTTGTATGATTGAAGTAAATCCCCAGACTAATATGAAGGTTAAGAAGGTGAATGTAGCCTTGTAGCGATCTACAAAAAAATCAATTAATGTTTTCATCAGTATTCAGTCTATAGTCAATTGCGATATCAACCTTTTCATTGTTATTTACATAGTCCTGACCGACAGTAATGATTCTTGAATTGAAAGGAAGACCAGTCACCCAAACTCCTTTTTCTGTATCTTGAATGATTTCCACTTTGTAAAACTCAACAAGACTATCTTTGTTGACGACTCTTACGCCAATATCACCTGCCTCATCTAATCTTAGAATTGAAAGTGGAACTATATGAGCTGGCTCAGGAGTAGCAAAAATAACGACTTCAGCTGTTTGTCCATCTTTGATCTTGCCAAGTGGATTGGGAATAGAAATCTCAATGTCAAAAGTATGCATCATCTCATCTGCTGAAGAAGAGATAAAAGTAATTTGACCTTGAAACTCTTGTCCATCGTTGGTTATAACTTTGACACCGCTATCTTTTGTTAAATCTAGAAGTTCAGATTCAGAAATATCACCTGTAACCATCATAGGATCTAAATCCAGAAGGGTCGCGCAGGTAGAGCCGCGACTTAGAAAATCTCCAACGTCCAAATCAATTTTATCTACTACACCATCAAACGGTGCTTTTATGCTTGCATAGTCTAATTCAAGTTTAGCTCTTTCATAATTTGACTTTGCATTTTGCAGTTGTTTTGATGAATAAAGTTCTTCTTCGTAAAGTTTTTGTGCTGAATTAAAATCAAGCAATGCTTTATCAAAATTTGCTTGTCTTTCGGCAACAAACAAAGAACAGATAACATCGCCTTTTTTAACAAAAGTACCTTGGGCAATTGGTAAATCAATAATTTTCCCTGAGGTTTCTGATTTGACTGATACTTTTTTATCAGCTTTGGTAAAACCTTTTACTACAATTTCTTTAGAGAAATTTTCTGCTTTTTGATCAATAACCCTAACTACAGCATCTTTTTTTTCAATCAATGCCTCAGGAGCCGGTTCTTGAACGAATAGACCAGAAACCATCCAGATAATTGCAAAACCAATGAAAATTGATGCCCACTCTAAATTGGATCTGCTTAGAATCTTTGAAACAATACTCATTAAATAGTTCTCTCTTCTTTTATATAGAGGCGAGGGGCGATTATATCAAGGAAAACCTATAAGTATTTCTTTTTTATTTTCTCCAATCTTAATTTTTGCAAATCACTGGATAGGGGCTTTTCTTCAGTAAATTCTTCTTTGATTTCAGGTAAAAGGAGCAGGTTTTCCTTAAATTCACTCTCGTCCAATATTTCCTCATAGGCTTCTAAGAACGCCTTTTTGATATCAAACTCAGACTCTGTTTTTAACCTATACCAACCTACTTTTGCACCGGCATGATAAACAAATGGATGGGACCAATTAAAATTCAAAGGATTTGTTTCTCCCAAAGAACTTGCCTCAATATAAGCAGCATTTGGAGAGGGGATATTTTGTTCAAGCAGTTTTAATTCTTTAATTTGATTTAAAACTGCGCTCAAAGAAGGCAAATATTTTGAAGTTTCTATGATTTTATCTATTGCTCTGAATACTATCTCATTTTGATATTTTTCTAGCTTCGCGAGCCAAAGTTGCTTAGCTAAGGTTAGAGTTTCTTCATCAGGAAATGCTTTATGAAATTGATTGTGAAAAGTGATTTCCAATTCAGCAAAAATAAGATTAATGAGCTCTACTTGGCTTTTAGGTATTTTAATTTTTGAAGTTAACTGCCCATTCATGATCTTTTAATCTTGATAATACATTTTTTGTGTTCCCATGTTTAGCTTTCCATTTAAACTTTACGTGTTGGATAAACTTTGAATTCCAGCAATTTCGCATTTCTTTCGTCTCAAGCCAATATAATTTAAATTCTGGTATTTGAGATACGGCAAAACTTTTATTTATTTTTGCTAAATTCAAAACATCAAAACAATCTTCTGAGGGTTTCCAATCTTTATGCATTCTAGTTGGTTTCTTCACCACAGAAATCAAATTTTGATACCTGACCCATTGATTTTTAATATGATTAAGAAATTTAGTATTCCAGGAATCTGACGCTGTCTTCCTTTCACTCCAATATAAGATAAATTCTGGTAAGGCATCGGTGATAAATTTTTCTTCTATTTCGGCATGTTTTAATATTTGTAATGCCTCTTTTGAAGGTCTCCAATTTTTTTGAATTGGTTTCATTTTAGATGTTTTATTTAATTTTTCTTCTTCGGCTCTCCATTCTTTTAAAAGATATTTAAGAAACTTATAGTCCCAAGAAAAGCTTTTATCCTTTCGATCAGACCAATAAGTTCTAAATTCAGGAAGTTTATTTCTAATGAAGTCCTCAGAGATACCTAGACTTTTAGCTTCTTTCAAAATATTGTCCGAAGGAAGATATCCTTTAGAAATATTTTGCTTTCTCTCTGGAATAGTTTCTTTATTTTTAGATTTAAGACAAAAGGTATCTCTCGATGACTCTTCTATTAACTTAAGTTTAAGAAGTTTCTTTAGAACTTTAAGAATTTCCTCTTTTTCAATAAACGAAAGTTTGTCAATCAGCGAAGTTAAGTCTTGTTTAATTTCAGCTTTAAATATTTGAAGAACAATTGCTTCATTGAGACCAATGCTAAGGGCAATTTCTTTGTCAAAATTTAATAAATTTGATTTTTTTGCCATAAACTTAGGCAGATCGCTTAAGTTTTTCTCTCCTTGCATCAACGGCTTTAGCCAAAAGTTTCAGCATCACCTCAGTATCTTTCCAACTAACGCAAGCATCAGTAACACTTTGACCATATTTAAGGTTTTTAAGAGAATCTATTTTTTGGTTTCCTTCCTCAAGATTGCTTTCAATCATAACTCCAAAAATACTTTTATCTCCTGATGCAATTTGATCAGAGATATCTTTATTCACAATGAGTTGTTTTTTGAACTGCTTTTGACTATTTCCATGAGACATATCAACCATAATTTTTTGTGTTAAATCAGATTTTTTTAAGTCTTCATTAACTTTTTGTATATCTTTTTTTGAATAATTTGGGGTCTCTCCACCTCTGAGTATCACGTGACAATCTTTATTTCCAGAGGAGTTGAAAATTGCAGATTTTCCTTCTTTTGTAATGGAAAGAAAAATATGGCTGTTTGAAGAGGAGCCAATTGCATCCAAGGCAACTTGAATAGAACCGTTAGTAGAATTTTTAAATCCAACTGGGCAAGATAAGCCTGAGGCTAACTCTCTGTGTATTTGGCTTTCTGTAGTTCTGGCACCAATTGCACCCCACGAAATCAAGTCTGAAATGTATTGTGGAGTGATCATATCCAAAAACTCAGTTCCTGCAGGCAAACCCAATTCATTAATTTTTAACAAAAGCTTTCTAGCCACCTTAAGCCCTTTATTGACATCGTAACTATTATCCAAATCTGGATCGTTGATGAGACCTTTCCAACCCACAGTGGTTCTTGGTTTTTCAAAATAAACTCTCATCACTATTTTGAGTTGGTCTTTTAGATCTTTTTCTAGAGTTTTAAGTTTTTTTGCATACTCGATTGCTGCTTTTGGATCGTGTATTGAGCAAGGACCAACAACCACAACCAATTTATCTTCTTTACCATGGAGAATATCTGAAATTTCATTTCTGGAGTTAAAAACTAGCTCTGAAACTTTTTCTGAAATTGGAAGTTTTTCAATAACTTCAACAGGAGGAGAGACCTCCATCAGACCTGTTATTCTGGTATTATCCGTTAAATATTTCATTTGACCGTTGATTTTATCTCTTCTAAATTTAAATTAAAGCTTAAATTAAGCAATGTACAAAATAAAATTAGTTCAAGAAAACCCAAAAGTTGGCGATATTCAGGGTAATTTAGACCTTGCAAAGTCTCATATTATTAAAGCTAAAAATAAAGGCATAGATCTAATCCTATTCTCTGAAATGTTTTTAACAGGCTATCCGCCTGAAGATTTACTTTTAAGACAAGATTTTTTAGATGAAAGCGAGAGATGTTCTAATGAGCTCAAAGAATTATCCAAAGAAATATCTATAATCATTGGATGTCCTTCTCGTGAAGGAGAAAATATTTTTAACTCTGCACTCTATTATCAAAATGGAAAAATTGTTAAAAATTACAAAAAGCAAATCCTTCCTAATTACAAAGAATTCGATGAAAAAAGATACTTTTTGAAGGGAGAAACCCATGAAGTTTTTGAAGATGGAGGCCTTAAGTTTGGTATTTCAATTTGTGAGGATATTTGGAATGAAGATTTTACAAAAGAAGTATGCAATCAAGACATAGATTTTCTCATAAATTTAAGTGCATCGCCTTTCACACTAGATAAAAAGAATCTTAGAGAAGAAATGCTATGCAATTATTTTGCTAAATTTAAAAAACCAATAATTTATGTTAATCAGGTCGGCGGACAAGACGAGCTTGTATTTGATGGAAGTTCTTTAATAGTCGATTCAAAAGATACCGTGAAGCGTTTGAAGAGTTTTGAAACAGATCAGGCTGTGATTGAAATAGATGACAATATTATTTCTACAAATTTACAAGGAGATAAATTAAGCGAGGTGGGAGATATTTCTGATATTTATAAAGCTTTGGTTTTAGGAACAAGAGACTATGTTCAAAAAAATAATTTTAAAGGAATATTAATTGGTTCATCTGGAGGAATTGATTCTGCTTTAACTGCAGCAATTGCCTCTGATGCATTAGGTCCTGAAAAGGTAAATACAGTTATGATGCCTTTTAAATACACAGCAGACATCAGTATTGAAGATGCCCAACAGCTAGCAGAAAATCTTGGCTTCTCTCACGAAGTAATTCCGATATCTGAGATGTTTTCTGCGTTTAAAAATTCTTTGGACAGCAAGTTAGAGCCTAGAGAATTTGATAAAACCGAAGAAAATCTCCAATCAAGATGCAGAGGAGTAACTCTGATGGCTCTTTCAAATAATTTAGGATATTTGGTTCTCACAACAGGTAATAAAAGTGAAGCAGCTGTCGGCTATTCAACTTTATATGGCGATACTGCAGGAGGATTTTCTGTACTAAGAGATGTTTACAAAACAACAGTATATGAGTTGGCAAACTACAGAAATTCTCTTGGCAAAGCCATTCCGCAGAGAATAATTGATAGAGAACCCAGTGCAGAGTTATCAGAAGATCAAAAAGACAGTGATTCACTACCGACTTATGATCTACTAGATCCAATCATTGAAGCTTATGTTGAGGACGATAAAACTAAAAAAGAAATTATTGACTCAGGTTTTAATTCAAACGATGTACAAAAGGTTATTGATTTAATTAACTTTAATGAATACAAAAGAAGGCAAGTTCCACTTGGAATAAAGATTTCAGCAAGAAATTTTGGTAAAGACAGAAGATATCCAATTACAAACTTCTGGAAAGACAATATATAGACAATTTTTCGCTTTAAAACACAATATTTTGTGTAATTGAGGCTTTTTAAACTATAATTGCCCCTTATATTATGAAAAAAGAGCAGGAAAAAAACCCGAGGCAATCGGAGTTTAATCTGGCTACGGTTAACGGTGAGCAAATATTTCTACCTCACGATGATCTTTATATCCCGCCAAATGCTTTAAAAATTTTTCTTGAATCTTTTGAAGGTCCTTTAGACCTTCTTCTTTATTTTATTAGAAAACAAAATTTAGACATACTCGATATCAATGTTGCTGAAATCACCAACCAATACGTAGAGTACATTGAATTAATGGAAAAACTGCAGTTTGATCTCGCTGGAGAGTATCTTTTAATGGCAGCATATTTGACAGAAATTAAATCCAGAATGATGTTACCAGCTGAAACGAGTGAAGATGACCTAGAAGAAGACCCAAGAGCAGAACTTATTAAAAGACTTCAAGAATATGAGCGTTTCAAAACAGCATCTATGAAAATTGAATCGATGCCAAGAATAAATAGAGATTTTTTCCCAGCAAGCACAGCTCTTCCCGAGTTTGAATCCAAAGAGGCTCTTCCATCTTTAGAATTGGATAAGTTATCAAATATTTTTTATGAGCTATTAGAGAAACAAAAACTTAGAGGCAGTCATATTATCGAGTTTGAAAAACTTTCTACTAGAGAAAAAATGTCCAATGTCCTAGAACTGCTGGTAAGTGAAAACTTTTTGGAATTTTACAATCTTTACAAGAAGGCCGATGGAAAGCTTGGCTTGATAGTTACCTTTTTAGCCGTTTTAGAGTTAGTTAAAGACTCTATGATTCAATTGGTTCAATCTGATTCTTTTGGCCCCATTCATGTCAAAGCAAAGGAAAAGGTACATTAAGAATATGGATAATTTGTCTTTAATCATTGAAGCCTTGCTTTTTTCTTCTTCAAGACCTTTGAGTGAAAAAGAAATATTGTCTGCTTTTGATCTGAGAAGCCCCCCGACATCAAACGAAATAAAGGAAGCCTTAAAATCCATTGAGGAAAAATATTCAGCAAATTCAATTGAATTAGTAAAAGTTGCTAGCGGTTATCGCCTCAGAATAAGGCAAGAATATTCTTCGTGGGTGGCAAAATTATGGGAAGCTAAACCTCAGAAATATTCCCGAGCTCTTTTGGAAACTTTAGCTTTGATAGCTTACAAACAACCTATTACCAGAGGGGAAATTGAGGAGGTAAGAGGAGTTTCTGTAAGTAGTCAAATTATCAGAACTCTTTTAGATAGATCTTGGATCAAAGTCGTAGGACATAGAGATGTTCCAGGAAGGCCAGCTTTATTTTCCACAACAAAAGATTTTTTAGATGACTTAAATCTATCAAAACTTTCAGATTTACCAGAATTACCAGAAATTCAAAACATTCCCGAGGAAGCTCAGATATCCTTACTGAATGAACCCTCCCCAAACAATTCAGAATAGAAGCAGTTGTCTACGGAAAGGATTCAAAAGAAATTAGCTCAAAACGGATACTCATCAAGAAGAAAAGTTGAAAGCCTTATAAAAGAAGGCAGGGTATTTATCAATGATATACCGGCTAAATTGGGGGATAAGATTTCTAGCGAGGATAAAGTTTATATCGATGGCAAGCTTATAAACATTACCGAAAGAACTTCTTCCGAACTTTTGATGTACAACAAGCCTGTTGGAGAAGAGTGCTCTCATGCTTCATCGAGAAGGACCATTTTTGAGAGCTTGCCTAAACCAAAAACAGGAAAATGGATATCTATAGGAAGATTGGATATTAATACCAGCGGACTATTGCTGATTACCAATGATGGAAAATTAGCAAATGATATTATTCATCCCTCTAATGAAATTGAAAGAGAATACATTGCTAGAGTTAGGGGCAAGCCTTCAGATTCAAATTTAAAAAAATTAATGTCTGGTATTACAATCGATAAAGAAAAAATATCCTTTACTGATCTTGTTAAAGGCAAAGAAACCCTATCTCATACTTGGTTTGCTTTGGTTATCCTGTCTGGTAAAAATAGATCTGTGAGAAAGTTATGGGATTCAATAGGTCATGAGGTATCAAGACTTAAGAGGGTAAGATTAGGAAAGCTGTTTTTACCAAAAGAACTCAAGGAAGGAAAATTTAAAAGAATTAGTCCTGATGAAGTATTAGGTTAAATAAAGTTTATTAAATCTTTTATTTGATTTATCTTCGAAGTTGGGTTTAAAAGAGAAGCGTCTTTTTTATCTATATAACCGTATAAGGCAAGTGCAGAGTCTATTCCAGAATTATTTGCTGCTTCTATATCTCGCCAATTATCTCCAATATAAATAGATTGCTCTTTTTTTGTAGTTGTTTTTGCTAAAGCAGCATTGAGACTTCTTGGATCAGGTTTTCTTTTACCATCTACGTCTTCAGGAGAAACTATTGCTTTGGCATTGTGCTGCCATTCAAATTTCTCACAAATGTCTTGAGAGAACTTTTTTGGTTTGTTTGTCACGATCATCCAGTCAATCTTATTTTTGGATAATTCATTTAGAAATTCATCGACGCCAGGAAAAGTTTCAGAAAGAAGATAGTTCTTATCATATTCATCTAGAAGATCATTTCTAAGTTCTACAAACTCAGAATGATTTTCATCAATTATGAAGCTATCTTGAATCAACCTTCCTACGCCATCAGAGACTCTATTTCTAACAAATTCATAAGTAACTGATTGTCGATTATTTTTTTTTAATGTGGCATTAAGGCAAGTTAAAAACTCTGGAGCTGTATCCAAAAGAGTGCCATCTAAATCAAATAGAAAACATTTATATTTTTTTTGCATGAATCAGATAGTTAACATCAACATTTTTTCCTAACCAGTAATTTTTAGTCAGAGGGTTGTAACTCATACCGGTTAATTCTTTGACAGTAAGGCCGTTATTTTCCATCATTTGTATGAGCTCAGATGGTTTGATAAATTTTTCATACTCATGTGTACCCTTGGGTAATAGATTCAAAATATATTCAGCACCGACAATCGCAAAAAGAAATGATTTAGGATTTCTGTTAATTGTTGAAAAGAAAATATCTCCATTTTTCTTACAAAGATCAGAACATGTTTTTACTAGTTGATTAGGATCAGGAACATGTTCGATTGCTTCGAGACAAGTTACAACATCAAAATGTTCATTTTTTTCAGGAAGTAAATTTTCCGCTTCCCCCAAAATATAGTTGATTTCAATATTTTTCTTTTCTGCGTGATTTTTCGCTGTATGAATTGCAACATCCGATATATCAACTCCAGATACATTACCTCCTTTTGTAGAAAGGGCTTCTGCCAATAAACCACCCCCACATGCAACATCAAGAATTTGTTTATTTTTTATTTCAGTTCTATCAGAAATATAATTAGCTCGAAGAGGATTAATTTTGTGTAAAGGAGCAAATTTTCCAGATGGATCCCACCATTCCTCAGCTATTTTATTAAATTTTTCTTTTTCTTTTGGGTCGATATTCATTTGCCTATCATTATGTTAGATTTATACTGCTTTTCAAATTAAAGTCTAAGAATCTTATATGAATATTTTTTTCCCGAAAGAACCCGAATTGGAGACAAGAGTTTCTTTAACTTTGGAATCGGCTAAAAAATTCTTGGATAAAGGTTTAAGTATCTCAATAGAAAAATCTTTTGCCGAGCACCTCGGAAGTAGCGATAAAGATTTCAAAGATCTTGGAGTGAAAATACTAAACCGCGATGAAGGTTTTGCTTCAGCCGATATAATTTGCAGTGTTAGAAATCTTACTGAGGATGAGCTTGATAAAATAAATCAAAGTACCTTGCTAGTAAGTTTTCTTGACCCTTTTAATGAAAAATCTCTTGTTAAAAAAATAAAAGAAAAAAATATATCAGCTATCAGCATGGAACTCATACCTAGAATTACTAGAGCTCAAAAGATGGATGCTTTAAGTTCTCAAGCAAATTTGGCTGGATACTCTGCAGTCATTATTGCCTCGCAAGAACTACAAAAAGCATTGCCAATGATGATGACTGCTGCAGGTACAATCTCTCCTTCAAAAGTATTTGTCATTGGGGTTGGAGTCGCTGGACTTCAAGCAATCGCTACAGCAAAAAGATTAGGAGCAAAGGTTGAAGCTTTTGACACCCGACCTGTTGTAGAGGAACAAGTTAAGTCTTTAGGAGCACGTTTTGTAAAAATAGATATTGGAGAAACCGGAGAGACTGAACAAGGCTACGCAAAAGAATTAACTCCAGAACAAATCGTAATGCAAAGAGAGGGGATGAAAAAAGTTTGCGCTTCTTCTGATGTTGTAATCACTACAGCGCAAGTCTTTGGAAGGCCAGCTCCTACACTTGTAACAAGCGAAATGGTTTCTGCAATGAGCCAAGGCTCAGTTATTGTAGATATGGCTGTGGGAACGGGGGGTAATGTTGAAGGATCTGTTCCAAACGAAACCATTGATCTAAATGGAGTAAAAATAGTTGGCAATACTAATCTCCCTGGCGAACTTCCTTTCCATTCAAGCCAAGTTTATTCTTCAAATATATTCAATTTGATAGATGAGTTTTGGAATGAAGAAGAGAATCAATTAAATCTTGATGTCTCAGACGAAATTCTATCAATTTGTCTTGTTTCTCATGAAAAAGAATACATAAACAAAACCATAAAGGAGATAATGAACTAAATGGAATCCCAAGCTTTATTAGTTTTGCTTTTGTTTGTTCTTGTGCTTTCAATATTTTTGGGTTTTGAGCTGATAAATAAAGTGCCATCGACACTTCACACTCCTCTTATGTCAGGAGCAAACGCGATATCTGGAATTACTATTGTTGGAGCTCTCTTAGCTTCAGGAGGAGAAGGTACTTTTTCATCAATATTAGTTGGTACTTTTGCCGTTTTCTTTGCCTCCATAAATGTTGTTGGAGGTTATTTGGTCACAAACAGAATGTTAAAAATGTTTAAGAAAAAATGATGGCTTTTTTTCAATCTTCAATTTTCGTAAATTTAGCCTACATTTTTGCTTCGATTTTATTTATTTTTGGTTTAAAAATGCTGAGCTCACCAGAGACCGCACAAAGAGGAAATCTTGTATCTGCTTCTGGGATGTTGATTGCAATCATAGTTACTCTTGTTCAAAACGAAATTATTGCTTATGAATATTTATTAATTGCTCTAATTGGTGGGTTGATTGTAGGGGTCTTGGCTTCTTCTCTCGTCAAAATGACTTCCATGCCGGAATTGGTTGCTTTGTTCAATGGTTTCGGAGGAATTGCAAGCTTACTAGTTGGTGTTGCTGAATTCATTAATCCATCCAGCTCGACTCTTATTCAGATTATCGCAATTTCATTTACTGTCTTAATAGGTGGAATAACGTTTTCAGGAAGTCTCGTAGCTTTTGGAAAGTTATCTGAAATTATTTCCGGCAAGCCTCTTGTACTATTTGGACAGAGATTTGTTTTATCAGCTTTATTATTAGTTGCCTTGTTATTAGTGCTTGAATTAATCATATCAACAGGCATGTTGAATATTTCGTCTCAAACTATTCTTTTTGTTCTAATTGGTGTGACTTTAATATTGGGCGTGCTTTTAACTGCACCTATCGGCGGAGCTGATATGCCAGTAGTGATTGCATTGCTGAATAGTTATTCTGGCCTTGCAGCATCCTCAGCAGGTTTTGTGATTAATAATAATGTACTAATCGTTGCCGGTGCTTTGGTTGGAGCTAGTGGACTTATTCTTACTAATATAATGTGCAAGGCAATGAATAGATCATTATCAAATGTTTTGTTTGGTGGTTTTGGGGCAGCTACTTCATCTTCTGGAGGAAGTGGACAAATTCAAGGAGAGGTTAAACCTATTACTGCAGAGGATGCCTATCTTATTTTAGAAGCTGCAAATTCTGTTTTAGTCGTTCCAGGTTATGGAATGGCAGTATCTCAGGCGCAACACGTTGTAAGAGAATTAGGAGAGCTACTTGAAGATAATGGTTGTGAAGTTAAGTACGCAATTCATCCTGTAGCTGGCAGAATGCCGGGACATATGAATGTTCTTCTTGCTGAGGCAAATGTTTCATATGACGTTTTGGCTGAGCCAGACGATGTTAACCCTTTAATGGATACCGTTGATGTTTGCATAGTTATTGGAGCAAATGATGTAGTAAATCCGGACGCTAGAGAAAATGAAGGAAGTCCTATTTACGGAATGCCAGTCATTGAAGTTGACAGAGCAAGAACAGTATTTATCTTAAAAAGAAGTATGGCTGCAGGTTTTGCAGGCATAGATAACCCGCTTTTCCTCAAAGAAAATTCAAGAATGTTATTTGGAGATGCTAAAGAATCTATTTCAACCTTGGTCTCTGAATTTAAGTCCTGAAGCCCCATTTTTAGAAGCTAAAACACCTATAAAATGTTAAAATAATCTCATTAAATGAGTCGCTATTTTTACTATAAATTTCATTAGTTTTTCATTAATTTTTCTCTATGGACGACATAACAGAAGATGTAATTCCCGTTAATATTACGGATGAATTAAAGAGTTCTTATATGGATTATGCAATGAGCGTAATCGTTGGGAGAGCTTTGCCAGATGCCAGAGATGGCTTAAAACCAGTTCACAGAAGAACTCTTTATGCCATGTTCAAACTGAATAACGAATGGAATAGACCGCATTTGAAATCAGCAAGAATTGTTGGCGAGGTGATGGGAAAATATCATCCTCATGGAGATTCAGCAATCTATCAGACGGTTGTTAGAATGGCTCAGGAATTTAGTCTGCGTTATCCCCTAGTTGATGGCCAAGGGAATTTCGGTTCGATGGATGGCGATGGCGCAGCAGCCATGAGATACACCGAAGCAAGGATGGCAAAAATTAGTAATGCTCTTCTCAATGATATCAATAAAGAAACTGTAGATTATGTTGAAAATTACGATGGCACTGAACTAATTCCTGAAGTACTTCCAGCTTCATATCCCAATTTGTTGGTTAACGGATCTTCTGGAATAGCTGTAGGACTGGCTACCAATATTCTTCCTCATAATCTAAGCGAGACAATTGACGGCGCTCTAGCAATTTTAAAAAATCCAGAAATATCCATTGATGAATTAGTAACAATAATCCCAGGACCTGATTTTCCAACAGGAGGAATAATTAATGGAAAGGCTGGTGCTATTGAGGCTGCTAAAACTGGGAGAGGCAAAGTAGTTCTTAGAGCTAAAGTAGAAATTGAAAATGAGAAAAATGAAAAAAGTAGATTAATCATTTCTGAAATTCCTTATCAAGTAAATAAAGCCAATCTGGTAGAAAAGATTGCAGACCTTTCAAAAGATAAAAAAATTGACGGCATTTCAGAAATTCGAGATGAATCAGACAGAGAAGGGGTAAGAATAGTAATAGATCTCAAAGCAGGTCAAAACCCTGAAGTGATACTTAATAATCTTTACGCTCAATCGCAATTGGAAACCTCTTTTGGTATAAACAACGTCGCTATTGTTGATAGAGTTCCAAAAGTTTTAAACTTAAAGGAACTTCTTGAAATATTTTTAAGCCATAGAAGATCTGTTGTTTCTAGAAGAACAGCTTTTGATTTAGCAAAGTCAAAAGATAGGGGTCACATTTTAGAAGGCCTGACAATTGCCCTTTCAAACATTGACCCAATAATTGAATTAATAAAAAAATCTAAAGATCCAAATGAGGCTAAAAGCAAGCTATTGGCTAAAAAATGGAAATCTACTTTGATAAACAATTTATTGAAAAAAGCAGGCTCTATTGATACTCGGCCTGATGATATTTTTGAAGAATTTGGTCTTTCAGGTTCCAGCTATAAACTTTCCTCTAAACAAGCTCAAGCAATTTTAGATTTAAGACTTCAGAGGCTTACTGGCTTAGAGCAAGACAATTTAATAAACGAGTATGAAGAGGTTCTTCAGGATATAGCTGCTTTGAATGAAATATTAGAAAATCCCGAAAGGCTGCAAGAAGTTATTGAAGAAGAACTATTATCCGTTAAAGACGAATTTGGCGATGAAAGAAAAACTCCCATCGAAGATAAATTAGATCTATCGACTGAAGATTTAATTAAGCCTGAAGATATGGTTGTTACCATTTCGAATATGGGCTATGCAAAAACTCAACCTCTTGAGGTATATCAATCTCAAAGAAGAGGAGGAATGGGCAAAACCGCTGCATCAGTTAAAGACGAAGATTTTGTCGAACAATTGATAGTAGCTAATACTCATAGAACCCTTTTATGTTTTTCAAATCTAGGAAAGGTTTATTGGCTTAAAGTTTACGAAATTCCTCAAGCTTCAAGAACCGCAAAAGGAAGACCTCTTATAAATTTAATTGATTTAGATGAATCAGAGAGAGTAACTAGCCTCTTAGATGTTGAGTCTTTTGAGGGTGAGGCCTATGTATTCATGGCAACACAAAATGGGATAGTTAAAAAAACCCCCCTGTCAGAATTTAAGAAGCCAAGAAAAAATGGTAAGCGAGCAATAAAACTCGACGATAATGATGAGCTTGTCGGAACTCTATTAACTGATGGCAGTGCTGATTTAATGGTAGTTTCTAATGCTGGAAAAGCAGTTTTTTTCAATGAGGTAGATGCTAGATCCATGGGCAGAGACACTCGGGGAGTGAAAGGAATTTCCTTAGGCGGAGATCAAAAAGTTATTTCTTTACTAAAACCCTCTAAAGAATCGGAGATATTAACTGTTTCAGAAAATGGGTATGGAAAAAGATCAAAAGTTAACGATTTTAGAAAAACCAAAAGAGGTGCTAAAGGCGTTATAGCCATGCAGACTTCTGATAGGAATGGAGAACTAATTTCTGCTAAAGAAGTTAGCGAAATGGATGAAGTAATTCTTATTACCAACAAAGGAATGCTTGTAAGAACCAAAGTATCAGAAATTAGTTTGATTGGAAGGAATACTCAGGGAGTAAGAGTGATCAAACTAAAAGAAGATGAGGCTCTCAACGGACTTGCATTAGCTATCGATTCGTAAATAATTTAACTATGTCTAGAAATTACAATTTTTGTGCGGGACCCGCAGCACTTCCAAATGAAGTTTTGGATCAATTAAATGCAGAAATACCTGATTGGCAGGGAAAAGGCTTATCTGTTATGGAAATGAGTCATAGAAGCAAGGAATTTGTAGATATAGCTGAAACTGCAAAACAGGATTTCATTGACCTCTTGGAAATAAATGATGACTACGATGTTCTTTTTATTCAAGGAGGTGCTTCGTTGCAATTTTCAATGATTCCAATGAATCTATTAGATAATAATCAGGCTCTATGCAGTTATCTTGATGTTGGTCAGTGGTCTAAGAAAGCTATCAAGGAAGCAAAAAAATTTGGACAGGTAGAAATTTCTGCATCGTCAGCAGATGTATCCTATAAAAAATATCCAAAGCCTAATACCTGGAAAATCGATCCTGAGTCTGTTTTCACCCATCTCGTATTGAACGAAACAATCGATGGTGTTTGTCTAAGAAACTTAGATCATCTTCCTAAGAGAAGCCTCATTGCAGACTGCTCATCATGCATTCTTTCTGAACCTCTTGATGTTTCAAAATTCAGTATGTTGTATGCGGGAGCTCAAAAAAATATTGGCCCTTCTGGATTAGCCATCATTGTCATAAAAAAAGATCTCTTAAAGGAAAAAGATAATCTTCCCGCTATGATGCAATATAAGACTTATGCTGATTCAGACTCAATGTATAACACGCCACCTACATTTGCATGGTACTTATCAGGTATGGTTTTTAAATGGTTAAAAAAGAATGGGGGTCTTATGAACCAAAAGGTTATTAATGAGTCAAAAGCTAAAAAACTTTACTCTTATATTGACCAAAGCGATTTTTATAAAAATGATGTAGATAAAGAATCTAGATCCATTATGAATGTCCCGTTTCTATTGAAAGAAGACTCTTTAAATAAGAAGTTTTTAGAAGAGTCTGAAGAAAGCGGATTATTAAATCTTGCTGGTCACAGATCTGTAGGAGGGATGAGGGCAAGTATTTACAATGGAGTTCCAGAAGACGGGGTAGATGCTTTGATAGATTTTATGAAAGAATTTGAAAAAAATAATGGCTGAAAAAAATCTACCAAAAAATTTAACTGACAATAGAAGAGAAATTGATCAAATCGATCAAAAACTTCTCAATCTTATTCATGAAAGATCTAAGCTTGTTATAAATGCTGGAAAAATAAAAAAGAAATCAGGCGAGAAGACATTTTATAGACCGGACAGAGAAGCAAGTTTAATTAAGACTTTACTGAAGAAAAATAAAAGCTCTATTCCCTCAGAAAATATTAAATTTATTTTTAAAGAAATTATCTCTGCATGTTTCACTCTTGAAAAAAAAATAAGAGTTTATTACTTGGGCCCTAAAGGAACTTTCTCCGAAATTGCAACAACAACACATTTTGGAAGTTCTGTTGAAAAGATAGAAACAGAAAATATCCGAGATATTTTTAAAGAAGTAGCTAAGGACAAAAATTCATACGGGATGTTGCCTTTTGAAAATTCAATAGAAGGAATGGTTAATCAATCTTTAGATTATCTTATTGAAAGTAATTTAAAAATTTGCTCAGAATTGGAATTACCTGTCGAACATTGTCTGATTTCATCTGAAAAAAATATAAAAAATCTTAATACCATATATGGGCATCCCCAAGCTTTTGCCCAATGCCGTAATTGGCTGAGTAAAAATCTTCCCAGAGTAAAAATATTGGAAGTCGAGAGCTCTGCAAAAGCAGCTCAATTGATTAAGAATAAATCTGGAAAAGGCTCTATAGGACCAAAAAAAATTTCTGAGATTTATTCTTTAAATTTATTGAAAGAAAAAATTCAAGATCAAATAACTAACACAACTAGATTCTTAGTAATTGGACATGAATTTCCGGGAAAAACATCTGATGATAAAACTTCAATAAGCTTAAATTTAAAGAATGAACAAGGAGCTTTATTAAAAGTTTTGCAGATAGTAAATAAGAATAAAATTAATCTTACAAATATCTTATCCAGACCAGTTAAGAAAAATAAGTGGCAATATTCTTTCTTTTTAGAATTCTCTGGGCATGCTTCAGATAAAAATGTTTTAAAATTATTTAAAGAACTTCAAAAGGTTGGTTATGACTTTAAAGTCTTAGGTTCCTATCCAGCAGCATACTGATCTGTGAAAAATTCATTTTTAGAAAATCTCAACCAAGGTGTTCTTGGGCTTAAGCCCTATGAACCAGGATTGCCGCTAGAACATACCCAGAAAAAATTAGGTCTGAAAAAAATGATAAAACTAGCAAGTAATGAAAATCCTTTGGGACCAAGCCCAAAGGCTTTAGATATGCTTCAAGGAAAAATGAATAGTTTTTCATCCGAATTAAACAGATATCCTGATGGAAACGCTTATGATTTAAAGGATGCAATATCAAAAAAATATAATGTAGATATGGACCAAATAACAATAGGCAATGGCTCTAATGATTTAATTGAGTTTGTTTCCAGATGTTTTTTAGGAGAAGGCAAAAAAGCAATTTATTCTCAACATGGTTTTGCCATTTACCCATTAGCTATAAAAGCAACTGGGGCTGTTCCAGTAAAATCAAAAGCAAAAAATTGGGGTCACGATTTAGAATTAATGTCTGATCTAATAGATGACAAAACAAAAGTTGTTTTTATTGCCTCACCAAATAATCCAACTGGAACGGCAAAAACTCTTCTAGAGATAAAAGATTTTTTGACAAACTTACCTGAAGATATCCTAGTCTTTTTAGATCAAGCTTATTTTGAATACATAGAAGGTTCAGAGTTTGATATTCCTTTTTCATTAATTGATGATCATCCCAATTTAGTCATTTCACGAAGTTTTTCTAAAGCTCATGGATTGGCAGCATTAAGATTAGGTTTTTGCGTTTCAAATCCTGAGTTATCTGACTATCTTAATAGAGTCAGACAGCCCTTTAACGCAAACTCTCTAGCCTTAGATATGGGAAAAGTAGCTCTTTCTGATCAAGAACATATCAGTAAATCTATAAAAATTAATTCTTCCGGTATGGATAGAGTAAAAAAAGCTTTCACTAATCTTGACTATAACTTTATTGAATCCTGGGGAAATTTTATTTCTTTTGATGCCAAGCAGGACTCTGATATTGCTTTTCAATATTTTTTAGAGAAGGGTGTTATCCTCAGATCGTTAAAAGTATATGAAATGCCTCAACATTTGAGAGTCTCCATCGGCACTGAAGAGGAGATGGATTTTTTTCTCCAAGTATTAGAGGACTATGAAAAAGACCTTTCTAAAAAATAAAAAAAACATCCAGTTTTTAATTATCGGTCTTGGTTTAATTGGGGGCTCAGTAGCAAAAAGGCTTTCAAAAAACGGTTTTGAAGTTTTGGCTATCGATAAAAATAAGTCTTACTTAAATAATGCAAAAAAATCAAAAACTATAATTGGCAGCCTAGAAAAAATAGAGAGCTCAAAGAAACTTCTTCTAGTTGTTGCACTTCCTCCTAAAGTTATTCTTAATAGATTTGATGAATATCTAGATTATTTTTATGAAGCTGAATTTATTACCGACTGCACTAGTGTAAAAGAGTCTTTGCTAAATAAAATTAGGACAAAAAAGCTTGAATCAAAATTTATTTTATCTCACCCTATTGCAGGATCTGAAAAAAGTGGTTTTTTTAATTCTAAAGAGGACTTATTTCAAGATAAAATATCAATAATTTCTAAACACAAGGGTTTGTCCAATTCTACCTTGCAAATATGCAAAGAATTTTGGTCTGAGTTAGGCTCTAAAACTCATTATTTAGATCCGAAATTACATGACAAGGTATTTTCTTTAACAAGCCATGTTCCACATATTGTAGCCTTTAGCTTGATTTCTCTTTTCTCAAAAAGAAAAATATCAGAATATAAAAAATTTATCGGTGGAGGCTTAAAAGATTTTACAAGAATTGCAGAAAGCGACCCCTTAATGTGGGAAAATATTTTTTCTTTAAATAAAAAAAATTTATTGAAAGATATAAGTGAATTTGAGAAAGAGATTAAAAAAATCAAGGAATTTATTCTACAAGGTAATGAAAAAAAGCTAGAAGAGCATTTAAAAAAAATCAGAAAGACTAAAGAATCTTTGAATAGATGAAATTTATTTCAAAACCATCTGAAGGACTTCAGGGAGAGATAAAAATCCCAGGTGACAAGTCTATATCTCATAGAGCGCTAATATGCGCTTCAATTTCAGAGGGCACTTCTAAAATTTCTAACCTTCAAGAAAGCGAAGATGTAATCAATACTCTTAACAGCCTTAAACAACTTGGTGTAAATATCTTTAAGGAAAATGAATCTTATTTTGTAGAGGGCAAAGGATTTCGAGGATTAAAGAAACCAGAAAACCAACTTTATTTTGGGAACTCTGGAACAGGGGTCAGACTTATGTCTGGATTATTATCAATACAGAATTTTTCTTCAAGTCTTACAGGAGATGAATCTCTCTCTAAAAGACCAATGAAAAGAATAATTGAGCCTTTAGTTGAGATGGGAGCAAACATATCTGGCTCAAAGGAAGATACTCTTCCTTTGCATATAGTTCCTTCTAAGAAGATAATTGGCATAAATTACGAAATGCCAATAGCAAGTGCGCAAGTGAAATCTGCAATTTTATTTGCTAGTTTGGGTGCTAAAGGCGAGACAAAAATTACAGAAAAATCAATATCAAGAGATCATACCGAAAGGATGTTTGAATATTTCGGAGCAAGTATTACTTATTCTGCAACGGAAACAAAATTAAAAGATACTGAGAAATTTATATCTCAAGACATAGAAGTTCCAGGAGACTTTTCTTCTTCAGCTTTTTTTATGGTAGCTGCTTTGATTTCAAAAAATTCTAATATTACTCTAAAAGAAGTTGGCATGAATCCTTCTCGAATTGCCCTTATAAATAAATTGAAAGAAATGGGAGGAAATATCCAAGTATTCAATCACTCTTTGTTTGGTAAAGAGCCCATTGCAGATATTAATGTAAAGAGCTCTATTCTTCATGCTTGTGAAGTAGTACCAGAAGACGTACCAAACTTAATTGATGAGCTTCCTGTGTTATTTGTTGCTTGCTCATTTGCAGAAGGTACTTCAAATTTTTATGAGATAGAAGAATTAAAACACAAGGAAAGCGATAGGCTTAAAGCTATGCAAGAGGGTTTAGATAAGATGAAGATAAATAACTTTTTTGAAGATAGTATTTTTTGCATTGAAGGCAAAGGTAAAGATTACAAGTCGCCAAATTTTTTGGCTGAGACTTACTATGACCATAGAATTGCAATGTCATTTGCAATAGCTGGCTTGAATAGCAGTTCTTCTATTGAAATTTCTGCACCCGAGAGCATCAATACTTCGTTCCCAGAGTTTATTGATCTTGGTAAAACCCTTGGATGTAATTTTGAACTTAGTTAGAAATATAATCACTATAGATGGTCCAGGTGGAGTAGGAAAAGGGACCCTTGCCTTTTCTTTAGCTGAAAAATTAAATTGGAATGTTCTAGACAGCGGACTTATTTATAGACTTATTGGATATTTAAGTTTAGAAGGAAGGTTAGAAACTGAGCAAGAAATTATTCAATTTTTAAATAAATCAAAAATCCAGCTTCTTACCAATTTCAAAGAAGGTATTTGCGAGATAGAGTTGAACGGTAAGGTACTGGCAGAGGAGCTAAGAAATGAAAATATTGCGTCTAGAGCTTCAGAAATTGCTAAGGAAGCAGAAATTAGAAAAGCAATAATCAAAATCCAAAGAAATGCTTACGATCCTAAAAAAGGCCTTATTGCAGATGGCAGGGATATGGGGACCATGATTTTCCCTGAAGCAGCTTTGAAGGTGTTTCTCCAGGCATCTCCTGAAGTTCGAGCAGAAAGAAGAGCGAATCAGTTGAAAGAAAAGGGCATGAGCGTTATCATGCACGACCTTTTGGAACTAATTAAGCAAAGGGATGAAGAAGATATGAATAGAAAAATATCTCCTTTAAAACCAGCTAAAGGCTCACTAATAATTGATACAACTAATATGAGCATTAAAGACGTAGAACATGAGGTAATGGAGAACTTTAAAATATTATGACAGAAACAGCATTTGAAAAACTTTTAGATGAAAGTCTTACAACTTTGAACTTTGATCAAGGAGCATTGATCTCTGGAGTAGTAGTAGACTTGACATCAGATTGGGTCACAGTTCATGTTGGCTTGAAATCAGAATCTCTCATTCCAAGAACAGAATTTTTAGCTGATGAAGTTGATGGTGAGTTAGAAATAGGCGATGAAGTAAAAGTATCGCTTGAAGCAGTTGAAGACGGTCATGGCTCTACAAGAGTCTCTAGAATAAGAGCGATGCATGACGAAAGTTGGAAAAACTTAGAAGAAGCACTTGAAACAGGAGCCCTTATCAAAGGCTATATTTCTGGAAAAGTTAGAGGTGGAATGACTGTCGATGTTGCTGGTGTAAGAGCTTTTCTTCCCGGATCTCTTGTAGATTCAAGACCATTAGAAAGCTTTGATCATTTAGAAAAAACTTTTCAAGATTTCAAAGTAATCAAACTCGACAAAGAGAAAAGCAATGTTGTGTTGTCAAGAAAAGCAGTTCAAGAAGATCTTAATTCAGAAGAAAGAGAAAAGATTTTTGCTACGATTCAGGAAGGTTCATTAATTTCTGGAATAGTTAAAAATTTAACTGATTACGGAGCATTTGTTGATCTCGGAGGGGTTGATGGCTTATTGCATATTACTGACATTACTTGGAAAAGAATAAATCATCCTTCAGAAGTTCTTAATGTTGGCGACAAGCTTGATTTTAAAGTAACTAATTTTGATAAAGAAAAGCTAAGAATTTCTCTTGGCCTCAAACAACTAACAAATGATCCTTGGGAAAATATCAAAGATTCTTTTCAAATTAACTCTATTCACAAAGCTAAAGTTTCTAGTATTGCAGAATACGGATTTTTTGCAGAATTGGATTCAAACACCGAAGGATTGGTTCACATTTCTGAAATTGATTGGACTAACAAAAGCATCCATCCTTCCAAAGTAGTCTCTATAGGCGACGAAGTTGATGTAATGGTCTTAGAAATTGATATAGATAAAAGAAGAGTTTCGTTAGGAATGAAACAGTGTCAGGAAAATCCTTGGCTGACTTTTTCTGAAAATAATAGTCTCGGAGATATTGTTAAAGGTGAGGTAAGATCAATTACTGACTTTGGAATGTTCATTGGTCTTGAGGGAAATATCGATGGGCTTGTTCACTTATCTGATTTATCTTGGAACCAATCTGAGGATGAGGCAGTAAAATCCTTTGTAAAAGGACAAGAGGTTGAGGCAGTTATTCTTGGTATGGACCCTCATAAAGAAAGAATATCATTAGGTATTAAACAGTTATCTGAAGATGTTTTCGATACGTTTGCTAAAAATAATCCCAAAGGAACAGAATTAACTGGTTCGGTGAGCTCAATAGGAGAAGACTCAATCTTTGTAAGCTTAGCTGAAGACATTATTGGAAAAATAAAAAACAAAGAATTTAAAGATAATCTTCCTGCTGAAGGAGACTCCATAACCTCTCTTGTGACTTCAATCGATAGAAAAAATAGACAAATAAACTTATCTGTTTTTGCTTTAGAAAAATCTCAAGAAAAAGAATTAATTAAGGAAAATATTTCAAAAAATAAACAAATTGAATCTGAAACTAAAACATCAATAGGGGATCTTATTCAAGAAGAGTTAAGTGATTCTTCAAAAGATTAGATGAAGAAATCCGACTTTATTTCTTTACTTTCTGCAGAATTAGAAAATTACAATGAAATTGATGTAAGCCTTTCGGCTGAATTAATTCAAAAGGTAATTATTGAATCTTTAAAACAGAGGAACAGAGTTGAAATTAGAGGCTTTGGGTCCTTTTGCGTTAGAGATAGAAAATCTATTAGAGCAAGAAATCCAAAATCAGGTGAGTCTATAGAATTACCAAAAAGGTCAATACCCTACTTTAGAGCGTCAAAATTATTGAAACAAAGAGTAAATTAGATTGTGTTAAAATATTAGTATGAAATATTTTTATTTCATCTCCTTAATCCTTCTTGTCTCGATCTTTTTTATATTCACAAATTTAAATTCTAATTTAATTACATTGGATTTATTCTTTGCAAAAATTGAAGGCGTATCTGTCGGATTTTCTATGATTTTTTCTGTTCTTATTGGAGCTATTATTTCATTATTTCTTCAGTTACCAAGGCTGTTTAAAAGAAACTCAAAATCTCTTTCCAATAACAAAGATGAAAATCCTTAAACCTAAGCAAATTATCGTAGCTTTGGATTTTGATTCTGCTGTGGAGGCGAATTCCATTGTAAAGCTTTTAGATCCAGAGATTTATAGATTGAAAGTTGGAAAACAACTCTATGCTAGCGAAGGGCCTAAAATTCTAGAAAGTTTAAATAAACAGGGTTTTGATATCTTTCTAGACCTAAAGCTTCATGATATTCCTAATACTGTATACAAAGCACTGAAAAACTTACTGCATCAGAAAGTCTGGATGACAAATATACATCTTCTTGGGGGAGAAGAAATGATTCAAGCCGCTAGGGAAGCAAAAGAGCATACGAAGAGTGAAGCTCTTTTAATTGGAGTCACTGTCCTTACTAGTCTAGATGGAAATAATATTAAAAACATGGGGTTTAATATACAAATTCCTGAGTTAGTTAAAATTCTTTCCAAAAGCGCTAAGCAAAATAATATTGATGGCATAGTATGTTCAGCTCAAGAAGTTCCTGAAGTCAAAGCAAATTTAGGTGAAAAATTTATTACTGTAACTCCAGGAATAAGAATTCAGCAAAATAATGATGATCAATCTAGAGTCGCAACTTTAAAAGAGGCAACGAAAAATGGGAGTGATTATATTGTTTTGGGAAGAGAAATCACTTCTTCAAAGAACATTTCTGAAATGATAAAAAAAGTTGAATCATATATAATTTAAAGATGGACAAAAATTGGCACATTGTAAAGCAAGATGATAGATATGTTGTACTGGACAATAATTCTTTATCAAAGCTCGTTCCTAGCATAACAAAGTTAAATCCAAACAAAAGCACATCTGGCCACAAACACGAAGGTCAGGAAGAAGTTTATGTTTTTTATAAAGGCATAGGGATTATGCAAATAGATGATTCAAAATTTGAAGTAAAACAAGGAGATGTTATACCGGTTCCAGATGGTGCGTTTCATAGAGTCTTCAATGAGTCTAATGAGATTTTAGAATTTGCTGCGATATTCAATGGAGAAAGGCATACTGAAGATAAGCCAAATTAGCAAAATCTTTATTTCAAAATATCCAGTAATAGCATTTTTTTTAATCCTATTATTTTTTCATTCCTCATTTGTAAAATCTGAGTCTTACGCAGTTGCTTCAAGACATCATCTCGCTACAGATATAGGAATGAAAGTTTTAGAAGAAGGCGGAAATGCTATCGATGCAGCTGTAGCAGTAGCATTTGCATTAGCTGTGGTAAATCCTTCGGCTGGCAATCTTGGCGGTGGCGGATTCATGCTATTGCATTTGGCTGAAACAAAAGAAACATTGTCCATTGACTATAGGGAAAGAGCACCAAAAAAGTCTTTTGAAACAATGTTCCAAGATAATTCTGGAAAAGTTATTAAAGGATTAAGCTTAAATTCTATTTTGGCTTCAGGAGTTCCAGGGACTGTATCGGGTATGTTTTACGCTTCAAGAAAGTTTGGAACAATTGATATTAAATCATTAATTAATCCGTCAATTAATTTAGCAAAGGAGGGCTTTGCTTTATCTGATTTTCAGGCAAAAAATCTAAATAAGTACAAAAAGAAGTTTTCAAAAAATAAAGAGGCAAAAAAAATTTTTACGAAAACTAATGGATTTTCTAAAGGAGATATTTTAGTTCAAACAAATCTTGCTAGTACCTTAAAAAGAATTGCACAAAATGGAGAGAAAGAATTTTACTCGGGTGAGACGGCAAAAAAAATTGCAGATTTTTTTCAAATTAACGGTGGTCTTTTAAGTCTCGAGGATTTAAATCAATTTGAGCTTAGAATACTTGATCCAGTTTGCGGAAACTATAGGGTTTATACTATCTGCTCGATGGCTCCACCAAGTTCTGGGGGTATTGCTCTAGTTCAGATTTTAAACATTCTTGAAAATATTAACTTAAGTGAAATTGGTCATAATTCAAAAGAATATTTAAAAATTTTAATATCTGCGATGGATTACGCTTACAAAGATAGGGCTAAATATCTCGGAGACCCAGACTATTTCAAAGTACCACAGGATTTACTTACATCAAAAAAATATGCCAACGAAATCTACAAAAAGATACAAGAGAAGAAACTCCCCTCAAAAGTAAATGTCAATATAATAGAAAGCGAGGAGACAACTCATTTTTCTATTGTAGACAAATGGGGTAATGCAGTAAGCAATACATATACACTTAATACTGCTTATGGATCAGGCATAATTCCTACCGGAACTGGAATCTTGATGAATAACGAAATGGACGATTTCTCATCAAAACCTGGACATCCAAATGCATATGGCTTAGTCGGGTCGGTAGCAAATAAAATTGAACCTAAAAAAACTCCTCTTTCGTCTATGTCTCCTGTAATAGTTTTTCGAGATGGCAAACCTTACTTAATTACTGGCTCTCCCGGCGGTTCAACAATCATTACAAGCGTATTACAAGAGATTTTGAATATATTAGATTTTCAAATGTCCTTAGAAGAATCTTCTAAAAAAAGCAGAATACATTTTCAACATTTACCAGATATATTATTTCATGAACAGCTTGACGATGACCTTATTGAGTTTCTCAAGAAAGATAAAAAACTTATAAATAGAAAATTGGGCGAAATACACTCTATCTTGTTAAGAAAAGATAATATTCAAGCATTTTCTGATAAAAGAAGACCAGATGGAAAAGCAAGCACAGTTTACAAATAAAAAAATATTGTTCAATAAAAACATAGAGTTTCCAGAACTACCCGGTGTTTATAAATTTTTCAATTCCAAGAATGAGCTTATTTATATAGGAAAAGCAAAAAATATTAAAAAGAGGGTTAAAAGCTATCTTAATGTTAGAAAGGGTGAAGGCAA
The DNA here is from genome assembly GCA_902595715.1 of uncultured SAR86 cluster bacterium. Lineage (GTDB taxonomy): Bacteria > Pseudomonadota > Gammaproteobacteria > Magnimaribacterales > AG-339-G14 > MEDG-81. The sequence goes on from CACJRI010000003.1 coordinate 32,393, forward strand.
AAGAATAGCTAAACTTAAATCTCTGATTAAATATATAGAAACAATAATTACTAAAACAGAATCAGATGCATTAATTTTAGAACAAGGCTTAATTTCAAAAAAAAGACCTCCATTCAATATTCAATTTAGAGATGATAAATCTTATCCAGCAATTCACTTGTCTACATCTAAAGATTTTCCAGCAATTTATGTCTCTAGGCAAAAGAATGCTACGAATACAATATTTGGACCTTATGCGAATGTTGGAGCCATGAGATTGAATGTAAGTCTAATAAGGTCTTTATTTAAAATAAGAAACTGTAAAGATATTAATTTTAAAAATAGATCTCGTCCCTGTATTGAGTATCAAATGAATAGGTGTTCTGCTCCCTGTGTAGGAAATATTTCCATAAAAGATTATGCTTCCGATGTACAAAGTACTATAAATTTTCTCTCGGGAGATACAAAAAATATAATATTAGATCTTCAAAAAAAGATGGATTTTTACTCTAAAATTAAAGATTACGAAAGAGCTGCTATATATAGAGACAAAGTCCAGTCCATAAGAGATACTCAGAAAAAACAAAACGTTTTAACAGGTTTTGATGATTTAGATGTTTTTGTAATAAAAAGAAATAAATTTAATTGCTGTATAAGCGTGCTTAAAATTGATGATGGCTGGATTACAAGTTCTCAAAACTTTTATCCAGATTCAAAAGATGATGTTACTGATAAAGAGCTTTTATCTGTTTTTCTCGAAAGCTATGTTATAAACAACAAAGACAGGAAAACTATTAATTTACTTTTTCATGGAGAAATTTCCCAAGAAACTAAGAATTTCCTATCCAATCTTCAATCTCCTAAAATCATTACTCACAAAATTAATAAACATAATAAGAATTTAATTGATATCTGCACTTCTCAAGCTGAAGATGCAGTGTTAAAAAATAATAATTTTTCCTGGATTCAAAATTGTTTTGAGTCTCTGGCAAATTTTTTGCAAATAGAAATAATTAACAGGATAGAGGGTTTTGATATCAGCCATACTTCAGGAAAAGCTGTATCAGCTTCCTGCATATCCATTACAAAAGGTGGTCCTGATAAAAAAAAATACAGAATCATGAATATCAAAAAAGATTCTAATAATGATTATTTAGCCCTAAGTGAAGCTATTGAAAGAAGATGCAAAAATCTAATAAAAAATGACTTAGATCTTCCTGAAGTGATCTTAATAGATGGAGGTAAGGGCCAATTAAAAACTGTTAAAAAAAATCTAAATAAAAACTTTTTAGAAAATATTAAATTTATTTCCGTTTCAAAAGGGCCAAATAGAAAAGAAAAGTATGACATTTTGCATGATGGCGATAAAAGTTATGAACTAAAAAATTCCAAAGAGATATCAAAACTTCTTCAATTAGCAAGAAATGAATCTCATAGGTTTGCAATTAACCATCATAGAAAAAGAAGATCAAAAAATTTTTTTTCATCTAGCCTAGATGGTATTGAAGGATTAGGTCCTAAATTGAAAGAAAAGTTAATAAGACACTTCGGAGGGATAGACAAAGTTCTTGAAGCTTCGATAGATGATTTAAAATCTACTCCGGGTATAGGGGAACAAAAGGCTCAAAATATATTTTCTTGCTTAAAAAATTAATATGAATCTTCCAAACTTTCTTTCTATTTCAAGAATTTTTCTTTTAATCCCCATTATTTTTCTTTTTGAATATGGCTTTTACTTTTTTTCACTAATAATCTTTGTAGTTGCCTCATTAACAGATTACTTTGATGGATATTTTGCACGCAAAATGAATTTATCGACTAATTTAGGAGCTCTTTTGGATCTTGTTTCAGATAAACTTTTTGTATCAATACTACTAATTTGGGCAACTTATAGTTTTGAGAGTTTTTTAATTTTTTTATCTGCTTTAATTATTATTTCTAGAGAGCTAACTATAGGGTATTTAAGAATGTATTTATTACAAAATGGTTATTCTCAAGATTCATTGAGCCCTAATTTTATGGGTAAATTTAAGACTACTTTTCAAATGATTGGCTTAGGATTATTAATTGTATCCCCGCTTAATGCGTCTCTTGCATTACTTGCCATTTATATAATTTTTTTAAGTTCGGTTTTTTCACTTTTATCTTTATTTTCTTATTTAATAAAGTGGATTGGATACCCTAAATAAGAAAACAAAATAATTTCGCTCTTCAAATTACCCTATAATGTGTTGAAAGATGAAAGATCAAGAAGAAATAAAATCTATTGAGTTTTCTATAATAGATATACTTAGGGCTTTTAAACATTACATCCATTTTTTTTATATTTTTATTCCTGTTGGATTTATCTTTGGCTTCATAATATCTATATATCTTACCCCTCTATATTCATCAGATATTCTTATTTCGGATAATAATGAGTCGAATGAAACAAGTTCTTCAGCTATTGGAGGGCTCGCCTCACTTGCAGGAATACAGCTTCCTCAAGCTAATAATAAATCTTTATCAACGCTAGCAACCTTAAACTCAAGGACTTTTTTAAAAGCATTCATTAAAGAATATGATTTAAAGCCTAAAATTTTTAATGACTTATGGTTAGAGAAAACTAATTCGTGGTCAGGTGAAGAGCCCTCAGATCTAGGCGCTGTGGGAGAGCTAAAAAAACTCATTGACATAAAAAAGGTTGAAGGAGGTTTAGTAAGAATAAATGTTTCAACTTATGATCCTGAGTTTTCTTTATTCGTTGCAAATGAGATAGTTTTTTTCATAAATGACTACATGAGAAAATCTGCCATTGAGGAATCTGAAAATCTAATTAAATTTTTAGAAAAAGAGGCAGTAAAATCAACCCTTTCTGATGTTAAGCTAAGAATTTTCTCACTAATACAAGAACACATTGCTGAGAAGTCTTTAGCAAATGTCAGACAAGAATTTATTTATAAGGTAATAGATAAAGCATATCTTTCTGACTATCCAAGTTACCCGAATAAGCTACAAATTAGATTATCAGGTATTATTTTAGGTTTTTTGCTAGCTGCCTTGCTAAGTATTTCTATGTATTTCTTCAGAAATAAAAATTGATTTCACTTAAATAAAATAAAACATTGTGATGAAAGTAAAAAATCTTATAGGAGAAGTTCCAAAAATAGGAATAATTGGATTGGGATATGTAGGCCTACCTCTAGCTGTAGAATTTTCAAAAAAGTATAAAACAATTGGATTTGATTTAAATAAAAAAAGAATAGATCAATTGAAAAAAGGCCTCGATATAACTAACGAGGTAGAAAGAAAGCATATTTTAAACAAAAAACTTTTCTTTACATCACAGGAAAGAGAAATTTCAAAATGTAATACGTTTATTGTTACTGTGCCTACACCTATAAAAAAAAATAAAGAACCTGATCTAAAATTCTTAAAACAAGCAAGTAAAATAGTAGGAAGAAATTTAAAAAAAGATGATGTTGTTATCTATGAATCAACCGTCTATCCTGGAGTGACAGAAGACATTTGTGTTCCAATTGTAGAAAAAGTATCTGGATTAAAAATTAATATAAATTTTTATTGTGGTTATAGTCCTGAAAGGATTAATCCAGGAGATAAAAAACACAGAATTACAAATATTAAGAAAGTTACGTCAGGTTCCACCAAAGAAAGTGCTTCATATATTGATAATCTATATAAATCAATTATTAAAGCAGGAACTTATAGCGCAAAAGATATTAAAACTGCTGAAGCTGCAAAAGTGATTGAAAACACTCAAAGGGATATAAATATTGCCTTGATGAATGAATTTTCTATGGTTTTTAATAAAATTGGCCTAGATACTCAATCAATTCTTGAGGCTGCTCAAACAAAGTGGAATTTTTTACCATTTCAACCTGGGCTTGTTGGAGGTCATTGTATTGGAGTTGACCCTTACTATCTTGCTCATAAATCTATAAAAAGCGGTCATAATCCAGAAATGATTCTTGCAGGCAGAAAGATTAATGACTCTATGCCTAATTTTGTTTCTAGAGAAATTTTGCGTCTCATGAAATATAAAAATTTAAAAATCAAGACAGCTAGAATTTTGATTTTAGGTTTTTCTTTTAAGGAGAACTGTCCAGATCATAGAAATACAAAAGTTTATGACCTGCATAATCACCTTGCTCAAAAAGTTTCAAAGGTTGATATTTATGATCCATTAGTAAATATTCCAGAAGCAAAAAAAAGTTACGATATAAATTTTATTACCAAAATTCCTAGAAAATTATATGACGCAATAGTTATTGCAGTACCACATTCTTCATTTATAGATTTAGGAAGAAATAATTTTGAAGAATATTCAAAGTCAAACCATATAATTTATGATTTAAAAAATCTTTTCAAAAATAAAAAAAATATTCACAGGCTTTAGTTGAAAACTTTTAGTGACTACATAAACCATCTAAAAAAAAATCAATATTCTTGGTTAATTACCGGAGCAGGGGGATTCATAGGCTCTAATCTAGTTAATTTTTTGCTTGGGTTAAATCAAAGAGTAGTTGGGTTAGATAACTTTTCATTGGGTATCAAAGAAGAATTATTAAATTTAACTAAAAACTATGAGAATAATCTATTTACTCTTGTCGAAGGAGATATTAATGATAAAAAGACTTGTATTTTAGCTTTAAAGAAAGTGGATTTTGCTTTACATCATGCAGCTCTTGGATCCGTTCCAAGATCAATTTCAGATCCCTTTAGCTCAAATGAAGCAAACATTTCAGGTTTTTTAAATATGTTAATTTCTGCAAGAGACTCTAATGTTAAAAATTTTATTTATGCTAGTTCAAGTTCTGCATATGGCGATCATGAAGCTTTACCTAAAGTAGAAGACGTTATAGGAAAACCTAAAAATCCATACTCTATCACTAAATATGTAAATGAACTTTATGCAAACACTTTTGAGGAACATTACGGTTTCAAATCCATTGGTCTCAGATATTTTAATGTTTTTGGACCAAGGCAGAGGGAAAATGGCGATTATGCTGCAGTCATACCAAAATGGATTAAAAATATTCTAAATAGACAAGATATAGAAATTTATGGAGACGGAGAGACATCTAGAGATTTTTGCTATATAGAAAATGCAATACAAGCCAATATAATTTCAGCTTTATCTAAAAATGAAATTGCCAAGGGCCAGGTATATAATATTTCTGTTGGCGATCAGACAACTTTGAATAATCTATTTTCTATGATTCATAATAATATTGAAAATTCTATTGGTGAAAATATTAAAATAAATCCGATTTATAAAGATTTCAGAGCTGGTGATATTAGACACTCAAGAGCAGATATATCTAAAGCAAAAAAATTATTAAATTATTCTCCTTCTCATAACGTTGAAAAGGGAATAAAAGAAACTGTTAACTGGTATATAAATAAGAAATAACAATGAGAGTTTTGATTACAGGAGCTGATGGGTTTATTGGTTCACATTTAACTGAAGCTCTCTACAGCGAGGGTCATCAGATCAGAGCTCTTTGTCAGTATAATTCATTTAATAATTGGGGTTGGCTAGAAGATATTTCTTGCAAAAACGATATCGAGATATTTTCTGGTGATATCAGAGACCCTTACTATTGCGAAGAATTAGTTTCTGGAGTTGATATAGTTTTTCACCTTGCTGCTTTGATTGCTATTCCTTATTCTTATGTATCTCCTCAAAGTTATGTTGAAACGAATATACAGGGAACGTTAAACATTTGTCAGGCCTCTATAAAAAACAAAGTAAGTAGAGTATTGCATACTTCAACAAGTGAAGTTTATGGGACAGCTAAATACGTTCCTATTGATGAAGACCATCCATTACAACCACAGTCTCCATATAGCGCCAGTAAGATTGGAGCAGATGCAATAGCCATGAGTTTTTTTCATTCCTTCAACTTGCCCGTTACGGTTGTAAGGCCTTTCAATACCTACGGACCCAGACAGTCTGCTAGGGCTGTCCTACCAACAATCATAACTCAAATTGCAAATGGTGCTAAAGAGATCAGCTTAGGTGACACGACGCCTACCAGAGACTTTACTTATGTAGAAGATACATGTTCTGGCTTTATAAAACTATCTTCATGCGATGATTCCATTGGAGAGACAGTAAATTTAGGATCAAATTCTGAGATAAGTATTTCAGATGCATTGGATATTATAAAAAATTTGATGAAAAGCGATGTTAATTTTATTTTAGATAAAGAAAGGATAAGGCCAAAAAATTCAGAGGTACATAGGTTATGGAGTGATAATTCCAAATTAAGAGAGTTGACTGATTTTTTCCCAAATACTTCTATCGAAGAAGGATTGAAGAAAACGATAGATTGGATCTTGATTCCAGAGAACCTATCGAGATATAAATCTGAAATTTATAATGTTTGAGGACCTTGTTAAATTTATAAGAGATTTATATCAGACTAATTCTTTTATCCCTCTTCATGAGCCACAGTTTTTAGGGAAGGAAAAAGAATATTTACTTGATGTTATAGACTCAACATTTGTTTCTAGTGTTGGTAAATCAGTAGATACATTTGAAGATAGGATAAGTAATTTTACCGGCATAAAATATGCAACAGCTACTGTAAATTGCACCTCTGCAATTCATCTTTCGTTACTCTTGGCTGGAGTTAAGGAAGAAGACGAAGTTATAACTCAGTCTTTTAATTTTATTGCTGGCGCTAATGCTATTTCTTATTGCAGAGCAGATCCAGTATTCGTCGATATTGATAGAGACAGTCTTACAATGTCACCTATTAAATTAGAAAATTTTTTAAAAACAAATTATGAAATTAGAGAAGATGGCAGATGTTGGAATAGAGTTACTAATAAAAGATTGGTGGCATGTTTGCCTATGAATTCTTATGGATTTCCTACTGATATAAATGGACTAAAAAAAATATGTGATGATTTTCATATAAAGTTAATTGAAGATTCAGCTGAATCATTAGGAAGTTTTTGCAAGAGCAGGCACACAGGATCAGAATCAATCCTTTCTACCCTAAGTTTTAATGGAAACAAGATCATTACCACAGGGGGTGGAGGCATGATTCTTACTAACGATAAAAACTTACACAATAAAGCAAAGCATTTGTCTACTACCGCTAAATTGCCTCATAGGTGGGAATTCAATCATGATGAAATAGGATTTAATTTCAGAATGCCAAATCTCAATGCTGCACTAGGTTTGGCACAACTTGAGATGATAGAAGATTTTATAATTAGCAAAAGAGATATTGCCTTAAAGTATCAAGAATGGGGAATAAAAAATAATTTGGTTTTTATAAAAGAACAAGAAGGTTCTAAATCTAATTATTGGTTAAATTGTCTAATGACAGAGGACCGTCATGAAAGAGACAGCTTATTAGAATACACTAATTCAAATAATGTCATGACTCGGCCCTCTTGGACTCCTTTGCATTTGTTAGGAATGTATGAGAAGAATTTTAAATCTGATTTAAAAGATACTGTTTGGGTTCACGAAAGACTAATTAATTTGCCCAGTTCGCCCATCTTAGAGCTCTTATGAAAATACTTTTAGCTGGTTCAGAGGGTTTCATTGGGAAAGCGTTTCAAGATAATTTATCTAAACATTTCGAAATAATATGCACTGGGAGAAATTTTACAAAAGAAAATAAAACTCATATCAAGATAGATTTAGTTCTTGATGACTTAAATAAACTTCCTGACGATATTGATATTATTGTCAATCTTGCTTCAAAACAACCCTCTCAAATTCAAGATTCTTGGGATGATTTTTACAAAGGTAATGTTATATCAACATTAAAATTATGGGATTATGCGAGGGAAATAGGTGCTAAAAAATTTATCTATATATCAAGCACTTCTTTGTTTAATCAGAGCTCGCCAAGTAATAAATTAAGTCATGATTCTATTGCCTGTCCCCTTAGTGAATACGGTCTAACTAAATATATTAGTGAGATACTTTTAAAAATGAGGTCAGAGGATGAAAATATCCAGACAATAATATTGAGATTCCCTTCAGTTTTTGGTGACGGCCATAAAGGTGGCTTAGTTAAAACTTTTTATGACTTAGCTGTAGAAAATAAAACTATAGATGTTTTTAATAATGGAAAAATTTATAGAAATTTACTTTTTAAATCGGATGCTGTTTCAGCCATAAAGAAATGTATAGAAAATGAAACATTAGAAAATTTCGAAATTTTTATGATTGGAAGTAGCGACTCAATGCAGTCAAAAGAAATAGCAAAAAAAATTATAAAGTTGACTAAATCGAAATCGCGAATAAATCTTGTAAGCAAGCCGTCTCCTGTTGACTCAGATATCTTTTTAGATTTAGAAAAATCCATAAAAAAATTAAACTTTAAACCATCTTCTATTGAGCATGGACTAAAATGTTTCCTAGAAAGCATGAATAATGAAATATAGAACATCTTCACCTCATTTTCCTAAGGAAGATATAGAGGAGATTCTTCCTAAAATATCAGAAATCTTGGAGGGAAAAGGCCTTTTAAGTATGGGAGATAATGTTAAAGAATTTGAGTCCTCCTTCTCATCTTTCGTGGGCTCACGAGCAGCAGTAGCAACTAATTCTTGTTCTAGTGCTTTAGAAATTTCTTTAAATGTCCTTGGCGTTGGCTCTGGAGATGAGGTTATAGTTCCAACACAAACTTTTATTGCAACGGGATCTTCTGTAGTTAAAGTTGGAGCTAAGCCAATATTCTGCGAAATAAATAAAAATTTTTTGATAGATTTTGAAGATTTAAAAAAGAAAATTAATAAACATACAAAAGCTGTAGTTATTGTTCATTTTGCTGGTTTAATCCACGAAGATATATTGAATATAAGAAAGTTTCTTAATGAAAAAGGCATTTTTTTAATAGAAGATGCTGCCCATGCAATTGGCTCTTCTTTGAATGGTATTAAGGCTGGGAACTTTGGTGATTTGTCCTGTTTCTCTTTTTTTTCAACGAAAAATATGACAACTGGGGAAGGAGGCATGATCACTTCAAATAACATTGATCTTTCAAAACTTTGTTCAAGTATTCGAAATAGAGGTTTAGACCTAGACTCATCTTCTGAGCAATTTATCAACATTGGTAGCAACAGCAGAATGACAGAGATTCAAGCTTTGCTTGGAATTTATCAACTAAAAAGAATTCAAGAATTCAATTTACATAGAAATAGGATTGCAGAAATTTACAATCAAGAACTTAATTCCTTTTTTGACTCAAACATTCTATCAAGACACACACAATCTAAAGATAATGTATCTTCTTACTGGAAGTATTGGATTTCACTTGAAGAAGGTTACTTCGAGGCTAGTGATAGAATTAAGATAAAAGAAGAGATGAATGCTTTATCTATTCCTGTAGATTGGGCCTACAGTCCTTTACTTCATTTACAACCAGTATTTAAAAAAATGTATGATATCAGCGAGGGTTATCTCCCTTTCTCTGAAGAAATGTCAAAAAGGCACATTTGCCTACCTATTCATGCATTGATCAGTGAAGAAGATGCAGTTTTCATAATAAAAAAATTTTCTGAAATAGTCTCAAAGTTAACGCAAGTTAATAACAAAAAATAATTAATGAAATTAAGTATTCATCAAAGTCAATATATACCATGGCCAGCATATTTTAAGAAAATAGCTCTTTCAGATAAATTTGTTATTTTAGATGATGTTCAATTTCAAAAGAACGGTGTTCAGAATAGAAACAAACTGAGAAATAAAAACGGGGAATTTTGGTTAACAATACCTGTTAAAGGTTCTTTGGGAGATTCCATAAAAGATAAAGAAATTGCTCACGATAAATGGAAAAAGAAGCATTTTCAGTCTATGTCTCAATCTTATTCAAAGTCACCATTTTGGGATTCCCTGAAAGATGAGATTGAAGCTTTATATTCTCTAGAAACTACTAAGTTAAATGATATAAATATCTTCTTTATAAAATTTATAATTTCTAAATTAGAAATTGATACTGAAATAATTATTTCTTCGAATGAAGATTTTAGCGGTAAAAAATCAGACTTAATCCTAAATATATGTAGTAACTTTAAAGCATCTAAGTATTTGAGCGGTACAGGAGCTAAAGATTATTTAGATATTGACAGTTTTAAGGAAAAAGGAATCATTGTAGAGTTTATGAAGTCGTTGCCAGCTATCTACACTCAAATACATGGTGATTTTATGCCCGGTCTTTCTATTATTGATATGATGATGAACACTCCTTCTGAAGAGATAAGAAAATATCTATACGAAGAGAATTAAGTCAATGGCTAAGAAGATAAAGAAAATACTAGCTGTTACAGGAATAAGATCTGAGTATGACATTTTATTTCCTGTAATAGATTCACTAAGAAAGCATAAATCTTTTCAGGTTCAACTGGTAGTTTGTGGGGCACACTTATCCGATTGGCATGGAGATACTTTAAAAGATATTGAATCAGATAAGTTCGATGTCGTTGAAAAAATTGATTATCTTTTAATGACTAATAGAAAAACTCAAAGAGCAAAGGGAATAGGCAATTTAATTTCTTCACTAACTCAAACGGTTGACCGTATCAAGCCAGATTTTATTCTGTACGTTGGTGATAGAGAAGAGAGTATCGCTTGTTCGATAGTAGCAAACTATATGAATGTTTTAGCAGTTCATATAGGCGGGGGAGATTCGGTATACGGTAATGCAGATGATCCTATTAGATTTGCTTGTAGCGAGCTTGCACACGTTCATTTTACCACCTCACAACAGTATGCTGATAATCTCATAAAGATAGGTGAAGAACCAAGGCGGGTTTTTTTTAGTGGCAATCCGGCCTTAAAAAACATAAAAGACGTTCCTTCCATTTCAAAGAAAGAAATTTCAAAGAAGCTCGATTTTAATCTCAATAAATATGCTGTGATAATCAAACATCCCTTATCCTCTTCTAAAGAAGAATCTTATTATCAGATGAAAACTACTTTAGAAGCAGTAGGTGAATTCACAAAGGAAAGAAATATTGAGGCTGTTGGCATATTTCCAAACACTGATCCTGGCTCCTATGACATATTAAGAGCAATAAAAGAAGAGGAAAGTAATTCAATGAAATTCTTTAAAAATCTCCCTAGAAATATTTTCGTAAACCTAATAAGGCATGCTTCATTGTTAATTGGAAATTCCAGTATGGGAATATTAGAAGCACCTTACTATAAATTACCAGTAATAAATGTAGGAGATCGCCAACTTGGAAGGTTAAATGCAGGAAATGTAAAGTTTGTAAATTATGATAAGAAAATTATCAAATCCGCTATGGAAGAGGCCATATTCAACTCAACTTATATAGAAAAAATAAAGTCTTTAAAAAATCCATATGGCGGTGACGATGCTCACGAAAGAATAGTTGAAGTTCTTGAAAATCTAAACTTGGAAGACAAAACCTGGTATATAAAACAAAAGGTGTTTTAGTAATGAAAAAAGTTATTGTCATTTCTCCACATCCAGACGATGAAACTTTAGGTTGTGGAGGGACACTTCTAAAGCATATTTCAAATGGAGATCAAGTTTCTTGGGTCATCGTTACAGACATGAAAAAGATGCCAAATCTAAATAAAAACACATTAAACCAAAGAAATAAAGAAATTATAGATGTCTCTAAAAGTTATGGTTTTCACAAAACATTCGAACTTGGGTTCCCCGCAACTCTCTTAGATACATTGCCAAAAAGAGATTTAATCTCATCATTAGCTGATGTTATAAACGAGATAAAACCTGAAATTTTATACCTTCCTTATGAGAATGATGTTCATACAGACCATGAACAAGTTTTTAAAGCAGCTTCTGCATTCACTAAATCTTTTCGTTTCCCTTTCATAAAAGACATTTATGTTTATCACACTTTATCTGAGACAGATTTCAATCTAGATCCAAAAAAATCTAGCTTCAAACCAAATTACTTTGTTGATATCACCGAACACTTTGATGAGAAGTTAGCCATTATGAGAATCTATGAGTCTGAATTAGGCAATCATCCTTTTCCTAGGTCTGTTGAAGCGATTAAGTCTCACGCAACCTTAATGGGAAGTATTTCGAATACTAGTTATGCTGAGGGCTTTGTCATCATTAAGCAAATAAGATGAGCACAATTGTTATTGCAGAGGCCGGCGTTAATCATAATGGCGACTTGCAGAAAGCTTTCCAGCTTGTTGATGCAGCATCAGAAGCCGGTGCTGATATTGTAAAATTCCAAATTTTTAAAGCTGAAAATTTAGCAACCACCTCGGCAGAAAAGGCAAATTACCAAAAGAAAACCTCAAATTCATCTGAGTCACAATTTTCTATGCTTAAAAAGCTTGAACTTGATAATGAATCTTATTTTAAGTTACAAGAATATTGTCATCAGAAAGAAATTGATTTTCTATTATCTGCCTTCGATTTTGATAGTTTGAAATTTTTATTAGACGAACTTAGATTAAAAATTCTTAAAATACCTTCAGGAGACATTACTAATGCTCCATTGATTTTATCTCATGCCGTCTCAGGCAGGGATATCATTCTTTCAACAGGCATGTCTAATTTAAATGAAATAGAAACAGCATTATCAGTTATTTCATATGGATATTTAAACCAAACCATCAATTTAAAACCTTCAATTGAAGATTTTAAAAAAGCCTATAATTCCTCTGAAGGAAAAGATTTATTAGAAGAAAAAGTTATTCTTTTGCATTGTACAACTGAATATCCAGCGCCTCTAAAAGATATCAACCTTGATGCCATGAATACCATAAAAGATCATTTTAAATTAAAAGTGGGGTATTCAGATCATAGTGATGGGATTTTAGTTCCTATCGCCGCAGCTGCTTTAGGAGCAAAAATTATAGAAAAACATATAACGTTAAACAAAGATGATATAGGTCCGGATCATAGGGCATCTTTGGAGCCAGATCAGTTCAAAAGAATGATTTCAAGTATTAGAAAAGTAGAGTTACTAAAAGGCGATGGCATAAAAAAACCAAGAGAATCTGAGTCATCAAATATTATGATTGCTAGGAAGAGTATTTTTGCTAAAAAAATAATCAAGGCGGGGGAAATTTTCTCTGAAGAAAATATTGCTTTAAAAAGACCTTCTAAAGGGCTCGACCCGATAATGTATTGGGAAGTTTTAGGTCAGGAGGCTACTAGAGATTACGAAGTAGACGAGGCAATTGAATGAAAATAGGTTATTTTGCAGATGGTCCTTGGTCCCATAAAGCTTTAGAGAGAATAGTTTCTGATAGGAGATTAGAGATATCTTTTATTGTTCCAAGATATGATTCTCAAGATTCTGTTCTCAAGGAATGGGCAAAAAAACTAGGAGTTGATTTTATTCCTATGAAAAATGTGAATTCAAAGGACTCTATAAATAAATTAAAAAGCTATAAAGCAGACATATTTGTTTCTATGTCATTTGATCAGATTATAAAGAAGGAAGTTATACATTTACCGGAAAAAGGTTTTATTAATTGTCACGCAGGAGCCTTGCCATTTTATAGAGGCAGAAACGTACTTAATTGGGTATTAATAAATGATGAAAAAGAATTCGGAGTAACGGTTCATTACATTGATGAAGGGATTGATACAGGCGATATAATTTTACAAAACAAGAGTTTGATAACTGACGATGATTCTTATAAAACTTTATTAGAAAGAGCTATCGACCTTTGTGATAAGACCCTCTACGAAGCTATTGTAAAAATCTTAAATGGTGAGAACCAAAGAATTAAACAAAAGGAGATAGATCCTGTGGGAAGTTATTTTAGAATCAGAAAAGAAGGTGATGAATGGATCAACTGGGAATGGACATCAAGAAAAATATTTAATTTCATCAGAGCAATTACAGATCCAGGGCCTTGTGCACAAACCATGTTTAAAGAGAATCTTATCAAGATAAGAAACTCTAAAGAAATTCCTAATTCTCCCAAATACGTTTGCGTTCCAGGGGAAATAGTGGGCAAAACAGACGATTCTTTAATTTTAAAGACTGGAGACAGCACGCTGTCAATAAATTCTTATGATAGTTTAGATAAAAAGAATGATATGGCGCTCAGAGCTCTAAGAATTGGCAATCGCTTATATAAACCAAATCATTAATTTTATTTATAATCTACGAGGAGAAAATAATTGACTAAAATTAATTGGATAGCATCTACCTTGCTCAAAGATGAGTCTATGGAGAAAGCAATAAAAAATCTTAATCTTCAATCAACAAGGATTGTTCTTGTAATTGATAAAAATCAAAAATTATTAGGAACGATCACAGATGGAGATATCAGAAGAGCTATACTCGAAAACAAGTCAATGGATACTCCTTTATGTGACTTCATGAACCCTAATCCCACCACAGCCTCTGAAAATGAAGATATGGATTCAATATTAAAATTAATGCAAAAAAATGATCTTATCCAGATTCCTATTGTCGACTCCAAGTCTAAAATTGTTGGCCTTGAAACTCTTCATCACTTAATCGAAAATGAGACAAAAAATAATCCCGTATTTTTAATGGCGGGAGGGTTTGGCAAGCGGTTAGCACCTTTAACCGATGAGATGCCTAAACCTCTTCTTAAAATTGGCTCTAAACCCATATTAGAAATCATAATAGATAACTTCATAGATCAAGGATTTAATAATTTTTATATCTCTACCCATTTTCTTGCAGAAAAGATAGTTGATTTCTTTGGAGATGGAACTCTTAAAGGAGTTTCTATTGAATACATACATGAAAAAAAACCTATGGGAACTGCTGGATCATTAGGACTATTGCCTCAGGAGAAGATAGACTCGCCAATAATTATGATGAATGGAGATTTATTATCTAAAGTCAATTTTTCAGATCTCTTAAGTTATCATAATGATAAACCCGGAGAAATCACCATGTGTATCTCTGAATATGAATTTCAAGTGCCTTATGGCGTAATTAAAACCGATAAAGAAAGGCTCAAAGGAATTGATGAAAAACCTTCTCAGAAATTTTTTATAAATGCTGGTATTTATGTTGTTGAGCCATCTGTCTTAAAAAAGGTTAATAACAATGAATATATCGACATGCCAACTTTGTTAGATGAAATGATAAAAGATGGTATTGAAATAAATGTTTTTCCTATTCATGAGTACTGGCTCGATGTTGGCAAAATCGATGATTTTAATATGGCTAAAAAGGAAATAAACAAAGATGACCAATAATGAAAAATACTTGGTTGTTGGAGCGGGGAACATATCTAAAAAACATATCGATAATATAAAGAGACTAAAAAGAAACAGCTTGGTATTCAATTTGTCTTCTTCAGGTCGGAATATTGATCCTCAATCTAATAATGCAGATTATTTATTAAGAAACTTTCAAGAAGCTCATGAACATAAATTTAGTGCAGTCATTATTGCTTCGCCAGCTAGTTTTCACATAGAACATGCATTGTTTTTTTCTTCTTTAAACATACCCTTGCTAATTGAAAAGCCTTTGTCTGACAATTTAAAAAAATATGAAGAAGCAAGTAATACTCTTTTGGATTTAAATGAAAAAATAAAAATTGCTTACAATCTTAGATATCTCAATTCGATGATTTTTTTTAAGAATTTTTTACGTGAAAATTTATTGGGAAAAATATATTCGGTTCAATCAGAAGTAGGGCAAAACCTAATTAATTGGAGACCAAAAAAAAATTATAAACATACTGTTTCTTCAAACAAAAAACTTGGCGGAGGCGCTCTTTTAGAGTTAAGTCATGAATTGGATTACCTAACTTGGATTTTTGGCGACATTCAAAGTGTTTTCTGCAAACTTTCTAATACCAACCATTTCGATATTGATGTTGAAGATAATGTTGAATCTATTCTTCAAACAAAAAGTGGCTTATGCATCAACTTACATATGGATTTTTTACAAAATAAAACTATAAGAAAATGTAAGGTTATAGGAGAAAAGGGCACTTTAGATTTTGATCTTTTAGAGAATAAAATTATTCACTATCAAGAAAATGAAAAAATAGAGATTATCTACAACGAGAATGTTTTTGATCAGAATCAGCCTTATATTGACATGCTTCAAGATTTCTTAAATCCAGATACAGAGAAACTAAATAATCTTGCAAGCCTAGATGAAGCCAAATATGTTTTAGCAATCATAGAGGCTATGAGAGTTTCATCTAAAGAAAATTCTCTAATCAAGGTAGATTGAATAATGAAAACATTTGCATTTATATTTGCTAGGGGGGGTTCTAAAGGGCTTCCAAAAAAAAATATTTTAAATCTAGGAGGGCTTCCTCTTATTGCTCACTCCATTCTTTCAGCTAAAAATAATCAAATGATTGATGATGTTTTTGTTTCAACAGACTCAGATGAAATTGCAGAAGTTTCTAACAAATTTGAAGCTAAAATTATAAAGAGACCAAAAGAACTTGCACAAGATGATTCTTCAGAATGGTTATCTTGGAATCACGCAATCAATTATGTTCATGATCAGGGGTATGTTTTTAACAGATTTATAAGCTTGCCTGCAACTGCACCCCTTAGAGCTGATGAGGATATTAATAAATGTCTCTTAGCTTTTAAAGGAAATGTTGATGTAGTTATAACTGTAACTCCAGCAAATCGTAATCCTAGTTTTAATATGATTAAAAGAGATGCTAAAGGCATGAGTAATTTAATTTTAAAATCTGACATCGCAAGAAGACAAGATGCTCCTTTAGTATATGACATGACTACTGTGGCATATGTGACTACACCAGAATATATTTTAAGTAAAAAAAATCTTTTTGAAGGAAATACTTACTCGGTTATCATTCCTAAAGATCGAGCTATAGACATAGATGACAGAGTAGACTTTATTTTAGCAGAGAGGTTATTCGAAATAAGAAATGATTTTACAAAATAATACTGTATTAGTTGTAGGAGCCAATGGCAGAATTGGATCAGTTATCTCAAAAAGATTGTTAGAGGAAGGTGCTAATGTAATAGCTGCAGATATAACTCTACAAAATCTCAAAAATAATGAATTTGGTGTATACAAAGATCAATTTCTCAAAATTGAGATGGACATCACTAATAAAGAATCCATAGAAAAAGCATTTGAATTTGCTTTATCCAAGTTTGGTAAAATAGACTCTGCTATCAATACTTCATATCCAAAAGGTAGTGAGTATGGAAAACATTTCTTTGATGTTTCTTATGATTCTTTTACTGAAAATCTATCTCTTCATGTAGGAGGATTTTTCTTATTTATGCAAATTTGTGCTAAATACTCGTTATCCTCAAACCAGAAGTTTTCCTTGCTAAATTTCTCTTCAATATATGGCAATATAGCGCCAAGATTTGAAATTTATGAAAATACTGACATGACTACTCCCGTTGAGTACGCAGCTATGAAATCGGCAATTCAACATTTATCTCAGTACGTGAGCGCTTTTACAAAGAACTCAAAATTCAGGGTAAATTGTATTAGTCCTGGAGGAATATCAGATAATCAAGATGCTAAATTCTTAGCCAAATATAAAAAATTTTCTAGGGAAAAAGGCATGTTAGATGTTGAAGATCTTTTGGGTACCGTCTTATATTTGATTTCAGAATCCTCTGAATATGTATGTGGTCAAAATATTATTGTTGATGATGGTTTTGTGGTTTAAAAAAATTTAAATCTTTAAAAATGTCATCAAAACAAAGAGTAGTCATAATTGACAGAAAGAATGCAAACATAAATTCCCTGAAGAATGCAATTCAACACGTAAGCGATTTTCATTTATCTGTTTCAAGTGATATGAAAGAAATTCAAAAAGCTGATTTTTTAGTTTTAGCTGGTGTGGGCGCTTTTGGTGATGGCATGGCTGATCTTATAGAAAAAGATCTGGTTGATGGGCTTATAAATCAAGCGCTTATTAAAAAAAAGCCTTTTCTTGGCATATGTTTAGGTATGCAGATGCTTTTTTCTGAATCAGAAGAAAAAGGGATTAATAAAGGCCTAAATTTAATTGAAGGCAAAGTTAAATATCTTGATCTTGATCCTTCTTATAGAATTCCTCATGTTGGATGGAATAACATTGAATACGAAGAAGATAAAAAAATATTCAATGGTTTAGGGCCTGATAAGAACTTTTATTTTGTGCATAGCCTTTCAGCTCAATGTGATGAGAAAAATATAATTGCTAAAGTTGACTATGATAAGAAAATAACCGCAGCAGTCCAAAAAGATAATATTTTAGGCTTTCAATTTCATCCAGAAAAAAGTCAAGGGAATGGGATGATTCTTTTAAGAAACTTTTTATCAGGTAGATACTACGATGCTTAAACCAAGACTTATACCTTGCATAATAACTAGAGGTGACATGGTAGTACAAAGTATAAACTTTAAAAGATATCTTCCAATTGGAAATATAAAAACAGCAATAGAATTTTTTGTAAAATGGGATGTTGATGAAATAGTAATATTAGATATTACAGCTTCCAAAGAAAACCGACATCCAAATACTGAATTAATTGAATGGGCCTCATCTGAGTGTTTTGTCCCTCTTACTGTTGGCGGAGGGATTAAAACCTCCCAAGATATTAGAGATTTATTAAATTCTGGAGCTGATAAAGTTTGCATAAATTCAGCTGCTAGGAATGATATAGCTCTTGTGGAAGAAGCAAGCAACATTTTCGGTGCACAATGCATTACTGTCTCAGTTGATGTTATTTTTAAAGATGGGGAATACAAAATTTATACATACGAAAACAATGATATTTTAGATATCTCTCTCATTTCATACATTAAAGGTCTAGAACAAAAAGGAGCTGGAGAAATTTTTTTAAATTCCGTTAATAGAGATGGTAGTAAAGAGGGCTATGATATAAAACTCATAAAATCCGTAACGGATAATGTAAACATACCAGTAATTGCATGTGGCGGGGTAGGAAAAAATAGCCATTTTTCAGAGGCAATAATTTATGCAAACTGCTCTGCAGTTTCAGCATCAAATATTTTTCAACATACAGAACATAGTACAATTTCTGCTAAAGCCATGTTGCTAAAAGACGGAGTAGAAGTGAGGCTTAATGGAGACGTTAAATACAGTAATTTTGAATTTGATCAAATGGGAAGACCTTTCTAATGAAATATTGCAAGAGATGTATTTATCCTGAAAATCATCCATTGGGAATTACATTTGATGAGAGGGGTGTTTGCAGCGGGTGTCTGGTTCATGAAGAGAAATATGAAATAGATTGGGAAAAAAAGCGTGAGGAATTTGATAAATTATTATCTCAGTACAGAAATAAGTTTAACTTCCATTATGACTGCATAATACCGGTTGTTGGTTCAGGAGATGATTTTTTTGTAGTGGATACTATAAAAAATGAATTCAATATGAACCCTCTGCTTGTAACTTATAACAATCATTTCAATACTAAGGTAGGAATAAGAAACTTAGCTAGATTACTCACAGAGTTAGATTGTGACCATATGGTTTCTACTGTTGGGCCTGAAACTGTAAAAGAGATTACAAGACTATCTATTAGAGAGCTTGGAGATATTTATTGGCATGTTCTTGCAGGAACGCAAACATTTCCTGTTCAAGTAGCAACTAAATTAAAAATCCCTTTAATCATATGGGGTGTAAATGGTTGGTTAGACCAGGTTGGTATGTTTTCCCATCATGATCAAGTAGAAATGACAAAAAAAGTAAGGAAAGAGCATTCTCTTAGGAGGAGAGATGCTGAATCTTTAATTGGAAAAAGTAAAAATATTTCAATTAAAGATTTACAAGCTTTTACATACCCTTCAGATAAGCAATTAGAAAAAAACAGAGTAAGAGGTGTCTATTTGGGGAACTATGTATTTTGGGACTCTCAAAAACAAATAGAAAAAGCTATAGATAAGTTTGGTTATGAAACTATTTCTCAAGAAAGAACATTTAACAATTACGAGTCTATATATTGTTGGAATAACGCAGGAGTGCATGATTATATTAAATTTCTAAAATTTGGTTACGGGAAAGTAACAGATCATGTATGTAGAGATATAAGACTAAAAAGAATTTCTAGAGAACAAGGAATAAAGCTTGTAGAAAAATTTCAAAATGTCGAACCAGAAACTCTTGATAAATTTCTTGAATGGGTAAAGCTTTCTAAAGAAGAGTTTATGAAATCAATCAATTCATTTAGAGATAAGCGGGCCTGGAAAGAAACAAGCAAAGGAAACTTTGTCTTAAGAGATTCAATTATCAATCATATCGATGATGATGGTGTTGATGCTGTCAGATTAAAAGTTAGCGATCCTAGAGAGTACAAGCTGACTGAGTTAAAGGAAGAACATAATATGAATGATGATTACATTCTTTTGGGTAGAGCTTTCATTGATGAAAATAACTTCAAGGCAATCGAAGGATGAAATACTGTAAAAATTGTGTAATGCCAGATACAAAACCTGGAGTTTACTTAGATGAGAGAGGTTTATGTAATGCTTGTAGGAGTCAAGAAATAAAATCACAAATTGATTGGAAAGAAAGATTTAAAGATTTAGAAAAAATAGTTTCAGAAATCAAAAAACAAAATCATCCCTTTTATGATTGTATTGTTCCTGTAAGCGGAGGAAAGGATAGTTGGGTGCAAGCACTAACTTTATCAAAGGAGCTTGGACTAAAGACACTTTGTGTAACTTTAGCTAACCACCTTCCTACAACGGAAGGAATAGCAAACCTCAATAACATGATCAAAGACCTGAATGTAGATCATATGAAAATTAATCTAAAACCAAGTTTTTATAGGTCAGTCAGAAGAAAGTGTACTATTGAACAAGGCGAACCAAATTGGGCGGAACATTGTGCAGTGTTTTCTAGCGTAGTAAATATTGCTGTCATTTACGATGTTCCACTAATTGTTTGGGGTGAAGATATAGCATTTGAGTTTGGAGGCGGCCAAAGACAAGAAAGTACTGCAAGCGCGATGGAAATTGATAGAAGCGATTTAAATAAAGAAGGAAAGGTAATTGAAGATTGGCTTGATGAAGATTTATCCGAAAGAGATACTTTTTTTTATAAATATCCTGATTATGAGATTCTAAAACAGGCTAACATTCAAAGTATTTATCTTGGGCATTACACAAACTGGTATGGAAGAAAGAACTATGAAGAAGTTAAAGCTAGAGGTTTTTCAGAAAGAAAACTAGGACCACTATCTGGAAATTATCTTTCTTACGATAATATCGATGAAAAGCTTTGTGAAATAAATATATGGTTTAAATATCTAAAATTTGGATTTTGGAGATCAACAGATCAGACTTGCTACGATATATGGAACAATAGGTTGACAAGAAAAGAAGCAATAAAAATAGTGAATGATCTCAGTGATCAATTCCCAGAAGAATATTTTCAAGATTTTTTAAGATTTCACAATATCTCAGAGACTGAGTTTTGGGAGATAGCTGAAAACTATAGAAATAAAGACATTTGGGAGTTTTCAGGAAACAAGTGGAATTTAAAATACCCTCTTAAAGATATATAACTTCATATTTATTCATTCCTTGATAGTTTAATTATGAATAGTGAAATACAAGACCAAATTAGAAAGTTTTTAGATTTTGAAAAAAGTCTTGAAATAGAGAATCTTGTTCAGAAGAACTTGTCTATCTGGCATATCTTAAGGACTGCGGTATTTGAGGAGATCTTTAGAGAAAAAAATTTATCTTTAGGCTCGCAAAAAAATAACGACCTAAGAAAATTTTCTCTAAATCTTCAATATTTATACCTTCTTTTTCGAGAGATGCTTTCTTTTTCTAATATTTTTAATAAAGCAGATGTTTTGTTGATAAATAATGACCCTAAAACAAAAATAATTGATGGAAGTTTTACAACAAAATTAGTCTGGGGATTTACTAAAGCATTAGAGTCTGATTTTACGATAAGTATTTTAAATACTCAGTCAGTTCATTTAAACCCAGACTTAAATTCTATAAATGTTTCTCGAATTCTATCTTTATTCTCAAGGATGATAGCTATATTTAAAGATCTTACAGGATGGAAAATTTCAGCAAATTATTTGGATAAAAGCATAAATAAATATTTCGGGATAAGACTCGACTGGAAAAGAATTTATAGGGACAACTTCATAAGACAAGTATTCCTTGGCTACATATTAAGATTGATTATAAAAATAAAGAGTCCCAAAATCATAATCTTCTCAGATAATGGCTCAATGAGCTTGGTGAATAAAATTGCAAATGATAGAAATATCCCAACAGTCGATTATCAACACGCAGTTTTATCAGATTACTATATTATTTATAATCACAATGAAGGCTCTAGTTCATTGTATAAAGAACATCTCTCCGATTATTTTTTTTCATGGGGAGAATATAGACTTGAAAGATATAAAGATAATTATAAATGCAGAGTAGTTGGTAATGCTTTCTTTGAGGAGTCAAGGAAAGAATTTATTCAAGTTAAAAAAAACCAAAAGAGCTTGCTACTTGTTTCTGACGGGAAATACACTAGAGACGAATTAGTTGATTTAGCAATTCAATTATCTAAAAAATTTAAAGATTTCATTATTTATTACAAACTTAGACCTGAAGAGTACGAGAATTGGTTACTTAATTACCCTAAAGAATTCTCTGAAATTTCAAATATTAATGTTATCGACAATGATGATACTAATCTCTACTACTATTTAACTCTTTGCTCTTATGTAATAGGAACGAATTCTACTGTTTTACTTGAAGCTTTGCCTATTTCACAAATTATTATTTATAAAATAGGTTGGTTTTTCGAAATGAATGATTACATAGATGATGGTTTGTTCTTATCGGCTGATTCTTGTAGCGAAGTAATGGATCTAATTTCAAGTAAAAAAAATGCAAATGGCAAAATAAGTTCGGACTCTATATTTAAAGAAGAATCTCAGTACTTAACATATCAAAATGTAAAAGAGATTTTAGATAAAAAATCTTTCAATGATTAGCTATAGAAAAGAAATAGATGGCTTAAGAGCAATTGCTGTCATTCCTGTAGTTTTTTTTCATGCAGGCATATCCAGCTTTAGTGGAGGTTATGTAGGTGTAGATGTTTTTTTTGTAATAAGCGGATATTTGATTACTTCTCTAATTGTTGCAGAAAAAGAAAAAGCAGAATTTAGCATAATAAATTTTTACGAGAGAAGGGCTAGACGATTACTACCTGCATTATTTTTTATGTCTTTGGTATGCGTGCCTTTTTCTTTGTTATTAATGTCTCCCATTCAGCTTAAGGAATTTTCTGATAGTTTAATTTCTATTCCTCTATTTGTATCAAATTTTGTTTTTTGGAGTGAGTCAGGATATTTTTCTACTGCTGCAGAAGAAAAACCTTTATTACATACATGGAGCTTAGCTGTAGAAGAGCAGTACTACCTTATTTTCCCTATATTTATTTTAATGTTTTGGAAATTTAAAAAAGCAATTTTAATTTCCATTATTTTTATAATAAGCATTTTTAGCATCTTAATTGCACAATTCGGTTCCAATTTAGCTTCCCAACCACCTTTCTATGACGAAGTCTTTAGATATAATGCAATTCCAGACTTTGCTTTTTTCTTAGCTCCAACAAGAGCTTGGGAGCTATTATTTGGATCACTTACAGCTTTTTTTCTTTTAAAAGAAAAGAAAGATAAATTTTTTATCAATCAGATATTGTCTTTAACTGGCATGTTTATGATCCTTTTTTCTATCATTGCTTTTGACTCAACAACTCCTTTTCCAGGATTTTCTGCTCTGATACCTGTTTTGGGAACTGTTTTAATAATCATTTATGCAAGAGCAGGAACTCTCATTTATAAAGCGCTTACTCTGCGTCCTTTAGTATTTTTTGGATTAATTTCTTACAGCATTTATCTTTGGCACCAACCTTTATTTGCATTTGTAAGACTTTCAACTATTAACTCACCCTCAGTAATTACGTATTTAATCTTAAGCTTCATATCATTCTTCTTAGGTTGGTTGAGCTGGAAATACATTGAAGCTCCATTTAGAAAAAAAGATTTTTTAACCAGAAAACAAATCTTTATATCAAGTCTAACTGTCGGATTATTTATAGTCTTAATAGGAGTAATTGGAGTTTCTTCAAATGGATTTATAAAAAGGTTCTCCACAGATGAGCTGCAAGCAATTCAACCTGAAAAATTTGATAATTCAATTTGTAAATGGACTTCTCCAATAGAGGAATTTCCAAACCTAGAATTTTGTGAGTTTGGAGATTTAAACTCATTAAAAAAACCAATATTATTGTATGGAGACTCCCATGCTGATTCTTTAACAGCAAGCTTAGATAAAACTTTAAAAGAAAAAAAACTTAAGGGGATCAAGATTTTAAATTCATATTGTGAACCCATCATTGGATTTTATAAAAAAGTTGATGCAAATATTTTTTCAAAAAATAGGTGTGAAAAGGTCTTTTCTAAGATCTTGAAAGAAATAAAAAAAATAAATGTAGAGCACGTAATAATTTTTAACAGGTGGTCTTTTAGATTTTTTCCTGTAAAAAATAAAATTTCTCAGCTTAATTTCAATAACGAAGAAGGCGGAATTGAGTATGTTAAAAACTATAGAGAATATTTGGTTTACGATGGAATGAATTTCACAACGGATGGAGAGTCTAAGAAAAAAACTCTTAATAGATTTATCAAATCTTTTCTCGATAAAGAAATAAGAGTGAAATTAATTTATCCTCTTCCAGAGGTCGGCTGGAATTTATCAAAACTTAATATGGTGAGTAATATTTCTAAAGGAAGCATACCTGATAAAGTTAGTACCAGTTTTCAGGTATTTCTTAAAAGACAAAATTATGCAAACTACGTACTAGACTCTTTAAAAGATAGTTTGTTTTTAGAAAGGATTTATTTAGATAAAGTCTTTTGCGATGAGATTTTAAAAGACAGGTGTATGGCTCAAATTGATGGAGTTCCTTTCTATTATGATTCTAATCACCTCAGCAATGAAGGCGCAGACGTTTTAATTAAAAATACAAACCTAGTAAGATAGAGCTTGAGATTTTATTAATGAGCAAGATTTTAGTCACTGGGGGAGCAGGCTTTATTCCAAGTCATTTAGTTGATGCCCTCGTAAAAGACAATCACGAAGTTACATCAGTGGATAATTTCGTTACTGGGAAAGAGAAAAATTTATCAACAAAAGATAATCATAGATTTATCAAGGCAGACGTAAATAACATCGATGAGATAGAGCCTATTATTAGGAATGGCGAATATGAATATATTTTTCACTACGCTGCTCTAGTTGGAGTTCATAGAACAATAAATAATCCTATCGGAGTTCTAAATGATTTGAGCGGACTGGAAAATCTCTTTTCCCTTGCAAAAGAAACTAAGGTAAGAAAAATATTTTTTTCTTCCTCTTCGGAAGTTTATGGAGAGCCGGTTGAATTGCCTCAGAGAGAATATCTTACCCCTCTTAATTCAAGGTTGCCTTATGCTGTGATAAAAAATGTGGGAGAGTGTTTCTGTAAATCTTACAAGCAAGAACATGGCCTTGATTATACAATTTTTAGATTTTTCAATACTTATGGTTTGAGACAGAGCGAAGACTTTGTCGTTTCAAAGTTTTTAAAGCTCGCTAAAGAAAACAAAGACATAACTGTCTACGGAACAGGTCTGCAAACTAGAACATTTTGTTATATTGATGATCATATCGAAGCTACAACAAAAGCATTTAAAGAAAATATCTATAATAATGAAATTGTAAATATAGGTAATAATGAAGAAACAACTATCCTTCAACTAGCTGAAACAATAATTAAAATATTAGATTCTAAATCTAAAATAATACATTTGGATCCACTAGCAGAAGGGGATATGACAAGAAGACAGCCAGATGTCGAAAGGATGAAATCTCTTCTTAATAGAGACTTTACTACCTTAGAAAAAGGACTCAAAAAAATCATTTAATTAAATTCTTCAATAAGAAAGCATGGATTTTTTTAATTTTTTCAAAGCAAGCTTTTTCTTCGTTATTACTAAGTACATAGTAATCCTATTAAATTTTATACGATCAATCATCATAGCCTCATCATTAGGGCCAAATAGTCTTGGAGAATATGCAATATTGGTAATTATTCTTGAGTATTTCTACTATACAAATTTAGGAATCTTTTTCTCTATGACAAAAGAAGTATCAATAAATATTGATCAAAAGGGCAAACAAGAATATGTCAAGAAAATAATAAACAATACCGTATCTTTTCAATCAATAAATTCAATTTTTGTATTAGCCTTTTTCGCCTTATTTTTTGGTTTTGAATATTATGGATTTTTTCAAATTGAAATCTTTAATACTAATTATCTATTTTATATTTTAACTCTAGGGATAATTTACCAAGCTAAAAGCTTCATTTTCAGTTATTTACGCCTTTACGATCGAATAAATGAGATGGTTAAAATTGAGTTTTTTTCTTCCCTATTTGTTTTTCTAGGTATTTACTTTTTTGTTGATGATTTTGGGTTAGATGCAATTTTTCTCATCAGCATCATTGTTAATTTATTTGTGCTAATTCCTTACATAAAAAAAATATCTAATTTTAAGTTCATTTTAGAATTGAAAATAGTACAAGTATTGATCTATGTGGGATTACCTCTCTTGTTGTTTAATTTTTTGTCATTAATGATAACTACTATAGACAGAATTATGATTAATCAATTAGTTTCTTCTAACCGTGAAGCACTAGGAATTTACCATTTAGGTTACCTTTTATCCTTTGGAGTAATGACAGCTTTCAATTCTGTTATTTTTTTGTTGTTGCCAAAAATGTTGAAACAATTTCACTCGTCTAAAGAAGTATATTCTTTAATGTTCAATCAAACTAAATTCACAGAATTCATTCTGGCGTCAATTTTAATTTTAGCAATCATTACCATTTCGCCATTTATCCAGTTTTTCCTTGAGGAATACAAGAGAAGTGTTTTAGTAATGCAGTTGCTTTTGTTTGCTTATTTCATGAAAGGGTTAGCTTTTCTTCCAGAAAGTTATTTAATTGCAAATAACAAACATATGAATACTTTAGTAATTTTTTTCCTTTCTTTACTAAACGCCTTATTTTTAAATTACTTCTCTATTATTTTGGGATATGGCATTTATGGGGTTGCAATTGCAACAATAGGAACTTTCTATATTTATACAGTAGGTATTTTTTGCCTTTATTTTCATTTTGAACAAATAAAAATTTATAAAGGGATTACAAGAGTCATTTTAAGACCAATGCTTTTTATGACTATATCTACTATTTTATTATATGAAAACATTACCACGCTATGGTTGGTTATTGTTTTTCTTATATTTTATTTAAGAGATATTGTCACTTATCTTAAAAAGACCATAAATCTATCTCAGGAACTTTTAAACTCAAAAAAGTCTTAATAACAAATATTATTCAATCTAGATATAATAGAGGCTTGAGAACATGGAAAGCACAAATACATTAACCTTTAGAGATATTCTTGACGCCAGTACAGCTAACCTAACTTCTGGTGCAAATCTGACTGTAATTGATGTTTTAGTAGGGCTTGGGGCAAGTTTGATATGCGCTGCAATTATTTCTTGGACATATAGAGCAAGTTATCAGGGAGTTTTGTATCAAAAAAGTTTTAACTTATCTCTGATTTTAATTTGCCTAGTGACTACATCAGTAATAATGGTAATAAGTGGAAACCTTGTTTTATCTTTAGGAATGGTAGGAGCACTATCCATCGTAAGGTTTAGAGCTGCTATTAAAGATCCGATGGATATAGTGTATATGTTTTGGTCTGTTGCAGTAGGGATAGCTAATGGAGTAGCAAATATAAAAGTTTCTCTCACAGCAACAATAGTCATATCAATATTAATAATCTTACTTAACAGACTTCCTTTTGGAACAATAGCTTATTTGGTCATCCTGAAATATAACGCCGATGATGAGCCTACTTTTTTGAAAGCCCTAGACCAAAACACTTCCCAATACATCATTAAGAGTAAAAATATAAAAGATGGCCAGGTTGAATTGATTGCAGAGGCACGATTAAAAAAAGATAGCGATCTTTCTAAAAATTTAACCGAGCTTAACGGTTTTGTAGACTTAAGCTTACTAGCCTACAGCAGCAATATTCTTGATAACTAATACATTAATGTATTAAACATGACTAGGATTAGATTTTTTTTTAGTTTATTTATTATTTTAATAATCCTTATAATTGGCAGTGTTTTCATAACCTCATTTTTTTATTTCAATAATAGTTTTTATTCTAAAGCAATAGAGATCTCTAAAGATTATCCAAGATTCCAAAAAATTATTGATTTATCTGACTCCTTCTTTAATGAGATTGATTTAAGAAAGTATCTCAATGAGAGTTTTTTGCCTGAGACAAAATTAGTTAGATTGTATTTAACTGGTTCTGATCTAAAAAATATTAACGAGCAAATTGATAAGTTTAAAAATATTGGGTTTATAAGAGATGAATTAAATTATTGGCGAAAAGCGAAGATAAAAGTTAATGGCTCTGAGGAAAAAATAAAATATAAATTTCACGGCACTTCAATTTCTCCTTTAAGCAAACATAATTCAATTTCTTTTAGGATAAAGCATAAAAAAGACGGGAATTACTTGAATAATATGAGGAGATTTTCATTACTCACTTATAAAGACGATTTAGATATATCAACAATCATCATAAATCAAATAGCATCTGACTTTGGTCTAATTTCGCCAGTTGGAAAGATGGTTGCTTTAAAGATTAATGATATTGATATTGGCATGTATATGTTAGTGGAACATCATAGTAAAGAGTGGTTTGAAAAATTTCATAAAATGACCAATTATTCACTTTTTAAATCTAATGATGATTGGGATAGAAAAGAAAATACTGGGGGAACAGCTCATTTATCTAGTTCAGATAACTTGGTAAACAACAAAGAAATAAAAGGCTCTTCCCTAGATCATGCTACAAACCTTGCCGCATTAAAGTTATTACTCGAGGCTATACAAAAAAAAGATATGGGAACTCTAAAGCAACTAATCGATTTAGATTATGCCGCAAAATTTGTTGCATTAAATATATTGGCGAATAATGCACACCATGTTTCTGGTGATAATTTTAAATATTTATATGATCAAACAAGAGGTAAATTTAAGTTTTTATTCAGAATCGAAGACTCAATAAAACCAATTCAAAAATCATTAGAAAGTTTCAACTCCTCCTGGTTTGAAAGCTATTTTGTAAAATCTCAAACTCTCAATCTTTTTTATCTCTTAACTCAAGATGATGAATTCAGAAATCTCAGAGACGAATATCTCATGAGATTAATTGAAAAAAAAGATCTTTTGATTGAAACAGCCAAAAAGACTTATGATGAAAATTATGATGTTTTATATGCAAGTAAAAATTCTTTAAGGAAGGCAAACTTTTTCAAAAATGAGTTTTTTAAAAATTTAACAAACAATTTCGAAGTAATCGAACAATACTTAAATTATGGAAAAGTTTTCTTAACTTTTGAGAAAACAAATCCTTCTCAAAATTTCTATGATGTTTTATCTGTCTTTAACGACTCATACGTAACTTCCACCTTGAAATTTAAAAATGATAAAGAAATTATTTTTAAAGAAATTCAACTAATGCCCTTAGAAATTAAAGATACATTAGATTCAAAAAATAGAATCACTAAATCTATCCTCAAAGATCAGAATTTATATTCTAAATTTGTTATAGAAAATAACGTAACGAATCAGACACTTGCTGAGAAAGACATATATATAAATTATTTAAATAGCTTTTCTTTAATAAATTATGAAGATTCTATTTCTACTCTTAAATCTAACAACGTGAATTATTCATTAACGAAAAAAGAGTTAATCGTTCTTCCAGGAAATTACAACATTAAAAGCGACTTAATTTTTCCTGAAAATTTAAAAATTATATTTTCAGCAGGCTCAAATTTTTTTATTGATCAAAATAAATCAATTTTAGTCAAATCAGACTTTGAAATAAAAGGTACTAGCGACATGCCAATTACTATAGAAAGTAAAACTAAAGACAAACCTTTTGGAGTTTTAGCGATTTTTGGTAAAGAAAAAATTGCGAATGTTTTAATTAATAATCTCAGAATAAATGGAGGATCCGAGGCTTCCTTAGAAGGTGTAAGATACTTGGGTCAAATTTCAATACATAATGCGAACGTAAAAATTTTTGACTCTATTATCGAAGGAAGTAGTTCAGATGATGGGGTAAATATAAGAGACAGTGAAGTATTGATTGCAAACTCGATATTTAAGAATAATTCTGCAGATCAAATTGATTTAGACTTTTGTTCCGGAGAGGTAAATAAAAATATTTTTCTTATAAGTAAAGACAGCAAAACCAAAATTGACTTTAATGGAGATGGATTAGATCTTAGCGGGTCAAAGATAAACATCTCTGAAAATAAATTTACAGGATTCTTAGACAAGGCTTTAAGTATTGGTGAAGAGTCAAAAGCTTTAATTAATAAAAATTTATTTGATGACAATAACAGCGCTATAACTGTGAAAGATGGTTCTCAGGCCTATGTTTTATCAAATAATTTTATGAATAATAAACAAGACTTTAGCCTTTTTATAAAAAAAAGATTTTATGATTCTCCAACTTTATTCATTAAGAAAAGCGATACCAACAGGTCAGTTCAGAATAACTTAAAGAATAAAATAAACTCTATACGATTAAGTTCCGAAGAAGAAATGAGAAGATTATATGCAACAAATAGATAATCTTATAAGACAAGAGTTTAAATACTATGTCTCTGCTGAAGTTATTAGCAAATTAAGAACATATTTAAAAGAAATAATGAAGGTAGATGAGAATGCTAATTCTCAAAATAATCAATACACTATAACAAGTCTTTATTTTGATACTCCAAACGAAGAAGATTTTGAAGACAAAGTTGATGGAATTAAATCTAGAGAGAAATTTAGATTAAGATTTTATAATCAAAAAAAAGATTTAGTTAAATTTGAGTCAAAAAAAAGAGTAGAAACAGCTATAAAAAAAACGTCTTCGATAATTCCAATACATGATGTAAGTGAGATTTTGAAGGGAAATTATGAATCGTTATTAAATAGCAACAGTGAATTTCTTAAAATATCCTATGCAAAATTAACATCCCGAGGATACAGACCTAAACTCATAGTTGAATATGACAGGGAGGCTTATTTTTTACCATATGGAAATATTCGAGTTACTTTTGATTTAAACTTGCGTACATATAATTCTGAGACTGACCTTTTAAACATTTCTAATACAGCTATTCCTATTTTTGAAGATAATTTGCAAGTTCTAGAAGTAAAGCACAGTATTCCGTTACCCTCTCATTTAAAATTTGTTCTTAGTAAAATTCCTGCGGCTAGAAACGCAATTAGTAAGTTTGTTTTAGGGCATAAATATATTGAGTCATCAGCTTATAGAGATCCAGTGAACTCGCCTTTTTAAAAATGCAAAAAGAATACCATTTTAAAGCCTCTATCATCATACCCGTTCTAAATGAAGAAAGGTTCATAGAAGAATGTATCGAGTCTGTGGTAAGCAATACAGATGATATTGAAAAGATGGAAATTATAATTATTGATGGAGGAAGTGAAGATACTACTGTTGAAATAGTTAAAAAAATCTCTTCAAAATATCAAAATGTAATATTGCTCCATAATCCAAAAAAAATTACTCCTATTTCTTTAAACCTTGGCATCAAGGAGTCTTCTGGAGAATTTATAGTTAGACTAGATGCTCATGCTCTATATTCAAAAAATTATGTAAATAAATGCATTCAAGTATTAGAAAATTCTGATGAAAATATTGGGAATGTAGGAGGATTTATTGAAACAAAATCTACAAATTCTTCGATTTTCTCTAGGGCGGTTTCTTTATGCTTATCAAGTATTTTTGGGGTAGGAATATCTAAATTTAGAATTTCTAAACCAACAAAAAAAGAATTTGTTGATACTGTTCCTTTTGGATGTTTTAGAAGGTCTTTGTTTGATGAGTTAGGTTTTTTTAATGAGGAAGAGCCTAGAAATGAAGATTTAGAGTTTAATCAAAGAATATTAAGGGCAGATAAAAAGATAATCTTAGATCCAGACATACACTCTACTTATTTTTCGAGATCAACTCTAAATAAACTTTTCTCACAGCAATTTGATAATGGGAAAATAGTTACAAACAAATATAGAGGGAAAGAGTCTTTTCATAAACTTAGACATTTCGTTCCTTTACTTTTCTTTACTTATCTTTTATCAATTCCTTTTTTTAGTTTATTTGAAACTACATATTTTACAGAAGCTAACCTTTATCTATATCCTGGATTTCTATATTTAATCCTAAATGTAAGTTTTAGTATTTTTATTGCATTGAGAAATAAAGATATTTTATTGTTCCCTAGTTTAATATTTGTATTTTTTGTAATTCACTTTAGTTATGGCCTAGGTTCATTTTTTGGCTTATTTCAAATTGAAAAGAAAGTTTCTCTTCAAGAATTTTTAGAAGAAACCTTTCCATATAAGTCAACATTTATAAGAAAAGATTTTGGCTTTTTCACTAACTTGGTCAAATTCTTTTCTCTCAGAGTTGCCTATTTTCTATATCTCTTTGGTCTTTCGGCGAATGCTTTGACTATTTCATCTATCTTCATATCATCCTTTTCTTTTTACTTTCTTTATATTGGAATGACTAGTGAGAATATTTATTTTGCGATTTTAGGTTATTTGTTAATGTGCCTTGTTCTTTTTATTGATTTTGTAGATGGTACTTTATCTAGAATAAGTAAAATAAAATATAAAACTGGAGAAGCCTTAGATAATTTACCGCCTGACATAATAAGAGTTGGTTCTATTTTTTCTTTTGGAGTTTTGTCTGAAAATATAATTCTCATTTTAATGTCTCTAATTAGCTCTGTAATAATAACAAGATATATTCCCGAAACTGTAGAAAACATTAAGCCAAAACGGGACTGGATCAAAATCTTGATAGGATCAAGAATGTCAATATCAGGCTTGAGGCTAATCTCTTTATTTTTTATGCCTAGTTTAATTTTCGTAACATTTTTATTGCCTAACTTGAAAGTTTTTTACTCATCATTTTTAGTAGCCATGTATTTTATTTTTTCTTTAATTTGGTTGGCTTTTTCCCTAGAAGATAAGGAGTTTAAAAATTAAAAATATAGCCAAAACTGAGGTTAATCCTCTGCAAATAGGTATTCCTGTTAGGAAAGTTTTCATCCTTTTGTATTCTTTTTTTTATGCTATTTGGGGTACAAGTTGGACATTTCCATTTATTAATATTAATTATTCTTATTTATGGTTTGGTACGGCAATAATGGCTATATTTTTTTCAAATTCAAAGAAAGTTAGCTTTGATGGTTTTTTAATAATATTTTTAATTGTAGTGTGGACGATTCTTTACTTCTTTATTGGCATTCCTGATAATCTTTCTTCGGACAGAAGTAGCGATTTTTATTATTTATTAACATATGTTCTAAAAATTTTTCTTGGAATTTTTTTAGTATTTACTTTTGTAAATTTATTTCAGAGTAATGAAGATATTAGACTTTTTTTTGTTTCTCTATGTTTGTTTATCATTCCAATAATCTTCTATCTTGCCTATAAATATTTATATGACTATGGATTAGATTTTATAGGGGTGCAGGTAGATGACAGCCTTAGAGGAACAAAAACCTTTAAAAATTCTTTAGCAACATCATTAGTCTTGATAACACCCTTCATTTTTGCCGGAATATTTTCTGGAAGAAATAGATTTATTTTCGTCTTAGCATTCTTTTCAGTTTTATTTTTTTTATACTACGTTAATTCCAGATCTGCAGTAATAATTTTAATTTTTGAAATTTTATTTTTCTTTTTCTTATCACAGTCTGAGAATATTAAGAGCAACTTAAGATATATATTCATTTCCTCAGTCGTATTAATCTTCATATCTGGGATATCTCTTTCTGATTGGATTCTAAAAAATAATGCTTTTTCAGACAGTGGACTTCCAGAATATTTTCAATCTAATGAAGAAAACCTTATTGAAACTCATAGGGGATGGCTCTTGATAGAGTCATTAAATGGCTATCTTGATTCATCTTTAATGGGAAATGGCATTGCAACATTTAGAATACGCCCGACAAATCTGGACTCAAGAACAGATACTCACAATGATTATGCTCTATTGTTATATGAGCAGGGCACTATAGGGTTTGCATTAATTTTATTTTTAATAATTTGGAGAATTTCAGTTAATGTAAAATTATCGAAAAATTATAATGACAGATTCTTAGAAGCATCTTCCTGTGCTTTATTTGGATTACTTATCTCGCTACTCTTCGTGAATCTTATTCAATCTTTAGTTTTTTGGACAATCATTGCGTTTAGTTATGTTTTTTTTGATATTTACAAAAAAAATAATTTAGAAGAAAAAAATAATTGAGATGTGCGGCATATCAGGAATTTTTTCATCACAAAGACAAATTGAAGAATCTTTAAAAAAAATGTCCTTGTCTTTGTCCCATAGAGGGCCAGATCATTCTGCTATATATATTGGAAATAATTTCGGTATTGCACACAACAGATTAAGCATCATAGATTTATCGGACCAAGCGAACCAACCCATGGCGGATAATTCAGAAAGATATTTGATTAGTTTTAATGGCGAAATTTTTAATTTCAAAGAACTTCGTAACGATTTAACTAATATTGGATGTCATTTTAAGACCCAAAGTGATACTGAAGTTTTGCTAGAGGGATACTTAAAAAACGGAGAAGATTTTTTTAACAAAATTAGAGGTTTTTTTGCTATTTGTATCTATGATAAAAAAGAGGATGTAGCTATATTTTCAAGAGATATTTTTGGAAAAAAACCTCTCTATTATCATGCAAATAAAGAGGAGTTCATATTTGGCTCTGAAATAAAATCTATTTTAGAAATTATAAAGCCAGACATAAGTGTAGATTTTAGCTCACTTTCACATTTTTTATGGAAAGGGTATTACGTCGACGGAGATACTGCTTATTCAGAAATTAAGTCTTTACTACCAGGAGAAACTCTAAAAATTTCTCGTTCTCAGGATAAATTGAATATGGAGAGAAGTTCAAAAAAAATAAAATTAACTCTCTCAAAAAAAGAACCTAAAAAAGACATAAAAGATATAGAAGAATCCTTAAAGAATTCTATAAGATATAGATTTATTTCAGATGTGCCTTTTTCTTTTCTCCTTTCGGGAGGAATAGACTCATCTCTTATTACAACGATGGCATCAGGTTTAAATAAAGAAAAAAGACTTGAAAGTCACTTTCTAGGATATGGCGCTGATGATCCTTTCAAAGATCATGCGGAGTTTGTTTCAAAAAATATCAATTCAATTCATACAAATCACGAAATGAAACTACCTAATTTTGAAGAAATTGTTCCCTTGATGTTGAGTATTTTTGATGAACCATTTGGTGATTATTCTGCGATTCCTAGTCATGAAATTTACAAAAAAGTTAGTAAATTTAATAAAGTGGTTATTTCTGGAGATGGAGCAGATGAAATGTTTGCTGGCTATAAGGACTCTAGATTGTTTTATTTAAAGAGTTTTATTCCATCTTTCAACTTTAAAAATTTAAAGTTTCTTTCCATTTGCTACCGATTGTTAGACTCAAAATATTATTTTTTAAGAATTTTAAGTTACGCTCTATTAATTTTATTCAGCAACGATGGAATTCTTAGTATGGCAACCTATAAAGGTGGATGGAATTTACATTACAGAAAAAAATATATGACTTCTGAAGGATATAAATTAATCGGGGAAGAAAAAACTGAATTAAGGGAATTAATGTCTTTTAATAAATCTGGGAGAGATTCTTTAGAAAGATACTTAAATTATGATTTAAAGAGATTATCATTTGATTTTCTAGTCAAAGTTGACAGAACTTCAATGAAAAATTCTCTTGAAGTTAGATCTCCTTTTTTAGATAAAAAGTTTGTAGAAAGTCTATTTCCAGTAAATCCCAATCATTTATTTAGTTTTCTTACAAATAAAAAAAGGCTTAAAGAATTACTAGGAAAATATGGACTTCAAAAAATAGGGAGAACATCGAAACAAGGTTTTACCCCCCCCTTAGAAAAGTGGATAACTTCAAGCGAAAGCAAAAAATTTTTGATGAAAATTTTTGAAGACCAAGACTCCATAATTTCTAAATTATTCAAATTAGATGAGCTAAAAAAAATTCTTCTTAAAGATAAATCCATTATTAAAAATAAAGCTAGATTATGGTTTTTAATGATTTTGTATGTATGGCATAAAGAAAATTTTTTAAAGTCTTCCTAAAAATGAAAATATTACATATTGCCCCAATAAAGTTTCAAAAAAAATCGAAGTTTGATATGACGGGATACTTTTCCCCAGAGGGAATTTCAAACAGTGTTACAAGTCTCGCAGAAGCTCAAATGAGAAATGGAAAAAAAGTGGGCATCATTTCTTCTTTTAAGTCGGAAAAAGTAGTTTCAGAAAATATATATTGGGAAGAATTAATTAATGTTTTATCTTGTTTTTTCCTTTTTATAAAAACGCTTAAAGTATTTGGTAAACCAGATGTACTTCACATTCATGACATATATAACCTAAGGCAATTATTTTTTTCACTTTTTTACATTATTTTGGGAGTTAAGATATTTATTTCTCCAAGAGGATCTTTTTCAGAAGTAGCTTTATCAAGAAGTAAAATAAAAAAGCAGTTTTTTTTGTTTTTTTTTAGAATCTATACTTTTTTTATTTATTCTTTTTCAGCATTAAATGTTGAAGAAAAGAAACAAATTAGAAAGATGTTTAAAAAAAAGAAAATAATAATTATAGGAAACGGATGCAATCTTGATGAAGATAGAATACGAAGACTTAACAAAGTCTTTTTAAAAAAAAACAAGACGGAAATAATCACAGTAGGGTTTCTAGGAAGATTTGATGTAACTATCAAAGGATTGGACTGTTTATTGAGGGCTTATAAAGCCTATCAAGAAAATTCAAAAAAGTTAAAAGTAAATCTTTGTTTTATTGGGGAACATAGATCAAAGGAAATTGATAGTGAAATATTTTTTAATAAAATGAAAAACGAAATGGTTTACCCAAATAAGTTTTTTGTTAAAAATTCAATTTATGGTGAAGAAAAGTGGCATGAATTAGCAAGATTTGATTTACTTGCGCTTCCTTCAAGATCGGAAGGAATGCCAAACGTAGTTCTGGAGGCCATGTCTATTGGAATACCTTGCATGGTTTCTCCTCACACAAATATGAAAGAGATTATTTCTAACTCCAATTCAGGTTGGGTAGTTGAAACTGACCAAAAAGAGATAGAAACGTTTTTTCATTTTTTAGATGATATTCAAAAGTCTGACTTATTGGGTAAAGGTAAAAACGCTAAGAATTTTTTAAAAGATAACTTAACATGGGATAAAATCGCTAAGTTAGATTATCTAGAAAAATGAAAATTGGTATAAATGGTTTTGGCAGAATAGGTAGAGTCCTTCATAGAATAATTTCTACAGATGATAATTTATCGTTAGTAGCAATTAACGACATTAATCCTGATATAAATAATATTGCTTATTTAGCAAACTATGATTCAACCTATGGCAAATTGGAGGATAAATTTAAAGTAGAAAATGATTTTTTAGTTAACAACTTAGAGAAAGTAAAGGTATTTTCAAATCCAAAAATAGATGAAGTTCCATGGTCAGAAATAGGTGTTGATTTATTAATTGACTCCTCTGGGATTGAGCAAAATTTAAAAGATTCGATTAATCTAAAAGGAAGTTTAAAGAATATTATTTTTACAAATTCCCCTGACCCTTCCTTAGTAGATAAAACGGTTATATACGGTGTGAATCATGAAAAAATAGATATTTCTAAAGATTTTTTAGTTGCTAGCAGCATTTGCGATGCCACAGCAATTTCTCCTATCTTGAAATTATTGAATGACATATTCACTATAAAAAAAGGTTTTGTGACAACTTTACATCCTTGGTTGGGGTACCAAAATTTGTTAGACGGACCTTCAAAATCTTATGCCGTGCCCGGAGAAATTATTGATAATTATGCTCTTGGAAGGTCTAGTACAATGACCTTAATTCCAAAAAACACTTCAGCAGTTTCAGCAACATATAAGGTTTTGCCTGAACTACAAGATAAATTTTTAGCATATTCTTATAGGATACCCACCAATATAGTTTCTTCTGCAGACCTTACTATTCAACTAGAAAAGGAATTGGATATTAATACGATTAAGGATACTTTAAGCACGTATGCAGCAAAAAATCCGGATATTCTTTCCATAAATAAAGATGCATTAGTATCCAGTGATTTTATAAGAAGTACTTTTTCTGGAGTTGTTGACTATAGGTTTCTCAAAGTAAAAGAAGATACAGTAAAAATTATGGTTTGGTATGACAATGAATGGGGCTATAGCTCAAGAGTAGTGGATTTATTAGGTTATTTAAAAAAATCCCATAATGTTTCATGAAAAAATTTTCCGCAAATGTTATTGAGAATCAGAAAGTAAACTTTCTTTTTGATGATTCTAAAAATCTATCTGGCTTATCTGATATAGAATTTAAAAAATTTAAAAAGATATTCATTATTTTTGACCAAGCTCTCAAAAATTCTTGGGTGAAGGAAATTTCAGAAATAATAAAAAAATCAAAAAGCGAATTACATTTCATCCCGCTTAAAGGAATAGAAAATATAAAAAGTTTAAGAGAAGTTGAAAAGCTTTTATATTTTTTAGAAGGCAGTAATTGTTCAAAAAATGACCTTATAGTTTCTATTGGTGGAGGGACTATATTGGATTTAAGTGCATTTGTTTCGTCTATTTATATGAGAGGAGTAAAACTAGTAATGATCCCAACTACTTTGATGGGTCAAGCGGATGCAAGTTCTGCTGGAAAAACATGTATTAACGGAAGGCAAACAAAGAATTTAGTTGGAACTTTATTTATGCCTTTGTATGTATATAACAACATACATATTTTAAAAACGGCAGATAGATATTCCCATCGACAAGGACTTTCCGAGATTTTTAAATACGGATTGCTAGGATCAAAAAAACTCATAAGATATTTAGAGCAATATGCAAGAGATTCTTTAGAAAATGACCCTCTTTTATTAAAAATATTAATTGAGACAATAAAAGTAAGAATAAAACTTAGAAAAATTGATCCATTAGTTAGTAATTTGGGACATACCTTTGGTCACGCTTTCGAGTCTGAGTCAAAAAATTTAGTTGCTCATGGAGATGCAATCTCAGTAGGAATTATTTGCTCATTAAAATTAAGTCTTAAAAAAAGATATATATCTAAAAAGTTATATTCCCAATTAATGAAGATCATGAGAGATTTAAACCTTAATATTAATATTGATAAATCCTCGAATGTTGAGAGAGTAGTTAATTTAATGAAAAAAGATAAAAAATCCGATGGAGATCAAATAGGGTTTGTGCTTTTAACGGATATTGGAAAAATCGCAAAAACGAAGAATAAAAAATTTTTATTTTTAGATGCAAAATATGTAAGTTCATTTTTAACTGAATTATATAAAGATAAAGATTTTCTTGTCACAAACCACTGGAAACAATTAACAAAAAATGTTTAATAATAAAACCATAGTTGTTACGGGCGGCTCATCTGGGATAGGGAAAAAAATAACTGAAGAAATCTTAGCAGAAAGGGGAAGGGTATTCGTTCTCTCAAAAAACGAAAAAAAAATAAATTCTCTTAATAAAAAATATATTTCAAATAAAAAATTCTTAGGCATTCAATGTGATATATCAGATGAAAGTGAAGTTAAAGAAGCTTTTAATTTTATTAATAAAAAAACTAATCACATCTATGGGTTAGTTAATAATGCTGGAATTAATCCTTCAAGAAACAACATTCTGAGTACTTCTTTGGCTGACTGGGAAGATACTATAAATACAAATCTTAAAGGAGCTTTTTTATGCAGTAAGGAAGCAATTAAATCCATGGAAAAAAATAGTCAGGGATCTATTGTAAATATTTCATCAGTGGCTGCGTTTGGAATGCAAAGAAGGGTAGCATATTCATCTAGCAAGGCTGGAATGATTGGATTTACAAAGTCTTTAGCTCGTGATCATGCTTCTAAGAGTATAAGGGTAAATTGTATTTGTCCTGGATACGTACCAACTAACCTTGTAAAAAGCTACCTAAAGGATTTATCTAAAAAGGAAAAAACAGATCTATTAGATAGACACCCTTTAGGAAAATTAGGTAATCCTGAGGATATAGCCTTTGCTACAAGCTTCTTACTCTCTTCTAAAGCAAAATGGATAACCGGTGCAGTACTAAATGTTGATGGCGGGTACAGTATTTTTTAAGAAAGTGTAAAGCCTTTTAGCGCAATATTCGACTCTTCAATCGCGATAATTTCATTCACCTTTTGAAGCTTAAAATTTCTTATTGACCTATTTTTAATAAAGTTCTCTTTAGCAACTTTATAGAAATCCTTATTTAATTCCTTAGTTTTCTTAACATCTGCAAGAAAATGATATCTCAATTTTTCAGGCTTCCATGTTCTAAGATGGGATCTTATTTCTTTATTAAGGTTAGGGTTATATTTAGTTAAAAGATCAATATATTTTCTTGAAACCGGAGGAAAGGTATCCACGTAAAATACTTTTTCTTTAGACAAAGTAAAATTTTTTATATGAGGATCCAATCCTAAGTTATTTTTTTTACAATTTTTAAGAATTATTTCTATCTGTCTAACAACGTTCTCCATGAAAGATCTAGATAGTTGTTTACCTTTTAAAATTTCAATTAAGCTTTCACCACAAAACTCATATTTGAAAGTAAGACCTTTACTAGATATTAATTTTGGCATTGTTACGCCAGCTTTATTCAGCTCTAGATAGTAGCTATAAATCAATTTTGAAACCTTTTCGATTTCTTTTTTTGGAATTGTTTTTAAAATATATGTTTTTTTTACAAATTCTTTTTTAAAAATAATTTGAGTATCGTTGATAGTGAAATATTTTTTCATTATTTTTATGATAATTAGAATTTCCTATAAAATAAACCCTGCAGTTTAAAGGATATGGAAGCAGTAATATTAGCAGCAGGCTTAGGATCAAGATTAAGGCCTTATACAAATAAAGTGCCAAAGGCGATGGTTTGTTTTAAAGGGACCGAAATCATAAAACATCAAATCGAAACTCTACTGTCCCAAGAT
The DNA here is from genome assembly GCA_902595715.1 of uncultured SAR86 cluster bacterium. Classification (GTDB taxonomy): domain Bacteria; phylum Pseudomonadota; class Gammaproteobacteria; order Magnimaribacterales; family AG-339-G14; genus MEDG-81. The sequence continues at coordinate 73,586 of CACJRI010000003.1, forward strand.
ATAGAAAAGATAACAATCGTTACTGGCTATAAATCAAAAATACTTTATAAATTTTTAGATAAGACTTTCCCAAAATTAAAATTTAATTTTGTAGAAAATAAAAAATACAACGCAACAAATAGCGCATACTCTGCCATGAAAGTATTGCATAACATTTCATCATCATATATTCATGTAAATTGCGACATATTATTTTCTAAGGAAGTTCTAAATAACCTGATTAAATTACCAAAGAAAAATGTAATTTCAGCTAGAAAGGATATAACCCTTAAAGACTCTATGGAAAATATTATTGAGGTTGAAGGAAGAATAGTAAATATGTCTCTTAGAAAGTCTAAGCATGCAAAATTTAAGGCATTTGGTTTAGCAAAAATAAGTTTAGAAGCTTTACATGCAAATATAAATTTTTTTCAAGCCTTAAAAAAAGAAGTGCAAAGGCAAGAAAATTATTTTGGTTTGATAAGGATGAATTTAGGAAAAATCGATTATCATTTATTAGAAACTAATAAAAAACATTTATCTGAAATCAATACTGTAGAAGATTTAAAAAATTGTAAATTTAGTCTTAAAGGCTAATTCTTATTTTTGAAGTGCAAAAGAAAGACGAATTTAAAGAAATCTTAGTTAACCATTTCAATAAGCAGGGTGCTAAAGATTTTCAGAGTTATGGGTCCTCGTCTTTTCTTAAAAGTTGGCAGGAACCATATGTTTATATGGAAAAATATTTAAACTCAAAAAATCTAGAGGATACTAATTTTTTAGATTATTGTTGTGGAACAGGTATTCATTCGATTTATCCTGCAAAATTAGGAGCCCAAGTAACTGGAATAGATTTTTCGTCTAACTCAATAGAAAGCGCAATAGAAAGATCAAAATTTTTTAACGTAGAAGATAAATGTCAGTTTTTAGTTCAAGATGCAGAAGAAGGCATTTCTATTCAGCAAAAATTTGATTATATCATTTGCGTCCAAAGTCTTTTATATCTTGATTTAAATGAAACTTTTAGCAAACTTTCAAAATTACTAAAAGATCAAGGCGAATTAATAATAATTGAAAGTGTTTCGGGCAATTATCTTTTTGACCTAAATAGAGTTAAAAATACTAAAAATATTTCTCTAAAATTTTCATCTTCTTTAAAAAAACTTCATTCCAAAGAAATCATCAAAAATACAAAAAGATATTTTAAGATTTTAGATGAAGATTATTTTGGCTTTACTACGACAGTTTCTTATTTAATTGAGAGTAAATTTAAAGTATCTTTTTTAAATAAGTTTTTTTTTGGCCTAGATTATCTTTTAAAAAAAATTCCTCTCTTAAGAAGATATTTTTTTACTATGTTAATAATTTTAAAAAAAGTTTAGATCTTTGAAAAAATGTGTTCAACGGTTTTTTTTAAACTTTTTTCTGGATCTTGACTTCTAAAGCCAATTTTTTTTATTTTAGAATTATTTCCATACCAGCTATCTCTTATCCCTTTATAGCTATTTTTATCCCATGAGATTTTAGTCTTTTCTAGTTTTAATAATTTTTTTATATCATTTGCTAAGGATTTAAGTTCAGTTTTCTTTCCACTACACAAGTTATATATTTCTCCTGGTTTTCCTCTTGAATTTATCAGCTTTAACCCTTTGACAATATCATTCACATGAAGGTAGTCTCTAAATTGATTTCCACTTCCATTAAGCGTTACTTCACTGGGATTATCTTTAATCTTTTTTATAAGGTCATATATAAAAAATCTGTCCATGTCCTCTCCGTAAACACTGAATATTCTGGCTATCCTTATGTCAATTCCAAAAGACTCGAAATATGACAGAGCTAGACCTTCAATAGCATATTTAGATGCAGAATAGGGTGAAGGAGGGAATAAAGAGTCTGTTTCTTTAAAATAAGTTTTCTTTCTAGAGTCATAAAGAGATCCAGAAGAACAAATGATCAACTTTGATTTTCGACTGGCATTAGAAATAACATTACTAAAGCCTTGGAGAGATTTTATAAATGAAATTTCAGGCTTCTTGATAGAGTCTTCTACAGAGCTTTCTCCAGCTAGAAAGAAAATAATAACTTTTTTATATTGAGCATTGAGTTTCTTTAAAAATAAACTTATCTCTCTTTTGCTATTAATGTCTATGAAAAAATGATTTCTATTTATTTTATCTTTTTTATCATTCTTAGAGATAAAAAAAGTATTTTCATCAACAAAAGACTTAGATAAACCTCTTCCAATTAGTCCAGTAGCACCAATTATAAGGCGACAAGAAGGTTTCATATTTCGCCATCTTTGAAGAAAGAGAAATCTTTTTTATTTTCTTTTTCTACTTTGGCTATATTCATATCGTATTCCATCATCTCTTCTACTAAATCATTAAAACTAATTTTTGGTTCCCATGAGAGAGTTTTTTTTGCTTTGGAGGAGTCTCCAAGTAGGCTATCAACTTCTGAAGGCCTATAGTATTTTTCATGAACGCAAATAATTTCATCTCCATTTTCAGAATTAATTGCAACTTCATTAAGTCCTTCTCCAGACCATTCTATCTTTAAGCCAATAAATTCTGAAGCTTGGTTTATAAAATCTCTCACAGAGTGTTGTTGCCCTGTTGAAATTACAAAATCATCAGGTTTATCATGTTGTAAAATCAACCACTGAGCATAAACAAAATCTTTAGCATGTCCCCAGTCTCTTTTAGAGTCTAGGTTTCCAATATATAATTTTTTTTGAGTGCCCATTTTTATTCTACATAAGGCTCTAGTTATTTTTCTAGTCACAAAAGTTTCACCTCTTACAGGTGATTCATGATTAAAAAGTATTCCATTTGATGTAAAAAAACCATAAGAGTCTCTATAGTTTTTTACTGTCCAATAAGAATATAGTTTAGAAATGGCATAAGGGGATTGCGGATTAAAAGGAGTGAGTTCATTTTGAGGACTTTCTAATGCCTTTCCAAAAAGCTCTGATGTGGATGCTTGATAGAATTTTGTCTCTTTTAATGAGAGTATTCTCATTCCCTCTAGCAATCTTAAAGTTCCTATTGCATCAGCATTTGCAGTATATTCAGGTTCTTCAAAGGAAACATGCACGTGACTTTGTGCTGCCAGATTATAAATTTCATCAGGCTTAACCTGTTGAAGAATTCTTATTAAGCTGGAGGAGTCTGTCATGTCTCCATGATGAAGAAATAAAGAAGTATTTGGAGCTAAAGGATCTGAATATAGATGGTCAATTCTAGAAGTATTAAAACTGGAAGATCTCCTTCTTAAACCATGAACTTCGTAGCCTTTTTTTAAAAGAAACTCTGCAAGATAAGCACCGTCTTGCCCTGTTATTCCGGTGATCAAAGCTTTTTTCATAATGTATTCTATGCTAATTTGCGTTTTTTTTGAAAAGGTCTATAAATACGAGCGGAAATAAAAAAATTTTCTTAATTTTTACAAATTATGACAAAAAAGTGCTTGTTGGTTAGCCCAGACTTCCCCCCACCTCTAATTGGAGGTTCTCTTGTTTATATAAGTACTCTTGTAAATAATTCACAAGATTCTTTTGACATTGTCTCAGGTGTAACAAAAAACAGAAAAGACGAAGTAATTGAGAGTCCTGACAAAATATTAAGATCAAGCTTCATTGTAGACTCTTCAAATCCTACAAGATTTGAACTTTTAAAGATGTACATATACATATTTTTTTTGATTCCATTTATGGCTTTCAGAACTCCGTATAAAGCAATAATTGCAAATTCAGGAGTAATTGGTAATTCAATTTTAATATTTCTAGGTAAGCTACTTAAAATTAAAGTCATCTGCATTGCTTATGGTGAAGAATTAAACGCACCTCTCAAAAACAAAACTGTTAAAAATATCCTAAAAAAAAATTTAATTAAATTTTTTTATAAAAAGGCGTCAGGATTCATAGTTGTTTGCCATTTTTGTAAAAATCTCCTAACCAATAATTTTGGAATTGAAAATAATAAAATCGATGTGGTTGCTTCTTGTTTGTCATTACAAAAATTTTCTGAAGAATTAAATATATCAAAGAAAAAAAATTCTATATTGAGTGTAGGACGGTTAATTGAAAGAAAAGGTTTCCACCTACTTATTATGTCAGTTTTAAGGTTAAGACAAAAAATAGAGAATTTAACTCTTACAATAGTTGGACAAGGTCCTAAAAGAAAAAATCTTCTTAAAATAATCCATGAAAATAATGCATCAGACTTTATTTTGCTTCAGACTGAAGTAGATGATGAAAAACTAAAACAAATTTATGAGACATCCGAGCTATTCGTTTTAGCGAACCATGAACTTAAAAATGGAGATACTGAAGGATGTCCTTCAGTATTCTCTGAAGCAATGCTTTATGAGCTTCCTTCAATTGGAGGAAAGTATGCCGGTGTTGAAACTGCAATTATAAATAATGAAAATGGCTTAGTTATAGATATGAAAAGTGAATCTGATCTTGATAAAGCCATATTAAAAATACTTGGAAATAAATCTTTAAGAGACAATTTTATACTTAATGGAAAGAAGAAATTATTGAGAGATCATCATCCACATGTAGTGGGTAAACAGTTCGAAAAATCTATTGAAAGATTTTTAAATGATAAACCAGCAGAAGATTTTCAAAAAAAATTTAATTCATCCACTCCATCAATAAATATATAATCTGCCATGCTCAAAAAAATTCCTTTTTTCGATTACCCTCAACTCTTTAATTCTTATGAAGAAGATCTAACAAATATTTTTAAAGATGTTGGTAAACGAGGCGCATTCATAATGCAAAAAGATTTAGAAGAATTTGAAGCAAATTTAACAAATTACACTGGAGCAAAACATGCAATTGGTGTAGCAAATGCAACCGATGGTTTGCAGATTTGCTTAATGGCAGGAGGACTAATTAATAAAGGAGAGGTTTTGATAAGTTCTCATACCATGATTGCTACGGCTTCAGCCATTCATTATGCTGGAGGAATACCAGTTCCCGTTGAATGTGGTAAAAATTTAATGCTTGATATCAATTCTGCTGAAGAGGCATTAACAGATAAAACAGTTGCTATTATGCCGACACAACTCAACGGAAGAACTTGTAATATGGATGAAATAATACATTTTGCAACCAAAAATAATCTTTCTATTTTTGAGGATGCTGCTCAGGCCTTAGGTTCTAAGTTTAAAAATAAGTATGCAGGAACATTTGGCATAGCTTCAGCTATAAGTTTGTATCCTGCAAAAATATTAGGCTGTCTTGGAGATGGTGGGGCTATTCTTACAAATGATTCAGATGTGTACGAAAAAATAATACTTTTAAGAGATCATGGAAGAGATCCTGTTTCAGGCGAAGTAATTTCTTGGGGATTTAATTCTCGACTAGATAATATTCAGGCAGCATTCCTTAATTATTTTTTTTCAAAATATGATGAAGTAATTTTAAAAAGAAGGTTTTTTGCACAACTTTATGATGAGGGTTTAAATGAAATTGAGGAAATTTATTTACCTGAACCTCCAAATAATGGTGATCATTTTGATGTTTTTCAAAATTACGAAATCCAAGCAAAGAATAGAAATGAACTAAGAGAATACTTATCTAAAAACGGCATAGGCACATTAACTCAATGGGGGGGTAAAGCGATTCATCAATTTAAGGGTATAGGCATGGATAAGAATTTACCTGTAACTGACAAAATTTTTTCAGAAATTTTAATGCTTCCCTTAAATTTATTCATTAATGAAGATGATGTGAAATATATAATTGAAAAAATTAAAGATTTTTACGTCAAAAATTAAATGTCAAACAGCAAAGAATTAGCAAAAAAAATAAGATTACATGCATTAGAAATGACGCATTTGGGAGGAAGTTCTCATATTGGCTCAATATTCTCCATAGCAGACATTTTGGCTGTTCTTTATGAGGATATATTATTTTTTAATCCAAAAAAACCTGATCTTAAAAAGAGAGATAGGTTTATTTTAAGTAAAGGACATTCTGGAGCTGGAGTCTATGCTGCACTAGCGGAAAAAGATTTTTTTCCAGTATCTGAGTTAAAAAAACATTATTCAGATGGTTCAAAGTTTTCTGGGCATGTTTCTCACAAAGGAGTTCCAGGTGTAGAATTTTCTACCGGTTCTCTAGGACACGGTTTATCTGTGTCATGCGGTTTAGCTTTATCTGCTAAGTTAGATAAACAAAATCATAAAATTTTTTGCCTAATGAGCGATGGAGAATGTGATGAGGGCTCTAATTGGGAAGCAATTTTATTTGCTGCTCACCATAATTTAGATAACTTAATTGCAATTGTAGATTACAACAAACTGCAAAGTATTTATTCTCCCAAACAGACTCTAAATTTGGAACCTTTTAAAGACAAATGGGAGGCTTTTGGCTGGAATGTGCAAGAAGTAGATGGGCATGATCAGAAAAAATTAAAGGAGACTTTTAATACTAAACCATCAAACAATAGACCAAATTGCATAATATGCCATACAGTAAAGGGTAAGGGGGTTTCATTTATGGAAAATAATAATCTTTGGCATTATAGAAGTCCTCAAGGCAAAGAATATCTTGAAGCAAAAAAAGAATTGGAAGGAGAATCATAGTTGAGAGATGCTTTTGTAAAAAAACTTAACGAGTTGGCAAAAGAGGACGAGTCAATTTTTTTTATTACCGCAGACTTAGGATTTGGCGTATTTGATGAGTTTTCAAAAAATTATCCCAATCAATATCTTAATGTTGGTGTTGCAGAGCAAAATATGACTGGAATTGCTACAGGACTTGCTTTGGAAGGAAGAAAAGTTTTCACATATTCCATAGCAAATTTTGCTACTTTGAGATGTTTAGAACAAATAAGAAATGATGCAGCTTATCATGAGGTGAATTTAACAATTGTTGCATCTGGAGGCGGATTTACTTATGGAGCTCTTGGCATGTCGCACCATGCTACTGAAGACATTTCAATTATGAGATCGATACCCAATATAGAAGTGGTCTCCCCCTGTACCGCATGGGAAACTTTTCATGCAACTGATGCACTTTCAAAGTCAAAAGGGGTAAGTTATTTAAGAATAGAAAAGGGAGGATTACAATCTCCTCCTAAAAAAGATACTGATTTCAAGCTTGGTGAGGCTATTGAAATGAAGAATGGAGATGATATTTCAATAATAGCAACCGGAGGAATTATTGTTGATTGCCTGAAAGCAGCAGATTTACTCAAACAAAAAGGAGTGAATGCACAAGTTATTTCAATGCATACAATAAAACCTTTAGATGAGACTTTGATAAAAGATTGTGCTACAAAAAACAAAAAAATAATTACTGTAGAAGAACACAATAAAATAGGCGGACTGGGTTCTGCTGTCTCAGAAGTAATCGCTCAAAATAATATAGATTGCGATTTAAAAATAATCGCACTTGGGGATACTTTCTCATCGGTAGTAGGTAGTCAAGACTTTTTAAGAAAATTTTATAAAATCGACTCAGAGACAATTTTTAGCGAAGCCTTAAAATTGATTGAGTCATGATAAAAAGATTAACAGATATTTTACTTTCAATTTCTCTATTAATTTTTATAAGCCCAATCTTGTTTATTTTTTCTTTTCTAATATGGTTAGATGATAAATCTAATCCAATTTATGTTGCTAAACGAATAGGAAAAGATGGCAAGGAATTTAATTTCTATAAATTGAGATCCATGATTATTAATGCTGATGCTTCCGGCGTGGACTCTACCTCAGTCTCAGATATTAGAATTACCTCTATAGGAAAATTAATAAGAAAATTTAAAATTGATGAACTTCCACAACTCTGGCATGTAGTTATTGGTAAGATGTCTCTTGTAGGCCCCAGACCAAATGTTTGGAATGATGTAAAAATTTATACTGAGGAAGAAAAAAAACTTCTATCAGTGAAACCAGGAATTACTGATTTTTCATCTATTATTTTTTCTGACGAAGGCGAAATTCTTTCAAAGTTTGAAGATCCAGATTTAAAATACAATCAATTAATAAGACCTTGGAAAAGCAGATTAGGCTTATTTTATATAAAAAAAAGAAGCTTTATTTTAGATACATTGTTAATATCCGTCACGTTGATTGCTATTTTTAAGAAAGAAATTGCTAATAATTGCATTGTCAAAATACTTGAATATTACAATGCTGATGTTGATTTAATCAGAATTTGCAAAAGAGATAAGGAATTAGAACCTTACCCTCCACCAGGAAGCAAGGAAATAGTAAAAGAAAGATAAACTACAAACCTATGATTTTTTCTAAGTTACACTCTTTCTATTGGAGAGTTAAAAATAAATTAAAAAAAACTTCAAAAAAAAGGTCTTGGATAAAAAACCCTTCTAATTACTCCACCACTTTTTTTAAAGATGGTTTGCAACTTTTAGAGCCACATATGCTTGGAGAGGCAACTATTAAAAAACTTATTTCCAATAGCAATGCCATTGAAGAAGCTCTTTTGATCCTCAATAAGTTAGAAGCAAATCATGACATTAACTATATATTAGATTTTTATAAGAAAGGGTTGAAATTGTATAAAGATAATTGGGTTTACGCTGACATCAACACTGCCCTGATAGGTCTTAGTAAAGTTATGAAAGTTGAAAATTATATGGAAATAGGCGTCAGAAGGGGAAGATCATTTTGCATGTTAGCTTCTCAACATAATGAAGCTAATTTGTATGGTTTTGATATTTGGATTGAAGATTACCATGACTCACCTAATCCTGGACCAGATTTCGTTAAAAAAGAATTAGAAAAAGTAGGTTTTCAAGGCAGCTCATTTTTTATAAATGGAGACTCAAAAAAGACTGTTCCAGAATTCTTTAAGAAAAATCCTGATTTATTTTTCGATATCATAACTATAGATGGAGATCATTCTTTAAGAGGAGCAAAAAAAGATATTAAGAATGTTTTACCTAGATTAAAGATTGGCGGAGCAATCATATTTGATGATATTAGTTCTCAAGAGCACTCTTATTTAAAGAAACTTTGGATAAAACAAATCAAAAATAAAGATAATTATTATTCTTATGAATTTACCGATGTTGGATTGGGTATTGCGGTAGGAATAAGAAAGTATTAATAAATTTGGTTTATTATAGTTCGTGACTTTTTAAATCAAGGCTGAGTGGCAGAGTGGTCATGCAGCGGATTGCAAATCCGTCTACGCCGGTTCGATTCCGACCTCAGCCTCCATTTTAAAAGTAAAAAGCTAAAGATCTCATTAATTTACTTTTTTCTAAATAGCTTAATAAGGTAGAATGATTTTTTCGTATGCCCGGGTGGTGGAATTGGTAGACACAAGGGACTTAAAATCCCTCGAAGGCGACTTCGTGCCGGTTCAAGTCCGGCCCCGGGTACCAATTTAAAAACCCTTAACGAATTCCGAAATAAGTTTTTTTGCCGAAGAAAGATTATCTTCAACGAGAAGCTCTTTTAGAGAATTTTTAAGATTTTCCATATCACTAAGCGGATATTTTTCTTCTACGGCTTTTTTTATATCATCGTGATCAGTAGGAATAGGTTTATCACTTAACAGCAATTCTTCATATAATTTTTCTCCAGGTCTTAACCCAGAAAAAACGATTTTTATTCCATTCTCTTCTTCATTATAAGCAACCGAATTACCTGAAAGTCTTATCATTCTCTCGGCAAATTCTTTAATCTTTATAGGATCCCCCATATCTAGTAAAAAAACCTCACCGCCTTTTGCCATAGCTCCAGATTGCAAAACTAAACTAGCAGCTTCTTTTATTGTCATAAAAAATCTGTTTACATCTTCATGAGTTACAGTCACTGGACCACCATTACTGATTTGTTCCCAAAACAAGGGGACTACTGAGCCAGAGGAATTTAGAACATTTCCAAACCTGACCATAGAAAAAATTGTTTTATTCTCTTTTTGATCCTGAAAAGCTTGTAGAGATAGTTCAGCTAACCTTTTAGTAGCTCCCATCAAATTTGCTGGATTCACAGCTTTATCTGAAGAAACAAGAACGAATGATTTAACATTATGCTTGCTAGCTAAAGAACATAAATCATATGTTGCGAAAAAATTATTTTCTACCGCAGAACTAAAGTTTTCATTCGATTGAAGTAAAGGCACATGCTTGTACGCTGAAGCATGGTAAATGGAATCAATATTATTTTTAATTAATAGTTTTTCCATTTCTTTAAAATCTTGAACATTTTTTAAAATAAAATTCATGGAGCTTAGGTTTTTGTAAGATTGAAAACTTTCTTTGAGCTTAAACAAATTAAACTCAGAAGAGTCTATAAAGAATAAATTGGCAGGCTTAAGGTTAGCTATCTGCTTTGATATTTCTGAGCCAATTGATCCACCTGCTCCAGTAATAAGAATATTTTTACCTCGAAAGCTATGATCAAGAAGATTTTTATCAGGTATTTTGATTTTTCGATCAATAAGGTCTGAAACACTAACATCTTCAATGGATAATTTAGTTTCTAAAGCTCCATAGTTATAGGGTATTGTTTTAACCTGCACTTCAAATTTTTCTAATTGAGAGATAATTTCTCTTCTTTCTTCAGCTGATATGCTTATTATTGCCATCACTATCAATACATTTGGAAAAGACTGTTTTATTTTTTTTATTTTCTTTTGATTTCCAATAACTTTATAGCCAAGGATGTTGAAATTTTTAAGTTTTAAATCATCATCTATAAACCCAATTATTCTATACCTTGGATTTTGTGAAATAGAAGCAGCAGTTTCTCTACCTGCTTGACCAGCTCCATAAATTAAAATTGGAGATGAGGATTCCTCAGATTTCAGGGATAAAAAATTGTATGCAATAGATCTAACCAAAACAATTTGAAAGAAAACCACAAATAGATTAATTAAACCTAAGATTATTGATTGTGAGATATCAGAAGATATAGAAAAAGAAGTAACGCTTAATAAAACACAATAGGTCAAAAGACCAAAAATTCTTTCAGACCCCACTAAATTCATTACGCCAGAAGATCTAAAGAACGATTTATAACCATTCAAAAGACTTATAATCGACAATGAAAGTAGATTTATTAGCAGAACTTCAAAAAAAGAAAAATTAAGATACTCCAGCAAAATGGGGGAAAATCTTGCTATTGATTCGTAAAAGAAATCATTCGAGGAAAAAACATAAACTGCCAAGAATATTGAATTTAAAATCGAAATATCTGTAAAAATAAGCAGAATTGTCTTTTGATTTCTAGGCAGACGAATAATGTATTCTCTTATGATTTTTATCATAATTATTTTTTAATAGGTATTTGCTTTATTATAAGCCTTATTTAACAAAGGTTATATTTTGAAAATTAATAATTTAAACAAAGTCATTGTCCCTATTGCCGGTTTGGGAACAAGATTGCTTCCTGCAACTAAGGCAATTCCAAAAGAAATGTTGCCGGTAGTAAATAAACCGATAATCCAATATGTAGTTGAAGAAATTATTGAAGCTGGTTTTAAGGAAATTATCTTTATTACTCACTCTAGTAAATCTTCCGTTGAAAATCATTTCGATCAAAGCTTTGAGTTAGAGACTATTTTAAAAAAAAGGGTTAAGAGAAGATTGCTTAAAGAAGTAAAATCTATTTCAAACCTCAAAATATCGATTCAGACAATAAGACAGGGACAAGCATTGGGATTAGGTCATGCAATATTATGCGCTAAACCAATTGTACAAAAAGAACCATTTGCAGTTGTTTTGCCTGATATGCTTATTAAAAAAATTAATGAAAAGAACGATTTATTTGAACTAAAAAAAGAATTTGAAAAAAGCGGTAAATCTCAAATCTTGGTAGGGAGGATTCAAAAAAAAGATGTATCAAGTTATGGAATAGTAAAATTACAAAATCACCTAATTAAGTCTATTGTTGAAAAACCATCGCTAAAAAAAGCTCCTTCAAATCTCTTTGTAATTGGGAGATACATCTTTAATAATGATTTTTTTAAATATTTAAAAAATAATAAATCTTCAAATTCAGGAGAATTTGAACTTACTTCAGCAATACAAAGTTTTATAAAGGATAATAATGAAATTTATTCTAGAAAGTTAAGTGGTAATTACTATGATTGCGGTAACAAACTAGGATATCTAAAAGCCATTGTTGACTATGCACTTCAAGACGAAGAACATGGTAAAGAATTTAAAAAATACTTAAAAAATAATTATTCATGAAAAATAATCCCAAGGAAGTTATTGTTATAAGTGGGGGTTTTGACCCAGTTCACAGTGGTCATATTTCATATATTCAAGAGGCCAGAAAAAATGGAGACTATCTTGTTGCATTACTTAATAGCGACGAATGGCTGATAAGAAAGAAAGGTAAATATTTTCTTCCTTTTGAAGAAAGAAAGATTATATTAGAAAACTTAAAGTACATCGATGAAGTACTGGACTTCGAAGATGATGAATTGGGCTCATGTATTGAAGGGCTAAAAAAAATAAAAGCTATATATCCAAATTCTAAAATCATTTTTTGTAATGGAGGAGATAGGCAGAAAGAAAATATTCCAGAAATGTCTCTAAAAGGCATTAACTTTAAATTTGGGATTGGAGGAAATAATAAAAAAAATTCATCAAGCTCCATCCTCAAAGAATGGACATATGAAAAAGAGGATAGAGTTTGGGGTACTTTTTATAATCTTTTTTTAGATAAAAATATCAAAGTAAAAGAGCTTATTATTTCTCCAAACCAAGGCATGAGCTTCCAAAGACATTTTCATAGAAATGAAATTTGGTTTGTAAGCAAAGGTTCTTGTTTGGTGAGACACAGCAAAGATGAAGAAAAAAATAAAAAGGAGTATCGTTTAAATAAAGAAGATGTTTTTCATGTAAAAAAAAATGAATGGCATCAAATTATAAATCCAAATAAAGAAGAGTGTAAAATCATTGAAATTCAATATGGAGATAAAGTAGAAGAATCTGATATTGAAAGATTGTATTACTTTGAGACTAAAGCATAAAAGTAATATGAAAATTAAGTTCCTAATTAGGAGAAAATTAAGGAAAAAAAAAGAGTCTTATTTCATTCTCTCAAAGAAAGATCTAGCCTTTTTAGACTTGGAACTTTCAAAAAACAAGGTTATAGGTATTGATACAGAGTTTGATTGGAGAACAACTTATTTCCCAATTTTGTCCATAATACAAATTTCAACAAAAGATAACGTCTTTATAGTAGATTGCTTAAAAAATTCTGCAGAAAAAGTTTTAAAAAAATATCTAGAAGATATAAATTATCTTAAGATATTTCATTCAGCAAGAAGTGATGCAACAGTATTGAGTAATTCTTTAAACTGCAAAATAAATAATGTGTTTGATATTCAAATAGCAGATAAGTTTTTATCTGGAGATGAAATTAAATCATATGGGAAAATTGTTAATAAGCATTTTGGAATCAAACTAGACAAAGCTGAAACCAATTCAAATTGGTTAAAGAGACCTTTATCAGATGACCAAGTTAAATATGCCTTTGATGATGTTGATTTTTTAATTGAAATTTACAAATTTCAAATTAAAGCTTTAGATAAACAAATGCTTCTTGAGGTTTTAAAATCTTCAAAAAAAGAGGCTTATTTGGGATCTCAACCATTAAAATACTCGAGGTTAAATAAAATACAAAACAAATCTTCGGAAAGAGATATAAATATTTTTATTTGGAGGGAAGAATTAGCAGAATCTAAAAATATTCCTCCAGCTCATATTGTAAAAGATAAATATTTAAGAAAACTTTCGAAGATTAAACCTCACGATGTTCACGCAAAAAGAAAAATAATGACAATTTTTGGCGATACCACTATAACTAAAGAATTTATATCCAATTTTTTATAAAATGTTTTGGTTTCTCTATTTATCTCTCTCTCTGATTATAAGTTTCTTGCTTTCTCTGTTTGTGAGCAAAAGAATTTTTAAGATTATAGTTTTTAGCCTCTCTCTCTCAATAATGATTTCAATCTGGTTTTCTAATCCTGGAGGTAATAACCTTGCCCCAATATTAACCATATTCATTTTAGAATCCACAATCCTCGACAATAATGGTTTTATGAGAATTGCAAGGCCACTATTTTTTACGTCGCTATTTATAATATTTACTGTATTTTTCTTATGGAAAAAAAATTCTAAAAATTAATTATTTTTGTTTCAATAGTTTCTAAATTTATAATGCCGACTTGGTTTTTGTCTTTCATTAATCCTGCGCATTCTCCTGGATTAAAAACAATGCATTTATCTATGGTTTCTAATCTATATCTGTGTGTATGTCCATGAAGTATCAAGTCAGACTTTGCAAGCGCTTCTTTGTCAATTAATTCAGGATGATGAAAAACTTTGATTCTTTTTTTATTTATTTCTATAGAAAAAGGCTCTGTTGAAATTTCGCATTCAAAACTATTTGATGCATCTATTAATCCTTCTCGTTCTCCAATATCATTATTTCCAAAAACAGCCTTTAAAGGACAATTCAGATCTCTAAAGGCAAGCAGCGACTTTGGAAGGGAAATATCTCCAGTATGAAAAACCAATTCTGCTCTATTTTCGTTAAAAATAGAGCAGATTTTTTTTATGTTTTTTAAATTATTGTGCGTATCTCCAGTAACGCCAATAATCACAGAATTAGACTTTTTCTAAGATATGTATTCCGCAAGCTGTCCCAAGGCCGATAACATGAGTCATACCCAATTTAGCACCTTCGACTTGTCTTTCTCCTGCTTCACCTCTCAGGTGTGTACAAACTTCATAAATATTTGCAATTCCTGTTGCGCCTAAAGGATGACCTTTAGATAGTAGTCCTCCTGAAACGTTTACAGGAACCTTTCCTCCTAATTCAACATGACCCTCATCAATCATTTTTCCTGCCTCGCCATCTTTGCAAAGACCCAAGTTTTCATAATGAAGCATTTCTGCAGTTGCAAAACAGTCATGTAGTTCTACAAGATTAATATCTTCTGGTCCAACTCCGGCCATTTCATATGCTTGTTCGGCGGCTAATCTTGTGCAAGCATTTACATCTGGCATAACAAGATCTCTATCTGTATAAGGATCACTAGCCATTGCAGAAGCTCTGACTTTTACAGCTCTTTTCATGCCAAGTTCTTTTGCTTTTTTCTCTGAAACGAGGACCGCAGCAGCTGATCCATCAACATTTACCGAACACATGAGTTTCGTATTTGGATAAGAGATCATTTCTGCATTCATAACAACATCTAAAGGTGTTTCGATTTGATACATCGCTTTGGGGTTCATTGTTGAGTGATGATGGTTTTTTACAGAAATTTTTGCAAATTGTTCAAAAGTAGTTCCGTGTTCTTTTGAATGCTCCATTCCTGCTTCTGCGAAAACACAAGGCATAGTTCCAGAACCTAGTAATCCTTCCTTAGGAATGCCATCTCCGCCACCGGCACCGCCTAAAAGACCTTTACCCATTTGTTCGACTCCAACAGCCAAAACTACATCATACATTCCAGCTTTAATAGACATCCAAGCTTCTCTAAAAGCAGTAGCTCCAGTTGCACAAGCATTAGCACAATTCACCACTGGTATACCTGTTTGACCTATCTCTTGGAGAATTCTTTGTCCTACCATTGCATTTGCTTGGCCTAGGTTTCCACAATACATTGCCTGCATATCTTTTATAGTTAAACCGGCATCGTCTAAAGCCATCAGTGCTGCTTCAGCACCAATATTTGGAACGGTTCGGTCTGGAAAACGTCCAAACTTGATCATGTCAACACCTAATACGTATACATCACTCATAATTTCTCCTTTTTTTGTATATTTTATGCTGGTTCAAAGAAATAACTCAAGTAGGAGTTTCCTTCTTTATCTTTTCGTCCTAAGGCATCCTGATATGTCAATTTTACTTTCATACCAAAGTCTATTTTTTCTGGATCTGGTTCTATGTTGATTAGATTTCCTTTTACAGTTCCGCCGCCATCTAAGTCAACAATTGCAGATACATAAGGGACGTCTATCCCAGGAAAAGACCTGTAGACGACTGAAAAGGAATGTAAAACTCCTGTTTCTTGTAGCTTAACAGCTGACATTTTATCTCTAGCAAAACATTTCGAGCAAACTGACCTCTCTCCTAGAAAAACCGCTCCACAATTTCCACATTTATGACCTTCCAGATAAGGATTTCCATCATCTGGAATTTTTAAATAACCTACAGCTGGTAAACTTTTTTCTGACACTTGTTCATCTCCCTTTTTAAAAGTACATTGAACCAAAAAAAAATAGAAATTTAAACACTTATATTATGAGTATTTGGGGTGGAATAACCGGCGGCCTAGTTGGATTTGTTGTTTTGGGACCAATTGGAGCTTTGGTAGGAAGTGTCATTGGTTCAAATATATCGTCTAGATCAAAAAGAACAAGGCCTAATAACCTTGATCAACAAGTTGCCTTTTTTGCTGCTTTGTTTGCATGCCTTGCAAAAATAGCAAAAGCTGATGGAAGAGTTGATGAAGCTGAGATAAAAAAAATAGAAGAAATTATTTCTAGCAAATTAAACCTGAATAAAGAACATAGAAATTTTGCAATTAATATATTTCAAAAGGCAAAAGACGATAACGTAGATTTTGAAGCTTATGCATCAAACCTTTATCAGGTTCTCTCTTCTAGTCCAAATTCACTATTGGTTTTTTATGAGATGCTTTTTGAACTTGCTCTCGCTGATGGCATTTTGCATCCTAACGAAGACGCACTTCTAAAAAAAATTCCAAGAATTTTTAGGTTTGATGAAAAAGTTTATAAATCTCTATATGAAAAATTTGTAGAAAAAACTAATGATTACTTCAAAACTTTAGGAGTAGACGAAAATGCTTCCTTCAGTGAAATAAAAAAAGCTTATTTAAAAAAAAGAAAAGAGTTTCATCCAGATACTCTTATTGGCAAAGGACTTCCAGAAGAGTTTATTGAAAAAGCCAAAGAAAAATTTATTGAAATTCAAGAAGCTTACGAAGAGTTAGAAAAAAGATATCAAAAATGATAATTTAGCTTTATGAACTTAATTAAGAATTTTCTTTTTAAAATTGACGACCTTCTAAAAAGTCTTGGCTTTCTGGATTTTGCAATTTTATTCATAATTAGAATTTATCTTTTCTTTATTTTTTGGGGTGCAGGTACTTCATCCAATAAACTTTCTTGGAATGACGGTGTGCCAAGCGTAAACCCAAGATTTGCAGAATTCTTAGGTCCTGGAGGGTCTGATAATCTAAACTTTATCTTTCCAACTTTTTTTGCATGGCTTGTAATAATTGCAGAAGCTGGAGGAGCAGTTCTTTTATTATTAGGCCTATTTACCAGATGGGCTAGTGTTCCCATTATCTTTGCTATGTTTGTTGCTGCTTATTTTCATTTTCCAAATGGATGGAATGCAGATGCAGGCGGATATGAAATGGCAGCAACCTATATCGTGATTCTTGCTGTACCTCTGATTTATGGAGGAGGTAATTATCTTTCTTTGGATTATTGGGTAAGAAGAAAATAAGTGATTGAGAAAGGAAAAATTTCTCAAGAACCATTCATAGGGATATTAAAAAATCTTGAGGAAGCCGAGTCTGCAAATCTTGTTGATTGGAATGCCATGAATATTGCGTCTGTCGGGCAAATGAACCAACCCAGCTCTAGGATGGTTCTTTTAAAAAAAATCTCTGATGATGGGTTAGTGTTTTATACAAATTACAATAGCCGCAAAGGAAAAGAGATTGAACTGAATCCCAAAGTAGCAGTCAATTTTTGGTGGAGAGAATTAAAAAAACAAATCAGAGTAGAAGGATTTATCAAAAAAGCATCAGAAAAAGATTCTGATGATTACTTTAATTCCAGACCTCTTAAATCAAGAGTATCCGCAATCATTTCTAATCAAAGCTCAACAATTTCTTCATATGAAGATTTAACAAATCAAATAGATAATTACCTTGAGCAAAATGACGAACATTCAATAAAAAGACCTGATCATTGCGGTTTATACATTGTAATTCCAAATGCGGTTGAGTTTTGGCAAGAGCGAGATAACAGAACCCACGAAAGACTAAAGTACTTTCTTTCAGATAATAAAAAGTGGAGTAGTCATCTTTTATCACCTTGATATTTTGTTTATAATCACCACGAAGGCCCCTCGTATAGGTCACATTTATGGTCACAATCACACTCCCAGATAATTCTAAAAAAACTTTTGATGCACCTATTTCAATTGAAGACGTTGCTGCAGACATAGGCAAAGGTCTTCTTAAAGCAACTGTTGCTGGAAAAGTGGATGGTATTTTGAAAGATGGCTCGGATCTTTTAGAAAAAGATTGTTCTTTAGAAATCATAAGGAATTCTGATGATGAAGGCTTGGAAATCATCAGGCATTCATGTGCTCATTTATTTGGCCATGCTCTAAAACAAATTTATCCAGAAGCAAAGATGGCGATAGGCCCAGTTATTGAGGATGGTTTCTATTACGATATTGATTTTGAAAAAAAAATAAATGAAGAGGATTTACTTAAGATAGAAGAAAGAATGAAAGAACTTGCCTCAAAAGAGTACAAAGTTATAAAAAAAATTGTATCCAGAAAAGAAGCGCAAAAAGTTTTTAAAGATAGAAATGAAGAATACAAGCTCAAAATAATTGATGATATTCCCGAAGACGAAATTATCGCTCTTTACTTTCATGAAGAATACATTGATATGTGCAAGGGTCCTCATGTGACTTCAATGAGGCATTTGAAAAGTTTTAAATTGTTAAACGTTTCTGGTGCATATTGGAGAGGGGACTCAAAAGGAAAAATGCTCCAAAGAATATATGGCACTGCATGGAATACAGATAGGGAGTTAAAACAATATCTTTCAAATTTGGAAGAAGCGTCTAAAAGAGACCATAGAAAATTAGGTCAAAAATATGACTTATTTCATTTTCAAGAAGAAGCCCCAGGAATGGTTTTCTGGCATCCAAAAGGCTGGACTATTTTTAGGATATTAGAGGACTACATTAGAGAGAAACTCAGAATTTCAGGATATGAAGAAATAAAAACCCCCGAAGTTGTTGATCGAAAACTTTGGGAAAGATCCGGTCATTGGGATAAATACCGGGAAAATATGTACATAACTGAAATTGATGAAGAGCATGCTAATGAAAAAAGAGTAAATGCCTTAAAGCCAATGAGTTGTCCTTGTCATGTTCAAGTTTACAATCAAGGTTTAAAGTCCTATAGAGATTTACCTATTAGATATTCAGAATTTGGTTCTTGTCATAGATATGAACCATCAGGTACTTTGCATGGTTTGATGAGAGTGAGACAAATGACTCAGGATGACGGACACATCTTTTGTTCTGAAGATCAAATTGAAGATGAGGCTGGATCTTTTATAAACATCCTTTCAGAAATATATAGGGAATTAGGTTTTGATAAGCTAGATATAAAGTTGTCAACCAGGCCCGAGCAACGGGTCGGAACCGATGCAATCTGGGATAAAGCTGAAAAAGCTCTGGAGGCTGCTATAAATAAGCAAGGCATTTCTTATGAAATCGCAGAAGGAGATGGAGCTTTTTATGGTCCAAAAATAGATTTTGTCCTTACCGATTCTTTAAATAGGGAGTGGCAGTGTGGCACACTGCAAGCAGATTTTAATATGCCGGAGAGATTGGATGCATCTTATGTTGGAACAGATGGTGAGAGACACGTTCCGGTAATGTTACATCGAGCTTTTTTGGGTTCTTTTGAAAGATTCATAGGCATACTGATTGAGCAATATGCCGGAGAGTTTCCTCTTTGGTTAGCACCAATTCAGGCTGTTGCAATTAATATATCGGAAAAACATGCTGAAAAAACCGAAGAAATCACAGATATTCTCAAAAATAAAGGATTTAGAGTGAATTCAGACTTGAGGAATGAGAAAA
The DNA here is from genome assembly GCA_902595715.1 of uncultured SAR86 cluster bacterium. Lineage (GTDB taxonomy): Bacteria > Pseudomonadota > Gammaproteobacteria > Magnimaribacterales > AG-339-G14 > MEDG-81. The sequence continues at coordinate 93,458 of CACJRI010000003.1, forward strand.
TCGCTTATAAAATCCGCCACCACTCTATGCAAAAAGTTCCTTTCATCATAGTTTTGGGAGATAAGGAAATAGAATCATCTACATTGGCAATTAGAGACAGAAAGGGTTCTGATTTAGGTTCAATGTCGATAGATGCATTTAGTGACATTTTAATTAAAAAAATTGAATCTAAGGAGGTTTGATTGGTACATAAAAGATTTTTTTCTTTTTTAGCTAAGTAGATATGGCTTTAGCAAAAAGAAATTATAAAAAAGAAAATAAACAACCTATAAATAAGTTTATTAAAGCAGATAAAGTAAGGCTAATTTCAAGTTCTGGAGAGCAATTGGGTATTAAAAGTATAGATGATGCCTTAAGTATTGCTTCCAAAGAAAATTTGGATTTAGTTCAACTTAATGATGATAAAGATACACCTGTCTGCAAACTTATGAATTATGGCAAACATTTATTTGATAAGAAAAAACAAAAGTCTGCATCCAAGAAAAAACAAAAGAAAACTCAGATTAAAGAAGTCAAATTTAGACCTGGAACGGAAGAGAATGATTACCAAATTAAACTTAAAAAAATCATTAAATTTTTAGACGAAGGAGATAAAGCAAAAATAACTATGAGATTTAGAGGAAGAGAAATGGCTCATCAAAACATTGGTTTTGATCTTCTCAAAAGAGTAGAAGAAGATCTTATTGGCCGAGGTTCTGTAGAACAAGCACCTTTATCTGAAGGAAGACAATTAGTTATGTTATTATCCCCCTCCAAAAAGTAATTAGAAGTCATGCCTAAGATAAAAGTTCACAGTGGTGCAGCAAAACGGTTTAAAAAAACTGGATCAGGTCTCAAAAGAAAACAAGCCAATAAAAGACACATTCTTACAAAAATGTCGACAAAATCTAAAAGACAACTAAGAGGCACCACTTCACTAGCAGATGGCGATGAAAAATTAGTAAAAAGAATGTTTAGGGAGAGATCATAATGGCTAGAGTCAAAAGAGGAGTTGAATCTCGAAGAAAGCATAAAAAAGTTCTAAAACTAGCTAAAGGTTATAGGGGAGCTAGAAGTAGAACGTTCAAGGTTGCCAAACAAGCAGTTACAAGAGCTGGTCAATATGCATACCGAGACAGAAGAGTTAAAAAAAGAGATTTCAGATCCTTATGGATTATTAGAATCAATGCTGCGGTTAGAGAAAACGGTTTAACTTATAGTAAGTTCATGTCCGCTCTTAAAAAAATGAATATAGATTTAGACAGGCGTGTCCTTGCTGAATTGGCTGCTGAAGATAGCGAAGCTTTTTCTAATTTAGTATCTCTTGCAAAGGAAAATGCAGCATAATGAAGCATGGATTTAGATGCTTTAAAAGCAAATCTTAAAAAAGATTTTCAAAAAATAGTTTCTCAAGCAGAGTTAAATCAGCTTAAAGTTAAATACCTTGGAAAAAAAGGGCAGATTACTGAGTTTTCAAAAAATATAAAAAATTTACCTCCAAAAGATAGACCAACATTTGGCAAGAAAATCGGTGAATTGAGAACTCTTTATGAGAATTTTGTTCTTTCCTCTCAAGAAAGAATTGAGTTAGAGGTTATTAATGAATCTCTCAAAAAAGATCGAATTGACATAACCCTTCCAGGTTCATTTAAATCGCAAGGCAAACTTCACCCCTTAACTATTACTACCAAAAAGATAGCAGATTTCTTTTCTTCTAAAGGATATTTGATTGAGGATGGTCCAGAAATTGAGAGTGATTATTATAATTTTGATGCTCTGAATATTCCTAAAGATCATCCTGCTAGAGACATGCACGACACCTTTTACTTAGAAAATGGAAATCTATTGAGAACACATACTTCTCCTGTTCAGATTAGGTCTATTGAAAAGAGAGGTGCGCCCTTAAAGATTATTTGTCCAGGGAAAGTATATCGAAGTGACGCAGACAAAACTCATACGCCAATGTTTCATCAAATAGAAGGATTGGTAATAAGTGAGAATGTTAATTTTGGTCATCTCAAAAATGAAATAATGACTTTCATAGACTTCTTTTTTGGACCAGATACCAAAGTAAGGTTTAGACCCTCTTATTTTCCTTTCACAGAACCATCCGCAGAAGTGGATATTATGGATAAAAAATCTAAAAATTGGTTAGAAATCATGGGTTGTGGCTTAGTACACCCTAACGTAATTGATATGGCAGGATTGGATTCAAAAAAATTCTCTGGCTTTGCCTTTGGCATGGGGATTGAAAGAATGGCTAAGCTTTTATATGAAATAGAAGATATGAGATCTTTGTTTTCAAATGACATAAAATTTCTATCTCAATAGCTATGAAAATTTTGTACTCAAGAATTACTAAAGCTATTAATGCTAAACCTAAAATTGAAAGTCTTTGCGACGATTTAACATTAATTGGTATAGAAGTTGATGAAATAAAATCTTTTCAAGGAGACAAGATCATTGATTTTGATTTAACTCCTAACAGAGGAGATTGTTTTTCCACAAAAGGTCTAGCAAGAGACTATTGCGCATTTAAAGGTAAGAAATTTTCATCAGTAAAAAAAGTTTCCTTTAAAGGTGAGGCTAAATTCACCAAAAAAATTAAATTATCAGCCAGAGAAGCTTGTTCGGCATATTCAGCAGTTTCTATTTCCAATTTAAAATTAAAAAAGAAGTTTCCGGAGAATATAAAAAAGAGTTTAAAAGCGGCTGGCATTCAATCTATCCATCCTCTGGTAGACATTGTAAATTTTGTAATGCTAGAAAGCGGTCAGCCAATGCATGTTTTTGACCAAGACAAAATTGAAGGAGATATCGAAGTAAGATTTGCTAAATCAAAAGAACAAATAAAAATTTTAGGTGAAAAAAACCTTAAACTTACAAAAGATTGTCTTGTTATATCAGATAAAAAAGAACCAATAGCTTTTGCAGGAATCTCAGGAGGCCTCAATCACTCTGTCTCAAAAAAAACAAAAAACTTCATAATTGAATCTGCTTTTTTTGATCCCAGTGTTATTAAAGGCAAGGCCAGAAGATATGGATTTCAGACTGATGCTTCACAAAGATTTGAAAGAGGGGTTGATTTTAATCTCCATGAAATTGCCTTAAAGGAAGCGCTTCTGATTATCCAAGAAATTTATCAAGCAGACATTTCTCAGATAGAAACAACTAAGAATAAGTACTTTCCTAAGAAAAAACTCATAAGTATTTCTTCAGCAGATGTGAATCAGAAACTGGGTACTAACCTCAATGAAAATACAATTAAATCAATTCTAAACAGACTCGAAATTAAATTAATCAAAAGAAATAAGTTCAATTTAACCTTTGAAGTACCTAGCCATCGCTTTGATTTGTCAATAAAAGAAGATTTAATTGAAGAAGTTGCAAGAATAGTTGGTTATGACAACTTACCTCAAATTAAAAGCAATCAAGTTTCCCAACATTATGAAAAATCTAAATATGATTTTGTAAATGAAATGAAAATTTTCATGATAAATAAAGGTTTTAATGAAGTCATCAACTACTCTTTTCTTGATAAGCAGTCTTTAGAGAATTTAGGTATAGAAGAAAAAAGTATTTCTATAAAGAATCCTCTAAATAACTCTTTAAGTACTTTAAGAACCTCTCTACTCCCAAGCTTGGCTGCAAATTTAGAATTTAATATCAATAGAGGACAAAATTTCTTAAATATTTTTGAAATAGGTAAATCTTTTTCAAATACTAGCTCCAAGGAAGCTTTAAATCTTGCTGGATTAATTTACGACGACGAAAAGTTTAAAAATTGGAATACTAATCAAAATTATGATTTTTTCTTCTTAAAAGGTTTATTGGAAGACTTTTTTGAGGAATTCAGAATAGAGAAGGTATCTTGGAAAAGATCTAAAAACGTTTTATTACATCCTTTTGCGTCTGCAGATATCCATCTAAATAGAAAGCTTATCGGTTCTGTTGGGAGCATAAATCCTAGCTTTTTGAAGTCATTAGGACTAAACAAAGCTTTCTTTTATTTTGAAATAAATATTGAATCTCTTCCCAGAAATGATTTAGAAAAATTAAAAGCACCTTCAATTTATCCTATATCGCAAAGAGATTTCTCCTTTGAAATAGATAAAGATATTTCATATGAGCAAGTAACAGAGTGCATTTGTAATTCATCAAAAAATTTTTTAATAAGTTCAAGAATTTTTGATATCTATGATGGGCAAAATATTTCCGATGGGAAAAAAAGTATTGCCTTCAGACTTTCTTGGGGCTCAGATAAAAAAACTCTATCTGAAGAGGATATCAGTAAAGAAGCTAATCTAATTATTTCTGGCATGCAGAAAAAACTTAATGCAATTTTGAGATAAATGACTCTTACGAAAGCAAATATTGTGAATTTATTGAAAGAGCAGCTCGGTCTTCCAAAAAAAGATTGCCTAAAAATAGTTAATGCTTATTTTGAAGAAATCAGCAAAGGATTAGAAAAAGGTGAGGAAATAAAGATTCCAAAACTTGGAAACTTTGTTGTCAAACATAAAAAAAGTAGGCCGGGAAGAAACCCTAAAACAGGAGAGCCCCATAAAATTTCTGACAGAAATGTTGTTTCTTTTAAAGCATCAAAAAAACTTAGAGAGTCTTTGTAAAATTGGAAATAGATTTATCAAGCTTACCTGATCAAAAGTACTTTACGATGGGGGAGGCAAGTGAGATTTTAGCTGTGAAAGACCATGTCTTAAGGTATTGGGAGAAGTCATTTAAAAAATATTTTTCGGTTAAAAGAATTTCCAATAGAAGAATGTTTCAAAAAGGAGACTTGATTACCTTCTTAAAAATAAAAGAACTCTCAGAGAGAGGTCTAAATGTTAAAGCAATTAAAAAAATCTTAGCAGAAGGGGAACTTTCTTTGGAGTTAGATGTAGAAATAATAGAATCTCTCAGAGATATTTTAAAAATATTAAAAAACGGGGTGTAGCGCAGCCTGGTAGCGCACTTGACTGGGGGTCAAGTGGTCGTGGGTTCAAATCCCGCCACCCCGACCAAGTTTTATACTTGCATAAGCTGAATAAAATTTAGATTTTTGTCTCCTTTTATGCTTTTATTTAAATAAATATAATTTTTATGGAGAGAAAATGAAGAAAATATTTTTATTATTATCCATCGCTATTTCCTTTGTAATCAGCGCACAAGCTAAAAATGGCGGAACTACAGATGGAGCATTTACTACACTGATGCTTTCAGCTACTGATGTAGAAAGGTATGTAGAAACCTTGAAATCTAATACTGCGGCGTTCAAAGCTACTGGAGCTACCGATGCAGGTGTTTGCATAACTAGATCAGGTAATGAATATGATGGTCAGATGATGGTTTGGAGTGCATTTTCAAGCATACAAGCAGCTTTAGAAGGTTCTCTAAAATATGACCCTCAACAAGCTCCTTCCTCCTTCGCAAGACTTAGAGATGCAAAGTATGGAGTTACATGGAAGCCTCTCAAGCCGTTCAGGTTAGATCCCGGATATGAGAGAGTTCAACGTGTTGTAATATCTGGAAATAAACTTCAAGAGTTCATAACTGCAATGACTGCATTTGAGGAAGCTGTAATTGATGCTGGCAATGATTTCTTCGTAGGTGTTTTCGTTCCTTTGGGAGGCGGTACTCACGAAGCAAAAACATTGATGGTAAGGGCAATTACTCCGGATGCTGCATCACATGGGAAAATTTTTGATGATTATTTTGATGGAAATGCGCCTTGGGCATCTGAGTGGGCAGCACTTCAAGCTGTTGGATATGAAGTAATATCTGATAACTTTGAGGAATGCGAACAAACTTACTCTGCTAATTAATAAAAAGGGAGTCAAAGACTCCCTTTAATAAAAAAAGAAGTAATTATGGACAGGCAATATCAAATAATTCTATACGGAGCTACTGGCTTTACAGGAAGACTATGTGCTGAATATTTTCATTCCAATTACCCAGATCTAAATTGGGCTATCTCGGGCAGAAACAAAGAAAAGTTAGAAGATTTAAAAAAGGAATTAGATTTAGATTGTGATGTTTTTGTTGCTGACTCTGAAGACTATGAAGCTATTCAAAATTTTGTAAAAAAAACAAAAGTTGTACTTTCAGCTGCAGGGCCTTTTGCAAGATACAGCACAAAAGTTGTAGAAGCCTGTGTTGAGAACAAAACTCATTACACAGACATAACCGGAGAAAATCATTGGGTTAAAGGTCTAATCGATAGATTTCATGAAAAAGCAGCTCTAGATGGGACAAGGATCATTCCTTCTTGCGGTTATGATTCAATTCCCTCTGATTTGGGTGTCTTCTTTTCGGTAACCAGATCTGAAAAACCAGTATCCCATGTAACCGTTTATCATTCAGCAAAAGGAGGAGCGAGTGGAGGTACTACAGAAACCATGTTTACCATGGGCCCTCTGCCAAAAGAAATGAGAGATCCTTTTCTATTAAACCCTCGAGATACTGTTTCAGAAATTCAAAAAAATAATAGCTCTGATGGGTTTACTATTAAACCTATTCCAGATACCAATGAATTTTCAGGAATGGGATTGATGGCATTTGCCAATACAAGAGTTGTGAGAAGAAGTGCAGCCTTATTTGATTTAAATCAAAAATCTTATGGCGAAGATTTTACTTTCCAAGAACTTGGAAGTTATCCGTCCAAAGCTGCAGCTCGAATAACTACCTTTGGTTTAATGGCAGCTTTTCTTGTTATAGCTACTCCATTACGGCATCTTGTGAGGCCTTTTTTGCCTAAGCCTGGAGATGGACCAGATAAAGAAACTAGAGACAAAGGTTGGTTTAAGGGTTTGTTTATAGCAAAGCTTCAAGATGGCAATGAAAAACGTTTTAAAATTTTCGGTTCTGGAGATCCAGGTTATAAATCTACTTCAAAGATGGTTTGTGAATCTGCTTTAACCTTAGCTTTTTCAGATGATTTACCATTTGGGAATGAATTTGGAGGAGTACTCACCTCAGCTGTTGGGTTGGGAAATCCTCTAATTAGCAGGTTAATGAAAGCAGGCATCACCTTCGAAGAACTATCTTAATATAACTAAATTTAAGTATTTTATAACCCAATATAAATTTTATTTATATATCATATAAGTATTCAGATTTTCATTTTCTCCCAAAGAAACTCTCCTAAATCTGGATTCAGCGAGTCTTTTCCCCATAAAAGGCTCGCTTTTTTTGGCGAGATGATGTGTGTTAAATTTTATGTTGGGCGCAACTATACACATCGTCTTGTCACCAAAATATGACTAATTTATTTATTTTTAATTCAGACCTTAGACTTGCAGACAATCCTGGTCTTTTTCATGCTGCTGAAAATGGGGAGTCTCTAGTAGCAATGTTTATTCATAATCCAAAAAAATGGGAAAGTCATAATGAAAGTGATGTAAAAATTGCCTTCCAAATTGAGCATTTAAAAAAGCTCTCGAAAAAATTATCTGAGTTGAAAATATCTTTAAAAATTTTAGATGTAGATGGAATAGAAAAAGAAAGCCAAAAGATTATTGAGTTCGTAAAAAGCAAAAATATTAAAGAGGTATTTATTAATAAGGAATACGGTATTAATGAAATCAATAGAGATCTAAATCTAAAAAAAGAACTGGCAAGTATTGATGTAAACCTTAACTCATTCGATTCTTCTGTTTTCTTTCCTGAAAGCATCAAGACTCAAAGCGATACATCTTTTAAAGTTTTTACTCCATTTTCAAAGGCATTTAGATCCAAGCTTCTTACAAAAAAAATTGAAATATTAGGCTTTCCAAAAAAACAGAAGAATAAGGTCTTAGAAAGTGATGAAATTGAAGATTTCTCTTTAAAACCAGAAAGAAAAAATATCTTAGAACTTTACAAGGCAGGTGAAGAATATGCTCTTGATAAATTGGATGAATTTATTGACCATAAAATATATTCTTATAAAGATAAAAGGGATTATCCTGCAATCGATGGGACAAGTTCACTTTCTCCTTACCTTTCATCAGGAGTTTTATCCTCAAGACAATGTCTGTTCAAGGTGTTTGAAAAACTCTCAGAAGAAGAGGAGGGAATCAAGACCTGGGTAAATGAAATCATTTGGCGAGAATTCTATAAATATATTTTGTTTCACAATCCCAGGGTTAGTAAAAATTTATCCTTTTCAGAAAAGTATGATGATTTTCCTTGGTCAGATAATCAAGATCATTTTATTGCTTGGTCAAAAGGAGAGACTGGAGTTCCAATAATTGATGCTGCAATGAGACAACTAAAATCAACCGGTTGGATGCACAACAGGCTGAGAATGATTGTTGCGATGTATCTTACAAAAAATTTACTTATTGATTGGCGAAAAGGTGAAAAATATTTCATGCAGAATTTAATTGATGGTGATTTTGCTTCTAATAATGGAGGTTGGCAGTGGAGTGCTTCAACAGGAGTAGACGCTGCACCATATTTTAGGATTTTCAATCCTATTACTCAGTCTGAAAAATTTGATAAGAAAGGAGAATTTATAAAAAAATGGATACCTCAACTATCATCGGCAAAAAATATCCATGATCCATCATCTGATGAAAGAAATGACTTAGGGTATAGTATTCATTTAGTTGACTTAAAGGAGTCTAGAAAAAAAGCCATTGAAGTATTTTCAAACTTCTCAAAATAAATAAAAATGAAAAAAGATAACACTCCAGAATATATGAAACAATTATCTGGAAAAGTCTTGGAGATTAATTTTAAATCTCAGTCTCTTAGAATGTCCTTTCTGGCTACTGAAGACATCTGCCATTCAAACGGAACAATCATTCAAGGAGGCTTTACCACGGTAATGATGGATTCATGCATGGCTTTTCTGGTTATGGAATTAACAGATTTTATCTATACGCCAATGTCGATAGATATTAACGTTTCTTTTTTAGCCGCAGGAAGACCAGGAATCTTAGAATGTGAATCTAAGATAATTAAGTTAGGAAAATCGATTGGCTTTGCGAGCGCAGAACTTCATCAAGAGGGAGAAATAATTGCTACGGCATCTTCCAGTCTAAAACTAGTAAAAATTGAAGGTTCTCAGAAAGATTTTCTTAGAGATAATATAGCTAAGGACGCGAAAATAATTAAAGCTTAAATTCCAAAATCCCAGGATAAACCTTGGTGATATTTTTTTAAGACTTGTTTAGCTATTAAAATTCTGTGAACCTCATCTGGGCCATCAGCTAGTCTTAGGGTTCTGGCACCTTGATACATTCCGAACAAAGGAAGATCTGCTGAAACTCCTTTCCAGCCATAAACTTGAATAGCTCGATCGACTACTCTATGCATAGCTTCGGGTACATAGATTTTTATTGCCGAAATATCTACTCTAGGATCATTTTCACTGTCCATTACCTCTGCACAATGAATTGTCATCAATCTCGCCGTTTGAATATCAATGTATGAATCAGCAATAAAACCTTGAATTAATTGCTTTGTCTCAAGCTTGCCGCCGTGGACCTCTCGCGTAATGGTTCTTTGCAGCATTAGATCAAAAGCTCTCCACATTTGACCAATACTATTCATGCAGTGAAAGACTCTTCCAGCACCCAATCTATCTTGGGCTGCAGCATGTCCTGTTCCTCTGGCACCTAATTGATTTTCTACTGGAACTCTGACATTTTCATATTTAATTTCGACGTGATCTCCTCCTGTATGTCCCCAAATAGGAACAGAACGAATGACATTAAATCCTGGCGTATCAGTAGGGACAATTATCTGAGTCATTCGAGAATTGACTTCGCCATCTTCACCTTCTTCTTCTGTTCTGCACATTACGATTGCAAAGTCTGCCTTGATTCCATTTGAAGTCATAACTTTGTGCCCGTTAATAACCCATTCGTCACCTTCCTTTTTTGCAGTAGTTTGAATAGATCTTGGGTCAGATCCTGCATTGTCAGGCTCAGTCATAGAAAATGCTGATTCCATTTCTCCAGCAATCAAGGGCTCAAGCCATTTCTTCTTTTGTTCTTCAGATCCATATTTTAGTAAGACCTTTTGATTTCCTGAGTTAGGAGCAATTACTCCGAAAAGCCTGTTAGAAAGTGGTGACCAAGCAAGAATTTCATTCATGTAAGCATGAGCCATAAAACCGATACCCATACCACCATATTCTTCTGGAAGGTGAGGTGCCCACAATTTTTCTTTCTTTACTTGTTCTCTTATTTCTTTTCTAACTGAAGCAGAATTTTCGCTTTTTGAATAAATTTCTCTTTCATTAGGAATAATTTTTTCAGCAACTATATTTGCTGTTCTTGTTCTTATATCATTAATATCATCAGATAATGTAGGTATTGGTGAAATTTGCATGTTTCTTCCTATATTGCTTTATTAAATTAACTAATTAAATTTTACTATATACTTTTATTCATAATTCAAAAAATCCTTTTTAATAGTTCATATGAAAAAAATTTCTCTTTTATTTATAACAATTTTTATCTCGGCTTGTGCCATTGATGCAACAAAAAAAGAGAATCTTGAAGAAACTAAACTTATTTCTTCAATCTCGGGTAAATATGATGGTATCGAACTAAAAAATAGCTACCAATGGCTGGGCATTCCCTATGCAGAGCCTCCTCAAGGTAGTTTGCGGTGGAAAGCTCCAAGAGCACTAACTAAACAAAAGGAAAAAGTTAAGGCTTTGAAATTTAGCGATGCATGTCCTCAGGTTCCTTCCATCTCTTTGGATAGAGGTGGTAATGGTGAATATACTGGATCGGAAGATTGTCTTTATCTAAATATTTTTACTCCAAAAAAAATAAGTTCAGATAAAAAACTCCCAGTTATGTTTTGGATTCATGGAGGTGGTAATACTTCAGGAGAGGCAGCCTCATATGATTTCAGCAAATTGGCATCCGCTCATGACCTAGTCATTGTTTCTATAAATTACAGATTAGGCTTTTTAGGTTGGTTTTATCACCCAGCATTTGCTGCAACATCTAATAATTTAGAAGATAAATCAGGAAATTTTGGAACACTTGACCAAATTATGGCTTTGAAGTGGGTAAAACAAAATATTGAGGATTTTGGAGGGGATAAGAACAACGTCACTGTATTTGGAGAGTCTGCTGGCGGACATAATGTTTTTGCTCTCCTCAGTTCTCCTCTTGCAAAAGGCCTTTTTCACAAAGCAATTTCTCAAAGCGGGGCAACAAATACTTTTGATTTAAATGAAGCATCTAATTTTTTTGATAATAAAGAATCTTCCTTGTTAACTTCTTCAAAAGAAGTTGTCAGTAAATTATTGGTTTCCTCTAAAATTTCTAAAGATTTGTTTGAAGCAAATATTGCTCAAGATTCAATGAATGAATTCAAACTCTTTGAGCAAATGCAAGGATTAGATTTAGGTCAGATCTTTAAAGTTTACAAAGCAATAGAAAAATCCAAACAAGTTGGAAAAAAAATGATTCCGAGAGTTTTAAGCGACGGTCATGTCATTCCTAACAGAGGTATGCAATTTTCTAGAAAAAGTTTTTACAACGATGTGCCAGTAATCTTTGGCACCAATCGAGACGAAACAAAACTTTTTGCTGCTATGGAATCAGATTACTCAACCAGTATATTCAATAGATTAATCGTTATACGCAATCAAGAGATGTATGACTTAACAGCTGAATATGCTTCAAATAATTGGAAAATATCGGCTGTTGATAACCCTGCAAGAGATATGGTTGCTTCAGGTAAAAAAGACGTTTTTGCCTACAGATTTGATTGGGATGAACAAGGAAAGTTGTTATGGATGGATTTTTCAAAAATCTTTGGAGCAGCCCACGCCATGGAAATACCATTTGTTACTGGGACCATGAAGCTTCTTGGAATTGAAAGATTTATGTTTAATGATGAAAATCTTCCAGACGCCATTAGATTGTCTATTGCCATGCAATCTTATTGGGCTGAATTTGCCTACACTGGAGACCCTGGTAAAGGTAGAGACAATAACCTGCCAAAATGGAATACTTGGTCAAGTTCAGGAGAGAAATTTTTGATCTTAGACTCTCAAAACGACCAAGGTATTGTCATGAGCGATTTTGAATTGAAAAGAATTGACGAATTCAAAAGGTTATATGCAGACTCAAGAATAAAAAAAGATAAAATCAAATGTAAATTTCTAAATAATTTGGTCCAAAACGCCTATGAAAAAGATGCCATTTCTTTTTATAATGATAAGTGTTTACAAGGAGAGTAAGAAATGAAAAAAATAGATTTTTATTTTGATTTTGCTAGCCCAAATGCATATTTGAGCCACAAAGTAATTCAAAAAATTAAAGAAAGTTCTGGAGCAGAAGTTAACTATATTCCTGTTCTGCTTGGAGGAATCTTTAAAGCAACAAATAACAAACCCCCAATGGAACAGTTTTTTGGTGTTAAAAATAAAAATGAGTACCAAAATCTTGAAATGCAAAGATTTATTGAAAGACATGAATTACATGATTTTAAAATGAATCCCCATTTTCCAGTAATTAGCCTTCAAATTATTAGAGGAGCTATTGCTGCAGAAATAGATGGTTATTTGGAGGATTATATTGACAAAGTTTTGGTCCACATGTGGGAAGAGCCAAAAAAAATGGATGATCCTGAAGTCATAAAAGCGGCTTATGAAGAATCGGGTTTTGATGGTGAAAAGTTAATGACCCAAATGCAAGATCCAGAAGTGAAAGCCAAATTAATTTCAAATACAGAGGCTGCAGTTGAAAGGGGAGTTTTTGGCATTCCTACTTTTTTTGTAGACGATGAAATGTTTTTTGGAAAAGATACCCTTTGGCAAATTGAAGAGTTACTTAATAAATAATTAATTAAGAAAGCTATCGTCTTTTTCTAACATTAAGTCGTAAAGAGGTTGAAAACTAGCCCACATTGCCATTTCTGTTCCAACCTGTGTCTTAGTTAGTTTAGCGACATCATCTGATATTCTTTCCATTTGTCCAGCAGCTTCAGCGAGGAGTTGAGATTGACAGCACCTGTCCATTGATAAAAATGCCCATAGAGCTGCATCTACTGATTCTCCCGTTGTAAGTAAACCATGATTTTTTAGGATAGCCGCTCTTTTGTCCCCAAGAGCTTCTGCAATTCTATCGCCTTCATCAGTTTCTAAAACAACTCCAGTATAGTCATCAAATAACACGTGATCGTCATAGAAGGCGCAAGAATCTTGAGTAATTGGTTCCAAAAGTCTGCCTAGAGTTGAAAATGATTTTCCATACATTGAATGAGAATGAGCAGCAGCATTTACATCTGATCTTGCCTCATGGAGTCTGGAATGAATAGCGAAAGCGGCAGTGTTAAGCATCTTATCTTCGCCTTGAACAATATTTCCTTCTCTATCCACTAAAATCAAATCAGATATGCATATCTGACCGAAATGCATTCCAAAAGGATTGACCCAAAAATAGTGAGGATACTCTGGATCTCTCAGAGTTATATGTCCTGCAATACCTTCATCATATCCAAAATGAGAAAACATCCTAAAACCTGCAGCAAGTCTCTCTAGTTGATGTCTTCTTATCTCTTCAATAGTTTTGCATTCAATTGGAACAATGGAACCTTTGGTTTTTTGGGGTAGTTTTCCTAAAGAAGTGTCGATAGGTAACTTGATTTCTTTTTCATCTGACATTTCATCTTCTCCTTAAAATTCTTCGATATTCTAACTTAATATTTTGTACAATTTATATCTCATTTTAATAAAAAAATTATGCCCAAGAAAAGAAAAGGTTTCAGAATAGAAAAAGACAGTTTGGGAGAAGTTTATGTTCCTAATGCTGCTTTATATGGAGCACAAACTCAAAGAGCAATTGATAACTTCCCGATAAGTGGAATCAAAATGGATTTTCCTTTCACCAATTCATTTATTGATTCATTGGGCATTATTAAAGATGCTGCTGCTAGGGCTAATAAATCCTTAGGCCTTCTATCTTCTAAGAAAGCAAATGCTATATCAAAGGCTGCAAAAGAGGTTTGGCTAAGTAAACACAACGATCAATTCCCGATAGATGTTTTTCAAACAGGCTCAGGGACAAGTTCAAACATGAACGCCAACGAAGTCATTGCCAATTTAGCTAGCAAATTAGCTAAAACACAAGTAGATCCCAATGACGACGTAAATATGAGTCAAAGCAGTAACGATGTTATTCCAACTGCAATAAAGGTAAGCGCTCACATGGATTTAACTAAAAAACTTCTACCAGCATTAGACAAATTAATTGAAGTCACTGAAAAAAAAGGAAATTCTTTAAAAGGTTTGGTAAAAACAGGAAGAACTCATTTAATGGATGCAATGCCACTAGATTTTCATCAAGAACTTTCTGCTTGGGCAGCTCAATTAAAGAATTCAAAAAAAACTCTTTTATTTTTAGAAACCAGAATGTTGGAGATGCCTTTAGGCGGGACTGCAGTCGGAACGGGTATTAATGCTCATCCTAGATTTGCAAAGTTATTTACAAAAGAGCTGAATAAGTTAAGCGGAGGAAAAAGTAGAAATGTCCCAAGCGATAATTTTTTTCATGAATTAAGTGCTCAAGATACCGCGGTTCAAGTTTCTGGAGAACTCAAAAATTTAGCAACCATTTTATTAAAAATCTCAAATGATCTTCGTTGGATGAACAGCGGCCCGTTGGCAGGTTTATCTGAGATAGAACTTCAAGCTTTACAACCTGGAAGTAGCATCATGCCAGGTAAAGTTAACCCAGTCATTCCAGAAGCAGTTGCAATGGTAGCTGCAGATGTCATTGGAAATGATGTGGCTATAAGTATTGGTGCACAATCTAGCAACTTTCAACTTAATGTGATGCTGCCGGTAATTGCTTATAACCTTCTAAAAAGTATTAACATTTTAAGCGGTGGAATGAATGTTTTAGCATCAAAAGCCATAAAGACTTTTAAAGTAAACCAAAAATCAATTCAAGCTTCTTTGGATAAAAACCCAATTTTAGTAACAGCTTTAAATCCCATTATCGGTTATGCAAAAGCAGCAGCCATAGCAAAAAAGGCTTATAAAGAAGATAGGGCAATCATAGATGTTGCACTAGAAGAAACCAATTTATCAAAAGCTAAGCTGCAAAAACTTTTAAATCCAGAGAAGTTAACCAAAGGTGGAATTAATTGATGGAAAAACTTCTTGAAGGAAAATGTGAGGCTTGCAGAGCAGATGCTCCTTTAGTTTCAGCTGAAGAAAGAAAAATATTAATGCCACAAATTCCAGGCTGGGACGTAATCGAGGTAGATGGTATAGAACAACTTACTTGTTCTTATGCTTTCAAAGATTACTTATCGGGTTTAGATTTTTTAAAAAAGGTCGCACATCTCGCAGAGGAAGAAGATCATCATCCCGAGATAGTTTTGGAATGGGGTAAAGTAACCGTTTCTTGGTGGTCTCATAAAATCAAAGGCTTACATAAAAACGATTTTATTGCAGCCGCAAAAACGGATGCTCTGTTTAGCGAATAATTATTCTAGAACCAATAATAAAACCAATGAGTGTAATTGCCCCCATCAACAAGAAAGATTCAAGATAGAGATTTAGGTCAAAAGCTGTACCAACCAAAACCATGCCAACGGGCTGAACAGGTACGATTAACATTGCAGATACACCTCTGACAGAACCAAGATTTTGTGAACCGAAGGCTTTTAGAAAACAAGCACTCATTAAAACCATTGCCCCACCAAACCCTAAACCAAAAATAAAACAAAAGATTGTAAAGAAAAGATAGTTATCAATTAAAGTCAAACCAAAAATTCCTATTGATTGCATTGCCATCATGATCATCACAGGAATATTTGGCCTTAATCTATCCATTAAATAACCAAAGAAAACTTTTCCAACCACGCCACCAAGCGCTGCAAAAGAGTAAGCAAAGACGGTCTGTTTTATGGGGAAACCTAAAATTGTCCAAGTTTCAAGAAAACCCTGATTTTCAGAGTGCAAAGGCAAGTGCAGTAAAACTCCACCCATAGCTAAAAACTGAAAAGCAAAAGCAAGAGAGATAATCCAAAAAATTCCATGTTTAAAAAAATCTTTGATTCCCAATAAACTCTGGGAAGAATCTGGAGCTGGCTGATCAGGAAGATTATCTTTGTATTGACCGATTTCTTCGGGAGTATCAATAACAAAGTATCTAACGGTTGGAATTAATAAAAAAATCACAATCAAGCCAAAAACCATATAGACACTTCTCCAACCTATCATTTCAATGAGCGGATCAACCAAAATTGGCAAGATTACACCTGAAAAGGATATTCCAATTGCAGCAATTCCCAAGGCCATCCCTGCATTACTTTCAAACCAATTAGCAACTAATTTAGTCACCGAAAGATTTCCCAAAGCAGGCCCGCCAATGGCGAGTAATGTGGCATAGATTAAAAGTAGGCTAAAGCTACTTTGCACAAATGAAATAGAGAATAGTCCTAAACTAAAAATAACTCCACCAATCATCATTATTTTCTTTATGGAAAATTTATCCAGCAACCTGCCTAGAAATATTGAAGCTACGGCAGAGCTTATGAACCAGAGAGACAGGGCTCCTGAAAGTTGAGACTGTGTTGCGCCTAAATCTCTTTCCAAGGCGGAAAACATCAAAGGAAAACAGTAAAAAATAAAACCCACAACGGAAAATTCCATCATCATTCCGGTATAAACCATTTGCCAGCCTTTAAATTTCATTTTTTGCCTTAACTATGCTTTTTATTTTCTTTCTGTATAATTTGAAAATGTTGCGTATTGAAGAGCAAGCTTTGACCTTCGACGATGTACTTTTAGTACCGCAATATTCTAGCGTCCTTCCCCAAGAGACCGATTTAAGCACAAAATTAACCAAACAGGTTAATTTAAAAATCCCTATAGTATCTGCTGCGATGGATACAGTAACTGAAAGCAGAATGTCTATTGCTTTAGCCGAGTTGGGTGGAATTGGTATTATTCATAAAAATATTTCGATTTCTGATCAGGCTAAAGAAGTTTCTTTAGTTAAAAAATTTGAAAGCGGAGTAGTAAGAGATCCGATTACTATTTCCTCTAAAAAAAGTGTTGGGGAATTAATCAAGCTTACTCAAGATTTAAATATCTCAGGTATGCCGGTTGTTAACGATGGTGATTTAGTTGGAATTGTGACTTCCAGAGATTTTCGAAATGTCTCTGATTTATCTGCTCCAGTTGAATCCATCATGACACCAAAAAAACGCTTAGTAACTGCAGAGGAAGATGCAAAGTTAGATATTATCAAAAACCTTCTATACAAAAATAGAATAGAAAAAATCTTATTGGTTGATAAAAGTTTTGCCTTGAAAGGTCTCGTAACTTTGAAAGACATAAATAAAAACAAAGATTTTCCTTTAGCCTCAAAAGATACCGAAGGCAGACTTCTCGTCGGAGCCGCTGTAGGAAATGGCGAAGAAACTGATGAAAGAGTGGATGCTCTTGTTGAAGCAGGCGTCGATGTTCTTGTGGTTGATAGTGCTCATGGGCATTCTAAAGGCATTATTGATCGAGTTAAGCGAATCAAGAAAATGAACAAAGGCGTTCAAGTCATTGGTGGTAATGTTGCAACAGGCGATGGTGCTTTAGACTTAATTAAAGCTGGAGCTGACGCAATTAAAGTCGGAATAGGTCCTGGATCGATTTGTACGACTAGAATTGTAACTGGCGTAGGTGTACCTCAAATTTCAGCTATTGCAAATGTAGTCAAAGCCATAGGTAAGAAGAATATTCCAGTAATTGCCGATGGCGGGATTAGATTTTCTGGCGATATCGCAAAAGCCATAGCTGCTGGAGCTAGTACTGTGATGCTAGGAAGTATTCTCGCCGGAACAGAGGAAGCTCCAGGTCAGGTAGAGCTCTTCCAAGGAAGAAGTTATAAATCTTATAGAGGCATGGGCTCTGTAGGTGCTATGTCGGGGGAGACAAATTCCGGAGATCGTTATTTTCAAGAAGATGTTTCAAGTTCTGACAAACTAGTACCAGAAGGAATTGAAGGCAGAGTCCCATATAAAGGCTGGGTAGAAACTACCATCCATCAAATGCTCGGTGGTTTAAGACAAAGCATGGGTTATACGGGAAGCAAAGACATCAAATCAATGAGAACTAAAACAAAATTCGTGCAAATTACATCGGCAGGAATAAACGAAAGTCATGTTCATGATGTAAGCGTTACAAAAGAAGCACCAAATTACAGAATTAGCTAAAAGTGAATACTGCTATTGATTCAGAAAAAATAATTATTCTGGATTTTGGTTCGCAATATACTCAATTGATTGCAAGGCGTATTAGAGAACTTGGAGTTTACTCAGAAATTCTATCTTGCAATACCTCCTATAGGAACATTCGAAAAGCTAATCCCAAAGGCATTATTATCTCTGGAGGCCCAGAGTCGGTGAATGAAAAAAATACTCTTAAAGTAGATCCTAAAATTTTAGAAAGTGAAGTACCCGTTTTAGGAATTTGTTATGGCATGCAACTCATGTCAAAACATTTTAAGGGATCAGTAAATACTTCAATGAAAAGAGAATTTGGCCATGCTGAAATTAAATTAAACAGAGGCAAGTTATTTAAAGATATCAAAATCTCCACACTTAATGTTTGGATGAGCCATGGCGACAAAGTAACTAAATTACCCAAAGGATTTAAAAAAGTTGCTTCCTCTAAAAACAGTCCAATTGCAGCTTTTGAAAACCATTCAATTAAAAAATATGGCTTACAGTTTCATCCAGAAGTAACACATACTGAAAAGGGCGCTCAAATTTTAAAAACTTTTGTCAGAGAAATATGTGGCTGTCAGACTAAATGGAGGCCGAAAAATATAGTCGAAAAACTTGTTGATGATATAAAAAAACAAGTTGGTAAGAAAAAAGTATTGTTGGGTATCTCCGGCGGAGTTGATTCTTCCGTGGTTGCTGCACTTTTATCAAAGGCAATAGGCAAACAATTGGAATGTATTTTTGTTGATAATGGTTTGTTAAGAAAAGATGAAGCCAAACAAGTTCTTAGAGATTTAAAAAAAGCTTTAAAAATCAAGATTCATTTTTCTGATTCTGAAAAATTTTTCCTTAAAAATTTAAAAGGCAAAAAAGATCCTGAAGAAAAGAGAAAAGTAATAGGAAAAAATTTCATTGATGTCTTTTTGAAAGAAGCAAAAAAAATTAAGGATGTTTCCTTTCTAGCGCAAGGTACTATCTATCCTGATGTCATTGAATCTTCAGGAATCAAAGGCGGCAAGGCGCATGTCATTAAATCCCACCACAATGTTGGCGGCTTACCATCATATCTAAATTTGCCTTTAGTTGAGCCTTTAAATTCTTTATTCAAAGACGAGGTAAGAAAAATAGGTTTATCATTGGGCTTACCCAAGTCTTTGATTGGCAGACATCCTTTTCCCGGTCCTGGTTTAGCAGTAAGAACAATTGGAGAGATTACTAAAGAAAAATTAGATATCTTAAGAGAGGCAGACCATATCTTTATTGAAGAGCTTGTAGCAGCAAATCTTTATGATAAGGTCAGTCAAGCATTTGCCGTGTTTTTGCCAATCAAAAGTGTCGGTGTAGTGGGGGATGCTAGGCGCTATGAATATGTGATTGCTCTCAGAGCTGCAGAAACTATTGATTTTATGACAGCGAAAGCCTCTCAACTTAATCATAATTTATTGAATAAAGTTTCCGATAGGATTATCAATGAAATTCCAAAAGTTTCTAGAGTTGTCTATGATATTTCTAGTAAACCACCAGCCACTATTGAGTGGGAGTAATTAATAATCATTTATGATATTTATAATGATGGAGGGGAACAAATTGAAAATTAATTACGAGAAATTACATGCGCTTAGCTTTCTTAATAGAGAAAATCTTTACAAAGACAAATTTGGTATAGATTATGAAAAGTTCTCAACTAGATTAGGAGAAATAGAAAAAGATCCATTCATAGGATTCGTGGGAAGCAAATATTCTGAAGCTAAGGTTAGAGTGCTTTTCTTGGGAAAATCCAACGCAGAAAGTAAACCTAAAGATCAAGATAAAGATATCCTTATAAATCAATATCTAAAACAATTAAGAGACTCTACAGGAAACTTTGAGCAAAGATATAGAGAATACGCAAATCAATATTCTGATAAAACCATAGGGGCCTTTAGGACTTGGGACATAAATAGATTTCCTGTTTATTTTAGGAATAGAACAAGGATTGATATTGAAGAAACGGCTTATGCAAATATTGTTCCTTTTAGATATATTGGAGCCCCTAGCAAGAGGGTTTATAAAATAGCATTTAATAATTTTACCAATGAACTTGTTTCTATCATTCAACCTCATCAGATAATTCCATTAGGAGCTAATTTAGATACTGGAATAATTAAAGATTACCTTGATACTGGAGAATTAAGTGTAAAAATATCAAATGGAATTTCTAGAGAAGGAAGAGATAAAAGAATTTCTGATGAAGGTTATAGGACACTAGATCAAGCCATTGAAGATTATGAAGATTTGCTTTTAGAAAATTAATAATGTTTACAGGATCTTGCCATTGTAAGAAAGTTCGTTTTCAAATAAAGGCTGAGAATATTTATGAGGATGTTTACAGATGTAATTGTTCCTTATGCATAAAGAAATCTATTGTCATGAAAGCAGTACCAAAGGAATTTTTTACTTTGTTAGAAGGTGATGAATATTTAGGTCTATACAAATGGAATAAAAATATTGCTGAGCATTATTTTTGTAAACTTTGTGGAGTTTATACTCATCACAAAAGAAGAAGATATCCTGATCAAATAGCAGTAAATTTGGCCTGTCTAGATGATTTAGAATTACCAAATGATATCAACATAAGTTTAGTGGATGGTGCTAGTCATGATTAGTCAGCATGATTTAATACACAACCATGGTTAAAGAGTTATAAAAATGCTTAGCAATATTTTAGAAAGACTAAAAGATGCTTTTGGTTATGGTTCTAAATATTATAACGGAGATCTAATTGAATACTTTGATGATTTATTTAAACAACTTGAGAAAAAATTAATTGAACCCGAAAATGCTAAATCAAAAGTTAAAGAACTTTTTTTGGCTAATCAAGATTTGAAGTCACATTTTCTTGATACTTATTGTGATAAACAACAAGAACGGAAACATTTACAGATTATAGGAAGTAAAGTTCGTTTATTTAACAGACTACGTTTTGGGATAATAAACCTCGAAGAAAATGGATACGAACCTATTCATTGTCATCAAGGTTTTATTTCTTTCCAAATAGTTCTTGCCGGAAAGTGTACTCTTGATGAATTTGATAAAATTTCTTTGAAAGGCAATAAAGTAATATTCAAACCATATAAAAATCAAGTATTAAGTAGCAACGATGTAATGTTGAACTTTTCTAGATTTAGAGGCATCCATGGATTTGGTGCAATAGAAGGTCCAACCAGGATACTCACCATAGGTAAGTATTATGGTCTTTTTGGAAAATATCGGTTTTCTACCAATAATAGAGGGTATTTGGATATAGATAACCAAAAAAAGATTAGCTCACAGCTTCTACAAACCTCTTTAATTGAAGAACGCGAAGCTTATAGTAAATATTCTAAGATAAATAATTTTTCTTAGATTTAAAGATAGCCATGCCAACTCTCTAAAGCCATAGGCTTGTTAAGCTATCTCTTCCTTACAAAGAAATATTCCAAATTAAAGTTCAAATTCTTTTGAATTTTTCAGCATATGCGCAGGCCCATGGGTTAGATTTATAGCTGCATTTTCTCCATAAAGCATTTCTTTTTGAGCTGCATAATGCTTCCTATCTTTTGCAAGTGGCGCCAATTCCTCTGCTTTTTTTATTGCTAATTCAGGTAATTCTTCAAACGAACCTTTGCCTTGAACAATTCCTGCTGCAAAAGCATCTTCTCCAGTCCAACGTTTAGACAATTGAACAGTTTCAAAAAACGAATTCGCTGGAATTTTATGTCTAAATAAAGCCAATTCTGGTCTCGGTATTTTAAATCCAAGTTGCATTTCATTTGCGCAGAGGAATCCACGATCTTCTCTCATCAATCTCAAATCATGAGAGAGAGCCAACATAAAACCTGCACCAAAGGCATGACCATTAACAACACAAATACTCGGGATTGGCAAAGTTATTATTCTTCCCATTAAGTACATGAACTCTTCGCCAAATACTTCTCTATCTCCACCTTCTGGATGACCTTCGGGGTCTTGCATCCAGTCAAGATCTAGCCCATTTGAAAAGAATTTAGGATCTTTAGAAGATGTTACTAATGCTCCTGGACCCTCGTCTTTTTCAATTTCATCTAATGCTCCAGCAAACTCTCTTACAAATGAAGTATTCCAGCGGTTTTCGCCAGCATTCATATATAAATGATAAATAGATTCTTTTTTTTCTAGTTCAATCACAATAATTTCCTAAATTTTTATTATTCAAAATACTATACACAAAAAATAATGAGTAACTAAGAGGCTTTGCCTTGTAAAAAATACCTAAATTGTTTAATTTAAATTCTTATATATCAAGGAGAGCATATGACCAAAATAACTTCATCACCAGAATTCATTTCACTTGAAGAAGCCGTAGAAATGAAAGTAGGTACTAGAATTACCTTTGTTCCCGGAATTCAGGCAATTTATGCTGAAGCTTTAAAAAATATTTGTTATGTAAAAAAAATAAAAGTCATAAGAGTTTTACATCCTTTTATGGGTATTGACAAAAAAACCGGAGAAGATCGTCAAGCTAGGCTTTACGAACTTACCAGCCAAACATCTTTGCCTACAATGTTTCATGATGAAGAGCGTCCTAGAAACGTTTGGATAGAGCAACTTGCTTTGGCAGAAAAGATTGGCTCCTCGGATGGCATAAATTTAATTCCAGATAATTTTCAAGAAAGAGCAGACATGTTTGGGTTGTGTGCCATAGTTTTGGGTGAAGATGGACTTGTTTGGAATATGAGAATCTTATCTGACAGTCCACTTGCTAGAAAATATGGTTATAGTGATGATGCAAGTTCTAAAGCTCCAAGTAAAATGGCAGAAATCATCAGGCTGATTGACCATCAGCTTAAAAAACAACAAGAAAAAGGGTCTAAATATTTAGTTGGTGACAAAATTTCTGCAGCAGATATTTACTGGTCAACTATCAGTATGACAATACTCCCAGCTTCTTTGGAGATCATGCCAAAGACTAAACAAAATGAGGGCATGCTTTTTTTCTTTGAAGCAAATTCCAAGATTCCAGAAATCAAAGAGGTGTTGAGTGACAGAATTCTTTCTCATCGAGACTATATTTTAAAAACTTATTGCGAAACTCCTGCTGTTCTTGGCGGAGATCCTATTTAAAATCAAAAGATGTCTATTTGGAACGACTTATCGTGGGTTGAGGGAATAAGAACTCCTTTTCTTAATTTCTTTTTTTACAATGTTTCTTTGACTGGATATCCGATCTTTTTATTTTTATTTATAGCCTTTGGATATTTTTTTTGGTCGCCTCAAAGGTTTTCTAGAGTTGCTATGCTGCTATTTATTTCTGCAGTGATAAATAGTTTTTTAAAAGATCTCTTTCAGGATCCAAGACCTCCAGCAGACTTTATGTTGGATGAAGGAACTGGAACTAGTTATGGTTGGCCAAGCGGCCATGCCCAAATTGCTGTAACTCTTTGGGGGCTTTTAGCTTACGAACTAAAAAATAAATTTATATCTTTAGGAGCTGTAACTTTTATCTTACTAGTTGCCTTTAGTAGAATGTATCTAGGCGTGCATGATTTAGGAGATGTAGCTGCAGGTCTTTTAATTGGAGGATTTATTCTTTTGCTTTGGCATTATGCTGTTGTTTATAAGCTTTATGAAAAATTTGATAGGTTATCTTGGTTTTTTATTCTTATTTCTTTTCAATTATTTGTTCATTTGCTCTATCCATCGCATGAAGGCCATGAGATATCCAATTGGTTATTGGGAGCTATGACTGGGTGGTATCTAGGAGCGTCAAACTTAGTTATCGCATCAAATAATTTAATAAAACTCTTGTTGTCACTAATTAGTACTGTGGCAGTTTTCTTTCTAATGATATTTCTCTTCCAACTTGAAGGGCTCGTCGAGTTATCCGGATTAATATCTATTTTATTCAGTTATTCCCTAGGTCTATTCTTCTCAATTTTTGTCTCTTGGGTAATCCCAAGATTTTGGAAATTATTTAATCTTGCTAACTGAATAGATGAACGAATCCGTAAAACTCTGGGGGGCAGGGACTGCAAGAACTCTCAGACCAATATGGATGGCTGAAGAATTGGAAATAAATTATGAATTAATACCAATTGGTCCTCGAACAGGAGAAACTCAAACAGAAGAATTTTCTGAAATCAACCCAAAGCAAAAAATACCGGCTATGGAACATAAGGAATTGAAACTATCAGAAAGCCTTACGATTTGTAGATATTTACAAAAAAACTTTGCTTCTAAGAAAATTTTTATTCCTAGGAATGATATTGCTATTTCTAAGGAAGACGAATGGTGTAATTTTATCTATGGAGAATTAGATGAAACCTCTCTTTATGTCATGAGAAGGCATTATGATTTGAAAGATATTTATGGCGAGTCACCAATTGTGGTGGATGCCTGCAGAGAATATTTTATGCGACAAATTAAAGTAGTAGATCATCACTTAAATTCCAGAGAAACCATTCTCCAAGATGGGTTTGGACTAGCTGATATTTTTTTGATGACTTGTTTAGATTGGGCGATTTTTTATGAGTTTTCTTTACCTGATAATGTAGCACAATATAGAGATAGAATAGCTTTAAGGACTGCTTATCAAAAAGCGATGAAAATAAACTATTCAAACTAATAAAAATATGGGACCTTTAAAAGGAGTAAAAGTTTTAGACCTAACTAGCATGGTTTCTGGTCCGGTTGGCGCAATGATTTTAGCAGACCAAGGCGCTGAAGTGATAAAGGTTGAACCTGTCTCAGGTGAATTGGTTAGACATATGGCCGCAACCCATAATGGAGTAAATCCGGTATTTTTTTCTTGTAACAGGGGAAAAAAATCTATCGCATTAGATCTTAAGTCTCAAGAAGGAAAAGAAATCCTTTTTAAGCTTGCAGAAGATGCAGATGTTTTTATGCAAAATTTTCGACCAGGTGCTATAGATAGGATGGGCTTTGGTGAAAAAGCGATCAGAAAGATAAATCAGGACATTATTTATCTTTCTATAAGTGGTTTTGGTAATGAAGGGCCTTATGCAAATTCAAGAGTCTATGATCCTGTCATTCAAGCTTTATCTGGAGCTACAGACATACAAGCAGATCGAGACACTGGTAGACCAAAAATGTTTCGAATTATCATCGCCGACAAAGTTACTTCTCTGACTGCTGCTCAAGCGATTTCATCTGCTCTTTATGCAAGAGAAAAACTGGGAATAAGCCAACACATAGAATTATCCATGTTGGATTCAATGATTTCATTTTTTTGGCCTGAAGGTATGGCTGGAATCGTTTTTGCAGAAAATGAGGTGGATGTAAGAAAGCTTCAAGGTTCTCAAGATTTAATTTATGAAGCGAAAGATAGATTCATTACTGCAGGCGCAGTATCTGACGCAGAATGGCAGGGAATGTGTAAAGCTTTGGAAAGGGAGGATTTGATAGACGATGAGAGATTTGCTACACCAGCAGGAAGAGTAAGTAATGCTCAAGAAAGAAAAGAAATCACAGGAGTAGAAATTTCGAAGTGGGAAAGCGAAAAAATTCTTGCTCGCTTTAAAGCAGAAGGAGTTCCAAGTGCGCCGTTATTAGATCGTATGGAATTATTAGATAATGAACAAATCATTGCTAACCAATCTGTTCTCAAACTGAACTACGAAGAATTTGGTGAAGTTCGCCAAGCTAGACCTGCAGCTAGATTTGAAAAAACTCCTAGCGAAATATCAAGACCGGCACCAAAGCTAGGAGAACATAGCAAAGAAATCCTCTTGAACCTTGGCTATTCAGAAGAAAAAATCAATTCTCTTGTTTCAGAAAAAAAACTTTTCGTCACAGATTAGAGCAATTATATGAATGACCTAGATCTTTCTAAGCCAATTCTTCTTTATGGCTCTAATATTTCTTATTTTACTGGAAAAATGGAAAACTATTTTAGAGTTAAAGAAATTTCTTACGAGCAAAAGATTCTGAATTATCCTAAATTTGAAAGAACCATGAAAGAAAAAGTCGGCATCCATCAAATGCCGGCTGTTGAGTTACCCGATGGCAGATGGATGACCGATACCACTAAAATGATTCAATGGTTTGAATCTAAAATTCCAGAGAACAAAATTATCCCCGAAGATCCTGTTCAAGCATTTTTTGCTTTTTTATTAGAGGATTGGGCAGATGAATGGTGGTGGAGAACCGCTATGCATTATCGCTGGCATTATTCTGAGGGAGCGCATTTTGCTTCAAGACATTTGGCAGAAGAATTATTAAGCTCTGTTCCTTTACCTATTTGGATAAAAAAAATATTTTTAATTAGAAGACAAAGAAATGGCTATACAACTGGAGATGGAATCACAAAAGAAAATTTTAAAACAGTTGAAGATGAATTTTTTAAACTATTGGAGAATCTTAATAATATTTTTGAAAAGAGAAAGTTTCTTTTCGGTAATTGTCCTTCAATAGCTGATATTGGTTTTTCCGGTCCTTTCTTTAGGCATTTTGCTTTAGACCCAGTTCCTTTAGAAATTATTCGCCAAAATGCTCCCAACGTTTTGAGCTGGGTAAGTAATTTATGGAATGCAAGATTGTCAAAAATAGATAATGATTTTGAAGAGGGAATTCCTAAAGATCTGGAAACATTGTTCAGAGAAATTGGAAAAGTCTATTTGCCTTACTTATCGGCAAATGTAGATGCAGTAAAACAAAAAAAAACCAAATTTGATTTCAAATTTGGAAATGTCTTTCTAAAAGACGCAAGATACTCACTATATAGAGTATGGTGCTTGAAAGAGATAAGAGATCGCTTCAGCAGACTTAGTGAGGAGAATAAAAATCAAGTAGAAATTCTTCTCAAAAAATATGAATGTTGGGAACCTTTATGGAGAGATAAAAACCTTCCTTTGATGGATAATCAAGAGGAAGGATTACCTTTTAAAGCTGATAGAAAGATGATCGGAGTAAACGAATGAAAAAAAAAATGAAGCTTTATGATTTTCCAAAAGCCCCAAATCCCCGAAGAGTAAAAATATTTGCTCACGAAAAGGACATTGAATTGGAACTCATAAATTGCGATATGGCAAAAAGGGAGCATAAAACTCCTGAGTTTTTAGCAAAAAATCCCAGTGGAAAGATTCCCGTATTGGAACTTGATAATGGTGAGTGCATCTCTGAGTCTGTAGCTATTTGTCGCTATTTGGAACTTATCAAGCCTGATCCAAATTTGTTTGGTATAGATGCTTATGAAATAGCCTACATCGAAAGTCGAAATAGGCATATTGAATTTGAACTTTGGACTCAAATTGGAGTATCTTGGGTTAATGGCCCTATAGTGGGTAGTCTAGGTTTGTTCGATCAAATACCTGATGCAAAAGCCGCAAGCGATAAAAATGTTAGAGCTTTTTATCAGCGGTTAGATCAAGAATTTTCTTTTAATAATTTTGTTGCGGGCAATCGCTTTACTATTGCAGATATTACTCTAGTATCGGCAATAGACTTTGCCTCAGAGATGGTCGATTTAAAACCAAGAAATGATTTGAAGAATCTGTATAGATGGTACGAGGAAGTTTCTTCAAGACCGAGTATGCAAATAGAATAATCGAGTTTACATATACAAAACAAAGGAGAAAAAAATGCCAGAAATGACAATGTTGGGATGGTTTCACACGATTTTAGGTATAGGTGCAGTTCTTACCGGATTCTATGCCATAGCAAAATTCAAAATTATTTCTTTAGAAAATAAGATTGGTCAAATTTACGTCATCTTGACTGCAATCGTGGCCGGCTCTGCCTTGGGTATATATAACCAAGGTGGATTTGGAATAGCTCATGTCTTGGCTGTCCTAACTTTGATAGCTTTATTTGGTGCCATTGTCATGGAGAAATTTAAGATATTTGGCGGTTTTTCAAAATATTTTCAAGCATTGGGTTACACCAGCACTTTTTTGTTTCATATGATTCCTGCAATTACAGACTTTCTAAGAAGAATTCCTGTTGGCGATCCTTTTGTTGATTCTTTTGAAGCTCCCTTGCTAGTAAATTTTCAATTATCCTTTTTACTGATTTACTTTATCGGTATCATCATGCAGATGGTATGGCTTAAAAAAAATGGAGAGATTCAATGACAGATGAAAAGTATTCACCCCCAAAAGTATGGACTTGGGATCAAGAAAGTGGCGGCAGATTTGCAAACATAAATAGGCCTATTTCTGGTGCAACGCATGATAAGGAATTGCCTGTAGGAAAACATCCTATGCAACTTTATTCACTTGGGACGCCAAATGGAGTCAAAGTCACAGTTCTTCTTGAAGAACTTTTGGCTTTGGGGCATGAAGGTGCTGAGTATGATGCATATTTAATTAACATAGGAAATGGCGATCAATTTGGAAGCGGGTTTGTTGAGATAAATCCGAATTCTAAAATTCCTGCTCTTTTAGACAGAACCTCAGAGCCTCATACAAGAGTTTTTGAATCTGGTGCAATTTTGGTTTACCTTGCTGAGAAGTTTGGTGAGTTCATTCCAACCGATCCAGCAGCAAGAGCAGAATGTATGTCTTGGCTTTTTTGGCAAATGGGTAGTGCTCCATACTTAGGTGGAGGATTTGGACACTTTTATGCCTATGCTCCAGAAAAATTTGAGTATCCCATTAATCGTTTTGCCATGGAAGTAAAGCGTCAATTGGATGTTTTGGATAAAAATTTAGAGAATAGAAAATTTATCTGTGGTGATGAATACAATATTGCCGATATGGCAATTCATCCTTGGTATGGTTATTTAGTGCTTAAAAATGCATACAATGCAGCTGAATTTTTAGATGTGAAATCCTATAAAAACGTTGTTCGCTGGGCTGAAGAAATTTCTGATAGACCCGCCTTTAAAAGAGGCGCAAGAGTAGGGCGACCTCCTAGCGGACCAGAAGATAATGCTATTCCTGAAAGGCACGATGCTAGTGATCTGGATTAAAAATGGATAGTAAACTTAAGATTTTTGGCGTTCCAATGTCCCAAGCAGTCAGGACCGTTTTATGGATGATGCTTTATAAAAAATTACCTTTTGAATTGATCATCACTGCACCAGGTTCGCCAAAAGAAAATGGCACCCGCCATCCTTCTTATTTAGAAAAATATCCAAATGGAACTATTCCAGGCTTAGAGGATCCTGAAACTGGATATTTGCTATCTGAATCAATAGCAATAATGTGCTACTTATGTAACAAGCACAAATGGGATGATTTGTATCCAGAAGATCCTGAGCTAAGAGGAAAAGTCGATCATTACCTCCACTATCATCACCGAAGTATCAAGGAGGCTTCCACAGGTTATTTTGCGCCTATCTTAAGACCAGACTTGGGTCTTTCAGAAGACATAATCAATATGTCCCAAAGGATGTTTAATAATGCTCTCAAAGCATTAGAAACTCAGTGGCTTCAAAAAAATAAATTTATCGCAGGAAACTTTGTCACCATTGCAGATTTTTCAGCCTATGTTGAAATTGCTCAATTGAATACACAATTTACCAATCTATTTGACTATAGTAGCTTTGAAAATATAAGCAGGTGGTTGGAAGATATGAGCAAGCTTCCTTATCACGACGACGTCCATTTGGTTTTAACCAAAATGGGAGATATTAGCCAGAAAGCACCAACTATGGAAATTATTATGAACGCAAATCTAGAGACCTTTAATCACTTAAATGAAATTGCCTCATAAGTAGCAATACAAAAATGTTTTTTGAAAACTTTTCAAAAAAAGATGTTTATTTAAATCTCATTTCTTTCGTCATAGGCCTCACAATGCTCTCGATGATGCTAAAGACTCCAACTGAAGTGAGGATAGCTCTTTTATCGACATCTATTTTAGGTTTGATTTTTCTAAAGGGAAGTATTGACCTAATGAAACAAATACTAAACAAATATTATATTTATTTGATATTTGTATTAATTTGCTTCATATCCTATTTCTTGTATCTGGATGACTCTTTTCCTTTAAAAAACTATCCTGAGGTTGAGAATTTCTTTATTTTTTTTATCTTTTTTATTTTTTTAAATCAAATCCAACATCATTATCTTTTAATTGTCAGGTACTGTATTTATACAGCAGTATTTTTCCTATCTTTTTCCATACCTTTTCACTTATTTTTTTTGGAAAGCTCAATGCTAACCTCAAATAGTTTTATCTTTGACTTTCAGACAGAGTCATATTCCAATAAAAGTACGTTTGCAATATATCTAGCACTTTTATTTCCATTTTTAATTTTTGAATTGTCAAAAAGAATTAACCTAATCAATTCCTACAATATTTTTATTTTTGCTATCTCAATTTTTTATTTTTTTTCTAGATCCGCATTAATTCTTACTCTGGCTGGCTTATTACTTTGTATTTTCAGTTTTGAAAGAAAATTATCTATAACAGCTATATTTATTTCGTCTGTAATATTTTCTTCCTTTTGGTTTTTCGAGATTACTCCTAAAAAGTACAACGAATTGAAAATGCAAACAAACATAGAGTATTTCAATAGCTTCTCCTATGACTCAAGTGAATCATTAAATAAATCTTTTTCTACTGATAGTGCTAGATTTAAGTATTTAAAAAATTCATACGAAGGTTTTATTGAAAAACCAATATTTGGCCATGGACTAGCAAGTTTTAGGAGAAATAATCCGGTATTTTCAGATGATGGAAAACTTATTAGACACCCTACAACCCATAATGACTTTGCTCAGATAATGTATGAATTGGGCTTGATTGGATTAATAGTTTTCATTGGAATGCTTTATTTAAATTTAACATCGCTCTTCACAAATATCCATAAAACAGAAAATAAGATATTGGTTGTTCAGTTTCTTGTGTTGATCTTGGCGATTAATTCAATAAATCTCATAGACCATATTCTTTTTTGGTTCATAATGGCAATAACTTACAGATCTTTTAAAAACAAAAAAACTTTAGAATCAAATTAATGTCTGCGGAAAAGATAATTCAATCTATTAAAGATCATTCAATAACTAACTCTGATGAATGGTTTGCAAATCTAGAGGATAGAAAAAAAGAGGAAGTTTTGCTTCATGATAAATTGAGAGATATGAATTTTAGAAAAAAAATATCAAAAGAAGATTCCAAAAAATTCTATTCCAATACAAAGATGCTCGATGGCCTAGAAGACTCTGAAGAAAGTTTATTTCTGAATAATGAAAAATGGTTTGATAATTCATATCTTTTGAAAAATAGTATTTCGGGTTTATCGGATGTTTACTTCAACGAGCTTATTTCCAAAAATAGCAAAGCTAATATCGTATTGGATATGGCTTGTGGGTTTGGAAGAGAGTCAATTATCGCTGCAAAATCTGAAGCTGAATTAGTCGTTGGAATAGACCTGAGTCCTATTTCAGTCAAAGAGGGTAATGAGCTTGCTCAAAAAAATAACTTAAAAAATATAATTTTTTCAGTAGCAGATTGTGAAAATTTATTCTTTGATGATGATACTTTTGACACAATAATTTGTGCAAGGATGCTACACCACATAGAGTTTGAAACGGTAATGAAAGAATTACAAAGAGTTTTAAAAAAAGATGGCAAAGTTATCTGTATCGAAGCTTTGGGAATCAATCCGCTTTTAAACTTTTACAGAAAAATTACGCCAGAGCAAAGAACTCATTGGGAAACTGCAAATATTCTCACCTTCAAGCATATAAAAGTTGCTCAAAAATATTTTAAAGTTGAAAACATTAGGTACTGGCATTTTTTGAGTCCTTTAGCAAAATTTTTTAGCGCATTGTTACCTATGCTTAACTTTTTAGATTCAAAATTTTTTTCAAAAATTCCATTGCTAAATAGATTAGCTTGGACATTTACTTTTGAATTAAAAAAATAAAATTCTAAAAGTTATCTCTTCAATACCTTAATAATTTCTTCAACTTTATTCTCAAACTCTTTTTCTCCTCTGAAAGAGTCTTTCACACACTCTTCTAAGTGAGTTTTTAAGATTTTTCCTTCTACTGAGGCGATAGATTTTCTGACAGCTTTGATTTGATTGAGTATATCGATACAGTATTTTTCCTCTTCAATCATTTTCGCTATACCCCTGAGTTGACCTTCAATACGCCTTACGCTTGATAATTCTTTTTTGTGATTGGGATGACTCATGATTTTTTAAATTATATTAGGAACTAGATAAGTGAATATTGTAGCAAAAGTAAACAAACTCACTGATAGGTAGTAAATAAATCTAGAACGTTTTCTGGTTTGAAGACAAATTTTCCCTAACTCTGGATCTGCAGGACAAGGAAGATAATAGGTTCTGTAATTTATATAGCCAGCAAAAACTAATACAAGAAGGGATACCAAAGTTATAGAAACTTTATATTTTGAAATCACTACTAAAAAAGGGAATATAGAAATGATGCTAGCAAAAGTTGCCCCTGCTCCAACAAATATAAATACTGCAGGCAAGGCACAACATATCAATGTAGATGAAGATGCAAACAAAGATATGAAATTAGCAGATCGGTCGAACATATTAAATTTTTATCAAGTTATAGTCTGTTGCGTTTTGACCATTCATTAATATTTTTTCTTTGATTTCCTTAAATTCAATTTTTTTATCTAAAGAAAAGGCGATCACAACTTTTCCATTTTCAAGATCAACATCTATTTTTTTTACTTTGGTATCTTTGAGAAAAGCCTTTTCAATACCTCGGGCACAAAAATCACAGACCATACCTTGAACATTAATTATTGCAACTTGAACATTTTTGAGATTTTTTTTAAATTTATCGAACCTTTCTTTGTCTAATTTATAATTGTTTCCATCCACGTACACATCATTTTGATGAATCGCATGACCGTGGTGTTCATGAGAATCATGATTTTTTTCAGCAAAAATTATTGATGCAGTAAACATTACAATCAAACATATTGGTCTCATATTTCCTCCTAAAATCTGTACATGAGATGAGCATCGGTTCTTGTTTTTTTGTTGTAACCAAGCTCGATTAAAAAATCGCCTTTAAAAATTTTTACCACAGGATAAGTTGACCAGCTATCTCCTAAAGAATTCTTTTTTGTCTTAAACATCAACCAAGTATGCAAGTCTCCGTATTTTCCAAGGTAGGGCGCAATGCCGAATTGAAGATACTTTTCAGAAAAATCCATTAAGTCATTGAAGCTTTCTTTATATCCATAGCCAATAAACCATCTTCTAGTCTCCCAATCGCCATGGAAACCATAAAAATGCCGATCAAAGTTTTCAGGGTCAAAGCCTGATTGAAAATATAAATTGCTTTGAGAATTTTGTGTATTTTTTCTGTTTAGCAAATAAGTAAATCTAAAAAAAGAATATTCATCATTAAAATAATCATCTTTTGCTAATTCCAAGCCTACAGAATATTTAAAACTAGGAGAATAATGAAAATACACTGAATCTTTGTAAATATCCGAATGAGACATCAGCGTATAACCCTCAGGATATGAAATTGGTCTAGCTTGGCTATAGAAAGAAGCCAAAAGAAAAAAAAATAATACAAACCTTATACCCATGGGGGGTATTGTATATCTTTTATTTTTAAAAGTATTTAACCAGCTATACGCTTAAACATTTTCCCAGTTAAATTAAGAACAGCTTTTCTGCTCATGAAGCTAGTAACGAAATTTAATAATCTGTTGCCTCTGCCGCATAAGACGTATTGTTTATCTTTTTCATAACCTTCTAGACATTCCAAAGCGACATCGTGTGAAGTTTGCATAGACATTCCAGAAGCTGAGTTATCTCGATTTTTATACCTTTCCGTTAGTTCCTCAGATTTTTCTGTAGCTACTCGGGCAAACTCTGATTCCGTTCCTCCAGGAAGAAGCGCCATAACTTTGATATTTTTATCTTGATATTCAAACCTAATAGCTTCAGAAAACATCAAAACATATGCTTTTGAAGAAGAATAAATACTTGCATATGGTATTGGTGCTAACGAAGCCATTGAACCGACATTTATAATACCACCACCACCTTGTCGAACCATATCGGGTAAATACAAATGGCAAAGATCTGTTAGCGTCACAACATTGAGTTGCAACATCTCTGCATAATCATCCCTATCAAAGCTAGTTAATTCTCCCCATCTACCGTATCCAGCATTGTTAATTAAGATATCGACAGATAAATTTTGCGATTTTATTTGGTTATATAAAGCTTCAGCAGAGCCTTGAATAGAAAGATCTTCAATAAAGACATGTGCTCTCCCACCAGACGCTTTAATTTTTTCAGCAAGGGCATGCAATTTATCCTCTGATCTTGCAGTTAAAATAACTTCCGCTCCTCGTTTATTTAATTCTTCAGCCAAGGCATAGCCTATGCCAGTTGATGCGCCTGTGATTAGGACTTTTTTATCTTTATATATACTCATGAATTTATCTTACTAAGTTTCAATACCTAAATAAATTAATTATCATGATTTGATGAACGAATCTAAAATTAAAGAGTTTCTTGATTCATGGACCAAAGGAGTAATTGATATAGGAAAAGCTTATTCAAAAAAAGAAGATTTTGAAAAAGAAGCTTTAAAATTTTTATCTAAGCACTACGCATTTAAAACTCAACAGATACTTTTCAAACCTACCTTTACCAAAGAAAAAATATTTAGAAATAACTTGGAAGATGCTTTATCTTATTTCGTTAAGGGGAGATTTTCAGAAGATAATGGTTTTGCTTTAAAGCCTTGGGAAGAAATAAATCTTCAAGAATTAAATATTTTAGATGAGAAAAATTTATCAACTGCAATGGGTACGCTCTCATTTAAACCAGTTTCATCGAGTGAGACGACTTTGGTTGCTTTCACATTTATTTTTTGTCTTGAAGAAGGAGAAATTAAGATAAAGATTCATCATTCTTCTCCTGTTCTCTAACGATAAATTTTTATGAAATCTAAACCCTTAGAAATTTCAATTGTTGGAGCTGGAATTGGAGGATTGGTAGCTGCCTTAGCATTAAAAAAAAGAGGGCACATACCGATAATCTACGAAAAGACAGAATCTTTAAGTGAACTTGGGGCAGGAATTCAGCTTTCGCCAAATGCGAACAAGGTACTCAAACATCTTGGCGTTATGGAAGAATTACAGGCTGATGTTTATGAACCGGAAGCATTTCAATTTGTTCATTATCGAACTGGAAAAGTTTTAGCTCAACGGGCTTTAAAAAATTCTTCAGTAAAGATATATGGTTCTCCAAACTACGATGTTCACAGAGCTGATTTACAAAAAGCTCTTTTAAAAATTACTAATAGAGAGGGAATCCAAATTGAAAAAAATTCTGAAATCATAGACTTATATGAAGAAACAAATGGCGCCTTTATTAAAACCAAAGAAAAGATAATTGAGTCGGATGCTGTGATCGGTGCAGATGGAATTCATTCAATTGTAAGAAAAAAGCTTTGGGGGGAAGATCAAGCTCGATATACAGGGAACGTAGCATGGCGAATGTTAGTCCCTATAGAAGAAATATCTGCAAAATTTTTACAAAAAAATACCAAAGTTTGGTTGGGACCTAAGAAGCACTTTGTGCAATATTTGGTTAAAGGTGGAAATTTTTTAAATTGTGTATGTCTTGTTGAACAAAATGACTGGGAGAGTGAGGATTGGTCTGAAAAAGGAGATATCTCTGAACTCAAGCATATTTTTTCCGACTGGCATCCTGAAATTCAAGAGATTTTAGAAAGTACAAAACCCGGCAGTTTATATAAGTGGGGATTGCATGATAGGGCGCCGATGAATAAATGGAGCAAAGGAAGATTTAGTCTGCTTGGAGATGCTGCACATCCAATGTTACCGTTTGTTGCCCAAGGAGCTGCTATGGCTATTGAGGATGGTATTGTTCTAGCCTCAAGCCTTTCTTCTTTCCATAATGTTGAATTAGGACTAAATAATTATGAGAATAAAAGAAAGTACAGAACGGCAAAGGCACAAAGGACTGCCGCTAGGAATGCAACCATTTTTCATCTTTCGGATTTCTTTGCTATTTTTAGAAACTTGGTAATGAAATTTTTTATTAAAAAAATTATGGATAGTTTTTATAAATATGATGCCATCTCAAAATAAAATCTTAACTTTAACTAGGACATACTTATGAAATATAGAAACTTCACGCCTTTTGGATCAATCAGCGCTTTAACTTTAGGTGGAGGCGGGATAGGCAATGTATGGGGTAAAACAACCAGAAAAGAGGCGGTTGATACTGTTCTATATGCTATTGATTCCGGTATCAATCATCTTGATATGGCTCCAATGTATGGCAGAGGAGAGGCTGAACTAGTCGTTGGAGAAGCTCTCAAAGACAGAGATGTGTCTAAATTGAAAATCACAACCAAATGTCAGTTGGGCACTCTTCCGCAAGATAAGGTTTATGAAAAACTCAATGAATCTCTTATTGAAAGTTTTGAGAGAATGAAAATAGAAAAAGTAAACTTATTTCTTTTGCACTCTCAATTGATCAAAGATGACTATCAACTACCCGTTTTAAATGATTTAAGAGATTCAATTACAACTTCTTTGTCTTGTTATTACGATTCTGTGATTCCAGCTTTCGAAAGATTGAAGTCTGAAGGGAAGATTGATTCTTGGGGAATAGGGCTGGGTGAAGAAGAAGCTTTAATTTCTGCAATTAACTATGAAAAACAACCAGAGGCTATGCAGTGTGCTGTGAACGTGATGAATTCTATTGGAGCTATTGGTTACATAAGCAAAAAACCCGATCCAAATAGAATTCTTAAAGAGTGTCAGGACAAAAATATTCCCATTTTGGCTATTAGAGCTGTTCAAGCAGGAGCATTAACATCAAAAATGGATCGCGAACCGCATCCATCAGGAAGAGACAAACCTGATTTTGAAGACTATGAAAGAGCAGAGCCTTTTAGAGAACTTGCAAAAAAGTGGGGTGAATCTCCAGCTTCTCTAGCACATCGTTATGCTCTTTCGACACAAAAAGTAAGCTCAGTGATTTTGGGTGTAAAAAATACTCAAGAGTTAAAAGAATGTTTAGATAGTGAAAATATGGGTGAGTTAAGCGAAGAACAATTAGAAGAACTTGAAAATTTATTTACTTAATTTATACATAGAAAATATCCAGAAATAATTTCCATCTTTTTCAAAGTACATTTCATCTTTCAACAAATCTAAATTTGCCATCAGACGTTTAGAGAAAGGCACCTCTTTTTCTAAAACTTTTTCCCAATTATCTGGAAAAGATTTTTGCATGGTATTTTCAATTTCCTCAATATTTGAAAAAGAGGTTGTGCAAATATTTAGACAGCCATCTTCTTTAAGATGTTCTGGACTGCCTTCAACTACTCTTACAATCAAATTTGATCCGGTATCATCAGCCTTGGGAACTTCGGTAGGAAACCAGCCAGTTACTTCAGCAATATTTTTCGATACCCCCGAAACATCGCAACAAATTAAATCGTATTTATTAGTTACGTTTTGAAATAAGTCAGACTCAATAACATTTATTGAGACATTGTTTCGCTTTGCATTAAGCCTGGTAAGTTCTAAATGTTTATCGTAAATATCGCAAGCATCTACTTCAGCAGCTCCATTTTTTGCGAAATAGATTGCAAGAGGTCCAATTCCACATCCCATGTCTAAGACTTTTTTGTTTTTAAATTCAGCATTCAAAGCACATTCTTCACTTATTAAAGTAGGGCGAAATGCATCTTCAGTACTTTCTAGTTCTATGTTGTGAAAATTAACAATCATTTTTTTAAAAGAAAGATTATAAGGGACAAAATTTTTCTCACACAGGATTTATTGGCGAAGGACAAGGCTTTTCTTTCTCAATTATTTCAGCTGCTAACAAAGCCAAATCATCTCTGAATAAATCAGCATATATTTGAATGCCTGTGGGAATGCCGTCTGAAACTCCAGTTGCTAAAGCAACCGCCGGCAATCCTAAACCATTAGCAGGCGCAATAAAGTAAAAACTTTTTTTAAGCGCTTCATTTCCTAATTTTGGATCTAAATCTGTATCAATTGGCCAAGGTAAATTACACCAAGTTGGACCGATACAAACTTGGTATTCGTTTAAAAAATTTGACCAAACTTTTCTCAGTCTAAACCTCTCAGTGAACTTTTCATCCATTGATAAATTTATATGACTGAAAGTTTCAGACCATCTATCTAGATAAGCTGCAGTTTCTGGTTTAAAAAGCTCTTTAGGAGCAAGTTCCATACCACTCTCCACAAGAATTACTCCCCAAATGTCAAAGACCTTATCTAATTCTGGCGCTTGTACTTCCTCAACGTCCCATCCATTTTCAGAAAGAATTTTTCCAGCTTCTTCAATCTCTCTAACTGTCGCTGGTGGAAGCTCAATACCGTCTATTTCTTTTACTAAGGCAGCTTTAAATTTCTCTGGCATTTTTCCTTCCAATGGAACGTCAACCGAATTTGGATCATCAATATGTCTGCCTGACAAAATTGAAAGACCAGTTTTAATGTCTTCAACCTTCCTTGCCATTGGCCCATCAGTCAAAAAAGGCGCAATCAAGCCAATATTTTCCATAGCGCCACTATGTACTCCTGGAACTCTGCCCACAGTTGGTTTGATTGAACTTATCCCACAACAGTAAGCAGGATTTCTAAGAGAACCACCAACATCATTTCCCAGTCCAATAGGAGACATTCCAGTTGCAATTGCCGCCGCTTCTCCACCGCTCGATCCTCCAGGAGTTAATTCTTTGTTCCAAGGATTGAATGTTCGACCTCTTAGAGGATTATCGGTATCCAAGCGCAAACCCATCTCAGGCAAGTTGGTTCTGCCTATTGGAATAGCTCCAGCACTCAACATTCGATCAACGATAGGAGCGTTTTTTGGCGGAAACTCTTCGGCAAAAAATGGTAACCCATCAGTTGTAGGCAAGCCTTCAAAATCTATATTTTCTTTTATCGTAAAAGGAACTCCATGAAGAGGTCTTGCTTTTTCTTCTTTAGAGGCATTATCACTTTTAACAGCCAGTTCCAAAGCAGATTCTTCCAAAGAAATCGTAATTGCATTAATTTCTGGATTTACTTCTTTTATTCTTTTCAGATGAGCTTTTACGACTTCTTCGCTTGAAGTTTCTCCATTTTTAATAAGTCGACTTAATTCAACAGCACCTTTTTTTATTAATTCGTCCATAATCTCTCCCAAAAAATGAATCTTTGAATTAAGATTATCATAGACTTTCAAAAATTTTGTTGAATTCATTTTAGGAGATAAAAATGCATGCTATAGAAAAATGGTACGAAGTAATCAAATCGGATAACCCAGATAAATACGATGAAATTTTGGCTGAAGATTGCGTATTTTATTCCCCGGTGGTCTACACACCTCAAAGAGGCAGGGAGATAACCAAAATGTATTTGATGGCGGCAGGCGGAGTTTTCGG
The DNA here is from genome assembly GCA_902595715.1 of uncultured SAR86 cluster bacterium. GTDB lineage: Bacteria > Pseudomonadota > Gammaproteobacteria > Magnimaribacterales > AG-339-G14 > MEDG-81. The sequence goes on from CACJRI010000003.1 coordinate 133,003, forward strand.
GGGAGAAGACTCACCCAAAGAAATCCTAGATGAAAAAAGTCCATCGAAATTTAAATACATTAAAGAAATCATTGGTGAAAATTCAGCAGTTCTAGAATTTGAATCAGAAGTTGATGGAATTTATGTCAATGGTATTGATTTAATCTCTTGGAACGAAGAAAATAAAATCACAGAATTCAAGGTTATTGTAAGACCTCTTCAAGCAGTTAATAAATTGCATCAGCAAATGCAAAATATGCTTGAAAGAATGAAAGCATAGATTATTTATCTAGGACCCTGTCCATCATCGATCTTTATACAAGTTCCAGTGACACACTCTGAAGAAGGAGATACTAAGAACAATAAAGTTGAATCCATTTGTTCTGGGGTACAAATCCTTTTTCTTGGAAATGCCTGGCTAAAGTCACCAACTCTTTCTATCATGCCATCTAGCATTTCTGAGGAAAAAGCTCCTGGAGCAATTGCATTTACATTTATGTAACTTTTCGACCATTCAACAGCTAAGGCCTCGGTCATTCTCACTACAGCTTTTTTTGTTATTGAATAAAGAGAAGCCGCTGATTGTGGCGTAGTATTGAAAGCCGCAACAGAGGCAATATTTACCATTCTGCCAGGTTTTTTTTCTTCAATTAACTTTCTCGCCACTTCACAAGAGAGGATGTATGGACCAGTAAGGTTGGTTTCCATAACATTATCGATCAATTCTTCCGATTGTTTAACAGCCCATTGTGCATCTGGGATGCCAGCATTATTTACTAAGGTATCTATAGTTCCCATTTCTTTAGAAACCGTATGGACTGCTGACTTTATGCTTTTTCTGTCAGTCATATCTATTGGTACAACCATGCATTCACCCCCAGAAGTCTTTATTTCTTCAGCCAAAGATTCTAATTTTTCTTTCCTTCGAGCAGATATTGCAACCTTTGCTCCACAGGAAGCTAATACTTTAGAAAAACGGTATCCTAGTCCTGAAGATGCTCCAGTCACTAAGGCGATCTGACCTGATAGATCTATGGAAAAATTTGGTGTTTTGTATTCTGACATTTCAACCTCTTTTTTTTATTCATTACTATTACACAAGAAGATTGCCGTTTAAAATAGATTTTTAAAATATCATGCCTAGATCACTTAAAAACTGTAATAACTTTCAAGATTTAAAAGACTTAGCTAGAAGAAGACTGCCTGGACCTATTTTTCATTACATAGATGGGGCGGCAGAAGATGAAACCACGTATCAAAGAAATACCGAAGCATTCCAAGATGTTGATTTAGTTCCCAATGTTCTTGCCGGAGTTGAAAATATTGATATGTCGGTAGAAGTGATGGGTTTTAAGTTAGGATTGCCAATTTTTTGTTCTCCAACTGCTTTACAGAGATTGTTTCATTACCAAGGCGAAAGAGCAGTTGCTAAAGCTGCTGAAAAGTTCAATACCTTATTTGGCGTATCTTCTTTAGGTACGGTAAAACTTAATGATATAGACAAATTAATTAAGACTCCTAAAATGTTTCAGTTTTATTTTCACAAGGATAGAGGCTTGAATGATTCAATGATTTCTATCGCACAAGAGGCCAATTTTGAAATTTTAACTTTAACTGTTGATACTATTACGGGCGGTAATCGAGAGAGAGACTTGCGAACAGGTTTCACTACTCCTCCAAAATTGACGCCAAAAAGTATCTTTCAATTTGGCATAAAACCTGCATGGGCTCTTAATTATTTGTTTAGAGAAAAGTTCGAACTTTCTCAATTATCAAGTCATGTTAATGAGGGAACAAATATCTCAATATCTGTCGGGGATTATTTTACTAACATGTTGGATCAGAGTATGACTTGGGATGATGTTATAAAGCTCAAAGAAAACTGGGGGAGAAAATTTTGTCTTAAAGGGATTATGAGCCCCAAAGATGCAAGAAAAGCAGTAGAAATGAAAGCAGACGCGATCATGGTTTCAAATCATGGCGGCCGACAATTAGACGGAGGAAGAAGTCCGTTTGATCAACTTGATGAAATTCTTCAAGAGGTTGGCGGAGAAATAGAAGTTATTCTTGATGGAGGTATACAAAGAGGAACACATGTTCTCAAGGCAATGGCGATGGGAGCTACAGCTTGTTCTGGTGGAAGAATGTATCTTTTTGGTTTGGCTGCTGCTGGGCAAGAAGGAGTTGAAAAAGCTCTTGGTAATATGAAAAACGAAATCGAAAGAGATATGAAGCTTATGGGAGTAAAAAAAATTAGTGAATTAAATCCATCAATGATTAGATTTCGCTAGTAATAAATAACAAAAAAAGATAATTTATATTTTTTAATTGGGAGAAGAAATGGCTACAGAAACTCAAATGAATCGACCTGGTCCGTTAAAAGCAGAAGGGTCTTGGTCGAATGTATTTTCGTATCACACTATGGACGTCGAAGTTGCGAAATCAGAAGGAATTTATTTTTATGATGTGAATGGAAATAAATATATTGATGCTTCTGGAGGCCCAATGGCATTTACTCTTCCTCATGGCGATAAAAGGATGAAAGAGGCTATTTCCAAACAGATGGAAAATTTTACTCATGTCCATCCAACGCTTTCAAACAAACCTCAAGCTGATTATTGTTCAAAACTTGCAGAAGTTACTCCTAAAAACTTAAACACCTCATACCTAGTTTGTGGAGGTTCTGAAGCGGTAGAAACTGCTATCAAGGCTGCTCGACAGTACCATTTAGCTTCTGGAAATCCATCAAAACACAAAGTCATATCAAACTATGGCAGTTATCATGGAATGACACTTGCGACACAAGGACTTTCTGGTAATCCTGGATATCAAAGACATTTTGGGGAAATGCTGACTAAGTGGCCTCATATTCATCAATACTCCGATCACGATAAGCCAGATGGCATGAGCAGAGAAGAATGGGCTCTAAAATGTGCAGAACGTCTAGAAAAAATGATTTATTTTGAGGGACCAAAAACAGTTTCCGCTTACATCGCTACGCCTCAAGGTTGTGGATCCGATTATGCTGCAGTAGCGCCAAAAGAATATTGGCAAAGAGTAAGAGAGATATGCGACCGTTATGATGTTTTATTAATTGCAGATGAGGTAGTAACTGGCTTTGGAAGAACAGGTAAATGGTTTGCTATGGAGCATTTTGATGTTGAAGCTGACATAATGACTGTCGCCAAAGGTATTACTGGTTGTTACGTCCCCATGGGAGCAGTAGTTGTATCCGATAGAGTTAATGAACCATTTAAGTCTGGAGGGGCATACTTTGTTCACGGTTTTACGAACGGCGGACATCCCCTTGGCTGTGCAGCAGCAACAAAAGCTTTAGAAATTTATCAAGAAGATAACTTAATTGATAATTCAAACAAAATGGGAAATTATTTACATGGTTTTAAAGAAGAATTACTTGATAGACCTTGCATAAAAGATGTGAGAGGCTGGGGTTTAATGATGTGTCTGGAAGTTGTTGCTAGCAAAGAGTCTGGTGAGTACTTTGAATCCAGTAAAGGCGCTGAAGGAGTATTTCAATCTATAGCTTTAAAAAAATGGTTTAGCTTTCTATAGCACATTATATGGAGCAAGAAGAGAGCCAATTTTTAAAAGAGGATTACCATTGATGATTTCTCCTCCGATATCTATTAACAAAAATCAAATAGATGATTTAATGCATCGTCTTTACGAATCTTTAGACGAATGGCAAGAAGAAATGGGCGTTTCCTGAACTTTAGTTTAAAATTAAATTATGAGAGCAGAATTTTTCTACAGAAACCCACTAAAAAAAGGGGAACCAAAGCCTGCTTTTGGTGTCGAGGAACCTAATCCAGATAGGCCCGATCATAAAGGCTTTATGAAAGAGGTTTTCAATGCCAGAGAAGAAGATCACTCCTTAAGTGAGTCTGGTTTTATTTTGTTGAATCACAAATCGGCAATAAATAATTTTTATGATGACAAAGAAGTAACAGAAATTTATTACGACGAAATGGCAAAATTGGTTAAGAAAAAGACAGGGGCCACTCAAGTCTTTATAGTGAGTCATATTACAAGAAATGAAGCTGAGGCAGCAGAAGGAAAAAGGTTAGGTGCTCACAGGCTTGTTCATAATGATTTCACTCCAAATTTCAAGCAAACCATTCAACCCTTGCTTGATGAGAATGGTTCAAATCCAAGCAGAATCACTGTTTACAATTTGTGGAGACGCTTTGATGAAGATGGGACGGATGCCCCCTTTGCGCTCTGCGACTCTAGAACGGTTTCTGAAAAAGAATTAATTCCTACTGATTTATTCAATTATGGCAAAGAGGAGGAAAAAACCGAAACTCTAGCAGACGAAAATGGGTTTACTGTTGAAATTTATCAGTCAATGAATAGCGATAGTCATAAATGGTACTTTTACCCAAAAATGAATAGAGATGAAGTTGTTATGTTTAAGACTTATGATTCAAATGAGAAGCCATTTATGCCAACACTCCATAGTGCTTTTGATGACCCAACATCTAATGAAAATGCTTCTCCTCGTGAGAGTATTGAAGTCAGAGCTATTTGTTTTTTTGACTAATAAGTGAAAGACAAAGCTGAAATAACAGAAAAAGTTCAACTCTATTTCGATAGTATGTATGAATCAAGCCCTCAAAAGGTAAAAGAGGTTTTTCATCCCCATGCAAAAATAACAGGATATATGCAGGAAAAACTTTTTGAACAATCAGTAGACGATTTTGCTAGTTTCGTTGCAGCGCAACAACCATCTGCTAAAGAAAAGAAAGAGCCAAAAGATTTAGAAATTCTATCTATTGAAATTGCAGGAAATACTGCAGTAGCAATAGTAAGGGATAAATATATAGGTTTGAGTTTTTTGGATTCACTATCTTTTTTAAAAGTTAAGAATAAGTGGGTAATTTATAATAAGCTTTTCCACGTTGAAGCTTAAATCATAAGGAGAAAATATGTCTAAGGAAAATCAGTCTAGAGAAATTCGTTCCGAAGTTACTAGTGATGGTCAGTTAAAGCTATCTATTGAAAGTGTAGAAATGCCTACACCCAAAGATCACGAGGTTTTATTAAAAGTTGAAGCTTCTCCTATAAACCCATCTGATTTGGGATTGTTAATAAGTTTTGCAGCAGATCTTAGTTCTATAACTACAGAAGGCACTGGAGATGACAAAGTTACAACAATGAATATATTACCCGCTCTGCATAAAACCATGGCTGCTAGATTTGATAAATCTATGAAAGTTGGAAACGAAGGAGGCGGAGTTGTTGTCGATGCCGGGGAAGCTGGAAAGGGCCTTATCGGTAAAACTGTAGGAGTAGCAGGTGGTGCGATGTATTCGGAATATAGATGTGTACCTGTAGATAGTTGTCTTGTCATGAACGATGGGACTAGTCCAAAAGAAGCTGCTTCTTCATTTGTAAACCCGCTCACTGCCCTTGGTTTTACAGAAACCATGAAAATGGAAAATCACACAGCTATCATCCACACTGCCGCAGCTTCAAATTTGGGTCAGATGTTAGTAAAAATATGTAAGGCAGATGATATTCCTTTGGTTAATATCGTAAGAAAAGAAGAACACGTAGTTCTTTTGAAAGATCTTGGTGCTGAATATGTTTGTAATATGAGCGAAGATTCTTTCATGTCTGATTTAATTTCTGCAATTGATGCTACTGGTGCAACCTTAGGATTTGATGCAACCGGAGGAGGTAATGAAGGAAAATTAGCTGGACAGATTTTATCTGCGATGGAGATCTCAGCAAATAAGAAAGCTTCCGAATATAGTAGATATGGCTCGGATACCTATAAACAAGTTTATATTTATGGCGGCCTAGACCCAACACCTACTGTGTTGAATAGATCTTATGGATTGCAATGGGGTTTAGGAGGATGGCTTTTAACACCGTTCATCGGAAAAGCAGGACCAGAAATTTTCTTAAAAATGAGAGAAAGAGTAGCTAATGAAATTACCACAACTTTTTCAAGCTCTTATACAGCTGAAATTTCTCTTGAAGAAATGCTAGATCCAGAGATTCTGAAAAACTACGCGAAACAGGCTACCGGACAAAAGTATTTAGTTACTCCTCATAAGTAATTATCGACCTTTGAATACTGGCTGTTTTTTTTCAACAAAAGCTTTTGTAGCATTTTTGTGATCTTCTGTTTGACCGCAGTGAACATGATGTGTGACTTCTAGATCAAGACAATCATCTACTTCTCCACTAACGGCTCTGTTTAGATTTTCTTTCATGTATCGAAAAGCAACTGCTGGACCTTCAGCAAGTTGTTTAGCTATTTCTAGAGTTTTCTGCTCAAGCTCTTCGTGTTTTACAACCCAATTAGTTAGCCCAAGTTTCAGAGCTTCTTCAGCAGGAATTTTGTCTGATAAAAAATAAAGTTCTTTTGCCTTTGATAAACCCACTAAATGAGTCATAAAGTAAGATCCTCCATAGTCACCAGAAAAGCCTACTTTGGCAAAAGCAGTAGTGAAAAAAGCACTATCGGACATTATTCTAAGGTCACAAGAAAGAGCATAAGACATTCCTGCACCGGCTGCGGGCCCATTCACTGCAGCAATTGTGGGTTTGGGCATTTTAAATAATTTACCCGAGGTACCTCTTTGATGAATCCTTTGCTCATGGATGGCTATATCAATTGTTCGTTTAGGATCATTTTTTTTATTGGCCATACCTTTTACATCTCCGCCCGCACAAAAAGCACCTTCAGAACCTGTAAGAATGACCGCTCTTACTTCAGAATCATTTTCAAAATCTTCTAAAGTTGCCATCATCGCTGCATTCATTTCATCCGACATAGCATTTCTAGCTTCAGGTCTGTTCATTATAATTTTTCCCAAACCATCTCCTTTCAGAGCTTTTAGGTGATCTGTTCCCATATCAATTTCTTTCATTTTTCTCTCCTTTTATTTATCCTTAAAGTATTATTTTACAAATATTATGAGATTAAGACAGTTAGTTATCGTTGCTGAAGAAAGGGATTCTATTGCAAATCAAATTTGTGATGTGTTTGATTTAAAAGTAGCTTTTCACGATGATGGTCTCATTCACTTTGGACTTATAAACTCATTAATACCTTTGGGTGATACTTTTATAGAGATTGTTACCCCCGTAAAAGAAAACACCACTGCAGAAAGATTTCTAAATCGTAGAGGTGGAAATGGTGGTTACATGGTAATTGTAGATTGCGATGATGTTGCCAAAGAAAAAGAGCGAGTAACCAATGAAAATATTGGCATTGTTTATGAAGTTGAGAGAAGCGAAGGCCACGTAACTGGAAAAACCATTCACTTGCATCCCAAACACATTGGTGGAGCAATAGTTTCAATTGATAAAATGGAACCTGAGTCAGCATGGCTTTGGGCAGGTCTTGATTGGGAAAAGTGTGTCTCAAAAAATGATAATGCTGAGAGACTGTTCGGCGTTGTGATGCAATCCGATGATAAATTCGCTCTTTGTAAAAAATGGGAAAAAGCTTTTGGGGTTAAAGCAGATGAAAATCTTCAAATTAATTTCTCAGACTCCAGAATCAAGTTTGTTGACAATCTTGATCAGAGGGGCGAGGGAATCAATGCCTTTGAGTTGTCAGTAAAAAATAAAGAAATAGTCTATGAAAGAGCAAAAGAACTTGGTTTGATAAAAAATGATTTAATTCACATTGGCGGAGTGAATTTCTTACTTTAATAGATCTTAATAATATAGAATGCGCACAACACATGCGCTCCGTTCAAATAATTTTTCTTCTAGTTTTCTCGATTTCGGCATTTGGTTCTCAGGCAATTGGTCATGCACCTATTGGAGTTATGGCCGATCACATGCACAAAAAAGGCGAATCAATGATTTCTGTGAGAGCTTCTTACATGAAAATGAGAGGTAATTCTTTAGATGGAAATTCAATCTCAGACAGCGAAATTTTAGTTATAGACAACCCACATTCAAATTCACCAGCAAAACTTAGTGTTGTTCCAATCGAAATGAGTATGACAATGTTAATGCTTGGAGGCATGTATGCTCCAACGGATGAAGTTACTTTGATGTTCATGACAATGTTTATGGATAAATCCATGAATTTAAATACTTATCACGCAATGATGAGAAATAATATCGGCTCATTCAATTCATCTTCTTCGGATCTTTCTGATCTATCTTTTTCTGCATTAGTGAACCTTTATGAGCAAGATAAAAGCAGGTGGCATGCAGAAATTGGCTTGAAGTTTTCTGTTGGAGATAAAAACGAAAAAGGCAAAGTACTTACCCCCATGAATACCAATATGGAAATGCTTTTGCCTTATGGTATGCAATCGGGAGACGATTCTGTCGCTTTGGTTATTGGCTTTACCAACCTTTATACATTATCTGATGAACATACTTTTGGAAATCAAATTAGGTTCTTTAGAAATATTTCATCTAAGGAATGGCATCATGGAGATAAAACTTATTTTGATTCTTGGTATCAGTACTCAGTAAGCAGAAACTTTTCTATTTCATCTAGGTTGAGACTCAATCACCAGCGAGGCATTTCAGGCTTTGATTCCAATATCAAGGCACCGGTCCAGACCTCTATAACATCAAATTACGGCGGTTTTACGGCTGAAGTAGGTTTGGGTTTTAATTTTCTTACCCAAATCTTTCCTGGATCTGAAGACAGACTTGCCTTGGAGATTATTAACCCAATAATCAATGAAAAAAATGGTCTCCAGATGAAAGACAAAACCAAAATAGTCTTTGGCTTTCAAAAATCTTTTTAAGTTTCTTGCTTTTAATAGTATATTTCTTAGATGGCTGATTTAGTTCACCTCCCAAACTCAGCTTCTTCGGAAGAGATTATCGATGTTCTTAAAAGAGATGCTGGAGTGATAATTGATAACCTCTTGCACTCAGATGACATTTCTAGTATCAATCAAGATCTTCAACCGTTCTTAAAAAATGATGTTTTTGGTAGGGATGAATTCACTGGATTTAAAACTAAAAGAGTTGGGGCATTAATTGCAAGATCTGAAGCCTGTAGAGAATTGGCATTAAATCCTTTAGTTAATGAAGTTTCAGAAAAGTATTTATCTCCTTACTGCGACGGTTATCAACTGCATTTCACTTCAGCGGTAAGTATTGGTCCGGGAGAAAGTAAACAAATTCTTCATAGAGATAGAGGAATTTGGGGTGGTTATTTACCCAGAAAAGTTGAACCGCTTATGAGTACCATTTGGGCAGTAACGGATTTTACTAGGGAAAATGGAGCTACGCAGATTGTTCCTGGATCTCATCTCTGGGAAAAAGACCGAATTCCTAATGAGGATGAAATAGCTTATGCTGAAATGAAAGCGGGATCAGTACTTCTTTATACTGGAACTGTACTGCATGGCGGAGGAGAAAATACTACAAAAAATGATATTCGAACTGGAGTTTTTCTGCATTATGCTCTTAATTGGCTACGTCAGGAAGAAAATCAATATCTATCCTGCCCTCCTGAGATTGCAAAAGATATTTCGCCTGAAATAAGATCTTTAATAGGATATTCGAAGGGAGGCTACGTATTGGGTTTCTATTCTGATCCGTTAGATAAAAATGCAGAGTATGAATCTGTTTCACCGGAAAACTTATTTAAGGATAGGTTTTTTGACGAGTACTCAGCAATACCTGATCCTGAGGAACTGGTTCAAAAATCTACAAAATAGCTAAAAGTAGACTACGCCTATTAGGTAGCCGCCATAGAAAAAGGCAACAGCATAAAAAGGATATTCTCTACAAAAATTCCAGACTGATTTTAAATATTCACTAATCATTTCATCTCTTAGGGGAAATACATAATAGACAATCAAAAGTTAATTTTTGCTTATACCTTTATATAAAATTTATTAAAAAAAATTTTTTTATTACAAATTAATACACCTTTAAATTATTGCATCCAGAATTTATTTGAAGCATAGTTAAACGACTGATTTTCACAAATATAGATAAATAATGACTGTAAAATATTACGATTGGGTAGAGTATCAATCTAACTTTAGGCCAAAAAAAATTGCAATCAAAGAGATCTCTAATGGTCGAGAAACCTCTTATTATGAATTGAATCAAAGATCTAAATCATTGGCGGGATGGTTGCAAAAAAAAGGTTTGAAAAAAGGGGATAGAGTTGCGATCTTAGCTCATAACTGCGCCGAAGTTTTTGAACTTGAATTTGCCTGTGGAAAAATTGGCGGTGTTGAATTACCTCTTAACTGGAGGCTTACTAAGCCAGAACTTGAATACATTTTGAATGATAGCAAGCCAATCTGTTTGATTTATTCTGTTGAGTTTAAAGATATTGCTCAAGAACTAATAAAAGATTGCGGCATAAAAAACTCTTTGATGATCGAAGAGGACAATTACGGCAGTGAATATGAGCAAGCTATTTTAGAAAATAATGATTTTGAAACCGTAGAAAGTAATCACGATGACTTAATTATGTTGATGTATACCTCCGGTACGACTGGTCACCCTAAAGGCGCCATGATTAATCATCAAATGCAATTTTTCAATACTGTAAATTTAGGAGCTACTGCAAGAATTACTGACAAAACAATTCAACTTGTTGTTTTGCCACTATTTCATACAGGCGGCATGAATTGTTATGCAAATCCAATTTTGCACAATGGCGGACAAATTGTATTGATGAAAGAGTTTGATCCAGGAAAAGCCTTGGAAATAATTAATAATCCTGATTTTGGAATTACACATTTTTTTGCTGTGCCTGCTCCTTTTCAATTTATGATGCAGCATCAAAACTTTGCTACAACAGATTTTTCCAGAATTGAAGGAGCCGGTGTAGGCGGAGCACCATGCGCTGAAATCATCATAGAGACTTGGCAAAACAAGGGTGTAGAACTATGGCAAGGTTGGGGAATGACAGAAACAAGCCCTGGCGGAATTGGATTATCTGGAGATGATGCTGCAAGAAAAATTGGCTCGGCAGGAAAACCTTTGTTACATACAGAAGTTAAAATAGTCGATGAAAAGGGCAATGAAGTCAAACAAGGCGAAGTTGGAGAAATACTTATCAAAGGTCCAAATATTACACCAGGATATTGGAATAATGAGGAGGCAACAAAAAACTCTTTTGTGGATGGCTGGCTAAAAACAGGAGATGCTGCACAAATGGATGATGAGGGTTTTATTTACATTGTTGACCGTCAAAAGGATATGTATATTTCTGGCGGTGAAAATGTATATCCGGCTGAAGTAGAAAATGTGCTTTATCAATTACCTCAAATTGCTGAAGCTGCGATCATAGGCATACCTGATGAAAAATGGGGAGAAGTTGGCCTTGCTTTTATTGCTCTAAAGCCTAATGAAAGTTTATCTGATGAAGATATCATTAATCATTGTCTTAAAAACTTAGCAAAATTCAAAATACCAAAAAGTGTGGAGTTCATCGAAGCTTTACCGAGAAACGCTACGGGGAAGGTTTTGAAAAGGACTTTAAGAGAACAAAAACTTGGAAAATCAGCTCCAGCAATATCGTAAATGTCAGATAGATCAGAGCTCATAGAACTTCATAATAGATTATCTAAAACTCTGGATGAAGAAAGGGAAGCTGCCAGAGAGAAGAGATACGAAAAGGGATACAGAACAGCTAGAGAAAATCTTGATGATTTAGTGGATAAAGATTCCTTTGTAGAATATGGCCAGCTTGCTATTGCAGCACAAAAAAGTAGAAGGGAACTTGAGGAGCTAAGAACTGAAACAGCTGCTGATGGAATAATTACTGGGTTTGGTAAGATTAATAGTGAGATTTTAAATAATAAAAAAGCTCTTTCTGCAATAATTATCAATGACTATTCAGTCTTAGCTGGAACTCAAGGATATTATCATCACAAAAAATTAGATAGGATTTGTGAGACAGCCGAAAAACAAAATTTACCAGTCGTAATGTATACAGAAGGAGGCGGAGGCAGGCCCGGCGATACGGATGTACATGTTCAATTTGCAGGATTAAATATTCCCTCTTTTAGTAATTGGGCAAAATTAAAAGGAAAAAGCCTAAGAATTGCTGTTAATAACGGATACTGTTTTGCTGGCAATGCAGCATTATTTGGAACTGCTGATTTTTGCATTTCTACAAAAAAATCTTGGTTAGGAATGGCAGGACCGGCAATGATAGAAGGCGGAGGACTAGGCAAGGTAAATCCAAAAGATATTGGTCCAGCTGAAGAACAAGAAAAACTGGGTGTTATCGACTACCTTGCAGAAGACGAAGCAGATGCAACAAGATTTGCAAAGAAATTACTTTCTTACTTTCAGGGAGATCTTAATAAATGGGAAACCAAGGACCAGTCAATTTTAAGAAACCTCATTCCAGAAAATAGAAGAATGGCTTACTCTGTTAGAGATATTATAGAAACCATTGCCGATAAAGATTCTTTTCTGGAAGTCAGAAAAGTTTATGGTCGAAGTGTAATTACTGGGTTTATGAGATTGGAAGGGAAACCAGTAGCTCTTATTGCAAACGATTGTCAGCATTTGGGTGGAGCTGTGGATGCAACTTCAGCTGAAAAAGCTGGACAGTTTATTTCAATTTGTAATGAACACAATCTTCCAATAGTTTCACTAGCAGATACTCCTGGTTTTATGGTTGGTGTTGATAGTGAAAAAGAAGGAGCTGTAAGGAAAATGGGCAGTCTATTTAACGCAGGTGCAAATATCTCAGTTCCTTTGGTAGCAATCTTCTTGAGAAAAGGCTATGGTTTGGGCGCAATGGCTATGGTTGGAGGAAGCTTTTACATCCCCATTTTCACCGCTTCTTGGCCAACAGGAGAATTCGGAGGGATGGGCTTAGAAGGAGCGGTAAAACTAGGTTACAAAAAAGAGTTGGAAGCTATTGAAGATGTCAAGGAAAGAGAAGAATTATTCAATAAGCTTGTTCAAAAAATGTATGACGCTGGAAGGGCTCTAGAGGCAGCTACACAATTAGAGATAGATGCAGTTATCGACCCAGCTGATACTAGGTCGATAATTTTGAAAGCTTTGGAAACTGGTTAAAATTTTCCCTTAATTAGGGAGTTCTCATTACTTCGGCAGAAGTACATTTATCAATTGAAGCAGATTTCAACTTTTCAACTGCTAATTTTAACTTTCTGTATTCTGAAACCTCAGGATTTAATCCTGTAGATTTAACACCCACAAAACTAGTACCTAAAGTCGGATCATGCATTTCCAGACCATATGATGCATAACTAGTTGATCTAGATGAATTTTCTATTACTTTTTCAGCAACGCTATCAATTAAAGCTGAATGCCTTATTCTTTCCGCCTGAAGTTCAGCGCAACCTAAAGCAGAAGCATCGACTTCCCAATGATAAGTTTCAGCGTTAACTTGTCCTTTTCCTCCAGCATCTTCAACAAAACTGTCTAATAGATACTTAGTTGCAGCTATGTTGTTCTGCATAAATGGAGTACTTGAACAACCTACTAAAGCTATTACAACAGATAAAGATATCAGCTTAGAAAATTGAGCAAATAATTTTCTTATATTCATTAAAAACATTGATAATTCTCCTAAGACACTTAATATGCCTTTACGACGGCAAGTTTAAGGCCTTTAAAAACTTAAGTCAATTTTAGTGAAAGCTAAAAATAATAATAAAAATTGGTATTTTTATGACAAAAATCTCTGCAAATGATTTCGAAATACTAAAATTAGGTAATCCTATTTTAAGGCAAACTGCTAAAGAACTTACCAAAGAAGAAATTTTATCCTCGGAAATACAAGAATTAATTCCTAAAATGTGGGATGTTATGAAAAAAGCCGGTGGAATTGGCTTAGCTGCACCTCAAATAGGGCTATCTATCCAGTTAGCCGTTATAAAATTGGAAAGCGATTCAGAAAGATACGATAATTTAGAAAATTCAGAGGAATTTGTCATATTTAATCCAAAACTTGAAGTAATTGACGAACAAAAACAAGGCTTTTGGGAGGGCTGTTTGAGTGTTCCAGGCTTAAGAGGTTATGTTGAAAGACCACGAAAGCTAAAAATTAAATACTTCAATGAAAATGCTGATGAAAAAGAGGTAATAGTTGAAGATTTCTTAGCAACAGTATTCCAGCATGAACTTGATCATTTATTTGGATTTTTGTACGTGGATAGACTTAACTCTACAAAAGACTTAGTTTTTGAAGAAGAATTAAATAATATAGCATCGGAAAAACTTTTGGACTAAATTATGCTGAAATATTTATTACTAATTTTCTTATCTTTAAATATGCTTTCTTTTGAAATTCTACCCAAAAAAAATATTGATATAGATTCTTGGCGTTTTGTAAAAGATCAGGTCATGGGAGGTAAATCAGATGGCTCCATGGTATTAAAAGAATCTGCAAATGAAAATTTTGATTTTATCTCCGCAAAAGGAAATGTTTCTACCGATGGGGGAGGGTTTTTAATGTTCAGGAAAGAAATTGATGCAAATAACTTAAGTGACTTTTCAAGAGTAAAATTCAAGGCAAGAGGGAATAACGAAAAATATTTTATCCATATAAAAACTAAAGGCTCTATCCTTCCTTGGGTCAGATATCTAGGTGAATTTGAAGTTACTAATGAATGGCAAGATTTTGAAATTGAATTTACTGAATTCATTCGATACAGTAATAAAAGTCCAAAAAAAAGAAATCTTAACCCTAAAAAAATAAAACTTATTGGCGTAGAAGCTTCTGGCAGGGATTTTGATATGGACATAGACATAGCTTCAATGAGTTTTTCTAAATAAATAAATTAAAAAGATGATTACTAAAGCAGACGACTATCCTATACACCAATTACCTCATCCTGTTTCAGAAGTTGGCACAGAAAGAAATTTTTATGATCGTTATTTTTTTAATGGGTATTCCAAAAAAGAAGATTTTTATTTTGCTGCTGTATTATGTTTATACCCAAATTTGAATATTATGGATGCTTCTTTCACCGTTGCAGTTGATGGAAAGCAACATAATATTAGATCTTCAAGAATTTTGGGTCTTGAAAGACTTAATACAAAAGTGGGCCCTATAGAAGTTAAAGTTCTTGAGCCTCTAGAAAAGCTTTCCGTTGAAATTTCAAAGAATGATTCAGATATTACAGCAAAGCTAGAATTCACTAAAAGATTTGAGCCCATGCAGGAACCAAATATGACTCTATTTAATGGTCCTAGAAAAATTATGGATACCTGCAGATTAACTCAGCATGGAAATTGGTCTGGGGAAATTAAAATAAAAAATGAAATAATTAAAATATCACCAAAAGAATTTATTGGAACTAGAGATAGATCTTGGGGTGTCAGACCTGTTGGTGCTGGCGATAGTCAACCCATGGTGCCTTTTGAAATGCCTCAATTTTTTTGGCTTTGGGCTCCTGTTCATTTTGATGAGTTGGCGACACACATTTATTACATTGATAACGAAAAAGGAGAAGCTGATAATGCTTTTGCAAAAATTCAATTCGACGATGGGAAAGAACAATCTAATTTTGTTTCACATCAAAAGTCTATCTCTTACTTACCTAAAACAAGAAGAGTTGAATCTTTATCTTTGAGTTTAAAAACTTCACAAGAGGAGTTATTTGAATTTCAAATTACGCCTAAGGTAAATATGTTTATGTGTGGTTTAGGGTACATGCACCCTGATTGGGGTCATGGTCAATTCAAAGGTGAATTGGAAACCCACTACGATACCTATGATTTAAATGACGATCCTCAAGATCCACCATTTCTTCATATTCAATCTTTATGCGAAGTTAAGCTTAAGACTCCAGAAAAAGAGCTTCAAGGTCGAGGAGTTTTAGAACAATTATTTTTAGGACCTCATGAACCTAGTGGGTTTATGGATCTTTTCGATAAACCTTAAAAATGCCTGTTTCTGCCGAAAAAAATTTTCACAAAAAATTATCAATTTTTAAAAGCTGGCTCGAAACAAAAGAGCGCTACAAGAAACAAAATATTTCTATCCAGCCGCACGAATCTTCAGAAGCTAGCGGTTTTTCAAACGAAACTTTTTTATGCAAAGTATTTGGAAGAAATATTGATGAGGACATAGTCTTAAGAATAAAGCCAACAGGCTTTCAAGTATTTCCCGAATACGATCTCGGTTTGCAAGTTGAAATCATGGAGCAATTAAAGAAATTGAACTTTCCTGTACCGGAAATTTTATTTTTTGAACAAAATGAAGAAATTATTGGGTCAGAATTTTATGTAATGAAACATGTTAGGGGAGAGGCACCTTCAGATAATCCGCCTTATCACATGGATCCTGATGGCATGATGGGGAAAGCTTCTCCAGACCAAATTAGATCAGTTTGGTTAGGTTGGTTAGAAAACCTAGTATCTTTTCATAAAATAAACTATGAGGATTTAGAATTAACCATAATTGACAAAAGAAATAACGAAAGCTCTCATCTTCAGTCTGATCTTCAATACTACAAATCATTTATGGAATGGGGTATGGATGGAGAAGCAAATGCATTTCTAGAAGAGGTTTTTCAATGGTTATCTGAAAATCTCCCTTTTAATCAAAATCCAAAAAAACTTTGCTGGGGAGACTCAAGAATAGGAAATGTTCTCTTTGAAGACTTTCAGGTAACGAGTTTGCTTGACTGGGAGATGGCAACCATTGGAGACCCATTGTGCGATTTAGCTTGGGGACTTACAACAGATGATGTCAGTAGTCATGGTTTGAATATTGAAAAGCTTTCAGGCTCAATTTCAAATCAAGAGGCAATCAAATTTTGGGAAAATAATACTGGTTATTCAGCCGATAATTTCTTTTATTATCGAATTTTATGTCTATTTAAATTTTCTGTAATAATGATCAGAGTTGCAAAAAAATTAATTCATAATGAAATAATGCCTTTAGACAGTGACTTTCATGTAAATAATCATGTTTCAAATTACTTAAGACAGGAATTTAATGAAAAAAATTAGAATAGAAAAACAGATAAAATGTTCAGTTGATTCGCTTTGGGAACTCTTTTCAGACGTAACAAGATCCGATTGGGTACCTTTTGCAAATGAAATTATTCTTGAAAATGACGTAAGAACTTTCAAAATGGATGGCGTTGGAGAAATTAAGGAAAAAATCATTGAAAAAGATCAAGCTAATAAATCTTTGACTTATAGCGTCATAAAGTCTCCTGCTCCTTTGAATCATCACTTAGCAAAAGTAACAGTTCTTGAAGATAAAAACTTTTCAAAACTAGTATGGACTTCTGAAGTTGAACCAGATGAGTTTGAAAAATTAATTGCTGACGGAATGGAATCATCCATCGAGATGATAAAAAAAATACTTGAATAACCTACAATCCAAAAAAGATTTTTTATATATGAAATTGGCTTTGGATGAAGCCAAATTGGCTTATTCAAAAAAAGAAGTTCCGGTTGGAGCAGTTTTAGTTAAAGATGATGAAGTAATTTCTCGTTCGCATAACCAGTCAATAAGTAAAAATGATCCTTCTGGCCATGCAGAAATGAATGTGCTTAGAGATGCAGCAAAAATAACGGATAACTATAGACTCAATGGAACGAGTCTCTACGTTACTTTAGAGCCTTGTTTAATGTGTTTTGGAGCATGCATTCATGCTCGAATAGATAGATTAATTTTTGCAACAGAAGACCAAAAATCAGGAGTAGTCATTAATAATTTAAATCTACATGAGGAAAGTTTCTTCAACCATAAAATTTTAATTTCAAGCGGAATCCTTGCCGCCGAAAGTTCTGAATTATTAAAGAAATTTTTTCAAGAAAGGAGAAATTAAATTTTAAATTCAGTCCATACCGGAGCATGATCAGAAGGCTTTTCCATACCTCTTATCTCGTAATCTATTTCAGATTCAACTGCCATGTCCAAAAGAGGTTTTGTTACCCATAGATGATCAATTCGCAAACCTCTTTTAGGATTATCATCAAACCCTTTGCTGCGATAATCAAACCAACTGAACTTATCATTAGAATCTGGAAAAAATTTTCTGTAAGAATCAAAAAATCCCCATGTTTTTATTTTTTCTAGCCATTCTCTTTCCTCAGGCAAAAAACTACATTTTCCAGATGCGAGCCATCTTTTTCTGTTATTTTCTCCAATACCTATATCAATATCTTCTGGAGAAATATTTAAGTCTCCCAAGATAATAATATTATCTTCAGGAGAAAAATTTTCATTTAAATAAATCATTAGATCTTTAAAAAACTTTTCTTTATAGGGAAATTTTTTTGGATGATCTCTGCTTTCTCCCTGAGGGAAATACCCATTGATAATAGTGACTTCTTGAGCAGAAAATTTATGTCTTGATGATATCAATCGGCATTGAGCGTCTTCTTTATCTGTAGGGAAGCCTATTTGAAAATCTATGGGCTCAGATTTGTAAAGGGTAGATACTCCATAATGTCCTTTTTGACCATTAATTATGGCTTCATAACCTAGTTCGTTTATGTTTTCCATAGGATAATTTTCATTATCTACTTTCGTCTCTTGTAGACAGATAATGTCTGGCGAGTGCTTGTCAATTAAAGCACTCATCTGGTGCAGCCTTGCTCTTAAGCCATTTACATTGAAAGAAAAGATTTTCATCTGAAGTATGAGTTAGAAAGCCTTTTTGGCTTATTGAAATTTATTTGATCAATCAAAATTCTAGCAGCTTCTTCTAGAACCATCTTCTCAGAAAACTCATTTAATTCTTCAGGGTCAGCATCTAAAAACTCTTGAAAGCTTAAATAGGGCTTTAAACCGATAGAAACTCTGAATCTATTTTCTATAAATAGTCGTTTTTCTTCTTGCGCTTTTTTTTCAGATTTTCTTACCAAATAATTTACGGGAATTAATTTTTTATCTAATTCATTCTTAATTTGAATTCTTTGATCTTTGATGTACTCATTCAAATTTGAATCGGATACTCTTTTTTTTGAGAAACTTTGAATCATCTCAATATTTGAAGTCGAATTGAAAGGCTCATACTCTAGTGATGAAATATCGTCATAGGGAAGAGAGTTTTCAAGAGCCATTTCTCCAACTTCTTCACTATCAAAAACATAAGGTAGATTAATATCAGGAATGACCCCTAAATTTTGGGTGCTTTTCCCAGAGATTCTATAAAACTTCTGTTCTGTAAATTTTAGTTGTCCGTAAGAAAGATTTTCTAGTCTTTGAACTGTCCCTTTGCCGAAAGTATTGGAGCCGACAATTAATCCTCTTTTATAATCCTGAAAAGCTCCTGCAAGAATTTCCGAAGCTGAGGCGCTTAATTTATCTACTAAAATCATTACCGGTCCCTCATAGTTTTGAATTCCTCTTGTATGACCCAAAGGTTGAATCGAGCCATTTGACTCCATTACCTGAACAATGCTTCCCTTTCCAATAAAAAGCTTTGCAAGCGAGTAAGCCTCATATAATGAACCACCCGAATTTCCTCTCAAATCAAGAATTACTCCATCCACTTGCTCCTCTTTTAATTCTCTTAAAAGGTTTCTGACGTCTTTTGAACTACTTTTGTAGTTAAATTGATTTCTGCTAAATGCATCAAAGTCCATATAAAAAGCAGGCAAATCTATAACCCCAATGTTATAAGATTTATTTGGTCTGTATATTTCTACTTTCTTTTTCTTTGCTGCCTGATCTTCCAGTTTTACCAATCCTCTGGTGATTTCAATCACTCTGCCTAAGACATCATCTGGAGAAGAATTAGGAATAACTTCAAGTTTAACTTTAGTATTTTTTGGGCCTCTAATGAGTCGAACCACTTCATCGATTCTCCAGTCTCTTACATCTTCTATATCATTTTCTGGCACAGAGGCCACTCCTACAATTTTGTCATTTACTTTTAAAAGGCCAGATTTGTCAGCAGGCCCTCCCGGAATTAATCTGACTATTTTGGTAATTCCATCTTCTGTAGACAAAATTGCTCCAATACCTTCAAGGGAAAGACTCATGTTTATCTCAAAGTCCTCTTGAGATTTTGGAGACAAATAATTTGTATGAGGATCATAAAGAGAGGTAATTGAATTTGTATACAATGAAAAGATATCGTCTGACTTAATTCTTTTTAAACTTTTAGATCTATTTTTGAGTCTTTTAAGAAGTTTTGACCTAGAGTTTTCAAAATCATCGCTTGATAAAAGAATATTTATAAACTCATTTTTAATCAAAAGAGCTTGATAATTTTTGATTGCGTCTAGAGAATTGAATCTTTTTTCATCTTCTCTATTTTTTTCAATAAATTCAGTTGTATTCAAGTCATTGAAATCATTTATTAAATTAACTACGTCTATTTGATAGTTAATCAATTCAAGTGATCTATTGGAGTAATTTTCATAAATTTTAAATATTTCATCTAAGTTATAAATACTCTTAAATTTAGCCGAGTATGAGTTTATCTCTCCAGTAGTGAATACAATTTTTTCTTTATCTAAATTTACCAAAAAGTTTTTAATTACTTTCTGATCATTTATTTCGATATTTTTTTTGAAATGATTTTGAGCAAGAATTTCGATGATTTCACCTACCACAGGGCTATATTCACTCTTTACTGCTAAAGACCCTTCGCTTGATAGAAAAGGTGAAGCTAGAAAGAAAATTAAAAGGGCTAGAAATTTATTAAATTTGATCATCATTGATTTAGTCTCTTTTAGAGAGCAGCAGATCTTTTTCTATCCATAATGCATTTACCCATTCTTTAAATTCAGATCGTAATAATTGGTTATCTAGTAAATTTTCATTTAGAAACTTTTTAGGAATTTTTATTTCTTTAATTACAATCTTAGCGGAATTCATTCTTCCACAAAGATAATCCCAAAAACTCCTTTTTTTCGAATCAAATTGAATTGTAAAATCAATCAAAGAGTCAATTTTGCTTACAAGGCTTAAAGCTGTTGCCAGACCTCCTTCTTTAGGCTTCAAAAGATTCTTAAAAGGACTGTTTTGATTATGGTGCTTCTTAAGAGTAAATCTTGTTCCTTCAGCAAAACTGAAAACAGTCACCGGATAAAGAGCATAATGTTTTAAAGCTCTTTTCATTTCTTTTACATCCTTTCCAGCTAGTTTTGGGTTTTTTTCTAATTGTTTTTTCGTATATCTTTTTAAAAAGGGCATATCCAAAGCCCACCAAGATAGACCTATAACTGGAACATAAATAAGAACATACTTCATAAAAAATTTAAGCATAGGCATCTTTCTATTGGTAATATCTTGCAGAAGAAAAATATCCGCAAATGATTGATGATTTGAGGTTGCTATTGTCCAGCCATCAGATTTAATATTTTCTTTACCTATGATTTGCCATTTTGGATTATGCAAAGCCTTTACCCAAATTTTATTTGTGAAAATCCATAGCTCTCCAACTTTGATAATAAATTTGGTGAATAATACTTTTAATGCCGTTACAGGTAGAAAAAATTTAATTATTCCTAAGGGTATTAACAAACATGACAAGATGACTGTGTTCAATATCAAAATAGTAATAGAAGTTATTCCTATTAAATTTTCAAATAAAAACTTCATTTTGTTTTTTCTAAGTCTTTAATATAAAAGTACGCTTCTCTTTGTTCTTCAATTGTATGAGGTCTTTTTTCAGCAAAAACAAAAGGGTGCCTTCTAGTTAATTTTTCACATAAGTTATCAATTACTTCGTAAAAAGAAAATAGTTTATTTTCTTCAGCAATCTTGCTCTGGAGAACAATTTGCAAAAGAAGATCGCCCAATTCTTCTTTGAGATTTTCGTAATCTTCTCTTTCAAAAGCATCTAGAACTTCTTGAGCTTCTTCTTCTATAAAAGGCAGGAGAGTTTTTGCGGTTTGGGACTTAGTCCATTCACATCCAGTCTTAGGATCTCTTAATTCAGAAATAATCTTAAGAAGTTTTTCAGTTTTATCCCCATCCACAATGATGTTTAATAGCCAGTTAGTTCGGCATATCTATTTTTATGAAAATCCGAATCTCCAAAAATTTGTTCAGCTACTCTGGCTCTCTTTAGATAAAGACCTATATCGTATTCGTCTGTAACTCCAATACCTCCATGCATTTGAACAGATTCGTTTGAAATTAAATGAAACACTTCTCCAACTTTTGCTTTCGAAAGGCTTGCCAATCTCTCAGAATCATTGCCTCCCTCATCAAAGGAAGTAATAGATTCAATGACGCACGACTTACACAGTTCTAATTCAGAAAACATGATTGCTGCTCTATGCTGTAGAGCTTGAAAAGATCCAATTTTTTCTCCA
Source organism: uncultured SAR86 cluster bacterium (assembly GCA_902595715.1). Lineage (GTDB taxonomy): Bacteria > Pseudomonadota > Gammaproteobacteria > Magnimaribacterales > AG-339-G14 > MEDG-81. Next base: position 155,197 of record CACJRI010000003.1, read on the forward strand.
AATTGTTCTCTTTCTTTCAAGTAGTCAAGGGTAATTTCATACGCTTGAAGAGCACTACCTAACATTTCTGCAGAAATTGCGGCTCGAGAAATATCCAATACTGACTCAATAATCTCATAAGCATTATCTTCTTTGCCAATCAACATATCTGAAGATGCTTTTACATTATCAAATTTCATATTTGCTGCGTTTCTAGAATCCACCATTTTTGTTGGAGTGATGGTTAAACCCTTTGTTGCAGCATCCACAACAAAAAGAGAAAGACCATCTTTATCGCCTTCCTTTCCTGAAGTTCTGGCAGCAATAATGACTTTATCTGCAAAACCACCATCAATTACAAAGGACTTTTCTCCTGAAATAATGAAATTATTTCCATCTTTTTTTGCTTCACAAGATATTTTTAATGGGTCATGATGATTGCTTTCTTCTATAGCAAAGCAAAGTCTTAAACCTTCTTGTACAACCTTTGAAAGAATATCTTTCTTTATATCATCTGATGCATGCTTAATTAAGCTAACACCTACAACTGCAGTTGAAAATAAAGGTGAAGGAGTAAGCGTTCTACCAAGCTCCTCTAGAATAGAAGATATGCCGGCCACTCCAAAATTAGAGCCACCAAATTCTTCAGGAACTAAAATACCAGTCCAACCAAGTGATACCATTTCTTGCCAAACTTTATCGTCGTAGCAATTTTCAATTTCACTATCTCTGACTTCACGAAAATGAGTAGTTGGAGTTTTTTCCGAAGCAAATTTTTTTGCACTATCTTTTAAGAAAACCTGCTCCTCATTTAAAATTAATGACATATTTTTCTCCCAAAAAATTTTATGTTATTGAGGCAGATCCAAAACCCTTTTGGCAATTATATTAAGTTGGACTTCTGAGGTTCCACCTTCAATTGAATTAGCCTTTGTTCTAAGCCACTCTCTAGTAATTGCTAGTTCCGCAGGACCAAAGCCTTCTCCTTCCCATCCAAGAGCTTTAGTACCCATTGCTTCAAGCATTAACTCGTATCTAAGTTTATTACTTTCACTGCCATAATATTTAAACATTGATGATGCAGGACTTGGTCCAGAATTAGAAGACTTACTTTCTTCGCTAGCCCTTTTCATAGTAAGTGAAAATGCATGAGAATTTATATCAAAAGATGCAATTTTTTGTCTTAAGGCAGGATTAGCTAATTTTCCAGACTCCTCTCCAACATATGTTTTTGCCATAGTAGCCATTCCAGATGAAATTGGCTGATCTTTTTTCTTTTTGGCTGAACCTCCGCCTCCAAGACCCATTCCAGCAATCATGTTTCTTTCATGTTGAAGTAATCTTTTTGCAACATCCCAGCCTTTGTTTAATTCGCTTACTAGGTTTTCTTTTGGAACAACCGCATTATCAAAAAAAGTTTCACAAAATGGAGATTTTCCTGAGATAAGCTTTATTGGCTTGGTAGTAACTCCTGGTTGATCCATATCAATAAGCAGAAAACTTATACCATCGTGTTTAGGTTCTTGAGGACCTGTTCTTACTAAAGTGAAAATCATGTCACAATCATCAGCATAAGAAGTCCATACTTTTTGACCATTCACTACGAAATGATCTCCATTATCTTCAGCCTTGGTCTTAAGGCTAGCAAGATCTGAACCAGATCCAGGTTCGCTATAGCCCTGGCACCATCTAATCTCTCCTTTAACGATCTCAGGAATATATTTCTTTTTTTGTTCTTCAGAAGCAAATTCAAGCAAAGCTGGCCCAAGCATCCAAATACCGAAACTCGATAGAGCAGGTCTTGCTCTTATGGCCATTAATTCTTCTTGCAGAATCTTATTTTCATCAAAACTAAGTCCACCACCGCCATATTCTTTTGGCCAAGTAGGGCAGGTCCAACCTTTTTCGCCCATTCTTTCCAACCATAATTTTGCATCTGGATGAGGAAATTTACAGTTTCTTCCTCCCCAAACAACATCTCCTGGACCCATAGGTTTTCTCATTTCAGGAGGGCAATTCTCCTCGAGCCACTCTTTTGTTTCTGTTCTAAATTGATCTAAATTTTCCATAATTTTTTAATATAAATTTTTTAAGTGATTTTTTTTTACTAAACGTGTCTAATTGTAGCAATTTTTGATAATTAATCAGCCATGAACTTAGAATTTTTTAGTCAAAATCCTGAAATGTTATGGATATTTACGGTTTTCTATGACCTTACTTTGGCAATAATACTTTTTTATTTCTTTGGCAAGAACGGCCTTTACACTGCTGTAATTCTCGGAATCATCCTCGCGAACTTACAAGGCGGTAAAGTCAGCGAACTCACAATTTTTGGAAATACATTTGTAGTAAGCATGGGAGCAATAATGTATTCGGGAATCTACTTTGCTACCGATTTATTGAATGAAAAGTATGGCAGGGCAGAAGCAAATAAAGCAGTAATTATTGGGGCAGTAGCAAATGTAATCGTAATGTTTACCCTTGTTCTAAGCACTTATTATTTGCCATCAGGAATTGCTGTCTCAGCTAATGAGGTTCACCAAGCAATATCTACCCTAGCTTTATATTCTCCAATATTTGTAATAGGATCAATTACCGCATACCTAATAAGTCAAACTTTTGATGTATGGGTTTTTCATAAAATTAAAACCATAACTGGAAATAAATATCTCTGGCTAAGAAATAATGTTTCAACCCTGAGTTCTCAAGCTCTTGATACTTTTATTTATACTTTTGTGTGGGTATTGGCAGGACAAATGTCATTCAAAGTAGCCCTAGGAATTGCTCTAACTAAATACGTTTTTAAGTTTTTTATAGCAATAGTAGATACAATATTCATTTATTTCGTGAGAAACTTTAATCCAAAGGATTTACAAACGACAAATGGATAAAATTTCGTCAATCAACATCATTCATTCCTCAACTAGAGACTACAAGGAGACTTTAAAAAGGTGTGAAAAAACTCTTGATGAAAATAATGTTGCCATAAATCACATCGTAGCTAATAAGTCTCAAAAAGATTTAAAAAAATTAGACGCATCTGAAGATCTTATTTTAGTAATTGGCGGAGATGGGACGATGATAGGAGCTATTAGAGATCTGTGTCATTTGAATACCCCATTTCTGGGAGTGAATATAGGCAAACTTGGTTTTTTAACAGATTTACAATTAGGCTCCTTAGAACTTGAATTGCCAAAAATTATAAAAGGCAATTACCAAGAAGAATCAAGAAATCTTTTGGAAATATCAAATAAAAATAAGGCATTCCTTTCGGTAAATGAAGTCGTTCTTCACTCAGGAGAGCTTGCAAAAATGACAAGCTTTTCTATTTTTAAAAATAATAAATTAATTGCTAATCACAAATCAGATGGCTTAATTGTCTCTTCTGCTACTGGCTCAACAGCTTATATGTATTCTGGCGGCGGTCCAGTTTTGTACCCTACATTAGATGTTTTTGCTATCATGCCGATGTTTTCGCATAGTTCATCTACTAGACCACTTATAATTCCCGCCGAAGGTGAATTGGAGCTTAAATATGAACATGATGAAAAAGCAAAAGTTATCCTCGATGGGCATAATGATTTTGACTTAAGTTCTGGAGATTCTCTAAAAATAAAAAATAGCTCAAGAAGATATCGTTTAATTCATCCAATAGATTATGATTACTTCGAAGCATGTAGATCAAAACTTTACTGGGGTCTTCCAATTGTTAAATAAAATAAGAAAATTATTTTTACTTTTATTCATTACTAATGCTTTTACACAAGTTAGTGATTACGAGGAGTATTTAAACTTTTTACCTGACTCAGTTAGGTCTTCAGTTGAATCAAGACTCACAACAGATGTTGAAGACAATTCTGAATATGATGAACTAAATAACATCAGAAGAGACACTTTCTTAGAAATGGAAGAAAGCTTTATCGAGTATGATGAATTTGATAATGAAATCCCTTCATTTTTTGGATACGATCTTTTCGACATAGAAACTTCATTTGATTCCAACGGAATCATTGCAGCTCCAAGAGAATATGTTTTGGGGCCGGGAGATGAACTAACCATAAGTTTTTCGGGAAGTATCCAAGCAATCAAGAAAGTTTCGGTAAATCGCGAGGGTAATGTCTTCTTAAGAGAATTGGGAACAATAGCTTTCAGTGGACTAACCTTTGACGAAGCCTCAGAAAAATTAAAAAATATTACTCAAGCCTCGCTGATTGGAACTGAAGTAGAAATTTCTTTGAGTAGACTTAGAACAATACAAGTTTTTGTATTAGGAAATTCAAAAAGACCTGGGTCTTATAATTTTTCTCCACTATCTTCAATTTCGAGCATACTTTTTAATACAAGAGGCCCAACTGAGAATGGTTCTTTACGAAACATATCTTTGAAAAGAGCAAATAAAGAAATAGGCTCTTTAGATATGTATGAATTACTTATTAAAGCAAATACTTCAAATGACTTAAGAATACAATCTGGAGATGCATTACTTATTAATCCGGTTGGCGATAGGGTAAAAATTTGGGGTAACGTCAATAGGCCGGCTATTTACGAAATCAAACAAGGCGAAACTTTCAAAGACGTTTTGAATTATGCATCCGGCTTATCAAGCAAAGCTAACAAAAATAAGATCACCTTAAGCAGATTAAATGATGATGGGGAGAGAGAATTTTCTGATTACTCCTTAAAAGACATTAATTCTTTAGAATTAAAAGATTCTGATGAAATTTTTATTCATGATCTTTCGGGAAAGCTCTCTAATAATATTCGTATAGAGGGCTATTTGAGTAATAGAGGAGTTTATTCTTTTTTTGAAAATTCAAAAATTTCAGATTATATCGATGAGAATGATTTAACAGATAAAACTTACCTTCCATTTAGCATTGTTTCAAGGAGAGATGATAACGGCTCTAGAGAATTCATTCCTATCGATCTAAATCAAAAAACTAGGGATAACTTTGATGTAAAACCTAACGACTTCGTTTATGTATTTTCTCAATATGACATAGATTTTATTAATTCGGCTCTTTTAGCAGATGCATTAGGCCTCTTGTCTGAAGAAGATAAGATTAAAATTGATATCTTCTACAAAGATGAAAAGCAAAAAAATCTTTCCGAATTACAACAAGAAGTCACTGAAGATTCAAACCAACAATATTTTTCCCAAAAGCCAAGGATGACTGCAGGAGAAAAAAAGGAAAAATTTAATTTAAAAAGTAAAAATTTAACTAAATTTACTCCTGATGATAGATACCCTTGTAAATCTTTAAAATATGTTGCTAAATTTAATGCATCCACTCTTGTATCAAATCTTCAAAGTCTAAAATTTTCTACTTCAGAGACAAATATTTCTGATCGATTGGGCTTAAATGAAGGTTGTCCAAAAATTTTTGAAGACAATCCAGATCTTCTTATTGTCGCCTTAGAAAATGCCTCTCTCGTCAGCGGTGAAATTAGGAAGCCAGGATTTTATCCAATTACAAATAATATAAATTTAAAGAATCTAACTTCTTTTGCTGGAGGCGCAACTAATTTAGGAAAATCTGGAAATTATGAGATTTTTTATTCTGAAAATGATATCCAAAATATAAGTTTTGAAGAATCTGGAAATATGATTTTTTCTTCCTTGTTCCCTAAATCAATTGTTTTGCAGCAAGATCCTAACAAGCAAGAAACTTTCTCAGTCTCTGTGAGTGGTTTTATTAAAAATCCGGGAACTTACTCTATCTCTAAAGGCGAAAGATTAAGCTCTCTTTTAGAAAGAGCTGGAGGATATGAAAAAAATGCTTACCCATATGGCGGAGTGTTTACAAGATCGTCTGTAGCCAAAAGGGAAAAAGAGGCTTTTAGTAGAGCGGCTGACCAATTAGAAGAGGGTATAGCTACTTCATTAACAAGCGGAGCAATTACAAATGCAGGAAATCCTCAGTTAGCTTTGTCAGTAATTTCAAATTTAATCACTAGATTAAAAGATATAACGCCTGTAGGTCGAATCGTTACAGAGATGTCGCTAGACAAATTAAAGAAAAATCCTGAAATAGATATTGTTTTAAATTCTGGCGATAGGATTTATATTCCTTCAGAAAAATCTACTATAACTGTAACAGGAGAGGTTCTAGCTCCAACAAGTTTCGTTTATTCAAAAAATCTCCGAGTAAATGACTACATTAAATTAGCAGGAGGATTAGCAGATTCCGCTGATAAAAGAGGAATTTTTGTAATTCTCCCTAATGGACAAGCAGTTAAAAATTTAGATTCTTGGAGAATTGGTAGAAGTAAAATCGAACCTGGCTCTACTATAATAGTTCCAAGAGATTCTACTCCATTTGATGCGATTTCAATTTTTAGAATTTTTACACCAATTCTTGCAAACTTTGCTACTGCAGCAGCAGCTATAAGCGCTCTTAATAACTAAATTGATAAATTTTTTAGAAGATCTAGCTTTAATAATCTTTAGAATTTTTCCTGCAGAGGCAGCTAAAAATATAACTCTTAGACTTTTAAAGTCAATTTATAGTCTAAATCTAATAGGTATATTTGCATCTAATAATATCGAGCAGCCTGAAATAAAATTAAAAAATCTATCATTTAAAAATAGAATTGGCATTGCTGGAGGTTTAGATAAAAATGCAGAATATTTTCATATTTTTAGTTCTCTCGGCTTCGGTTTTGTAGAAGTGGGTACAGTAACTTTGGAGCCCCAAGCGGGCAATCCAAAGCCTAGAATTTTTAGGTTTTTCAAAGATAAAACAATTGTTAACTCATTAGGATTTAACAATGCTGGATCTGTTCAAGTCCTTGAAAATATAAAAAAGCACAAACCAAAGTTTAATGGCGTTCTTGGAATTAGTATCGGGAAAAGTAAAAACACAAAAACTAAAAATGCATGGCAAGACTATCTTCATCTAATGGATTATTTTTACCTTGAGGCTGATTATCTTGCTATTAATATCTCATCACCAAATACTGAAAACCTTCGAGAATTATCTGCTCGCGAAAATATTGAGTTTTTAATGAACAAAATTTCGAAAAAAAAAGCTCAATTGGTTGATATGCATAAAAAGAAAACTCCTATTTTTGTGAAACTCTCTCCGGATGAAACAGAGGATAATCTAAAAAATATAATTCATATTTCAGAAAAAAATAATATAGATGGTTTTATTTGTTGCAATACAACTACAGAACATTCTTATCAAAACTCAGGCGGTATGAGTGGAGCAATGCTTACAAAAAAGGCTGAAAATCTTCAAAAAAAAATAATTAAACTTAAACAGGATAAATCTATTCTAATTGCATCAGGCGGAGTAATGAGCGCAGAAGATGTAAAGGTCAGATTGACTCATTCAGCTGATCTGGTTCAGCTATATACTGGATATATTTACCAGGGTAATTCGCTTTTAAAAAAAGCTTTGATAATTTCGTCTTCTTGACAAAACTGTAAAAAATACTCCATATTAAAAAAAGGATGAAAAATTTAGTTATTGTTGAATCTGGTGCAAAAGCAACAAAGATCACTGAATACTTGGATAAAAATTTTCCAAATCAGCAGTGGGAAGTTGCAGCTTGCTTGGGTCACATCAGAGATCTTCCTGATGATGAAAGCGCGGTTAATCCCGAAAATTGGGAAGATTTATCCTGGCAAGAAACACAAAAAGGAAAAAAAACTATCAGAGAATTAAGGAAGATTTGCAAAACAATTAATACTGTCTATTTAGCTACAGATCCAGACCGAGAAGGAGAGGCTATTGCCTGGCATTTATTGTCTGATTTTTCTGAAAAAAAATTGCTGAAAGATAAAGAAGTTAAAAGAATCACTTTTAATGAAATTACTTCGTCAGCTATCAAGCAAGCTATAAATTCTCCGAGAGAAATTGATCAAGACTTAGTTGACGCATATTTAGCAAGAAGGATTTTAGACCATCTGATTGGATTCAAAGTATCTCCATTAGTTTGGAGGCATGCTCCTCCTGCTAAATCTGCAGGAAGAGTTCAATCACCTTCTTTGAGAATTATCTGTGAAAGAGAAACTGAAAGAGACAAACACATTAAGAAAGAATATTGGCCTATATCGAGTAAATTTGAATATGAAGATTTTATTTTTGATGCTGAATTAATTAAATTTAATGAAGAGGATCTAAAAAAGAATCCCATATCTGCAGAAAAAGATGCTAAAGAAATTGAATCTGAATTAAAGTCTTCAAAGTTTTATATCCAATCTATTGAAACTAAACCTCAAAGCAGCTCTCCAAATCCACCTTTTCGTACTTCAACTTTACAAATGACTGCAAGCAGCTTTTTAGGCTTTACAGCAGATAGAACCATGAGGGCAGCCCAAAGTCTCTATGAAGCTGGCTTAATTACTTACTTGAGAACAGATGGGATAAATATAAGTACATCTCCAAACACTGGAGAACCTTTCAGTGAAGAAAATCCTGGACCACCACCCTTACAAGAAATCAGAAATGTAATTGTTGAGAAATTTGGTGATAAATTTCTATCAGATCAAGTTAGAGTTTATAAATCTAAAGTAAAAAATTCGCAAGAAGCTCATGAAGCTATAAGGCCTACAAACATTAAAATTTTCCCAGAAGATATAAATCTTGGACAAGATGAACAAAAGCTTTATACCTTAATTTGGAATAGGACTCTTTCAAGTCAGATGTCAAATTCTCAACACGAAAGAAAAAAACTTGTGATTTGCTCAACAGACAACAAATACCTTTTTAATGCTTCCTCAAGAAAGACCCTTTTTGAAGGCTTTGAAACTCTTTCAAAAAAAGACTCCTCAGAAATAATAGAATTCCCTGATAATCTAAAAGAAAATGAAAATGTTAATCTTGTTGAATTTATTTCCGAGCAAAAATTTACATCGCCGCCTAATAGATACTCTGAAGCCTCTTTGATTAAAAAAATGGAAGAGCTTGGTATAGGAAGACCCTCGACATATGCATCAACTGTAAAAGGTCTCAGAGATAAAAAATATGCATATGGCGCAAAATCAATTGCTCCATCAGATTTAGGAAGGGTATTAAATTCATATCTATGCGGAGTTTATAAAGAATTTTTTATTGAAACCAAATTCACTGCTGAGCTAGAAACTGAATTAGATAAAATTGCTGAAGGCAGCATTTCATGGATAGAAGTATTGGATAAGTTCTGGAAAGAACTACAAAATTATTTAAACAAAAAAATTGATGGAATATCCCTCAATGATGGAGAAAATTTTAAAACCAGACAGGTTTTAGATTTACTTAATGAAGAGTTAGAAGAAGTTATTTTCCCTAGAGATGAAGCAGGAAAAATTATTAGAAATTGTCCTAAATGTGAAAGCCAAACAAGTTTGAAGAAAGGAAAATTTGGATATTTTGTTGGTTGTTCAGAATGTAAGTGGACAAAAAAGCCTTTTGACTTCTCTACTACATGGGAAACCTATAAAGAACTTCCTAAAGAATTAGGTAATCATCCCGATTTAAATGAACCCATTTTTGCCGATATGAGCATTAATGGTCCATGTGTTTGGACCATGAGAGACGATAAAAAAATATTTGGCAGTCCGGATGAAGATGAAAATATTTTAGATATTGGTCTAAACAGAGCCGTAGAACTAATAGAACGAGATTCTGGAGAAAATATATTGTTTATTGAGGAGAACAGCAACATACCAGTACTTCTAAAAAACGGAAGATTTGGTGAATATACCGAGTTTGATGGTTTTAATAAAGCATCCAAACTGCCGCCAGAAGACAAACCTAAAAATCCTAAAGTTTCTTATTACAACCCTCATGAACTAGATTATGAAAACAAGGATACAAGGTTATTTGTTTTAAAAGCTTTAAGAGTCTTGGGTTTTCATCCTGATGATAAAAGACCAATTGGAATAAAGATTAGGAAGCCTGGGAAAGCTTTTAAATTTGTAAAATTTATAAAATGCGGTGAAAAGGAGGTTGAATGCCCCAACGACTTTTATAAATTAGAAGAAGCAGAGCAAGATAGCTTAATTAAAGAAGCTTTTTCTATAGATCAATACAAAAAGCTCTAAGCAAAATCTCTTAAAAGACCTACGCATGTACCTTCAAAAATAAGATTATCTTTTTTAGGATTTACTTCAATATTAGAGTAAGAAGAGTTTTCAGGCCTCAAAATGACCTGAGAATCTGAAATCTTGGCAAGTGTTTTTACAGTTACTTCATCATTTATTCTAGCCACTACTATTGACCCTGTCTTAACCGGAATATTTTTATTAATCGCAATTAGATCATTTTCAAAAATTCCTACATCTACCATGCTGTCTCCCTTAACCTTTAAATAAAAATCTATACCATGGGAAAGTATTCCCGGATTATTGGGGATGGTTTTTTCTATATTTTCTTCAGCAAGGATAGGCCCTCCTGCACTTACCAAGCCAATTACAGGAATTCCTGATGATTGATTTGATAAAGTAATTCCTCGCGATGTTCCAGCAGCAAGATCAAGCACCCCTTTTTTCTTCAATGCTTTTAAATGATCCTCAGCAGCATTAGGTGATTTAAAGCCAAAAGTTTTGGAAATCTCTGAACGGGTAGGGGGATAACCATTATTTTCAATTTCATCTTTAATGTAATTAAAAATTTCGGTTTGTCTTTTGGTTAAGTTTTTCATAACTGTAATTATATACAGTATTTATAATTTTTGTAATAGTTTCATATATTATTAAAAAGTGTTTAAAATAAAGTTTTTTATAATTAACTGAAATATAGTAAATTAACCCTTAGAGATGAAATTTCAACAACTGGTATATGTCAGAGAAGTTGCAAGAAGCAACTTAAATGTTTCTAAAGCTTCTAAAACCTTATTTACTTCTCAGCCTGGGATAAGTAAGCAAATCAAGCTTTTAGAAGAAGAACTCGATGTAGAGCTTTTTGAAAGATCAGGAAAACATCTTGTTGCGATTACTCCTGTAGGAGAAAGAATTCTTGAGCAAATTGAAGAAATACTTGCTTTAGTTGATGGTATTAAACATGCAGCTACAGAGTTCTCGGATGAAGAGTATGGTACTTTGAGTATTGCTACTACTCATACTCAAGCTAAATTCACTTTGCCCAAAGTCGTGGATAAATTTGTTAAGAGATATCCAAATGTTCATTTCCAAATGCACCAATGTACTCCGGATGAATCTGTTGAGATGGCAGCGAAAGGAGAAGTTGATATAGCTCTTTGGACCGAAACGACAGAAAAGGGTGAAAATCTTGTCAAGATGCCTTGCTATAAATGGTCAAGAAGTATCATTGTTCCAAAAGGACACCCTTTAGCCTCAATACCTAAAATTAAACTTAAAGATCTTTCTCAGTATCCAATAGTCACATACGTATTTGGCTTTAC
>CACJRI010000004.1 GCA_902595715.1 uncultured SAR86 cluster bacterium
AAAGGTAGGAATTGTCTCAAGGTCAGGAACTCTTACTTACGAAGCAGTTGATCAGACTACCAAGGTAGGTCTTGGACAGTCTACTTGTGTGGGTATAGGCGGAGATCCGCTTCCTGGTACAAGCTTTATTGATGTTTTAAAGCTTTTTGAAGAGGATCCTCAAACAGAGGGAATTGTTATGGTAGGAGAAATTGGGGGTTCAGCTGAGGAAGAAGCGGCAGAATATATCAAAGAAAACGTCTCTAAGCCTGTTGTAGGTTACATAGCAGGAGTAAGCGCACCTCCCGGAAAAAGAATGGGCCATGCAGGCGCAATAATTTCCGGCGGCAAAGGAACTGCAGAAGATAAATTTAATGCTCTAGAAAGTGCTGGGGTAAGGACTGTTAAAAGTCCATCTGAAATAGGACAATCTATTTTAGAAGAAATGTCTCTTTAAGATTTCTTATTCGAAATCTTAAAATCTGTTTTCGTTAAGAAACAAAATCCATAGGACGATAGATATAATTTTTTTGAGTCTTGCCTGACCTGCTGAGATGGAAGAAAAGGTATAATTTTTCCATAAGTATTATCTATCGCAATTTCTCTTTGGGAAAAATTAAACATACAGCAAATTTCTTTCTCATTTCCTCTATAAAAAATCAAAACTTCATTATTATTTTCAAAATAAATCTCTTCGGTAAAGAAGGATATTTTTTTTCTTAAAGAAATAAATGATTTATAAAAATGATAGGTTGAGTTTCTATCTTTTAATTGCTTTTTAACAGAGTTGATAATTTGTTCTTTTTTAATTGGAAGCCACGGCTTTGCACTTGAAAAGCCAGCAAATTTCTTACTTTCATCCCAAATCATAGGAGTTCTACATCCATCTCTACCAAAATCCATAGGCCAGAATTTTTTTCCAGGAGGATCTTTAATTTCATCAAATTCAATTTTGGTTTGAGTTTGACCAAGCTCTTCGCCCTGATAAATGCATGGTGTTCCTTTCAATGACATGAGTAACGCACAAGTTAATTTTGCAAATTTTTGTCTAACTTTTTCTGTTTTATTCCACCTAGACAAATGCCTCACTACATCGTGATTGGAAAAACTCCATGTTGGCCACCCATCTTTAGTTTCTTTGAAAAATTTAGAAACAGTATTCCTTATGTGTTTTGGAGAAAATTCATCTCTGAGAAGATCAAAGCTGTAAGCCATATGCAGCTTGTCATTGTTCGCAGTGTATTTGGCTTGTAATTCAACATTTGAAATTTCTCCAATCATCGTCGTGTCTTTATATTCATCGGTTAGCTTCCTTAGCTTTTTTAGGAATACAAAATTATCTTTTTGATTAATTGAATATTTCAAATTTTGATAATAGTAAGGATTTTTTCCAGAAGCACTTGATTTGATAGCAGGATTATTTCTTAATTTTTTATCATGAAAATAATAATTAGCAGTATCAAGCCTAAAGCCATCAACGCCTTTTTCTAGCCAAAACTTAACAGTTGAAAGTAACCATTTCTGAACATCTATGTTATGGAAGTTAAAGTCTGGTTGTGACTTTAAAAAATTATGTAAGTAATATTGTTCTCTAACGGTATCCCATTCCCATGCAGAACCTCCAAAAACAGAAAGCCAATTATTTGGAGGAGAGCCATCAGGCTTAGGATCGGCCCAGACATACCAATCCGATTTTGAGTTATTTTTATTTGATTTACTGATCTTAAAGAAAGGATGAGCATCAGAACTATGTGATAAAACTTGATCAATTATTACTTTAATTTTCTTTTCTTTGGCTTTTTCTATAAGTTTTTCAAAATCATGAATATTTCCAAATAAGGGATCAATGTCAGTGTAATTGGAAACATCGTAACCCATATCTTTCATAGGAGAGGTAAAAATCGGAGAAAGCCATATTGCATCAACACCCAACGAAGATAAGTAAGGAATTTTTTTGGATATTCCTTTGAGATCACCGATACCATTTCCAGAAGTGTCATTGAAAGAACGTGGATAAATCTGGTAAATAACTCCTTTTTTCCACCAAGGGAGGTTAGTTTCTGAAGAAAACTTTTTAGTCACTCACTTTAATAAGTTGTTTTCCAAAATTCTTACCGCTTAATACATCTCTTAACCCCTGAGGAGCATTCTCGATACCTTCTAAGACAGTTTCTTTGTATTTTATTTTACCTTGACGCATCCATTCAGCTAACTCGCGTGTTGCCTGTTCCCACTTTTCATTAAATTCCGTAACTACAAAAAATCTATGTTCGGGCGCTGGATCTAAATTCCCAAAGATATCAAATGGAGTCTCAGGTAACTCACTGCTTTCTGAGATATTTGAATTAAAGGAATTATAGGCTGAGATAAAGCCACAAATTGGAACTCTCGCTCCAGGATTGAGAAGTTCAGCAACTGTTTTTGAAACTTCTCCGCCAACGTTTTCAAAATAGATATCTATCCCATCTGAACAAGCCTTAGATAAGTCATCTCTGAATGTTTTTGCTTTATAGTCAATGGCATAATCCAATCCCATCACATCCTTAACAAAATCACATTTTTTCTTTCCACCTGCAATACCTATTGTTTTGCAACCAATAAGTTTAGCCATTTGACCAACGACAGAGCCCACAGCTCCAGAGGCTGCAGATACAACCACAGTATCACTTTCCTTTACCTTTCCTACTTCTTTAAGCCCAAAATAAGCAGTTCTACCTGGCATGCCTGCTGGTCCTAAAAAAGATTGTATTGGTGCCAAGTCAGGATAAATTCTCATTAACGCAGGATTATCATCATTACATCTAATGAAAGACTGCCAACCCAAGTGGGCTGCAACATAATCTCCAATTTGGAATTTCTCTGATCTGGATTGAATTACTTGCCCAACGCTTTCACCTGTCATTACCTCTCCTATTGCAACAGGCTCAGTATAGGATTTCATGTCGTTCATTCTGCCTCGCATGTATGGATCAATAGAGAGATACATCACTTTTATCAAAATTTGATTCTCATTAAGATCATTTATAGAAGCCTCTTCCAATTTCCAACATTCATCTTCCGGCATGCCTTCAGGTCTTTTTGCTAAGACCCATCTCTTATTTATTTTTTCCATATTTCTTATTCTCCCTTTTTTACTTTGAATGTAATGATTCCGTCTTCCTCAGAAAAAGATATCAACGAATGATTAAGATATTCACAGAACTTTTTAACATCTTTAATCGCAGTAGGATCTGTGGCTATGAGAGTCACTTCATCACCTTTTTTAGCTTCATGAATAGATTGATGAAGAAGCATTATTGGTTCAGGACATTTAAGACCTTTGGCATTTATTTCAATCATTCAAGAATTTAAGACAAATCTACTTCTACCTCTTCCAGTAGTATAATTAACTCTTGCAATAACAAAAGCTGCCGAAACAAAAAGACCAACGGTCAAACCGATCCACATACCTGGTGCCCCAATAGGATCTGAAAAGAAGTCAGTCATTGACAGGGTATATCCAATTGGCATTCCAATAATCCAATAAGCGATAAGCATAAAAAAGAATAAAATCTGAGTATCTTTAAAACCTCTCAAAGCACCAACGCCAGCAAAGTTGAGCCCATCTGCAATCTGGAATATGGCAGCAATTATTAATAATTTAGCTGCTAAATTCACAATTCCGATATCTGGATTGAAGAAGCTAGCAAGGTAATTACCAAACTCTATCAGAACAAAGGTATTTATAATTGCCAAAAACAAGGCAAAAAACATAGCAAAAAATGAAGAATATCTTGCTCTATCTAATGAGTTTGACCCTACTAAATTTCCAACCCTAACATTAGCTGCTAAGCCTATTGATAGTGGCAACATGAAAGTTAAAGTAGTTACTTGCATGGCAATTGCATGAGCAGAAATTACATTTTCACCAAGCCTGCTTAAAATCAAACCTGCTCCACTAAAAACAGCTATTTCTATGAATAAGGTTCCACCAATTGGTATTCCAAGTTTTATGATTTCAGCAATTTGTTTTGGATTAGGAGCTTCAAAACTCTCAAAAAATCTAATTTCTTTAAAGTATTTTGAAAAATAAATGTACCCAAGAATGATTAGAAGAGAAGACCATGAAGAAATTAGAAATGCTATTCCACAACCTTTACCACCCAATTCAGGGAAGCCAAATTTACCAAAAATCAAAACATAATTCACTAGAGCATTTATTAAGACCATCACAACATTTATGTAAGTAATGGGAAGTGGTTTTTTCATACCCTCACACATGGATCTCAAAGGTTGAAATAAAAACATAGCCGGAGCACCAATCATCAACCCAATTAAATAATCCTTTGTAATGGACTTTACTTCTTCGGGAGTGCCTAAAATATTTAGAAGTGAATCAGCATTTAACGTGTAAACAACAAATAGAAGAATCAAGGGGATTGTTAGCCAATAAGACTGCTTTACGATGGGTCCAATTTGTGTAATTTGCTTTGCGCCATAAAATTGAGCAACAAAAGAAGTAACGATAAACAATACTCCTGCGATCCCAAAATAAGCAGGCCAAAATAGCATATTACCTATAGCAACAGCAGCCTGATCAACAGTGTTGTAATTACCGGTCATTAAAGCAGAAATTATTCCAGTAGCGTGTGCTGCTAATTGAGTCAAAAGCATTGGAGTAGCTAATTTAAAATATTCCTTGGCTTCTTCTGAAGCCATTGAGTTTTTTATAACGCTATCTTCTCTAGAAGTGTTGAGGGTTTCTTTCATAGAATCGCTGTATCATACATGATGTAAAAATATCTGGAGATTAAAAATTAGAAAAGACAATAGACCTTTTTGGCTAAAAAGAATTCATTGGTGGTTTGATCAACAATATATAAAAAAAATTATCACTCCTCAATTTGATCATTTGGGAACCAGCCCTCTTATTTTGGGCGTAAAATATCTTCACGTATCTGGTAAAAACATATCGGTTGGAGATTTCGCAACTTTTATAACATCCCCAGATGCTCATGTTCACATTACTACATGGAATGCAGACAAACACGATGGAAAAATAGAAGCAGGCAAGTTTTGTTTGTTTAGTCCAGGAGTAAGAATTTCTGCAGCTACTTCAATAAAAATTGGAGATTCATGTATGTTTGCAAATGGGGCATACATTTCCGACTCTGATTGGCATGGAATTTATGATAGAGCTTTGCCTGTTGGAAAGTCTTTAGAAGTAGTTCTAGAAGACAACGTTTGGATAGGAGATAGTGCAATTGTTAATAAAGGGGTGAGAATTGGAAAAAATAGTATTGTTGGTGCTGGATCGATAGTGGTTAAAGATGTTCCTCCAAATGTAGTAGTTGCTGGCAATCCGGCAAAAGTAGTAAAAGAATTAGATGAAAATGAAAAAATGATTTCTAGAGCAGATATGTTTTCTTCCCCTAAAGAATTGGATGATTTGTATCTCAAAATTGATCAAATCAGTCTTAAAAACAATTCTTTTTTTGGCTGGATAAAAAGTAAATTGCTGCCTAACAAAAACAATTGATGAATATTGTTATAAATAAAGACTTGCAACAGTTAATTAAAACATTTGAAAGTAATTCTAAATTCAATGTTCGAAGCCTTGCCTCACACGATATCTCAAATCAAGCTATCAAAGATTCCGACGCTGTCTTTTTGGGATCTACGACGAAAATTAACGAAGAATTGTTAGATAACACAAATGTTAAATTTGTTGCTTCTTTAACTTCAGGAGAAGATCACATTGATCAAGGTTATATTGAAAACTCAAATATTCACCTTTCTATAGGAAAGGGCGGAAATACATTAGCTGTCATTGAATATTTATTAAGTGTTTTATCTATCTTGATTATTGGCAATAAAATTAGGCCTTATGAGACAAAGTTTGGCATCATCGGTTATGGCAATATAGGCAAAAGATTTAAAAATATTTTGGATGAAATTAATTTTCCATGTTGTATTTATGATCCATATTTTCCCGAAGTATCTGCAAGCCTTGAAGAGGTTTTATCCTCCGAAGTAATTTCCTTAAACTGTTCTTACTCCAAAACTGGGAAATTTCCGTCTCATAATCTTTTAGATATAAATTTTCTGAATGAAATGAAAGATGATCAGTTTTTAATTAATTCTTCTAGGGGTGAAGTTTTAAGTGACGAATACTACTTATCAAAAAAATCGGAAAATTTTATTTTTGATGTATGGCCTAATGAACCCAATCTTAATTTAACAAAGTTTAAAAAGCCTTATATCGCGACCCCCCATATTGCGGGAAAAACAATGAGCGCAGAAAACAAATTTAATGAAAAAGCTTTAAGTGAATTTAAACGTTTCTTTGATGAAAATATAGAGGCAAACGAACCAAAGAAACTGATTGATTTTACGATAGATAATTCCATAGAAGAGGAAATGGATGTCTTCGGAATTCCGCCTTCAATCTTTCTAAAAATTTATGATGTTAAAAGGGATGACGCAGCCTTTAAAAGTTTTTTCAAAAAAAAAGAAGATCCAAGAGACTTTCAGGAATTAAGAACTTCGCTCAAAAGGCTAGGTTTTAATAATCATAAAATAGTTGGTGATATAGGCACTGCAGCCAAATCAAAATTAGAGCTTTTTGGATTCAGACTTTAAGAAAGGCATCAATTGTCTAGTATAATGAACCTATGATTAACCCAAATACTCTTCTTTCTGAAGAAGAAATTGCCATTTTGAGAGATTCTAAGGATTGGAGGAATTATTTAGCTATCGCTAGTATTTGGGCTCAAATTGTTCTTAGCTTTCTTATTTTTTCTTTTTCGCCAAGTGTCTTAACCTTTATAGTTGCCGCTCTAATTATTGGAACCAGACAGTTTGCCTTGGTAGTGATGATGCACGACGGTGCTCATAATCTGATTTCAAAGAATAAAAAGATTAACGATTTTATTTCACAGTGGCTTTGCGCCTATCCGATGATGACAGAGACTGTGAATTATAGAAAATATCACCTAAAACACCACAAACATACGGAAACCGACTTAGATCCCGATAAAAGCCTGACTGATCCTTTTCCCGTCTCAAAAAAAAGCTTTTCTCGAAAAGTATTAAGAGATTTAACTGGCATAGCTGGTTTGAGGCGTTATTTTGGATATTTGTATTCAGCATGGGGCGCAAATGAAAATACTTTTTTTGGACACCTTAAACATTTTGTTTCTTCGCTTTATGGTTTTTTAATTTGTCAGCTAGTAATTTTTTCGACATTAGCTTTTTTTAATGTGCCATGGCTGTATTTACTTTTGTGGTGGATACCAAAATTAACAATTTTCAGTTTATTTTACAGGCTGAGAAGCATTTCAGAACACGCTTGTACATCTGGACAAGATGACTTTACCCATACTAGAACAACTTTATCTTCAAATTTCGTAAGATATTTTATTGCACCTCTGAATGTAAATTACCATCTTGAGCATCATCTATTTATGTTTTGTCCTTGGTATAACCTTCCTAAAGCTCACGAAATGTTGAAAGAGAAAGATTTCTATAAAGATTTAGAAATTGAAAAAGGCTACTTCAACGTTTTTAAAAAAGTAATTATCTAGAATGAATAAAGAAGATCTCAAAGGTAAGATTTCTAAAGCTTCTTACATAGTCACTCAAGAGCATGGAACTGAAGCACCTTTTTCTGGTGAACTTTTGGATACAAAAGAGCAAGGTATTTTTACTTGTGTTTGTTGTGGCAACAAGCTTTTTTCCTCAGATACAAAATATGATTCCGGAACGGGATGGCCAAGCTTTTGGGATGTTTTTAATGAAAATTCTGTTGGTGAAGAAATTGATAAAAGTCATGGGATGATTCGAACTGAAGTGCATTGTCAAAAGTGCGGTGCTCATTTAGGACATTTGTTTCCTGATGGGCCTATGCCCACAGGAAAAAGGTATTGTATGAATTCTGTTGCAATGCAGTTTAAAAAATCTGATAAGTAAAATTGGATTCCTCACAAAGTCAAAAGACTAAAACTTCCCTAAAAACTTTAGTTGTTTCTTTTTGGACTTTCATTTCAAGAATATTTGGAGTTTTAAGAGATATAGCAACCACATACATTTTGGGAGCCGGAGTTGCCCATGATGTATTTGTGGTGATGCTAAAAATACCCAACTTATTCAGAAGGCTAGTTGCTGAGGGTGCTTTTAGCCAAGCTTTCATACCTGTCTTTACGGAATACAAGAATAATCAATCAAGAGAAGAGCTTAAGAAGCTAATAGATTTAACTTTTACAGCAATTTCGTCATTGGTCTTATTTCTCTGTATTTTGTTCATGATTTTTGCTCCAATCGTGGTTTTTATTTTTGCTCCAGGGTTTTATTTTGATCCGGCAAAAAAAATTCTTGCAATAGAAATCTTGAGAATTACTTTTCCTTACTTATTTTTTGTGTCTTTGGTTGCTTTTTTCGGGGCTATACTGAATTCTTTCAGTCTCTTTTCCATCCCAGCTGCAACTCCAATTGCTTTTAATTTAAGCATAATTATCGGAGCGATATTTTTTACAGATTACTTCCAACTTCCAGTTTTGGCTATTGCCTGGGGAGTTTTTGCAGCAGGACTCATTCAATTTTTTATAAATATTATACCTATCCTTAAACTCAAGCTATTTCCAAAATTAAAATTGGATTTTAATCATCCCGGATTAAAAAAAATTTCAATATTGATGCTTCCAGGAATTTTAAGTGGGGGAATAATTCAAATTAATATCCTTATAGATACAATTTTTGCATCTCTACTAAAAACCGGAAGCCCAACTTGGCTATATCTTTCTGATAGATTAATTCAATTACCTTTGGGGATTTTTGCTATCGCTGCAGCTACAGTCATTTTGCCCGCTCTATCAAATGCTGCTGCTCAAAAAAATGATTTGGAATTCAATGAAAAATTTAATTGGGCTTTAAAATTTATATTTATTGTAGGCATCCCGTCATCAGTTGGACTACATTTTTTAAGCTCGGAAATCATTAGTATCTTATTCTTGCGAGGTGAGTTTTCAACTTTAGATACTCTTATGACAAGTTACAGTCTAAAAGCATTTTGTTTTGGGTTGATCGCATTTATGGCTATAAAAATTCTCAATGTCGGTTTTTTTGCAAGACAAGATCCCAAAACCCCAATGTATGTAGCTCTAATATCCTTGATTCTAAATGTTATTTTCAATTGGCTATTTGCTTTTAAGTTTGGTTATGGTCATGTTGGTTTAGCAATTGGAAGTGTTATAGCTGCAATAGTTAGCTTTCTTATTCTAAGTTTTATACTCATTAAAAGATCAATATTAACTCTTGAAAGAGATTCAATGATTTTTTTCATGAAAATTATTATCAGTTCTTTAGGTTTATTTTTTGGACTTGTTGGCTTTCAAACATTATTTCCTAACTTTTCTGACTGGAGTTTATTAGTTCAAATTTTTAATTTGCTCTCCATTATTCTATTTGGAGCATTTATATATTTTGGTTTAATGTTTGTACTCGGTTTAAGGATGAGTTTTTTTAAAAATTAAATGTATTTGATAAGAGGATTAAAAAACTTATCGCTATTCAACGAGAGATTTAGCGAAGAAAAGCTTGTAGTAACTATTGGCAATTTTGATGGCCTCCATCAAGGCCATAAAAAAATAATTCAAGAAATGAAAAGTATTTCTCAAAATTCTAGTGCAAAAACAATGGTGATATTTACGGAGCCTCATGCAAAGGAATTCTTTTCTATGGATAAAGACATCATGGAGCAGCCATCAAGAATCTCTCCTTGGCGTGACAAGTTTAAAAATTTGGAAAAAGAAAATATAGATTTTGCCTTTTTTTTAAAATTTAATAAGTCTCTTCAAACCATGAGTCCAGACATATTTATTGAGAAAGTTTTAGGATCACTAAATATTTGTAATTTGATGATAGGAGATGATTTCAGATTTGGACAAGATAGAAAAGGGGATTATTTGATGCTTCAAGAGTGGAGTAAGAGTCAGGGGATTTCTTTATCAAAATTACCTACTTTTTCAATTGATAGTCGTCGCGTTAGCAGTACTTGGATTAGAGAAATACTATCTTTAAGCAATTTTTCTTTAGCAAAAAAATTATTGGGGAGACCTTACTCATTTGAGGGTAAAGTTGTTCATGGAAACAGATTGGGTAGGTCAATAGGTTTCCCAACCGCAAATATATGGCTTCCGAAAAATAATTTGCCTATAAAAGGAGTCTTCTCTGTAAAGATTTCAATAGATATGTCAGAATTTGGGGGTATTGCCAATATTGGAATCAGACCTACGGTTGGAGGCACCTCTCCAGTACTAGAAGTAAATATTTTTGATTTTAAAAAAGAAATATATGGGAAGCGTATAAAAGTAGAATTCATTAAAAAAATAAGAGATGAAAAAAAGTTCGATAGCCTTGAAGATCTAAAAATACAAATTGCAAAAGACGTAAATACTGCCAAAAAACAATTACTTGATGAAAAAAATTAAAGATACTTTAAATCTGCCCAAAACAGGATTTTCCATGAAAGCGAATTTGGCTCAGAAAGAGCCAGAGATGATTAAGTATTGGGAAGAAATTAAGCTTTATGACTTGATGCAAAGTAAAAATAAAGATGGGCCAAATTTTTTATTACACGACGGACCGCCTTATGCAAATGGTCCGATTCATCTTGGAACAACAAATAATAAGGTACTGAAAGATATCATAATTAAATTTAAACAACTTCAAGGATTCAACTCTCCATACATTCCAGGCTGGGATTGTCATGGGCTTCCAATCGAATTGAATGTTGAAAAAAAGATTGGAAAGGTAAATGTTGAAGTTCCCGCTGATAAATTTAGAGAAGAGTGTCGAGAATACGCAAATCAACAAATTGCTATTCAAAGGAATGATTTTAAAAGACTTGGGATTCAAGCAGATTGGAAAAATCCTTACAAAACCATGTCTTTTGATTATGAGGCGAATACCATCAGGGCGCTTGGTAAAATAATTGAAGCCAATCATTTGGTAAGAGGAGAAAAACCTGTCTACTGGTGTTCAGAATGTAAGTCAGCACTTGCTGAAGCTGAAGTTGAATACTATGACAAAGAATCTAAAGCGATAGATTTCCTCTTTCCAATGCAAAGGGAAGTTCTTGAAAAATTACTATCATTAGAGATTAATTCTCCAACTTTTGCTGCATCATGGACTACTACTCCTTGGACAATTCCAAGCAACCAGGCAATCTCTTTCAATCCTGAGTTTGAATATGAATTAATAGAATTTGAACATGAAAATAATCAAATAGCTGTATTGGTTGCTTCAACTTTAAAGGAAAGAACTTTAGAAAGAATTGATGTTGGTTCACACAATGTTTTAGGTAAGTTACCTGGAAGTGCATTAAACGAAATAGAAGCAAATCATCCTTTTTTAAAGAGACGATCTTTATTTATTTCTGGATCGCACGTAACTGATGAAATGGGAACAGGACTCGTTCATACAGCTCCTGCTCACGGTATGGATGATTATCATGCTTGCTTAGGCAAAGATTTAGATTTTAGGAGTCCGGTTGATGAAAAGGGTGAATTTATCAAAAGCCAAGAATTTGTTGGCGGACTAAAGTTAGACGAGGCAAATAATAAAATTATTGAATTATTGGCTGAAAAATCTTTATTGCTTAGTAAAAGTACTTATAGACATAGTTTTCCAAATTGTTGGCGTCATAAAATTCCTGTTTTTTTTAGAGCAACACCTCAATGGTTTATTTCCATGGAAAAGAACTTCCTTTTGCAAAACTCTGAAGAAAAAATAAATGAGATCAATTGGCTCCCAGAGTGGGGAAAATCAAGAATTGAAGGAATGATGCAAGAAAGACCAGATTGGTGTATTTCAAGACAACGCTCTTGGGGGGTACCGCTTCCTTTGTTTACAAATAAAGAAACTGGAGATCTCCATCCTAAAACTCTTGAAATTATAGAAAAAGTCGCACAAGAGGTAGAAAAAATAGGCATCCAAGCTTGGTATGATATGGAACCAAGTTCGTTAATTGATGACTATGAATTATATGAAAAATCTTCTGATATCTTGGATGTCTGGTTTGACTCTGGCGTAACTCATCATTGTGTTTTAGAGCAAAGAGAAAACTTAACTTATCCTGCTGATCTATATTTAGAAGGTTCAGATCAACATAGGGGGTGGTTTCAGTCTTCTTTATTGACTGGCATGGCTATTAATAACGAGGCTCCGTATAGATCAGTTCTCACACACGGATTTGTAGTTGATGGCGAAGGAAAAAAACAATCTAAATCTCTGGGTAATACTGTCTCACCTCAATCAGTCTGGAACAAGAAAGGAGCTGATATTCTGAGGGCATGGGTAGCTTCATCAGATTTTAGAAATGAAATTTATTTTTCAGATGAAATCCTCGATAGAACAGCGGATTCTTACAGAAGAATCAGAAATACGATTAGATTTTTGTTATCTAATTTATATGATTTTGATCATCAGCAAGAAGTCAGTTTAGATTCAAGAGTGGAAATAGATATATGGATTCTTAAAGAAGCTGAAAAACTCCAAAATGAAATTATTGAAGATTATTCTAATTATGAGTTTCATTTGGTTTATCAAAAAATTCTAAATTTTTGTACCAACGAATTGGGAAGTTTTTATCTAGATATTCTTAAAGACAGACTCTATACCTCAAAAAAATCAGGTCTTGCTAGAATTTCAGCCCAAGAGACAATCAAAAGCCTATTGGATAAATTATTGCTATGGATTGCACCAATTTTAAGTTTCACAGCAGAAGAGGCTTTCAGAGAGTTCTATAGAGACAAAAAGTCTATTTTTCTAGAAAGTTTTTCATCAGCTCAAGAAGATATATCTCTAACTTTAGACGAAGAATCTTGGAAAGTATTAAACGAAATAAAAATTGAAGCAAATAGACTTTTGGAGGAAAAAAGAAATGATGGAATTATTGGTTCTTCCTTAGATGCCGAAGTAAAAATCTTCTGTAACTCTGAGACCTTTTTAAGACTAAGTCCTTGTATTGATGAGTTGAAATTTCTTTTAATTGTTTCAGAAGCTTCAATGGAGGTAGTCGATGATGAAGGTCAATCTTCTATTTCAATCGAAGTAAAACCCTCTGATAAAGAAAAATGTGATCGTTGCTGGCACCATACAGGAAATCTCAAAAAGATTTTAGATTCAAATCTATGCCCAAGGTGCATAGAAAACGTTGAGGGTGAGGGTGAAAAAAGAAAGTTTTTTTAAACCACAAAAAATATTCCTTCTAACAGCATTAATTATTTCTTTGGTTTTTTTTGATCAATTTTCAAAATACTTGATTGAGGCAAACTTTAATCTTTATGAATCGACAAACATACTTCCTTACTTAAACTTCACTTTTATAAAAAATTTTGGTGGCGCTTTTAATTTATTTAACGATGCTTCTCTTGACTTAGGATTTATATTTATTGTGTTAGTTTCTTTAATTTGTTTTTATCTTCTTTTAGCAATTTTTACCAATCTTGTATTCAAAGAAATTCTTTTTAAAGAGAGGGTTTTTTGGAGCCTTATTCTTGCTGGTGGATTGGGAAATCTTTTAGATAGAGTCACGAGAGGCTATGTAGTAGATTTTATTGATATAACATTTAATCCTTATGTGTTTAATTTAGCTGACTGCTTTGTGACTTTAGGTATAATTTTTTTATTGTTTGATTCCTTTTTTGTGCATAAATCCGATGCAGAGTAAGACCATTAAGCTAGCTAATCCTAGAGGCTTTTGTGCCGGAGTAGATAGGGCAATAGATATCGTAAATATTGCTCTGGATAAATTTGGACCTCCTGTTTATGTAAGGCATGAAGTTGTTCACAATCGAAAAGTTGTGCAAGACCTAAAAATTCGTGGAGCTAGATTTGTTGATAATCTTGATGAGGTTCCAGAAGGATCTGTAACAATATTTTCAGCTCATGGCGTATCTGAAAAAGTAGAATCTCAAGCAAAAAAATATAATTTAAATTTTTTTGACGCAACTTGCCCACTTGTTACTAAAGTACATATGGAAGTCATTAAATATGCTCAGCAAGGAAGAGACGTCATCATGATCGGACATAAAAATCATCCTGAGGTTGAGGGAACTCTTGGTAGGTTTCCAAATGAAAGTTCAGGAAAAATATATCTCGTTGAAGATGAAAAGGATGCTCTAAATATAAAAATTTCTCAGCCCTCTAATTTAGCTTTAGTAACTCAGACAACTCTTTCGGTAGATGACACGAGGCAGATTATTGAAATACTCAAGAAAAGATTTCCTGAAATAAAATCACCAAATGCAGATGATATTTGTTATGCAACACAAAATAGACAAGATGCTGTAAAGCAGCTTGCTTTGGAAACAGACTTCATAATTGTTGTTGGTTCTGAAAATAGCTCAAATTCAAATCGTTTGAAGGAACTAGCAGAGCTCATGGGTACTGAATCCTGCCTGGTAGATCATGTTTCACAACTTTCAAACTACTCCTTGAAAAACATTAATAAATTAGGAATTACATCAGGAGCTTCAGCTCCTGAAGAACTTGTAAAAGAAATAATTTCTTACTACAAAGGTTTTGGGTTTTCTATAGTTGAAGAAATCAATGGGCTTAAAGAAAATATATCCTTCAAACTTCCAAAAGAGCTTAGATGAAAAGTGATATAGCAATTATTGGAGCTGGTATTGCTGGCATAACAACAGCATATGCACTTGCTAAAAAAGGACACAAAGTTACTTTAATTGATTCCAGAAGATATCCCGCAATGGCAACTAGTTATGCTAACGGGGGTCAATTAAGCGCCAGTAATTCAGAAACTTGGAATACTACAAAAAACATACTCAATGGAATTAAGTGGATGTTCAAGAAAGATGCTCCGCTTCTTTTTAATCCTTCGCCTAGTATTCAAAAATACAAGTGGATGATTGGTTTTCTTCTAGCTACATTTAATGGCAAACATAAATCTAACACTCAACAAACTATCGAGTTAGCCAAAAGAGCCAGAGAAATATACTTTGATATAGCAGACTCTGAGGGTATTAAGTTTGATCTTTTAAAAAAAGGTATTCTTCATTTTTATAATGACGAAAAAGAATTTAGTTCTGCTGCAGACAAAGCTTCTTGGCTAGATCAGGAAGGTATGGAATGGGAGGCTTTATCTTTAGATGAAATTGAAGATTTGGAACCAGCATTCAAGTCTGCAAGCAACGAAAAGAAAATAGTTGGAGGAATTTATACAAAATCTGATGCAAGTGGTGATATCCATAAATTCTGTACTAACATGATTAAAACCCTTGAAGAAAAATATGGTGTTGAAACTTTTTTCAATACCGAAATAGAAACAATCTACAAAGACAAAGACAAGGTAATTCTTTCAGCTACAGATCAAGCCAATTCAAAAGGATATGTTTTTGATCAAGTTGCAGTCTGCGCTGGTGTTGAAACTCAAAAGTTTGCAGATATATTAGGTGATGGCATGAGGGTTTATCCTGTTAAAGGCTATAGTGTAACGATCTATCTCGACGATATGATTTCTCAACAAGCTGCTCCTCAAGTATCTTTATTGGATGATCCGGTAAAAATTGTATCTAGCAGGCTTGGTAATAGACTTAGGGTTGCAGGAACTGCAGAACTAGCTGGAAAAAATAAAGATATTAGACAAGATAGAATCCGTCCTTTGCTTAATTGGGTAAGAGAATATTTTCCTTCTGTAAGCACGGAAAACTATACGCCCTGGGCAGGTTTGAGACCTATGACACCCGACATGATGCCTTTAATATTTGAGAGTAAAGTTAAAGGAATATTCTACAATACGGGACACGGTCATTTAGGCTGGACTTTAGGTGCAGCAACAGGTGAAATATTGGCTGAAAAGATGGGAAATGATCAATAAAGAAGGTTGGCTTATAGAAGCGGAAAAACATTTATCTCCTAACTTTGATAAAAGACCAATAAATTCTGAAATAAAACTCATTGTTATTCATAACATAAGCTTGCCACCAGAAAGCTTTGAGGTTGAAAATGTCATAAAACTCTTCGCGAACGAACTTGATTTCGAGTCTCATGAATTTTTTTATACGATTAAGGATTTAAAAGTATCCAGTCATTTTGTAATTGATCGAAAAGGAAAAATTTATCAATTTGTGTCGGTTTATGAAAGGGCTTGGCATGCTGGAGTGTCTTCCTTTAAAAGCCAAGAGAATTGCAATGACTTTTCATTAGGTATTGAACTTATTGGCAGTGACAATGTTCCCTTTGAAGATAATCAATATGATTCTTTAAATAGACTTATCGAAATTCTATGCAATTTTTTTCCAGATATAAAAAAAGAAAATATAGTAGGCCATTCTGAAATAGCACCAAGCAGAAAAACTGATCCAGGACCCTTTTTTGATTGGTCAAAGATAAGCTAATATATCTAAATGCCTTCTTTTGATATTGAATCCAAAATTGATAACCATGAGCTATCAAACGCAATAGATCAAACTAATAGAGTTATCACCAATAGATATGACCTAAAAGATGCAAACGCCAATGTGGCTTTGCAAGAGAACGAAATTAAGGTTTCTGCCAATGAGCCCTTCCAATTGGATCAAATTATCCCAATTCTCAAAGAAAATTTAAGTAAACGTAAAATCGATTTGAAAAGTTTAAAAATAGGCGAGACTCATGAAGCTAACAATTCTGCCTCATTAAATATAGAACTAGTTCAGGGTATTTCCAGTGAAATAGGAAAAGAAATTAATTCGCTTATAAAAGCAAAAAAAATGAAAGTACAAAGTTCTATCCAGGGAGACTCCGTTAGAGTTTCTGGAAAGAAAAGAGATGATCTTCAAGCTGCAATAACATTAATAAAAGAACAAAATTTCAATATTCCCCTGCAATTTCAAAATTTTAGAGACTAAAAATGACTTTTATCGATTCTTTGAGGAATTATTTAAGTCCTCAAATTTTAGTAATCTTGTGCTTAGGTTTCATCTCAGGAGTGCCTTATGGCGTTCTAATGGACCCATTGAATTATTGGTTGTCAGAAGAGGGTATTGAAAAATCTACTATCGGTCTACTTTCTTTAGTTTTTTTAATTTATTCCTTAAAAGTATTTTGGGCTCCTTTAGTTGATCGTTTAAAAATTCCAGGACTTCATATTTTAGGACAGAGAAAATCATGGTTATTTTTATCTCAGTTTGTAACTGGTTCAATCATATTATCAATAAGTTTTGTTGAGCCTAAAGAAAGTTTAAATATCTTTGTTTATTTGATTCTTGCTATTGGTTTTTTTTCTGCCACTCAAGACATATGTGCTGACGCATTAAGAATAGAACTTGTTGAAAAAAGAGAGTTAGGCGAGGCATCAGCAGTTTTTGTTATTGGTTGGAGAATCGGAGCTATTTTGCTTTCTGGAGTAGCAACCTTTTACCTAGCTGAATTATTTGGATGGAGTTTTGCCTACCAAATGATAGGCATAATTGTAATCTTTCTGTCTTTTATTTTTTTAATCCTCATTAGAGAGCCAACTAGAGAGATTAGACCGGCAAAAGATTTTTTTAAAGAACCTCTTGGATGGCTTAAAGATTCTTTTTTAGCTCCTTTAAAAGACCTTTACTTAAGATATAAGAACCATCTGCTGCTATTACTTCTCTTAATATTTACTTATCGTCTTAGCGATATGTTTTTAGGCCCAATGGCTATGCCTTTCTATAGAGAAACAGGATTTACAAAAATTGAAGTTGCTGAAATAACTAATTTTTATGGACTTATCATGACTATCTTGGGCGGTCTATTTGCTGGAGCTTCAGTGCATCGTTACGGTCTTTCAAAAAATCTGGTTGCTGGAGCCATTCTAACTCCTCTAACCAATCTGCCTTTTATTTATTTGAACATGATTGGTCATGATGTAAATTTCCTCATAGTCACGATCACTTTAGATAATTTTACTCAGGGATTTGTGAATGTGATGGGCGTTACTATTCTCGGTACAATTGTGTCAAAAAGTTTTACCGCAACACAGTTTGCTTTTTTAGTGGCATTGGTTTCAGTGCCTCCAAGGATTGTTTCAGGGGGCTCAGGAATAATTGTCGATAATATGGGGTTTCATGAGTTTTTCATAATTTGTGCTTTACTAGGAATTCCTGCAATTATTTTCTCAATAATGGCTCATAAAAGAAGGCAGGAACTGGGTTTTGAATAGATGTTTAAATTTAAATCGAGGGGTAAATTGTTTTTTATATTCTTTTTTTCATTTCCTTGTCTTTATTTTTTTTCCTTTTGACAATGAAGGCCCAGAAATTTTCCTTACTTAGACAAAATGAGACATTTTTCTATTTTTTTCCTTGAAAAAAGATCTAAAGAACATAAATAAATAAGAGTTGTGAATTGAGCATTCGTTTAATAGAATGCGCATCTCACATTTGTTTAGTTATTTTTAAGGAGTGCTAATATGAAATTTAATCCATTAGGAGACAAACTTCTCGTAAGAAGAAGTGAAGAGGAAGAAACCACTGCAGGAGGTATTGTTTTGCCTGGTTCTGCAGCTGAAAAGCCTTCCCAAGGTGAAGTGTTAGCTATTGGACCAGGAAGAGTTCTGGATTCAGGAGAAAAAGTTGAAGTTCCAGTAAGTGTCGGAGACACTGTTGTTTTTGGCCAATACGCAGGAAGCAACACTATAAAAGTCGATGGTGAAGAATTACTGATTCTCAGTGAAAGTGATCTTCTTGGAACGGTTTCCAAGTAAACAATTACATATTTTTTTAATACGAGGTAAAAAATGGCAAAAGACGTAAAATTTAGTGATTCAGCTAGACAATTGATGCTTGATGGAGTCAATGTACTTGCTGATGCAGTAAAGGTAACCCTAGGCCCCAAGGGAAGAAACGTAGTTTTAGATAAATCTTTTGGAGCTCCTACAGTAACAAAAGATGGAGTTTCTGTAGCTAAAGAAGTTGAGCTACAAGATAAATTTGAAAATATGGGCGCTCAAATGGTTAAAGAAGTTGCTTCGCAAACTTCAGATGCAGCTGGTGATGGAACTACCACTGCTACTGTTCTTGCCCAAGCAATTGTTAATGAAGGCTTAAAATCTGTTGCAGCTGGTTTCAATCCTATGGATCTTAAAAGAGGCATAGACAAGGCAGTAACAAAAGCTGTTGAAAGCATTCAAAGCATGTCTGAGCCTTGTGCCGACAGCACTGCTATAGCTCAAGTTGGTACCATTTCCGCCAATAGTGATGGTGAAGTTGGAGATATCATTGCTGAAGCTATGGAAAAGGTTGGAAAAGAAGGCGTTATAACAGTCGAAGAAGCTAGTGGTATTGAAAACGAATTAGAAGTTGTCGAAGGAATGCAGTTTGATCGTGGATATCTTTCTCCATATTTCATAAACAACCAAGATAAAATGATTACCGAATTAGAAGATCCTATGATTCTTCTTCACGATAAGAAAATTTCAAATATCAGAGAACTTTTACCTTTGTTAGAAGCTGTAGCAAAAGCTGGAAAATCCCTTCTTATTATTGCAGAAGATGTTGAAGGCGAAGCCCTTGCAACGTTAGTTGTTAATAACATGAGAGGTGTTGTAAAAGTTTCCGCCTGTAAAGCACCAGGTTTTGGAGACAGAAGAAAGGCTATGTTGGAAGATATAGCTATTCTTACCGGAGGGACAGTAATTTCTGAAGAAGTTGGTCTTAATTTAGAAGGAGCAACTATAGAATCTCTTGGAACAGCAAAAAAAGTAGTTCTATCAAAAGAAAATACTACAGTAATTGATGGCGCAGGCTCTCAAGACAACATTTCTGGCAGAGTTAACCAGATTAGAGCTCAAATTGAAGAAACTTCATCAGATTATGACAGAGAGAAACTTCAAGAGAGAGTAGCTAAGTTAGCTGGAGGAGTTGCTGTAATTAAAGTTGGAGCAGGTTCAGAGATTGAGATGAAAGAAAAGAAGGCTAGGGTTGAAGATGCTTTGCATTCAACTAGAGCAGCTGTCGAGGAGGGAGTTGTTCCAGGCGGAGGAGTAGCTTTAATTAGAGCATTACAATCTTCCGAGGGCCTCAAAGGAGAAAACGAAGATCAAAACATAGGTATTGCAATTGCTTTAAAAGCTATGGAAGCTCCCATCAGACAAATCGTACTCAATGCAGGTGAAGAAGCATCGGTTGTAGTTGATAAAATTAAATCCGAAAAAGGCAATCATGGGTTTAATGCTGCAACATCTGAGTATGGCGACATGATTAAGATGGGTATCTTAGATCCAGCAAAAGTTACAAGAACTGCTCTTCAAGCAGCAGGTTCAGTTGCTGGTTTGATGATCACCACAGAAGCCATGGTCTCAGATATTCCTGAAGAAAATGCTGGTGGCGGAATGCCAGGCGGCATGCCTCCGGGAATGGGCGGCATGGACGGAATGATGTAAAAATCTTCTGTTGAAAAAAAAGAGGCCATGTTAGGCCTCTTTTTTTTATTTTACGGTTTTAGAATATAATAAAGCTTTAAAGAGGGAGATCTAATGGAAATAGAACTATATTTATATAATGTCCTAGTGAGATGGGGACACATCTTAGTTGGTATAGCTTGGATAGGGCTTTTATATTATTTTAATTTTGTGCAAACAGAATATGTAAAAGTCGCAGATCCTGATGCTAAAGCAGATGTTATGAAAAAATTAGCACCCAATGCGCTTTGGTGGTTTAGATGGGCTGCTTTTTTAACTTTTTTAACAGGTTTATATCTTTTGTATGTTCAAGAACGAGCAATTACAACAGCTATAACTTTAGGGTCATTAATGGGAATCATCATGATGTTAAATGTTTGGGGAATCATTTGGCGTAATCAAAAGATTGTTATCGGCCTAAAAGAAGGAGATGCAGCGGCTGCAGGTGCTAAAGCTGGTCTGGCCTCAAGGACAAATACTTTACTTTCTTTGCCAATGCTTTATTTCATGGTTTCTTCAGCTCATGGTGGAACTGCATCTTACCCAAAATCGTATCTTTTAATTGATCAATCTGCTGCGGGGGGACCCATTGCAGGTTATTTAGGTTATGATTTTTGGATTGTAGTAGCTGCGGTTCTTTTAATTGAGTTGAATGCAATTTATGGAAAAATGTTTCCTGTTATTGCATCTGTAAGATCAGTTATAACTTCAAGCTTTATCTTAACTATTATTTTCTCTGGCTTAGTTTTTTATATCTAAGTTAATCATCGCTGAGTTCTTCATCTTCTTGATCGATTTGAAGAACTCTTGCGATTTTAATCATATTATTTCTAATCAATACAGTTTCGACAGCATAATTGTCTATTTCTATTTTGATATTGTTTTCAGGAATCGTTTCAACTTGATCAATAATTAATCCATTCAAGGTTTTTGCTCCATTTATTGGAAGCTGCCAATTTAGTTTTTTGTTTAGCTCTCTCAAAGGGATAGAAGCATCAATTAAATAACTACCATCCTTTTGTTCCATAATTTCTACCGTCTCTCTATCGATATCCGTAGCAAGCTCACCAACAATTTCTTCAAGAACATCTTTAATCGTAACCAATCCCTTAACAGAACCATATTCGTCAATGATTACAGCAACTGTCTTTTTATTTTTTTGAAAATTGAAAAGTTGTGTGCTTAAAGGAGTATTTTCTGGAATGAAATAGGCTTCATCTAAAGATTCAATTAAACTTTCGATTGATTTGTCTTCATTTGAAAGAAAAGAAGTTATTCCATAAAGATCTATAACTCCTCTTAAATCGTCAAGAGATTCGTTATAGACAGGCAAAAAATCTTTTTGATTATTTTGAAGATTACTCAGAATATTTTCTATTGGCTGATTTATATCTATACCAATTACTTCACTTCTTTGTGTCATGACCTCATCTACAGAAACTTTATCTAGCTCTAAAACACTGATTAACATATCTTGATATTTCTTGGGAATTAAATCTCCAGAGTTTTCCAAAACACTCTTTAACTCTTCGGGAGATAAATCTTCATTGATTGTTGTTTCTTTTGTCCCCAAAAGCCTCATAAAAAAATTTGAAAAGAAATTAACAAATAACACCAAAGGCCTGAGTATTTTTTGCAAGTATTTAAGGATTAGAGATGCTGGAAGGGCAACTTTTTCTGAATTCAATGCTGCAAAAGTCTTCGGAGTGATTTCAGCAAATACTAAAATTATTAATGTTAAGACGATAGAACCAATTACAACTCCACTATCTCCAAATAAATTTAAACAAAGGACAGTCGTAAGTGAAGCTGCAAGAATATTTACAAAATTATTACCTATGAGAATAACACCGAGTAATCTATCGGGTCTTTTTAAAAGTTTGTCAGCTCTAATAGCTCCTTTATCGTTTTCCTTAACTAAATGTTTAAGACGATACCTATTTAAGGACATCATAGCCGTTTCTACTCCAGAGAAAAAAGCAGAAAGAAAAAGCAGAAAAACGATGCTTGAAAAGAGCATCCAGGGATTAACGTCAGTCAATTGTAGGAATTATGTGAATAGTTTGCATTTTTTTACAATTATAGGAAGGTTTTACTTGAATACAAAATTAAATTACTTAGAATACGCATCTCAAAGAAATTTATGGTAACTATAAGACTAGCCAGAGGAGGCGCTAAAAAGCGTCCCTATTTTCATATTACAGTCGCGGATTCACGAAGAGCTAGAGATGGTAAATACATCGAAAGAGTGGGTTTTTTTAATCCTATTGCCTCTGCGCAAAACGACAGACTTAATATAGATCACGAAAGATTAGATTATTGGGTTAGTAAAGGAGCTCAAGTTACTGAGAGGGTTAAAACTTTGATTAAAGAGTCAAAACTTTCAACAGAAGATTTCAATCAATTAGTTGCAAAGAAAGAGAAACTAAGATTAGTGAAACTTGAGAAGAAAAAAGCTTCAGCATCTGAAGCAGATACTCAAGAAAGTTCTTCTGAAGGAGAAGAAGTCTCGGCTGAGACAGAAAATACAGAATCAAAAAGTACCAATAATAATAACCAATCAAACAATGAGGATAATCTAATGGAAAAAACCGAAGATATTATCGATAAGGTTGCAGAAGGTACAAAAGACGTAGCCGAAGGCGCTGCTGAAGCTGTAACAGATGTAGCTGAAGGCGCAGTTGATGTTGCTGAAGAAGTAGTAGAAACTGCAGAAGATGTTGTTGAAGATGCTGCCAAAGCCGTAACTGATGTTGCTGAAGGAGCTGCTAATGTTGCTGGCGATGTTGTTGAGACTGCTGAAGATGTTGTCGGAGATGCAGTTGATGCTGTTAAAGACGTTGCCGAAGGTGCAGCTGATGTTGCCGGCGATGTTGTTGACACTGCAAAAGAAGTGGCAGGCGATCTTGCTGAAGGCGATGTTGTTGAAGCAGTAAAAGACGTAGCTGAAGGCGCAGTCGATGTTGCCGAAGACGTTGTCGAAACTGCAGTTGATGTTGCTGAAGATGCTGTTGATGCTGTAAAAGATGTTGCTGAAGGCGCTGCTGATGTAGTTGAAGACGTTGTTGAGACAGCAGAAGATGTTGTCGAAGACGCAGTTGATGCTGTAAAAGATGTTGCTGAAGGCGCTGCTGATGCAGTTGGTGATGCAATCGATGCTGTCAAAGACGCATTCACATCTGACGACTCTAAAGACGATAAATAAGTTATCAAAATGACCTACCAAGATGATGATTTCATTTTGGTAGGAAGTTTTGGTCGTCCAATCGGTCTTAAAGGAAGTATAAAATTAAATTCCTTCACAAGACCTCCTGAAAACATAAAATCTTACAATTCTTTCTTCATGAAAGAGAGCTCCCAATTTATTGAATTAGAAGTAAAAAAAATAACTACTTCCGGTAAAAATTTAATCATTTTTCTGAATAACTGCAATTCTCTTGAGGAGGCTGAAGAAACTTTTAAAGGTAGGGAAATATTTATTCCTAAATCAGATCTTCCTGAAACAGAGGATAAGTTCTATTGGAATGATCTAATTGGTTTAGAGGTAATCATACGAAGCTCAGAAAAATCTTTAGGCAAGGTCCATTCTCTTATGGAAACTGGCTCTAATGATGTGCTAATAATTAAAAATTCAAATCAAGAAGATATTTTGATTCCTTTCATTATGAAACAAGTAATTCTGGAGGTAACAGAAAAAAGCATTTATGTAGATTGGGAGGTTTAAATGAATTTTACTTTTATTTCCTTGTTTCCCGAAATCATAAGATCTGCATTGAATGAAAGCATAACTAAAAGAGCTATCGAAAAGTCTTTGATCTCTTTTAAAACGATAAATCCTAGAGATTATCTTAAGACCAAAGAAAGGGTTGATGACAAGGTTTATGGCGGCGGGCCGGGAATGCTTTTGAAAACTGAACCTTTAATGAAAGCTATAGACGATGCAACTTCTAAATTCGAGAGATCAGAAAGCAAAATTATTTATTTATCTCCAAAAGGCAAGCCATTTACTCAAGAGACTGCTGAGACCCTGGCTTTGGAGAAAAATATAATATTCATTTGCGGTCGCTATGAAGGAATTGATCAGAGAATCATTGATCATTATGTGGATGACGAGATAAGCATTGGAGATTATGTTCTCTCCGGTGGAGAGCTGCCTGCTTTAGTAGTATTTGATGCCATCGCAAGGAATATTGAGGGAGTCTTAGGAGACGACGCATCTCTTGAGCAAGAATCTTTTTCCGGAGGATTATTAGAATATCCTCAGTATACCAGACCGGAAAAAATGAAATTGGGTAATGTGCCAAAAGAATTATTATCTGGAAATCATGCGGTTATAGAACAATGGCGAAAGAAACAGATGCTTGGAATTACCGCTTCGAGAAGAAAAGATCTTCTTGAAAAAATCAAATTATCACCTGAAGAAAAAGCACTTTTGGAAGAATTTTTTAATGAACTTGAGTAATAATCTGATAGAATTATTTTCCTTGTAGATAAGCTGTAATAGAAATGAGTAGCAAAAGAACATCTATCCAAGTTATAGAAGCAACACAACTTAAAGATAATATCCCTGATTTCAACCAAGGGGATACAGTCTTGGTTGAGATTTTAGTTAAAGAAGGAGATCGAGAGAGAACCCAACCTTTTGAAGGTGTAGTAATTGGTATCAAAAATAGAGGTTTAAATTCTGCTTTTACAGTAAGAAAAATTTCTAGCGGTGTTGGTGTTGAAAGAACATTTCAAACTCACAGCCCATTAATAAAATCCATTAAAGTTAAAAGGAAAGGTAAGGTTAGGCAATCTAAACTTTATTACCTAAGAGAACGCTCTGGAAGGTCCGCAAGAATAAAAGAAAAAGTATAATCACACAATGAGTGATTCGGATAGGCAAATTCTTGATGCCTTCATCGATAATATCTGGATTGAAAAAGGATTGAGTCAAAATACATTAGACTCATATAGAAGTGATCTTGAGCAATTTTCCTCATGGCTTGAAAAAAATAACCTTAGTTATATTAAAACTTCCAAGAAAGAAATTCTCTCTTACTTATCTTTTCTTTTTCAAAAAGGCTTGGGAAGTAAAACAGTTGCCAGAAAACTTTCTTCATTAAAATCTTTCTTCCGCTATTTGGTCTTTAAATCTATTATTTCAAACGATCCCTCAAGCGAGGTAGAAACGCCAAAATTATTAAAGTCCATTCCCAAATCCATTTCAGAAAGAGAAGTTGAAGCATTATTAGCTGCACCAGATGAAAAGACAGATATTGGGCTCAGAGATAAAACTATGATTGAGACTTTATATTCTTGCGGGTTAAGAATTTCAGAATTAACAAATTTAGAATTGCTAAATCTTAACTTGCGCCAAGGTGTGATTAGAGTAATTGGAAAAGGCCAAAAGGAGAGATTGGTACCTATGGGCGATCAGCTTATTAGTCTATTAGAACTTTACATTTCCTCTTCTAGGAAAAATCTTCTCAATAAAAGACACTCTGACTTTTTATTTTTATCAACAAGAGGACAAAGAATGAGTCGTCAATCCTTTTGGCATAGGATAAAACACTATTGTTTTGCTTCAGGATTTGAGCAAGATAAAATTTCTCCTCACGTACTTAGACACGCTTTTGCAACCCATCTTTTAAATAATGGAGCCGACTTAAGAGTGGTGCAACTTTTACTAGGACATAGCGACTTAAATACAACGCAAATTTATACTGAGGTTGCTAGACAACGTCTGAAAAGACTTCATACTGAGCACCATCCAAGAGGCTAGGATATGATTGTTTACAGGTTTATTGTTTTGTTATTTTCTTTGCAGATTTTTGTCTTAGATAAAGATGAAATAAAAACAAAATTAAACGAAATCATTCCAGAAGAGATATCGGTAGATACGGTTGAAGATACTTATTCTTCAAACTTCTTTTCAGTTGAATTATCTGATGGTTCTTTATTCTATATAACGGCAGATGGTGAATTCATCATCAATGGCGATCTTTATCAAATCGAAAAAAACTCTTTGATAAATTTCTCAGACATACGAGATTCTAAAAAAAGAATTAATAGACTTCTTAAAATAAATCAAAGTGAGTTTATAACCTTTGAGCCGAAAGAAAAGAAAACAGACATTTATGTCTTTACCGATGTTGATTGTGGGTACTGTAGAAAATTGCATTCTGAAATCACAAGCTATTTAGAGAACGGCATACAAGTTAATTATTTAGCATATCCAAGAGAGGGTTTGGAAAGTGAAACTTATCAAAAAATGAAGACTGCTTGGTGCTCAAAAGATCCTCAAGGAACTTTGACGACTTTAAAACTTGGAAAAACTATCAAAAGCGATGATTGCAGTAAAAAAATTGTCTCAAAACATTATAATCTAGCAAAAGAATTTAATGCCCGAGGAACTCCTACTATAATTTTAGAAAATGGTTTCTTATTAGCAGGTTATCACTCTGCCGAAGAGATATTGAATTTTTTAAAAAAATAATTATGGATAAAAACTTTTCTTCAATAGATAGATTGCCTCCTTATGTATTCGAGGAGATTGGCCAACTTAAAATGGCAGCTCGAAGAAGAGGTGAGGATATTATTGATTTTGGAATGGGAAATCCTGATGGCGCAACTCCTGATTTTATTGTTGAGAAGCTTAAAGAAGTTGTTATGCGACCCGATACCCATCGTTACTCCCAATCAAAAGGTATACCCAAATTAAGAAAAGCTATAACCGATTGGTATGCAAGAAAATTTGATGTTGCATTGGATCCTGAAGAAGAGGCAATAGCTACTCTTGGTTCTAAAGAAGGCTTGAGTCATTTAGCCATTGCCACAATGGATAAGGGAGACGTAATTTTGGTACCAAATCCAGCTTACCCAATACATCCTTTTGGTTTTGTAATTGCTGGAGCTGATATTCATCACGTACCAATCGGACCAGGCATTGATTTCTTTAAAAGTTTAAAAGATGCAATAAAAAATTCTTTTCCAAAACCTAAAATGTTGCTCATTAATTTTCCAAGCAACCCGACAACGAGTTGCGTAGATTTAGATTTTTTTAAAGAAGTTATAGCTATTGCCAAAGAGCATAACATTTGGGTTGTTCATGACTTGGCTTATGCTGATCTTTGTTTTGATGGTTATGAAGCTCCTTCAATTCTTCAAGTAGAAGGGGCAAAAGATATAGCTGTTGAGTTTTATACTCTTTCAAAAAGCTACAATATGCCAGGTTGGCGTTTAGGCTTTTGCTGTGGCAACAAAGAACTCATTGCTGCATTAGCAAGATTAAAATCTTATTTTGATTATGGTCACTTCACCCCCATTCAGGTAGCCGGAATAGAAGCTTTGAATAATGGCGATAAAGAAGTAGAAAAGATTTGCCAAAATTATAAATCACGAAGAGATGTACTTTGTGATGGTTTGAATGCATTTGGCTGGAGCATTGAAAAACCCAAAGCAACTATGTTTGTTTGGGCAAGAATCCCTGAATCGTTTGAAATGAAGTCTATGGAATTTTCTAGATTCCTATTGGAAAAGGCTAAAGTTGCCGTTTCTCCAGGTTTGGGTTTTGGAGAGTACGGAGATGACTTTGTTAGATTTTCTTTGATTGAAAATGAACAAAGAACGAATCAGGCAGTCAGAGGTATAAAAAAAGCCTTCAAAGAGTATCTATAATGACAAATTTAAAAATAGGTTTATGCGGCACTGGAAACGTCGGATCAGCTTTTATTGAAAGTATTGTTTCTTCGGAATCTCTAATAAATCAAAATTATGGTTTGAACATTTCAATATCTTTGATTGGCGCAAGGAAAGGCAAGGTATCCGGTGTTTCTAATATTTCAGTTATTACTGATATTCAAGAAGTTGCCAAGTCAGATGATGTTGATGTTGTGGTGGAGTTGATTGGCGGGGTTGAAGACGCATACAAACTAGCTATTTCAGCACTTAAAAATAAAAAACATTTTGTCACGGCAAATAAAGCTCTCATTGCTGCTCATTCAAAAGAACTTTTTGAATTGGCAAGGGAAAATAAGGTTCACATCGGTTTTGAGGCTTCCGTAGCTGGGGGTATTCCAATTATTAGAACCATTAGAGATGGTTTAATTAGTAATCAGATAAATTCCTTTGCAGGAATATTAAATGGCACTTCCAATTTTATTTTTTCTAAAATGGCTGACGAAAAGTTATCTTTTGGTACTGCATTGGCTTTGGCTCAAAAGGAAGGGTTTGCTGAACCCGATCCTACCTTTGATATTTCAGGTCAAGATGCTGCACAAAAAACAAGTATCCTAGCGACACTTTCTTTTTTTCAAAACTCCTCAATGGAAAAAGTTTATTTTGAAGGAATCGATAAAATTTCTCCTGATGACATAGATTACGGCAAGCAATTGAATTTTGTTTTGAAGCCTTTATCGGTTGGCATGAAATATAAGGACCAGATTACTCTTGGTAGTTTTCCTGCTTTTGTAAAGGCAGATTCGCTTTTGGCTTCAATCCAAAATGAAAATAACGCAGTGCTTGTAAATGCTGAAAATGTTGGCGGTACGATGTATTCTGGGCCAGGTGCAGGGGCCAAGCCAACTGCCAATTCGGTTTTATCAGACGTTATTGATATAGCGCGTGGAAAAATTTTTGATTATGGAAAATTTGTACAACAAGACCTTTCTTCAAGTTTTGATAATTTTTACTGTGATCGTTACCTAAAACTCCAAGTAAATGATAAACCTGGAGTAGTTGCAAAAATTTCTACTTTGCTGGCGGACAACAATCTCTCAATTGATAATCTTATTCAAAAGGAATTAGAGAGAAGTGATGACCAAATACCTTTGGTTATTGTACTGAGTAACTCCGATGAAACGACTATCCGAGAGACTATTAAAGAATTGGAAGCTTTAGATGAGGTTTCAGGACCACTAACTCATATTAGGATTTTAGATATCTAAAATGAAATACTTCAGCACTAGAGGAAATTCAGAAGCACTAAACTTTGTTGATGTGCTTACATCAGGTACTGCAAAAGATGGTGGATTATATGTACCAGAGAATTTTCCAAAGTTTTCAAAAGAAGAAATCTCAGATTTTGAGACTGCAAGTTATCAAGATCTGGCTTCGCATCTTTTGTATCCATACGTTGAAGGTTTTTTATCAAAAGATGACTTTGAGCAAGTTGTAAAAAATGCTTATGAATCTTTTACTATTCCTGAAGTTGTAAAGTTAGTTGAAACAAAAAACATTGGCTATGTCCTTGAATTGTTTCATGGTCCAACTTTTGCTTTTAAAGATGTGGCTATGCAATTGTTGGCGGCTTTATTGGATAAAGCTGCTGAAAAAACAGATAAGAAAATCGTTGTTCTTGGTGCTACTTCAGGCGATACAGGTTCTGCTGCTATAGAAGCATGTAAAAAATTCAAAGACATTGATATTGCTATTTTATTTCCTCATCAAAAGATATCCCCCGTTCAACAAAGACAAATGACAACTTCAAATGCAAAAAATGTATTCCCTTTGGCAGTGAAGGGCGATTTTGATGATTGTCAAAATTACGTAAAAAAAATGTTCATAGAAAACAACAATGAAGAGGTCAAGTTTGTATCAATCAACTCAATTAATTGGACAAGAATCATGGCACAAAGCGTCTATTTTTTTTCCACTAAACTTCAATTAAAAAAAGATTATATAGCTTCTATCCCTTCTGGAAACTTTGGACATGCGTATGCTGGCTGGACGGCAAAAAATATGGGTCTTTCATTTAAAGGAATCAATATTGCAACCAACAAGAACGATGTTTTACATAGACTTTTCTCTGATGATGTATATCAAAAAAAAGAAACATCTGCTTCTCTTGCTCCATCTATGGACATTTCTGTTGCGAGTAATTTTGAAAGGTTATTGTTTGAGATTTACAAAAATAATGGCGCCAAGCTTAGCGATACTTTCTCATCGTTTCCTGAAAAATCTATAGATTTCAATCAATCCGATGAAATCTGGAAAAAAGTGAAAGCTTTTTTTCAAAGCTCTACTTGCGATGATAAAGAAATTGTTGAAACAATTGTAAAAAGCTTTGAAACAGAAAATATTTTGTTTGATCCTCATACTGCAACAGCAATAAAGGGAAACAAAGATCTCAACCTTGACCCTTCAGAGCTTGTAACTTTTGCTACAGCACATCCAGCTAAATTTCCAGATGCAATAAATAAAGAATTGGATATTTTAGACGAAAATACTCCAAGCTCCTTGAAGGAAATTATGACTAAAGAAGAGACTTTTTCAGTGCTTGAAAATAAATTTGAGGACCTGAATAATTATCTTAATTCGGAGGTTCTTAATTAAATGGTTGAACTGTCTTTAGGCGAAAGAATCAAAGTTGCTGCTAAGTCTCTAGCTGAGCTTAGGGGGTACCTTTGACTTTGAAGAAAAGAAAAAACGCTTAGACGAAATCAACACCAGACTTCAAGACCCTGAAGTTTGGTCTAATCAAGAAGAAAGTCAGAAATTAGGTAAGGAAAAAGCTTCTCTAGAAAAACTCGTTGATTTGGTAAAGGGATTAAATAACTCTGTAGAAGATTTGAATGAATTATTTGAGCTAAGCGAAGATGAATCAGAAGCAAACCAATTAAAAGAAGAACTTTTTAATGTTGAAGAAAAAATTGCAGATTTGGAGTTCCGTAGAATGTTTTCAGGAAAGATGGATCAAGCAAATACTTATCTTGATATTCAGTCTGGTTCGGGAGGGACGGAAGCTCAGGATTGGGCAGAAATGCTTTTACGGATGTATTTGAGATGGGGCGAAAACAAAGGTTTTAAAACCGAATTAATTGAAGTCTCTCCAGGAGAAGTTGCAGGAATTAAAAGCGCTACGATTAAATTTGAAGGCGAGTTTGCGTATGGTTGGCTTAGAACAGAATCAGGTGTTCATCGACTGGTTAGAAAGTCGCCTTTCGACTCTGGGAATCGTCGACATACCTCTTTTGCGTCAATTTTTGTATCGCCAGAAGTAGATGATGATATTCAAATAGATTTAAATCCTGCAGACATTCGAATCGATACTTACCGAGCAAGCGGTGCAGGAGGACAACACGTAAATAAAACAGATTCGGCAGTGCGTTTGACTCATATGCCTTCAGGAGTAGTGGTGCAATGTCAAACACAAAGATCACAACATAAAAACAAAGATAGCGCCATGAAGCAGTTACGTGCAAAGCTCTTTGAGATAGAATTAAAAAAGCAACAACAAGAAATGGAAAATCTAGAGGCATCGAAAGCAGATATCGGTTGGGGAAGTCAAATTAGATCTTACGTATTAGACTCGGCAAGAATTAAAGACCTCAGAACAGGCGTAGAAACGGGAAACTGCAATGATGTATTGGATGGTAATTTAGATTTATTTATTGAAGCCAGTTTAAAGCAGGGAATTGAATAATGTCTCAAGACAAAGAAGAAAATCATTTAATTGAAGAAAGGCGAAAGAAACTTGCTGAGCTTAGAGAGGCAAATAAGGCTTTTCCAAA
Organism: uncultured SAR86 cluster bacterium; assembly: GCA_902595715.1. Taxonomy (GTDB): domain Bacteria; phylum Pseudomonadota; class Gammaproteobacteria; order Magnimaribacterales; family AG-339-G14; genus MEDG-81. The sequence continues at coordinate 31,885 of CACJRI010000004.1, forward strand.
CGATTTTAAAAGAAAACATTTAGCTCAAGAATTAAAAAATGAGTTTGATGAGTTTTCCAAAGAAGAATTGGAAAAGCAAAAGGCAAAAGGAGTAGTTGCTGGACGCATCATGCTTAGAAGAATGATGGGCAAGGCAAGTTTTACAACCATTCAAGATTTTTCTGGAAGAATTCAGCTTTACATCAGAGCCGATGAAATTTCGAACTACGATGAATTTAAAAATTATGACTTGGGAGATATCGTCGGCGCAGAAGGAATAGTGTTTAAAACTAATACCGGTGAACTCTCGATACACGTTAAAAAATTAAAACTCTTAACCAAATCGTTAAGACCGTTACCAGAAAAACACTTGGGTTTAACTGATACCGAAATACGTTATCGCAAACGCTACCTGGACTTATTGACCAATCCAGAAAGTTTAGAAGTCTTTAAAACTAGAGCAGAAATAATAAGCAATATTAGAGCTTTCCTGTTGGCTGATGACTTTATTGAAGTTGAGACTCCTATGATGCACCCCATTCCAGGCGGAGCCACAGCAAGGCCTTTTGTTACGCATCATAACTCTTTGAATATGGATTTATTTTTAAGAGTTGCGCCAGAACTATACTTGAAGAGATTGGTTGTTGGCGGATTTGAAAAAGTGTTTGAGATCAATAGAAATTTTAGAAACGAAGGGCTTTCAACTAGACACAATCCAGAATTCACTATGTTGGAATTTTATACCGCCTATGTTGATAGCGACTTTCAAATTAAATTTGTAGAGAAGATGTTCAAAGCAATTACAAAATCATTGCCTCATAAAATAAATATCTTTAAAAAAGCTTTTCATAAATTAACTATGGATGAAGCAATATTGCAATTCACTTCTCTGAAGAAAAAAGACTTAAGTGATGCCAAGAAGCTTAAGGAATTTTGCAAAGCAGAAAAAATAAAAACGGATACTAAGGGTTCATTAGCCATCATTAAAAATGAAATATTTGAAGCATTGGTCGAAGAGAAACTTATAGAGCCTACTTTTATTACTGAATATCCAATTGAAGTTTCACCTTTAGCGAGAGCTTCGACTGTAAATCCTGAGGTGGCAGAAAGATTTGAACTTTTTATAGATGGTAAAGAGATTGCTAATGGCTTTTCTGAGTTAAACGATCCTGAAGAACAAGCAGAACGTTTTAAAGATCAAGTTGCTAAAAAGGATTCGGGCGATAATGAAGCGATGCATTTTGATAAAGATTACATCGAAGCTCTAGAGCATGGACTGGCTCCATGCGCTGGTGTTGGTATTGGCATAGATCGATTAACCATGTTAATTACCGGTACCGAATCTATTCGAGATGTTTTATTATTTCCTCAACTAAAAAACAAATAAGAATTATGAGTAAAGATTGGACAAAAATTAGAGCAAAGGTAAAAGATTTCATTGAAACTGAAATTTATCCTAAAGAAACTGAGTTAGCTAAAGGTACGCCCGAGGCGCGAGAAATGCTTGGTTCATTAATGAAATTGGCAAAGGATGAAAAAATTTGGGCATTGGGACACCCAGAAGATATTGGTGGAGGCGGGATGCCTTTTATGGAATATGTATACGTTAACGAGGTTATTGGTAGATCTTCTTTTGCCATGGTGGCATTGGGCACACATTCTCTACAAGATTCAATAATGCTTAGAGAATTTGCTTCGCCACATTGGAGGGATCAATATCTCGAACCATTAGTTCAAGGAGAAATCTTTCCAAGTTTTGGCATGACTGAACCTGATGTCGCAAGTTCTGATCCTACTCAATTGCAAACCACAGCTATCCTTGATAATGGTACGTGGAAAATAAATGGCACAAAATGGTTTACTACTGGAGCTGCCAGAGCTGCCTACACTACAGTGATGTGTCGAACTGAATTAGACGCCCCTAGTCATGGCGCTTTCAGCATGATTATTGTGCCAACAGACAACCCAGGTTATAAAATTATTCGAGAGACTCCTGTACTTGGTATTAATGGTGGACACTACGAAGTTAAATACGATAACGTCGAAGTTCCTGAAGAAAATTTATTAGGCCCAAGGGGACAAGGATTCATTATTGCACAAAAACGACTTGGACCCGGAAGAATTTTTCATTGCATGCGCTGGTTAGGCCAAGCTCAAAGAGCCTTTGATCTGCTTTGTGAAAGAATGCATGAGAGAGAAACTTTTGGGACACCACTAACGAAAAAACAACTGCTGCAAAAATTTGTTTTCGATAGTGCTTGTGAAATTCAAGCTTCTCGTCATTTGACCCTTGATGCTGCTAAAAGAATTGACCAAGGAGATGATGCTAGAATTGAAATCGGTTTGATTAAAGTGGTTGGGGCAGAGATGCTACACAACGTCATAGATCGAGCCATCCAAGTTCATGGCGCAAAAGGACTAACTGATGATACGCCATTGAGTTTGATGTATCGACATGCCAGAGAAGCAAGAATCTACGATGGTCCTGATGAAGTTCACGTCCAATCCGTTGCAAGACGTATTCTCAAAAACTACGAAAACAATGGCCCTGGATGGGATTTTGGCGAGCGAGATGCATCCTTAGTATCATAAGATGTCAGTCTTCCAGGAATTTTTAGAAAATTCTCTGCAGCAAAAAATCAAGCAACTGATTCCTCTTACAGGGGGAGCTTCTGCAGATATCAACCGTATCATTCTTGCTAATGAAGATGAACTGATTGTTAGAAGAACTCTATCACAAGAAAAATCCGTGATGGCAATTCCAAAAACCTTAGAAGCAAAAATACAAAAAGTTGTTAAAAAAAATGGAGCTCCTGTACCAGATATCATATTTGAATTTTCTGAGGGTGAAGAAATAGGTGAGGGTTATGTCATGGAAGCAATATCAGGAGAAACCATTCCTCGTAAAATTCTTAGAGATGAGAAATTTTCAACTGCTCGAGAAAAACTTCCTTTTGAAATCGGTAAATCTTTGGCCAAAATCCATCAAACGCAATTAGAAGATTTAACAGCTCTTGATCAGGTGACCTTTTCAGATTCTCTAGAAAAACTCTTTCAGGTATATCTGAGCTTTAACCAACCACAACCAGTTTTTGATTTAGCTTTCAAATGGCTTCAAGCCCAAGAACTCAAAGACTATGGAGAAGTTTTGGTTCATGGCGATTTCCGTTTTGGAAACTTCATTATTTCTGAAGAAAATTTAGAATCTATTATTGATTGGGAGTTAGCTCATATAGGCAACCCTATGGAGGATCTGGGATGGCTATGCGTACGTTCTTGGAGATTTGGCAATGTAAAAAAAAGAGTGGGCGGCCTAGGAGATATTAAAGATCTCATCGCTGGTTATGAATCCAATTCTGATATAAAAATTGATGAATCACAGCTTGATATTTGGCAGCTTTATGGTTCATTACGCTGGGGAGTAATTTGCATGATGCAAACTTTTGCTCATCTAAGTGGAATGGTAAATTCAGTAGAAAAAGCTGCGATTGGTAGAAGAGTATCCGAAACGGAATTTGACTTAATGAATATGATTAAACATAAAAATTTCTTATGAGTGTTTTTGATAGACCAACTTCTAAAGAACTTTTAGAGGTAGTAATTGATTTCGTCGATGCCGAAATAAAATCGGATTCTTATCCAGCAAATAAAAAGTTTAAATTGCAGATTGTTTTAAATGTTCTGAATATTGTTAGAAGGGAAGTTGAAACTGGAGAAGAAATAAATAAAAAATTTTCTAAGCTAGGCGCAAACCTTATTGGAGAAAATGGTTTCACCATAGAAAAATTGTCCCAAAAAATTAGAGATAAAGAATTTGATCATGAAGACAAAGATCTTGTAGATTTTCTATATGACCTCACAGAGGAAAAAATTAAGATAGACAATCCTAGGTATAAATAATTGGATTACTTTGTTATTTCAATATTGATTATTTATAGAGTTTATCTAGCATGGTATTGTTTTAAACCAAAGTCCAAGACAGAAAAATTTCTAAATTCATTTTAGCTAACAGGCCATAGGTAATTCAAAGAATTATGAAAAAAATTTTATTTAAAGGAACAGGTTTTGTTTTAAAAAACTCTCAAAAATTAATTACTGAAACGGTTAAAGCTCTGCCTGCTGTTGCATCAGGAATTTATGAATTTTCCAAGGATATTACAAGTGATTCATATTACTCAATTAGAGGAAAGAAAATCAAAAAAAAACTAATTACTAAAATAAATAAACAAAATATCAAATTTGATACTAAAAAAAAGAAATTTAGAAATGATTATCCCTTTTCAGATGCATGTATATTGTCAGGCTTAACAGCCTATGAAATGAGTTCAAGCGGCATCCCTTCAGATGTCAGTAAAGCCTATGAATTAGCATTTCCTAATTTAGCAAGAGAAACCAACTTTTTAGACTCTTGGAACAGTTTCGATGATTACGAATCTCGTCTTGGCTTCCTGAACGCCATGAAAGGAAAATTATTTGAAGTTAAGTACCTTGACCATTTAAATAATAATTTAGAAGCTGGTTACAAAGCTGAATTAGCCGAATTACCTTCTCAAGCAGGGTGGGATATTAAAGTATCTGGTCCCGATAAAGAAATTTCTGAGCTTCTCCAGTTGAAAGCATCGACTTCATTAGATTACGTAAAAACTGCCATAGAGACATACCCTGAAATAGATGTGATTACACTTTCTGACTTGGAAGGTCAATTATCGTCTATTAACAATGCAAATAAAATTACAGCCTCGTCAATATCAAATCAAGGATTAGAAGAAGACATATCTTCAGCGACTGATAATGACTTAGGAATTCTTAATTTAGCGCCTTTAATAAGTGTTGCTTATATTGTATTTAGCGGTTACAGGGAGAAGGATATAAGCGAATTCAAAAAACATCAAAAAATTGTAAAACGATTTTCAAATTTATCTTTAAATACTGCGATCATAGGAATTACAGGACCGATAATTGGGATATCTCTAGTTCTTGGTAGAGAATTTTTATTTAGAAATGCTAGAAAAGATAAGGAAATTATTCAATATTTAAAAAATCAAATAAAAAAAAATAAGGAAACCCAAAAGTTTTGGGAAAAAAGAGTATCTCGAAGAACATTTCTAAAGGGTTTAGTGGCGGCTTCTTCTATGATAATTTTAAAACCAAAACACCATGGATAAGAAAGATTTAGATATCTTCAGATTCTTGAACTATTTGAAATATAAAGCAGATTATCTGGAGGTTCCTTTAGCTTTAGATGAGGGTTTTATTATGGAATCCTTTCATGTTGGGGTAAGGTATTTTTTTGGAGTTACTATTGATGATAAGGGAATGCCAATTCATGATAGGGAACAGCCTTACGAGGGTTTTTTAGAAGAGTGGGTTGAAAGAAGTATTAACTAATGAATAAAACTTTAATATTTATAATCTTGGTTTTAGTTTTTGGTGGAGCTTTTCTCTACAACTTTTATCATACTCAGTTGGAGAAAATGCAACATTCAGTTGAACACATGATTCATAGACATTAATCAAAGTAAATCTTTTATATCGTTTTTCTCATCCAGAAGTTCTTGAGTAGTTAGATCAATTTTCTCCTGAGCATAATCGCTTATTGGTAAATCTTTGACGATTGAAACTTTTCCATTGGTATCTACCTTCAGGGGAAAGCCAAAGATTAAACCTTCTGGAACATTATAACTTCCATCGCTTAAGACTGCCGCACTAAACCAATCATCTTCAGGAGTTTCTTTAATTGTTGCCTTTACCGTATCAATGGCAGCATTAGCCGCTGAGGTTGCAGATGAAGCTCCTCTTGCATCGATAATAGCCTTTCCACGTTGTTGAACGATTCTGAGAAAATCACTCTCAATCCAGTTTTGATCATTGATCCAGCCGCTAGCCGATTCGCCTTTGATTTCTGCATTGTCTAGATCAGGATACATGGTTGGACTGTGGTTTCCCCATATAGTCATTTTTTTGATATCGGAGATATCTAAATTGCATTTGTTTGCAACTTGAGCTTTAGCTCTGTTGGCATCTAAGGCAGTCATTGCCATCCATGTTTGAGACTCATTGTTACCATGCGTGCAGCCAATTAAAGCATTAGTGTTTGCCGGGTTCCCAACAACAAGTATTTTTGCATCTGCCTTGGCATTTTCTCCAAGGGCTTTTCCTTGTTCAGTAAAGATGCCACCATTTATTTTTAATAAGTCTGCACGTTCTTCAATTTTTTTCCCATTGATAGTGATACCTCTCGGAATGCTACCTACCAAGAGAGCCCAATCTATATCACCTGAAGCTTCATTCATATCAGAAAAGTTTTTTACAGTCCCTAAGGTGTTAAAACCACAATCTTCTAATTCCATGCGAGAACCCTCAAGCCTGGATACAACTTGAGGTACTTCAACGAGGTTCAAATTAACCTTAACATCCTGCCCGAAAGTTTCACCACTAGCCAATCTAGTCAGCAAGGCATAACCTATTTGACCGGCAGCTCCAGTTACTAAAACATTTACTTCTTTCATGTATCTTTCCTTAAATTAAGTTAAAAATATTCTTTCCTTGTTTTTGAGAAACGGATACTTTGGCATCCAACATCTCATTTTTAATCATGCTATTCAGAAGAACTTCATCTTTTTCGCTATTCGCAATAAATCTAGTTCCATCTTCAAGAGATCCAATTATTAATCCAAATTCTAAACCTTTTCTTCCATTTATGACGGTATAAGTATCTATCTTTCCATTACCTGAAGGCGTTTCCGTGAAATTTTGAATAGCTTTTGAGTTGATATCCTTTTGAACAGAACTGTTATTTATTTTTTCAAAGGGTTTGGCCGGGATTGTCGACATGACAAGAGTTGCGTGTTTGGTGATAAACCATGAATTTGCAGTAAGCAATCCATAAGTCTGAGGTTTTTTTCTCAGTTGTCTCACCATTTCCGTAGTTGAAAACATCGTGTAAGAATTTCCAGGGCCTCCAAAGTAGGGCAATCCTCCCGTAACCGTTAAATCTTTTTTTTCTTCCGGAATACCCAATTCCTTTTTTGCAATTTGTACTGCTGAAGGGAAACAAGAATACAAATCAAAGTGTTTTATATCGGATAAAGAAATTTCAGCTTGATCCAAAGATTGATTTACACAAGTCTTAATTGCAGGAGAAGAATGAAAATCAGGTCTTTCAGTAACATTCCAAATATCATTGAGAATAGAGCAGCCATGCACATACACTCTTTTATTTTCTGCAACGTTTAGTTCGTCGGCTTTACCTTGTGACATTAGGATAAAAGCAGAAGCCATATTTACTCGTATGACTGAATTTAAATATTTTGTATAAGGAAAACCTACCATTCGATTGTTTGTCGTTTCTTCTGCAATCTCTGTTGCGCTACGATAGGAAGGAAACCAAGAATAAGGATTTTTGGATGCAATTTTGCTGAATTCGCTGAATAAGGCGCTACATTCATCAAGATGGGTAGCAGCTGTTTTCTTCTCTACTTTTCTCAATGCTTGAGCAAAAAGAGGGTATACGTTGGTTGGCAAGTCCATTCCATGTAACTTTTCATGATCTGAAAAACCAATATCATTATTACCTATCATCTCTGGCGAACCTCCTGGCTCATCTAGCCAATCCAATGACATGCCAGCTTTTAACTTAGCTATCATTGTTTGAAGAGCTTCACCACCACTAAGCAAAGCGCAATCTGTTTCTCCAGAGGAAATTTTAACTAGAGCATCCTCCAACAATACTTGAGGGCTATTACCGCCCATCGGCGCATATACTTCATTTTTCGCTGAGACATTTAGTTTATTGGCAAGAGTTCTTGGAAAATTTGAATATTGAAAGTTTGATTGGTTGGTTGCGGTAAGAAAATCTACGGTAAATCTAACTACACCCACATAGTCAATGTGCTTATTCAATTCTTTGATGCCAGAGTCTTGAATTGCATGTTCACAGGCTTTTGCAAGAAGTTCTTGAGGGTTTAGCCCATCTTCCTTGGATCTATCAACTAAGTCACCGACGCCAACGATGACAGGAGCTCTTTTATCAATTTTTTTATTTTGCTTACGTTCTGACAAGATGTAATATTACCGACTTGAATTAATCAAACGCATATTAAATAACAAGGAGAACTAAATGACTATTAATTTTGACGGAAAAGTTGCCATTGTAACTGGAGCTGGTGGTGGATTAGGAAGATGTCATGCTTTAGATTTAGCAAAGAGAGGGGCTAAGGTTGTTGTAAATGATCTTGGTGGAAACGTAGATGGTTCCGATGATGGTTCTTTATCGGCAGCAGAAAAAGTTGTTGAAGAAATTAAAGCAGCAGGCGGTGAAGCAATGGCGAATGGAGCAAGTGTCACTGATGTTGCTCAAGTCGAGGAAATGGTTAAACAAACTATGGATGCCTACGGCAGAATAGATATCTTAATTAACAACGCCGGAATCCTAAGAGATAAATCTTTTTCAAAAGTTACTGATGAAGACTTTCGTATGGTCTTAGAAGTTCATTTAATGGGAACAGTGAACTGTACAAAGGCAGTTTGGGAAATTATGAAAGAACAGAATTACGGCAGAATTGTTGTGACTTCATCATCCAGTGGTTTATATGGAAATTTTGGTCAAACAAATTATGGTGCAGCAAAAATGGGAGTGGTTGGCTTAATTAATACCCTTAAACTAGAAGGCGCTAAGTACAACATTAAATGTAATGCTCTTGCTCCTGTAGCCGGAACTCGAATGACTGAAGATTTGATGCCTGGAGAAGTTTTAGATCAGATTCAACCTGATCATGTAACTCCAGCCGTAACCTATATGGTTTCTGAAGATGCACCTACAGGAGTCATCATGTCAGCAGGCGCTGGAGTTTTTGCAAGAGTTTTTGTTCACGAAACTATGGGTGTCAACTTAGGCACTGGTGAAGACATGACCGCAGAAAACATTGCAGAGAAATGGGATGAAATCTCTGATATGAAAGACGCAAGACCTTGTTATCAGGGCGGTGAACAATCACAAAAAATCTTTGAATTGATAATGAAAGGCTAAGGCTCACCAGCCCTTTCATAGTCAACTTCAACTTTATAAATCTCTCCAGTTTTGTTTTCTTTGCAAAACTGGGGATTAGAAGATTCGGCAGTCAAGATATAAAGTTCTTTTTCCTCTTTGCCACCTAACATACATGCATAAGCAGGCTGAGGAGTTGCAATTCGATCGGTAATTTTTCCTCCTTTCTTATATCTAATTACCTCTGCAGTAGTCGGAGAAGCAACCCAAATTCCATTATCTGAATCCAAGCATATGCCATCCGGCACAGGAAAAGGGGTACTGTTTGATTCTTTTAGAGGAATATTCAGAAACCTAATAATGCTTGTGATTATTTTAAAGTGAAAGGGCATGACTCTTGCCCAAATGGTTCTATGAGACAATTCACCAGATTCATTAATTTGAAAGGAAGTTAAATTTCCTCCAAACGTCTCTCCAACAATTAATTCTTTGCCATCTGGTGAAATGACCGTTCCATTTGGAAAGAGTAGGCCATCAGCACATATTTTTGTCTCTCCCTCTTGTGTCACAGAGATCAAGCAAGTTTTATGAATCTTACTTTCAACATTGTCTGCTCCGAAGTTCCCTACATAAGCAGTTCCATCTTTGGCAATGACCATATCATTACATTGGTAAGGAGTAAGATGTGACATATCGGCATGAACCGAAAGCTCTCCATCTTTCAGTTTCATGAGTTTTCGATCTAGCATAGAAACAATAATCAAACTCCCATCCGTTAACCATCCAAGTCCAGAAGGTTGTTCTGGTATTTCAGCGACAGTAGATAAGTTTCCATCAGCATCAAGATTGTAGACTTTATAACCATGCATATCGGAAAACCATAATTTATTTTCATACCATCTTGGGCCTTCTAAAAAATGAAAACCGTCTGCAACTTTTATTAAATTATCCATTTCTTTTTTCTTTTATTACTTTCATCAATTTTTTAGGATTATCAGTGATTATTGCATCTACGCCAAGCTCTATTAGATCTCTCATATATTTCTTATTGTTTATAGTCCATGTGATGCAGTACTTACCCTCCTCCTTGAATCTTTTAATCAAATTCATACTTTTTTTTGAATCAATATGCTGACTGATACCAAACGATTTACTTTTTTCTAAAAAAGAGCTTATCTTTTTATAATCGTAATCAAAAAAAGCAGGGATGATGCTCAGCGTTGCAGGGATATCAAATCTCTTGATTAAACTTTTCACAACGTTTGGGTAAAAACCCAAAAAATGAGTATTCATTTTTGAAATAACATCGGTTTCAACCATCTCATCCAATTCATTAAAACTAATTTTGCTTGGCTTTATTTCAACAAAAATTTTTGATTTTTCCGGTTTACAATCAAACGCTTCTTTTAGTAAAGGTATACATGTGTTTGCAAACTTTTTTGAACGAGAGCTTCCTACGTCTATAGTTTTTAAAGTATCAAGAGTTTCTTTTGAGATTGTATATTCGCTCTCACTGACTCTTGCAAGACTATCGTCATGAATACAAATCAATCGTCTATCTTTTGTTTCTCTGACATCAAGCTCTACGGCATCAACTCCATGTTCCCAGGCTTTGACATATGCTGGAAGAGTATTTTCGGGAGCTTCCATCGAAGCTCCGCGGTGCGCAACTATTAAAGGATAATTCTTTTTTTTTAGTCCCAACTCAAAGCGCCACCAGTCTGGTACTCAATGACGCGAGTTTCAAAGAAATTCTTTTCTTTACGCAAGTCCATGATCTCAGACATCCAAGGAAAAGGATTAGTTGCATTAGGAAATTCTTCTTCAAGTCCAATTTGGGTAAGTCTTCGGTTTGCAATGAATTTTAAATAATCAGACATACTCTCTGCATTCATCCCTAAAATACCACCTGGCATGGTGTCGTGAGCGTACTCAATTTCTAATTGCGTTCCTTGCAGAATCATATTCCTTGCTTCGGTTTGCATAGCTTCATCCCAGAGCTGAGGATTTTCAAGTTTAATCTGGTTGATCATATCTATTCCAAAATTAACATGCATAGATTCATCTCTTAGTATGTATTGGAATTGTTCCGCCGTTCCTGTCATTTTATTTCTGTTACCCATGGATAATATCTGGGTAAAACCACAGTAAAAGAAAATTCCTTCCAATACGCAGTAAAAGGCGATTAGATTTCTCAATAAAGTTTTATCATCCTCTAAAGATCCAGTTTTAAAATTTTGGTCAGAAAGAGATTCTGTAAATGGGAGAGCCCAAGCAGCTTTTCTTGCTACAGAAGGGATTTCTTTGTACATATTAAAGATTTCTCCTTCATCCATACCTAAAGATTCAATAACATACTGATAGGCATGAGTATGAATTGCTTCTTCCAAAGCTTGTCTCAATAAGTACTGTCTACATTCTGGATTTGTGATGTGTCGGTATACGGACAGGACGATATTATTTGCCACCAATGAGTCAGCTGTGGAGAAAAATCCAAGATTTCTCATTACGATTCTCCTTTCGTCCTCGGTAAGCCCGTTTGGGTCTTTCCAGAGAGCTACATCAGCAGTCATATTTATTTCTTGTGGCATCCAATGATTGGCGCTGCCATCAAGATATTTCTGCCAGGCCCAATCGTACTTGAAGGGAACCAATTGATTTACATCTGCTCGGCAGTTGATCATTTGCTTTTGATCAACGTCGACTCTACTTGATGCACCTTCTAACTCTTCTAACCCTTTTTCAATATCAAGATTATCCAGAGCTTCGGATACATCATTAATTGAGCCTGTACTTATTGGCGGGTTTTTTGCTGGAGTTACAGCATCATCATTCACAACTGCAGTTTGTTGCATTGCGACTTGCGCTTTTGCTGGTTCAGCTACCGGCGTTTTTTGTGTTTCTTCTGAGTTAAAGTCATCCCAAGATAACATAGCTACCTCCTTATAAAATTACTGACATGCCTCGCAGTCAGGATCGTCAATGGAACACGCTTCTGGCTGATCATAGGTTTTAGGTTCAGTCTTGACGGCATTGAGCTCCATATTGGTTATTGTTGATTTTTCTGTTGTTGTGGCACTTCTTGATCTTAGATAGTAAGTCGTTTTCAAACCTCTCAACCATGCCATTCGATACATAACATCGAGTTTCTTTCCGTTAGGCTCTGAAACATAGAGATTCAACGACTGGCTTTGATCTATCCATTTTTGTCTTCTGCTTGCTGCTTCAATTAACCACTTAGGCTCTACCTCAAAAGATGTAGCGAACAGCTTCTTAATGTCTTCTGGTACTCTGGCTATACTTTCTAAGCTTCCGTTGAGGTTCTTAAGATCATAAACCATAACCTCATCCCACATATCTATTTCTTTAAGCGCATCAACTAGATGCATGTTTATGACAGTAAACTCTCCAGAGAGATTTGATTTCACAAACAGGTTTGAATAGGTAGGCTCGATGGATTGAGTTAAGCCTGTGATATTGGCAATCGTTGCTGTTGGTGCTATTGCCATGGTGTTTGAGTTTCTCATCCCTTGAGTTTTTACTTTTTCTCTAAGAGCGTCCCAATCAAGACGAGTTGTCTTATCAACTTCGATGTAGTCTTTTCCTCTTTGTTTTTCAAGAATTTCAATTGAGTCAAGTGGCAATATTCCTTGACTCCAAAGAGAACCCTCATATGAAGAGTAAGAACCCCTTTCTTTAGCTAAATCAGAAGATGCGTTTATTGCCATATAGCTCACTAATTCCATTGACTCATCGGCAAAATCAACTGCTGCTTCCGACGCGTAAGGTATTTTCTTAATGTAAAGCGCATCTTGGAAACCCATGATTCCCATGCCTATAGGTCTATGCTTAAAGTTAGAGTTTTCTGCCTGAGGCACTGCGTAATAATTTATATCTATTACGTTATCAAGCATTCTTATTGCAGTGGTTACGTTCTTTTTCAGTTTCTCTTTGTCTAGGTTTCCTTCCGCATCAAGGTGATTAGGAATGTTAATTGAACCTAAGTTACAAACTGCAATTTCATCATTTGAAGTATTAAGGGTAATTTCTGTACATAAGTTTGATGAATGAATTACCCCTGTATGTTGTTGCGGAGATCTGAGGTTACAAGCGTCTTTAAAGGTTATCCAAGGATGACCGGTTTCAAAAAGCATGGACAATATTTTTCGCCATAATTCTTCCGCTTCCACTTCTTTATATGCTTTAAGTTTTCCTTCCTGGGCAAGCTTTTCATATTCCTCATACTTTTCTCTGAAGGCTTCCCCAGAAAGATCATGCAATTCAGGTGTCTCATTTGGAGTGAAGAGGGTCCACTTTTTCCCTTCAAACACTCTTTCCATGAATAGGTCTGGAACCCAATTGGCTGTATTCATATCATGTGTTCTTCTTCTATCGTCTCCGGTATTTTTTCTCAGCTCAACAAATTCTTCGATATCCAGATGCCAAGTTTCTAGATATGCACAAACAGCTCCCTTTCTTTTTCCACCTTGATTTACAGCAACTGCTGTATCGTTTACTACTTTTAAGAATGGAACCACCCCTTGAGATTTCCCATTTGTGCCTTTTATATGGGCTCCCATTCCTCTTACAGGCGTCCAGTCGTTACCTAGACCGCCTGCCCATTTTGAAAGCATGGCGTTATCTTGAAGCGCACCATAAATTCCATGCAAGTCATCGGGGACAGTAGTCAAATAACATGAGGACAATTGAGAATGCATAGTTCCTGCATTGAATAGGGTAGGCGTTGAACTCATATAATCAAATGAAGACAGCAACTCGTAGAATTCTAAGGCTCGTTGTTCTCTGTTTTCCTCGTTAAGGGCCAAGCCCATTGCCACTCTCATAAAGAATACTTGCGGGAGTTCAAATCTTATTTCATTTGAGTGAATGAAATACCTGTCGTAAAGAGTTTGAATGCCCAAGTAGGAAAAAAGTAAGTCATTGTCTGGAATCATCGCTTTACCGAGTAAATCCAAGTCATAGTTTGCTAGCTCTGGGTTAAGAAGTTCTAACTCTATTCCTTTTTTTACAAATGCATTTAAAGCCTCAGGGTAGAGAGCTAACATTTCCTGATGAGTTGCATTCTCTGTTATCTCTAGGAAAGAAAGAGCCTCTGACCTTAGACTGTCCAATAGAATTCGTGCTGTTGCAAAAGTATAGTTTGGCTCCACTTCAACTAGTGAACGCGCGGAGAGCACTAATGCCTCCTTTACTTCATGTTCTGGCGCTCCTTCATAAAGGTTTTTGTTTGCTTCTAAAATTATTTTTTCACTGTCAGTTCCCTCTAAGCCGTTGCAAGCTTCTTTTGCTATAACTTCAATTCTTTCAGAAGTTTCAAGCTCCTCCTTTTCTGGACGATCGTGAATATGAGTTTCTATTGCTCTTTGATTTGCTCTTTCGGCACGGTATAAAACATATTCTCTTGCAACCTTGTGTTCTTCTGAGCGCATCAAAGCCAGTTCTACCTGATCTTGAATTTCTTCTATATGTATAGTTCCGCCGGATGGCATTCTCTTTCTAAAGATATCTTCAACTTGGCTACTTAAAGCTGATACTCTGCTATGAACGCTTGAAGATGCTGCTGCAGCACTAGTATGTACTGCCAGAAAAGCCTTTGTAATGGCAATTTCTATTTTAGAACCATCAAAATCAACTACGGATCCATTTCTCTTTATAATTCTTAGTTGACCTGGCGAAACCATAGCTTTTTTTGGTTCCGATTGAACTGATTCTTGCTTCTTCTCTTCTATTGTTCCTGTTGTTTCCAAAACAATTCCTTCTTAAAAAATTAACTAAAATGGGTATAAAAAACACAACATATTGTGTTTTCATAACAATGAAGTACAAGATAAAGGGTTTTTAACAAAAAAGCAATACAACAATTTATGAAAATTTAGTGGATAGGCTGTGTATAAGTGTATATAAATGTGTTCATGTCTAAGTATTACATCTCAATAGATCAGGGCACTACGAGTTCGAGGGCAGTATTATACGACAGCTCCTTTAACCAAATAACTCAAGAACAACAAGAATTTAAACAACACTATCCCGCAGAAGGATTAGTTGAGCACGACCCTGAAGAGATTTGGACTTCAGTGCTTAATACAGTGAATTCCTTGATGAGCAAGAAAGGCGTCAAAAGCTCAGATGTTATCTCCATTGGCATAACCAACCAAAGGGAAACGGTAATGCTTTGGGACAAAGATGGCAAAGTTTTGGATAAAGCCATTGTATGGCAAGATCGCAGAACAACAGAATTTTGTGAAGAACTCAAATCCAAAGACATTGAGTCAGAAGTAACAAAAAAAACCGGTCTTTTACTCGATCCTTACTTTTCTGCAACCAAAGCTCGTTGGTTATTAAAACAACATAAAATTGATCCAAAGAAATATTTTTTTGGTACTATTGATACTTTTCTTGTTTGGAAGTTAACAGAAGGAAAAAGCTTCAAAACAGATGTAACTAACGCATCAAGGACATTATTATTAAATATTGATTCTGTCGAGTGGGATACAAACTTGATAGACATATTTGAGTTAGGTGGCTTAAATTTACCCGAAGTAACAAAGAACACTGCAGATTTTGGCTCAACTAAGCTTTTTGGCGGAGAAATAAAAATTTCTGGCATTGCAGGAGACCAACAAGCATCTCTAATAGGACAAGGTTGTTTTGCTAAAGGACAGTTAAAAAGTACCTACGGCACAGGATGTTTTTTAATGGCAAACACAGGCAAAAAAAGACAGAACTCCTCAAATAAGCTTCTTTCAACTATAGCCTACCAAGTGGACGATTTATGCTATGCCTTAGAAGGAAGTATTTTTATGGCTGGAGCTAATTTTCAATGGCTTCGAGACAAAATGAATTTTTTCGAAGACGTCAGCGAATCTGAAGAACTGGCTAAAAGAGCAGATCCCAACACCAAAGTTTTTCTCATTCCTGCTTTTGTGGGTTTAGGAGCTCCGCATTGGGTTCCTGATGCCAGAGGAGCTATTTTTGGACTTACAAGAGACTCCGGAAGAGAAGAATTGAGTTTAGCTACCCATGAAGCAGTCGCTTTTCAAACCAAAGAGATCATATCTTCTTTAAAAAACGATGGCGTAAAAGTGGATAGTGTAAGAATTGATGGTGGTTTAACGAGAAATGCTTTTTTTAATCAGATTTTATCCAGCGTCATTGAATTGGAAGTTTTGTGTTCAAAAACGGTTGAATCTACTGCTTTAGGGGCCGCTTATCTTGCTGGTATTGGAGCTGGAGAAGTGTCTTTGCAAGATGTTGCCAAGAATTGGTCTCCCAAGGCAGAGTATAATCCGGATTCTGACTATGATTTAGAACGGTACGATACCTGGAAAGAATTTTTAAACAGATTAATCAGCTAACAAAAATTCAAGAAGGCTTTGCTGAGCATGCAATCTATTCTCTGCTTGGTCCCAGACCATACTTTGAGCATGTTCTAGCATTGTAAAGCTTATTTCTTCACCCCTGTGAGCAGGCAAGCAATGTAAAAAGATTGCATTGTCACCAGCAAGACCCATGTCTTCTTCTTCAACAAAGAAATTTTTAAAGGTTTTTCTTCTCTCTTTTGCAGAGGTTTCATTATTCATGGAAGTCCACACATCAGTCGTGACGATTTGGGCTTTTTCAAGAGCTTCATTTTTTGAGGATGCTAACGTTATGAAATCTTTAGCCTTATTTAACAATGGCTGATAAGGCTCACAACCTTTAGGACAAAAAATACTAATTTCAAAATCAAAAATAGAGGCAGCTTCAATATAAGAATTGCAAACATTATTTCCATCTCCAATCCAGCATACTTTGTTAAGAATTTCTCCTTCATTTTTCTCTTTGAAAGTCATCAAGTCAGCAAGAATTTGACAGGGATGAAATAAATCAGTTAAACCGTTAATCACAGGAACAGAGGAGTTTTCTGAAAAAAGCTTCAATTCTTCATGACTGTCGTTTCTAATTACCACGGCATCAACCATGGAAGATAATACTTTAGAAGTATCTGCAATTGGCTCACCTCTGGACATTTGTAACTCAGATGAACTTAGGAAAATTGTGTTACCCCCCAATTTATTCATAGCTACTTCGAAGGAAACCCTCGTTCTAGTTGAGGGTTTTTGAAAAATTAAACCGAGAGTTTTTTTATCAAAAACATTTGATGTTTCTGATTTTGATTTTATTTCTATAGCTCTATCAATGATATGGCTGAGGTCTTGTCTCGAAAAATTTTCAAAATTTAAGAAATGCTTTGGTCTCATTTAATTTAAGTTATAGAATTGCAGATTCAAAAACTAATACTAATAGACTTCATTAAATAAATAAAATTCATATGACGCAAAAAATTAAAACCTTCAATGCTATTGCTGAGAAGGGTCTAAACATCCTTCAGGAAAAAAATTTTGAGGTATCTGATGGTCTTTCTGATCCTGACGCAATTATTTTGAGAAGCCACAAACTCAAAAAAGAAGACTTTGGAAACAATCTAAAAGCCATAGCCAGAGCTGGGGCAGGGGTAAATAACATCCCTGTCGAAGAATGTTCTGAGCTTGGAATTCCTGTATTTAATACTCCAGGAGCGAATGCTAATGCAGTTAAAGAAATAGTTTTAGCAGCACTTTTAATGTCTTCCAGAGGTCTTTTTCAAGGAGCTAATTTTGTAAATTCAATAGAAGAGTCAAATCAAGAAGAATTAAAACCTTTAATTGAGTCTGGAAAAAAAAGTTTCAAGGGCAGAGAATTAACTGGCGGGACTTTAGGCGTTGTTGGTATGGGGGCTATAGGCTCTAAAGTTGCTGATATGGGAGTAATGTTAGGTATGAATGTTATTGGCTATGATCCAGCTATAACTGTTGAAGCTGCTTGGAAATTGCCTAATAAAGTTGAACGAAAAGAGAGTATTGAAGATGTTTTCAAAGAATCTGACTACATCTCTCTCCATGTGCCAGCAAATGATAAAACTAAGGGTCTTATAAATTCTGATTTACTAAAAAATGCCAAAAAGGACTTAAGACTTATAAATTTTGCGAGAGATGAAATAGTTGTCTCAAAAGACATCATTGATAGCTTAGACAAAAACATCCTTAGCAAATACATCACAGATTTTGCTGATTTAGACTTAATCTCTAGAGCCAAAATAGCTAACGATGTCATTATTTTGCCTCACATTGGAGCAAGCACAAGCCAAGCAGAAGAAAATTGTTCTGTCATGGCCGCTGAACAGCTCGATGATTTTTTAAATAATGGAAACATTAAAAATTCAGTGAATTTTCCTGAGTTAATTGAACCCAGACCTTCAGAATTTAGGATTACTCTTTCAAATAAGAACCATCCAGGAATGATAGGTAAAATTACTACTGTACTTGCCGATAATAAATTGAACATCATAGATATGGTAAATAAAAGTAGAGGCGATATTGCCTACAATGTAATTGATCTGGAAACCAAACCGCCGGAAAAGGTTCTGGATGAGTTGTCTGCTTTAGATGATGTTATTTCTGTAAGGGAGGTATAAAAATGACTAAACCAGTTGCAATTGTTACAGGTGGAAGTAGAGGTGTTGGCGCCGAGGTTTCAAAACTCCTTGCAAGCAAGGGTTGGAACATAGCAATAACTTGTTCAAGTTCAATAGAAGCAGCAAATGAGGTAAGTAAGGAGTGTGAAACATTAGGAGCAGAGACCATTGTTTTAAAAGCAGATGTTTCACAGCCCGAATCTTGCGCCCAAACAGTGAACGAAACTTTAAAAAAATGGGGAAAACTGGATGCTTTGATTAATAATGCCGGCACCACTAAATTCAATGCACATGATAATTTAGACGGTCTCTCCAAAGATGATTTTCTTGGATTGTATGCAACAAATACCGTGGGTCCCTATATGATGATTAAAGAAGCAAGAGAAAGCCTCCTTAAGTCAGATAATCCATCAGTTGTGAATGTTGCCTCCATAGCTGGAGTTTTAGGAATAGGTAGTTCCGTAGCATATGCTGCATCTAAAGGAGCTTTAATAAATATGACCAAGTCTCTTGCCAGAGCTTTGGGACCAATTAGAATTAACGCAATCTGTCCTGGATTTATTCAAGGAGATTGGCTGAAAAACGGCTTGGGTGAGGAAACTTATGAGTTTGTAAAAAAATCTACTGAAGACAGTGTTCCATTAAACCTAACTTGTACTGCAGAGCAGGTTGCAGAAACAATCTGTTATTTCATAGAATCAGGATCAACAATAACAGGAGAAACTTTATTGCTTGATGGTGGAATGCATTTAGGCAATTATTAAGCCCTAAAAATATTTTTCCACATATTCCTTTGTAAAACCTACAATCTCGTCTTCTCGGCCCTCTTTAACCTTCAAAACCCATTCAGGATCAGATAAGAGAGCTCTACCTACAGCAACCATATCGAATTCTTCTCTTTCGAACATCTCTACTAGAGTTTTAATGGATGAAGTATTCGCTTTATCATTGCCGATATACAGACCTATAAAATCTGAATCAAGCCCCACACTTCCCACCGTAATAGTGGGCTTGTTGGTTATTTTTCTAGTCCAGCCAGCAAGATTCAAATCAGACCCTTCAAATTCTGGCTCCCAGTATCTTCTTGTACTAGCATGAAAGACATCAACTCCAGAATCAGATATAGGCCCTAAAAAAGTTTCAAGGTCTTCAGGAGTTGGAGCAAGTCTTGCATCGTAATCTTGTTGTTTCCACTGAGAAAATCTCAGCATTATCGGAAAATCATTTCCAATAAGTTTTCTAGCACGTGAAACTATCTCACAGACAAACTTTGTTCTTAAGTCTTCTTCTTTGCCGTATTTATCTTTTCTTACATTAGTATCTCTCCAGAAAAATTGATCGATCATATATCCATGAGCTCCGTGAAGCTCTACACCATCAAAACCCAACATTTTTATAGTTTCAATATCTTTTACATAGTTCTGAATGAGGTCTTCAACATCGTTATCTGTCATTTCATAAGCTACTTTTTTATCTTTTCTGACTAAACCTGAGGGCGTATAACCAGGTACCTCAGGATTTGGAGGTTGACCGGGTTTTCTTATTCCTCCCACATGCCATAGTTGACAAAATATCGTGGAACCTTCTTTTTGAACTGCAGAAATTAAATTCTTCCAGCCTTCATGAGAATCTTGTCGTAAATTAGGAACATTAGGATAGCCACTCGATGCAGGATGACTTACCTCAACGCCTTCAGTAATGATCATCCCAACCTCTGCAGCTGCTCTGCGTTTGTAATATTCTAAATTCTGATCTGTTGGAATACCATTTGGAGACATGCTCCTAGTCATAGGCGCCATTGCTATTCTATTGGGTACAACTAAGTTATTGATTTTTATTGGTTTAAATAAAGTTTCCATTTTTACCTCTATTTTTATTCAAAATTAATAAGATCTTATTGGAATAAGAATTTTTTTTATAGTAACTTTTATATGAGTTACACACAAAAGTTTATTTATTTTTTTTAAATTCAAGTTAGGTCTGTCTTTTACTGCTTTATCATGGTGCAATCTTAATAACTTCATAAGCTATTGATTTTATTGAATATTTTTTAAGTGGTTAAAAATTAACCAATTTAACTAAAACACTTCTGTTTAAAGGATCTAATCAATCTTCCTTATTTTATCCAAAGAGTTATCCACAATTTCTGTGGATAAAAAAAAATAAAAATTTGTTAATATTTCTCTCGTGGAGGGCTCATTAGAATCTTGGAAAGAAGTTGCTGTTGAATATGGTTTAAAAGATATTTTAAAACCTATAAGAAAAAAAATATCTGAAGCTTCTTCAAAGAAAAAGAAAATTTACCCAAGCGGCAAAGATATTTTTAGGGCATTCGAACTAACACCTTTTAAAAAAGTAAATATTATAATTCTCGGGCAAGATCCCTATCATGGCCCAAATCAGGCAAATGGCTTAGCTTTTTCAGTTAATTCCGAGGTTAGGTTTCCTCCATCTTTATTGAATATTTTTAAAGAATATTCCACAGATTTAAATTTACCTATTCCCTCAGATGGAAATTTATCGGCTTGGGCAGAACGAGGGGTTCTGCTACTAAATTCTATCTTAACTGTAGAATCCGGATCTCCAGGATCGCATAAGAATTTTGGATGGGAAGAATTTACCAATCAGATTATCAAAGCTTTAAGTGATAAAAAATCAAATCTAGTTTTCATCTTGTGGGGGGCATATGCTCAATCAAAGAAAATTCTTATTGATCCTTCAAAGCATTTAATCATTGAATCTCCTCACCCATCACCATTATCGGCTCACAGAGGATTTTTTGGATCAAAACCTTTTTCTAAGACTAATGACTATCTTAGGAAATACAAAAATGAAGAGATCGACTGGAGAATATAAAGATTACAGAATGTTTAAAATTTGTCCGCCTAGATAAACAGACTCAGTTTGATCATCTTTGTTTTTAAAAAAAATAAAGCCGTATTTACCTTCTTTAGATAAGATTTCTCCAACTTTCTTTCCTTCTTTGTTATAAATCGAAGATTCCTTGATCTCATCTTTTAAATTATCTGCAATTTTGAGAGCAAATTTCAATTTCCCTCTATATTCCATTCTTGCAATTACCTCTTGACCATTAAAGCAGCCTTTTGAAAAATCAATCAGTTCGTTATTTTGATAATTAAGTTCGTGGGGAGTAAATTTTGAGGAAGTCTGTTTGTTAACTTCCACTATTCCTTTATTAATTAGAAATTTCATCCATTCTGCTGAATCTAGATCTTTTTTAAAGTCATCTTGTGCATCATTTTTTAATTCCGCATCGAAGAAAGGGATATATTTGTTCATATGTTCTTCAAAAGACGCGATTAACTCTTCAAGGATGGCTATCTTAAATCCATTTTCTATCTTTTTAATCCAAAAAGTTGCCATGACTCTGCCTTTGTTGTTGCAAATGCAGGCAGGTTTAAAATCTTCATTAAAAATCTTTTCTATATCTATTGTAATTTGTCCTTGTAGGAATTCTGAAGCTTGAGATCCTTGAACAATGAGAGAAGTATGTTTTTCTGAAAAATTCATTCTTTTTTGTAATTTCTAGATTATATAATTCTTTCTGTGAGTGACCTATTAAATAAAGCTAAATTTAAGGCAAGAAGAGGCTTAAATGAACTAGATAAAATCTTTGTACCCTTTGTAGAAAAAAGGTTCTTATCCTTAAGTAATGCTCAGATTGATCAACTATTTGAACTATTTGAAATTGATGATGTTTCCCTAGCAGATATGATTATTTACAAAAAAATGGATTATCCAATTGAACTCAAAGAAATATTTGAAGAAATATTTGAATTTTATAGTGAAATTTAGCTGAACTTGTGGACAATACGCATGTCTATAAGGATTAGGACATGGAAAACGATATAAACATTATTAATCTTGTTAAAAAAGGGGATGTGAGAGCCTTCGATATCCTCGTGGTTAAATACCAAGATAGACTTGTTTATTCTGTTTTTAAGTTTTGCAAGGACTTTGAATTATCTCAAGATATTGCTCAAGAAGCTTTTGTCAAAGCTTTCAGAAATATTGATAAATTTAGAGGGGAAAGTTCGTTCTATACTTGGATTTACAGAATTGCTATCAATACAGCAAAAAACTACTTTTCGAATAAATCCAGAGGAGCTGAAACTTACAATGAAGACGTTCTTGATGGCGCTTTATCTGATTTGTCTTTAAATTCGGATAATCCTGAAACACTTTTAGCAGCGGAAGAAATGAAAGATGCTGTAAATCAGGCTTTTCAGAATTTACCAGACGAAATAAGATCAACTTTATCTCTCAGAGAGTATGATGGGTTGAGTTATGAAGAAATAGCTAAAGTCCAAAACTGTCCAATTGGTACGGTGAGATCAAGAATTTTTAAAGGAAGAGAGCTTATTAACGAAACTTTTTCTAAATTAGGACTGTCTAAAACCTGGAGCAATTAGCATGGAATCAAGCGTAGATCAAAGATTATCTTTACTTTTGGATGGTGAAGCTTCCGAATTCGAAACACGCAGACTCGTTGAGGATATTTCCAAAAACCCTCATATTAAGAAGCGCTGGCTGGAGATGAATAAACAAAAATCAGCGCTTCGAAGAGAACTTTTAATGCCAAATCTGGACCTTTCTTCCAAAATCTTAAACGAACTTCAAAAATCTAAAAAAACAAATAACCAAAAACATCACGAAAGCCATTTTAGTTGGGGAAAAATTCCCTATATGAGGACCTGTTCTTATCTTTTTGGCCTCTGTTTTACTCTCACCTTTATATTTTTCGAATTTTCCTCCCAACCCAATCAATCTTTCCTCCAAGTCTCAGCTCCAAAAACACTAGTCTCTACAATAAATCCGGTTATCCTTGGCGATTACGGTAGAAATTTTGATGGTAATCTTCGTAGTTATAGATTCATCTCCAATAATCAAGTAGAGGCTAACTATGGACTCAAAGGTTCAAATGCGAATCTTAAACTAAAATTTTTCTTCGAAGATGGCTCCAACACTGTGAAACTGTCTTCCATTTCCAATGGCGTTACTATAAATGCAAAGAAAGGTGACAAATCAATGATTATAAATTTATCCAGTGATAAATTATCTAACCAAAAATTGATAAGTATTTCTAATTTGATTTTAGAATAATAAAAATCTTACTATGCAAAGAAAATTATTTGTATTTTTTACTCTCTTCCTCGTTTCCAGCTCAGGCTGGAGTCAGTTGAACCAAAACGTATCAGATCTTCCCAATTTTGCCTCTTTAGCTGAGAAAGTGACTCCTGCTGTTGTAAATGTAAGCGTCACAAAAGTTATTAAATCTCCAGCACAAAACGAAATGAGAAGAGGGCCTTTCAACGATCCTTTCTTTGATGACTTTTTTGGTTCTCCCTACAACCCTCCAAACCGAGATAGAAAAGTAGCATCAGGAGGTTCAGGATTCATTATTTCTGAAGATGGTTACATATTAACAAATCACCACGTAATTGAAGATGCCTCCGAAGTTGTAATTAGTCTTCAGGACAGAAGAGAATTTTCTGCAGAGATAATTGGAAGCGATAAAAAGTCAGACGTTGCTCTTTTGAAGGTGAAAACTAATGAGAACCTTCCTTTTTTAAGTTTAGGAGATTCCGAAAAAGTTAGAGTTGGCGATTGGGTCATGGCAATCGGATCACCTTATAGGCTGAATGCAACGGTAACGGCAGGAATAGTGAGTGCAAAAGCTAGAAGCGTTCCAGGACAAAGCACTTCATATATTCCTTTTATTCAATCAGATGTAGCTATTAATCCAGGAAACTCAGGGGGTCCATTATTCAATCTTAACGGAGAAGTCATTGGTATTAATGCAATGATTTATTCAAATCGTGGCGGGTATATGGGCATATCCTTCACTATTCCCATTAACTACGCAGATGAAATAGTTAAACAAATAAAAGAAAACGGGTTTGTCTCCAGAGGCTGGTTGGGTGTTGCAGTCCAAGAAGTTACTAAAGATTTAGCAGATTCGTTTGGCTTAGACGTACCGCGTGGGGCTTTAATTGGTAGTGTTTTAAAAGATTCTCCTGCAGAAAAAGCTGGACTAAAAAATGGTGACGTAATTATTGATTTTGATGGTCAACAAATAATTTATTCAGGTGATCTTCCTCTAATCGTAGGAAGGATACCTCCTGAAAAAAAAGTAAACGCAACAATATTTAGAGATGGAAAGAAAGTAACGGTTTCTGTGACAACTGGTAAATTAGATGAAAAAGTTGCTCAAGATACAACTGTTGATAAAAAAGAAGAAACTGGAAATATTTTAGGTATTGCCGTCAAAGATATTGGTTCCTTGACAGAGCCGGAACAAAAACAATTAGGCCAAAATAAAGGAGTTGTGGTATCAAGTGTTTTTCCAGGACCGGCGTCTGAAGCCGGAATCAGAAGGGGAGACATAATCGATAAAATACAGTTTAAGGATGTTGGCAATATCAAAGATTATGAAAAAATTTCTAAAACTCTAAAAAAAGGCTCTACTATTGCTTTAAGAATTATCAGAGATAAAAACGGTTCTTTTCTCACCCTTAAAATTCCAAAATAGGACATAATGCCCGCATGTCGAGCCATGCTTCTATAAATAAGATCAGAAACTTCTGCATCATTGCGCATATTGATCATGGAAAATCGACACTCGCAGATCGTCTTATCGAAATATGCGAAGGCTTAAGCAAACGTGAGATGCAAAATCAAGTGTTGGACTCTCTTGATTTAGAAAGAGAAAGAGGCATTACTATCAAAGCTCAATCGGTATATCTAGAATATGAGTTGGATAAAGAAAAGTATCAGATTAACTTGATTGATACTCCGGGGCACGTGGACTTTGCCTACGAAGTGTCTAGATCTTTAGCTGCATGCGATGGAGCTATTTTACTTGTTGATGCTTCTCAAGGAGTTGAAGCACAAACTCTTTCTACTTGTTATAACGCTATTGATCAAGGACTTACGATATTCCCTGTATTGAATAAAATTGATCTCAAACAATCAGATCCAGAAAGAGTCAAACAAGAGATTGAAGAAATAATCGGCATAGAAGCAAGCGAAGCACCAGCTATAAGTGCAAAGGATGGATTAGGTGTTAAAGATTTATTAGAAAAAATTATTAGAGAAATACCTCCGCCAGAAGGCTCCATTGCAGAACCATTACAGGCTTTAATAATTGACTCTTGGTTTGATCAATACCTTGGAATTGTCTCTTTAGTGAGAGTGGTAAATGGTGAAATAAATCTTGGCGATAAAATTAAATTTATCTCAAATAATAATGTTCATTTAGTGGAAAAATTAGGAGTCTTTACTCCCAAACGATTAGAAAAAACTAAACTAGTTGCTGGAGAAGTTGGTTTTATCTGTGCCGGAGTTAGAAGCATTAAAGGCGCTCCTGTTGGAGATACTATAGTTCTACCTGATAAAAATAACTCTTTGCCAGGATTCAAGCCAATAAAACCTCAAGTTTTTGCTGCCCTTTATCCTTTAGATTCTGGTGAATTTGAATCATTTAGAGAATCC
Organism: uncultured SAR86 cluster bacterium; assembly: GCA_902595715.1. Taxonomy (GTDB): domain Bacteria; phylum Pseudomonadota; class Gammaproteobacteria; order Magnimaribacterales; family AG-339-G14; genus MEDG-81. The sequence continues at coordinate 57,879 of CACJRI010000004.1, forward strand.
TTGGAAAAATTAGCCTTAAACGATGCTGCCTTGCAATTTGAACCAGAGCAATCTCAGGCTTTAGGGTCCGGTTTTAGATGCGGTTTTTTGGGCACTTTACATATGGAAATCATTATAGAAAGACTTCAAAGAGAGCATGGAATGGAGCTTTTAGCTACAGCGCCTACTGTCGTGTATGAAATTCTATTGAAAAACAATGATGTAATTGAAATAGAAAATCCAAGTAGATATCCTGATCCAAGTTCAATAGAGGAGGTCAGAGAGCCAATAGCTCTAGCAACTATTCTTGTTCCTGAGGATTATGTTGGAAATGTTATTTCTCTTTGCGTGGAAAGAAGAGGAAGTCAAAAGTCTCTCAGATATGTGGGTGGCCAAATAGAACTGGTTTATGAAATGCCAATGAATGAAATAGTTCTCGATTTCTTTGACAAATTAAAATCAACCAGCAAAGGATATGCATCTCTAGACTATGATTTTGTCAGATTTGACCAAAGTGACATTACTCGAATTGATATCTTGCTCAATGGCGAAAAGGTTGATGCTCTAAACTTCATGGTGCATCGCTCTAAAGCTGACTATAAAGGGAGAGAATTGACAAAAGCTCTGAGAGAGGTTATTCCCAGACAAATGTATGATGTAGCAATTCAAGCTGCAATTGGAAACAAAATTATTTCTCGAGAGACAGTTAAAGCCTACCGTAAAGATGTAACGGCCAAGCTTTACGGTGGAGATGTAACGCGAAAGAAAAAACTTTTGGAAAAACAAAAAGCTGGTAAGAAAAAAATGCGTCAGATTGGAAAAATTGATGTTCCTCAAGAAGCATTTTTATCGGTTTTAAAGGTAAGCAAATAATTATGTTTGAATCAATTTTAATTATTTCAGTAATCATAATTTCTATCTTATTTGCAGTTTGGGTTTATTCAGAGAAAAAATTAGAAGGTAAATTTTCCAAGACCATCAGCACTATTTCGTTCCCGTTTCCTCTTTTAGCTTTGTATGCAATTTTTAAACTTAATATTAGCTTTGGTTATATTTTAGTTGGCTTAACTTTGATTTCACTTGTAATTTGGATAATCTCTCGTCGAACCGATTTAGTGAATTTGCAGAAAGAAGCAAGATCTTTTTTCTTAATCCTCCTTGGGATAACTATTTTTAGATCATTTATTTATGAACCTTTTCAAATTCCTACAGAATCTATGATTCCTCAGATACAAGTTGGAGATTTTTTGGTAGTGGATAAATTTTCTTATGGTTTAAAAAATCCTGTAGGAAAATCAACTTGGTTTGAAACAAGAGAGCCAAAAAAAGGAGAGATGGTTGCATTCATTCCCGAGCATACTATTTGCAGTTCTCCAATTGAGAATGCCTATCCGGAAAAAAACTTCGATAGCTCTCAGGAATATCTTTGGCAACGTTATAGCGAAGCTTGCACTCCCTTGGGTCTTACTTTTGTAAAAAGATTAATAGCAAAAGAAGGAGATGAAGTTATTTATCGAAACAAAGAATTGATAGTGAATGGTAAAAAATTAAAAAGAGAGTTTTTATCTTCAAATGATGATGAAATTTATTTAAAAGAGTTCTATAAAGATAAGGCTTACACGATAAGACTGTTAGAAAACTATAGGAATCAACTCACATACGGAGCTGAACGTAAATGGGTGGTACCAAAAGATTATTATTTCGTAATGGGCGACAACAGAGATAACAGCGCTGACAGCAGAAGTTGGGGTTTTGTACCAAAACAAAATGTTGTTGGCAAACCAGCTTTCATATGGATGCATTGGGAGTGCTTAACCTGTATTCCATCTTTTTCAAGGAATAAATTTTTGAATTAAGAATGAGTCTTGTTGAGTTAGAAAATTCTATTGGTTATAAATTTAAAAACAAGAAACTTTTAGACGAGGCTATTACGCACAAAAGTATAAACTCTGATTTCAACAATGAAAGGTTAGAATTCCTTGGCGATTCAGTAATTTCACTTGTTGTTTCAGAAGCCTTGCATTTTGAAGAGAGTTCTCTAGACGAAGGAAAATTAAGTATTTACCGCTCTAGAATCGTAAGTAGATCTTCATTGAGTAAAGCGGGCCTGAAAATAAAATTAGATAAGTATTTACATGCAGGTTCAGCGCTTAAGAATAATCAAAACCTAACAGAAACTATCATCGGGAACACTTTAGAAGCTCTCATTGGAGCTATTTTTCTTGATTCAGATTTTTTAAAAGCAAAAGAAATTACCTTGTCTATTTTAGATATAGATTTTTCTAAACTTTTATTAGAAGAACAGAAAGATTCTAAAACTCTTCTTCAGGAATTTTTACAGTCTTTAGACGAAGATTTGCCTGAATACGTAACTACTGAAAAAAAGCAAAATGGAGAAATTTATTTTATCTCTAAGGTAACTTTGCCGATACATGGTGTTTTTGGTGAAGGACAAGGAAAAAGTAAAAAATTAGCTGAACAAGAGGCCGCTTCAAACGTTTTAATCATGCTGAATAAAGATGGAAAATAAATTTGGTTTTGTTTCGTTATCAGGCCGAACAAATGTTGGCAAATCAACCTTGCTTAATGCTTTCTTTCAAAAAAAGATTGCCATTACTTCGAGAAAACCGCAGACCACTCGCAATCGTATTTTAGGGATACTCACAGAAGAAAAATCTCAAATCGTTTTTCTAGATACTCCTGGGGTACATCTAGGATATAAAAGGCAGCTTAACAAATTCATGAATAAAATCGCCTCTCACTGCTATGAAGAGGTAGATCTTGTTCTCTTTTTAATTGATCGTTTTAAGTGGCAAAAGGAAGAAGAAAGTATTCTCAAAAGGTTAAAAAACCTCAATAAGCCTGTAGTTTTAGTCATAAACAAAATAGATAGATTGAGAGATAAAACCAAGCTATTAGCATTTATCAAAGATATTAGTGAAAAATTTAATTTTTTATCTATTGTTCCAATATCCGCATTGAAAAAAGATAATTTGATGGAATTGAAAAATGTAATTTTAAATAATCTGGAAACTGGTCCACATCATTTTCCAGAAGACTCTCTAACAGAGTTTTCAGATAATTTTTTTATCTCAGAAATAATTAGAGAAAAAGCGATCAATAGATTGGGCGATGAATTACCTTATCGTCTGAATGTCGTGATTGAAAAAATTGATGATTCAAAAAAGCTTAAGACCATCTATGCAGCCGTCATTACTGAGTCTCAGAGTCAAAAAGGAATCATCCTTGGCAAGCAGGGCAGTATGATTAAAGCCATCGGAACAGCTGCCAGAAAAGAATTGGAAAAAGAGTTTTCAAAAAAAGTGAACCTTCAACTTTGGGTTAAAGCAAATAAAAATTGGACAAACGATATCAATAAGTTAAAAAAATTTGGTCTTGGAGTTGATTTTTGAAGTCTTTAGGCGCGAATGAAACAGAAGCAATTCTATTACTAAGTAGAAAGTTCTCAGAAACCAGTCTGATTTGCGAAATTTTTACTAGAAAAAATGGCAGAGTTTCTGTCATAGCCAAAGGAGCTCGATCAAAAAAAAACAAATTTCAAAATGTTGCTGCTCCAAATATTTTAGCCAACATTAACTATTCTGGTAAAAGCGAACTAAAGACCTTAACTTATTGGGAAGAAATTAAATACTTTCAAATACTTGGAAAAAATTTAAAAATTTTACTGTATCTCAATGAATTGATTTTCAAATTAATAGAAAAGGAAGTTAAACAAGAGAAAATTTTTGATGCCGTAATTAATTTTTACAAGATCTTAGAATTGGGAGAAGCTAAAAATATTGAGATATCTTTAAGAGAGTTTGAATATTTTTTAATTTGTGAACTTGGCTATGGTTTTAATTTTCAAATCGATGACAAAGGAAAAGAGATACAAAAAGATGGAATCTACTATTTTCATCCAGCTCAAGGTTTCTCAGAAAAACCTTTAAATAATTTTTTAAAAGTCTCTGGAATTGATATCATAAATTTTACTAATGGAAAAATCACTTCTTCTTCAGCAAGAAGTAAAATAAAAAAAATTATGCAACTTGCCATCACCTACATTGCTGAAAAACCTATGAACGCGGGAGCAATATTCAATGACTAAATTAAGAAGCGGAATAGATTTGGTAAAGGTCTCAAGATTGGCAAAGGCTTATGAGAACTTTGGTCTTAGATTTTTGCACAGAATTTATGACAATCTTGAGATCGAACAATTTCAAAAAAAATCTACTAGGGCTAAACCTTTCTTTTTAGCAAAAAATTTTGCTGGCAAAGAAGCTGTATCAAAAGTCATAGGCTATGGCTTCACCAATGGCGTCAGACCAAAAGACATTGTGATACTAAGAAAATATGGGGGCCCAAAAGTTAAACTTAATGGAAGAGCAAAATTATTGGCAAAAGCGCAAGGGCTTAAAGACATTTCCCTAAGCTTAAGCGATACCGAAGAACACGCCACTGCAATGGCTGTAGCTATCACCGAATGAATCTCATTATTTTAGGCCCACCCGGAGCTGGTAAAGGTACCCAAGCAGCTTTTATTGCTTCAGAAAAAAACATTCCGCATATCTCTACAGGCGACATGTTACGAGAAGCCATTAAGAATGGAACAGAATTAGGCATACAGGCAAAGGCAGTAATGGATGCTGGAAACTTGGTTTCTGATGAGCTAATCATCGAATTGGTCAAAGAGAGGATTTCACAAGACGATTGTAAAAATGGCTTTTTATTTGATGGTTTTCCTAGGACCATACCTCAAGCTGCAGCACTTCAGGAAAATAACGTTGACATAAATGGGGTCATAGAATTAGTTGTTGCAGATGACGAAATTATCAAAAGAATGTCTGGTCGAAGAATCCACTTGGCGTCTGGTAGAACATACCATGTTGATTTCAATCCACCCAAAAAAACCGGGCTAGATGATGAAACGGGCGACGAACTTATCATGAGAAAAGATGATGAGCCAGAAACAGTCAAAGACCGTCTAAAAGTCTATTGGACTCAAACTCAACCGTTGATTGAATATTATTCAAATTTTAAAAACGCCTCAGATTTCAAGTATCTTACTGTTGATGGCACTTTAACCGTTGAGGAAATTAAAAATAATATTAAAGACTTTTTATCTCAGTAAATGACCAACATTTTAGCTATTGAAACCTCTTCGGTTTACTGTTCAATTGGCTTGGCAAAAAATAAAGAAATTTATATTGAGCATTCTCAGGAAGAAAATACTCATGGTAAAAATATTTTTGGTTTTATAGATAACCTCCTTAAGAAATCTCAACTTGAAAAAGAAGAGCTAGACTTCATTGCCTTGAGTGTTGGCCCAGGATCTTTTACAGGGTTAAGGGTAGGGTGTTCTGTAGCACAAGGCCTTGCGTTTGGTTTGCAAAAGAAAATCTTACCTCTGTCTAGTCTTTGGGTTTTAGCTCAAACTGTTCTTTTGGAACACAAAGCCAAAGAACTTTTTATTGTCAAAGAAGCACATATGAACGACTTATATGTTGGTAAATTTACAAGAAAAAATAATGATTTGGCTCACCCTTTAATCAACGATGCTGCCATTAAGAAAACAGAACTTTCTGATTTTATTTCTTCAGATAATAAGGAAATCATATGTAGCGATTGTCATGAGTTTTTAGACTACTTAATTAAGCCAAATCTTTTAGAAACAAATAACCATGCAAAAGGTTTATTACACTTAGCCTGTTATCTCGATGATTTAGATACTAGATTGAAAAATCCTGAAGAGGTATACCCCGCTTACCTTTCAGGCACCGATCAATGGAAGAGAGTTAAATAAATGGAAGTTTTGCAAATTCTAATTTTGTCGGTCATTCAAGGCTTAACTGAATTTTTACCTATTTCTAGTTCTGCACACTTGATAATCACTTCCACAATCTTAGATCAAGAGACCCAATCAATCACTTTTGATATTTTTGCTCATGGTGGCAGTTTATTTGCAGTAATTATTTATTTTAGAGCAGAACTAACTGACGCTTTAAAAGATTACAAATTATCTTCAAGTAATTCTTTTTTAAACAAATTGTTGCTTGGATCCTTGCCAATATTAATTACAGGATTTTTATTAAGAGATTTCATTTCAGAAAATTTAAGGACTCTAGACATTATTGCGCTTTCAACTATTTTTTTTGGTATTCTTCTTTGGATTGCTGATAGATCTTCAAAAGATAAAACGCCTTATGAATCAGTAACTCTTAAACATGCTTTTTTCATTGGCTTAGCTCAATGCTTGGCTTTGATTCCAGGAACCAGCCGTTCGGCGATCACAATAATTTGTGCTTTATTCTTGAGTTACTCCAGAACGGTTGCCTCAAAGTTTGCTTTCATGCTTGCAATACCTACTTTGGGTATTATTTTCCTTTCCGAAATTATCGCCTTAGGATTTACCTCATCAGAAATAAATTGGCTTGATGTTCTTTTGGTTTCAACCTTTTCATTTTTAAGTTCTTACTTATGCATTGGAATTTTTTTAAACCTTATTGAAAGAATAGGCTTTACACCTTTTGTCGTCTATAGAGTTTTACTCGGGATTTTTTTACTTTTCTTAGCCTACTAATTGTCTTTTGATGCTCCACCCACTATATTTTTGAACCACATAAAAGATGTAGGATATGAATCTAATGATTCTAGGAATCTTTGTTTCTTTTGCAAAAACTTCTCTTTTTAATAAGCTTTCATACCAATCATTAACATTGGGATGAAGAATATGTATTGGATATCTTGCAGCCTTAAGTCTTGAAACATAAATAAACCATGCAATATCGGGTAAGGTTAGTTCGTTGCCCAAAATGTAAGTATGGTGAGAAAGTTTTTCATTTATTTCATCAAGATGGAGTTTAAGATTGAGCAATGATTTAGTTGCAGCCTCGTCTGTGATCCCTACTTTTTTATAACTCTCCCAAAACTTTCTATTTGCATCGTCTTCTGAATCTTCATTTCCATGTAAGGTAGCCTTTGATTGGGATTTTTCTTTAATTTTTACGTTATTCAAGAATTTTGGAACTAAGAATTTAAAAGTCACATTTCGAATGTCTAAATGAAGGTCATTTTCTTCAATCATCATCTGATTTATCTCTTCTTCTTTATCTACAGGTATCAAAGTCATGGGGGGAAATTTATTGTCTAAATACTTAAGGATGTCGTTACTCTCGATATGAACTTCTCCGTCATCAACCAAAACAGGAACCAATGATCTCGGAGTAATGCCTTGAAAGTAAGGAGAAAAGTTTTCTTTTTTTTGAAGATTAATATGATGGCCTGTGTAATCTATATTTTTTAATCCCATAAAAATTCTTGTTTTCATTGAACAAGCTGAAAAAGTGAAATGAAAGAGATGGATTCCTTTCCAAGAAAGGACTTCTTTTGTTTTAATATCTTCTTGTCTGAGTTTAACCATCGTTTTTTACTAACATGAACAATTTTACAGAAAGAAAGCCATTTGTATCTTATCTTTCGAAAAATGAAATCAGATTTGCAGAACAATTTGCTTCCAAACACAACTTGGAATTAATCACACCAAGAAACTTAAGGATCTCCGAAACACACAAGCAAGTCATATGGGCATCAGCCAAAAACCTTGCATTGCAAGATTTGGCAATAAAGAACTCAAAACCTTTTGTCATCGATTACATGGACTTTAAAAAAATTATGGCTAAATCATCTTTGCTAAAAAAATGTTTTTCTAAAAAAGATATTGGTAGAAAAGTGATTGATTTGACCGCAGGATTTTGTATAGATGCTTTAGAAATAAGTTTTCTTGGGTATTCAGTCACTGCCATAGAGAAAAAATCTTGGCTATATGAATTTACAAATCAATGTATGCAAAACTCAAAGCATAAAGACTTGCAACATTCCATTAATAGAATAGATTTTTTAAATGGCGATTCTCTGGATCTTATAAAAAAATATTCGGATCATGAGATTGTCTATCTGGATCAAATGTTTGAACAAAAAAATGATGCAAGAGCCAAAAAAGAAATACAATTTTTAAGAAATTTGGATTTTGAAGAATTTGATTTAAATAGATTTAAAAAGTCTCTGAAACAAAACAATTTCAAGAAAATCATTTACAAATCAGCTCTGCATAGCAATATGAGCTCGCTTATTAATTTAAAGCCTTCCCGTGTTATAAAAGGGAAAGCATTTAAATACAATATATTTACTTTAGACCAGGAGAACGAATGAATTATCAAAAAGATGTATCTAACTTTATGATCTTAGGAGAACAAAAAATAGCTTCAGATCTTAATCTTAAAAATGAGCAAACTCAGCTTTATATGAATTTGATCAAAGAAGAGTTTGAAGAGACCGCGAAAGCATTTGATGATGAAGACTTGGTTGAGGTTGCTGATGGTCTTGCAGATATGGTTTGGGTCATTATGGGTATGTGCAATAGCGTAGGCATAGATTTTGATAAGATTTGGGAAGAGGTGCGAAGCTCAAATATGAGTAAATTTGTTGATGGAAAATTCATTAAAAATGATGCTGGGAAAATTATGAAGCCAGAGACTTATTTCAAACCAAATATAAAAAAAGCTTTGGGTTTATAATCCATGCCGCCTTGACGGCGGCATGTTTCGGGGGAGATTATTCTGTAATTAATTCACCTGAATTAATTTGAATAACTTTTGCTTTTTCCGACTCTGGAATAACCCTTTCTAGGTTTATTTTTAATAAACCATTCTTTAGATCGGCTGTTTTTACAACAACTTCCGGGGCAAGAGAGAATTGCAATTTAAAGGCCCTCGCAGCAATACCTTGATGTAAGACTTCTCCAGAAGAATTTTTAGATCCTTCATGAGTGATGCTCAAGTTGTTTTCTTTAGTTTCAACTGTTAAATCATCTTCACTAAGACCTGCAACTGCAACCTCGATGGTAATATCATTACCTTCACGTTTGATATTGTAGGGTGGATAAGACCTTGAATCTTCTCCTATCTCACTGAAAGTTCTCAATGAATCGAACAGACTGTCGAATCCTAAGAACCTCGTTGAAAAGAAAGGATCTGATAAATTTAATAAACTATTTTTCATAATAAACTCCTTAAAATTTAAGCAAGTTAATAAAAAGACACCTCATTCGAGCATGTCGACCTAAGGAAAGATCCCATCACGGCAATCTTTCTCAATATTTATATGGAGGTATTTTTTATTTTTTCAAGACTTTAAGTGGTACTTTTGGAAAGTTCTTTCAGCCAATTTGGCTCTAAAAACTTATTAGCATCCTTTTCTAATCGTTGAGTTATCCTGGTGGGATAAAGCATTCCCTTATCATCCTCGCGGACATATTTATTTTCTATTAACCTACTTAAGAAAACATCAAACATCCATTTTTCTGAAAACTCTGGAGTCAATCTTGCTTGAGTTTTTTCTAAAGTTTTAAGTATCTCTAGAGAATTTCTTTCCAATTCATTTTTTGAAATATGTTCTGCTGAATTTTTCCATAATTGAGAAATCAGAACGTAAAATCTATCAATGGATGGTTGGACAAGTTTCCCCAGAGATTGAGTTTCATAAAACTCTTTTGATTTGAAATCAGGCCTTTTAAAAACATTGGAATCTTCAAGAATGAGCTTTTTATTTATAAGTTTGTTAAGTTTTAAGTCAATTATTTGGTCTAAATCGGCCTCATCCCATTTAAGAAAAAATTCTTCTTTCAAAAACGGGTAAATCATTTTTATGGACTGCAATAAATCTTCCTTAACGATTTCTTTTTGGTACTGAAAAAAACCGCATATTAGTGACTCAAAAATAAGCAAGTGAGAAATATTATTTCTGTAAAAGCTAAGCTTAGCCGCCTCTAAATTTGTTAAAGAAATTCTGTCGTTTATGTCTTCCTTAGAAAGGAAACCCAACTTTCTCATTTGATTAATTATCTCTTCTCCAGTTTTTTCACAAATCAAGGTTTTGGAAGAATATTTATCCTCTTCAAGCAAAGACTTCAATAATTCAATTCTTGAAATAAGTTCTTGTTTTGATATAGAGAAACCATCACTATTCAAAATTGCCAAAGAAAACAACGCAGTAGATGTCACAACAGTTGCGTCATTGATATTCGTCATGATTTTCTTACCAAGAACAGGAGTAATTTTAAAGAGCCAATCCTTCTCAGATGAATAGTCGCTAAGTGGATATTCTATTAAAAGGGTATTCAAATTTATTGGATCTCCAAATTGCAAATAAGCCTCTCCAAGATAATTTCTAAAATCTCTAAATACGGAAAAGATATCTTTTAAATTTTCCTTTTTCTTCTCTGCACCCATTACTTCATTGATATAAGAATTTCCTTCAAGGACTTTTTCATAATTAATAGAAATTGGCACGAAACTAACTTGTTTTTCATCCATGCCTAAGAAGGATCTGAGTATCATCGAAATAATACCAGGTCTTGGTGGCATTAATTTTCCTGATCTTGAACGACCTCCTTCAGGAAAAAATTCTATTGAATGTCCTCTTTGCATTAATTTTCTTAAATGTTCATAAAACACCACAGAGTAAAGACGATTGTTGCTAAAAGAGCGCCTCATAAAAAAAGCTCCTCCTTTTCTCAAGAGTGGACCTACTAGAGGTAGATTTAAATTTTTGCCGGCAACGATTTGAGGCAACATCAAGTCTTTGTAGTAAAGCAAATAAGATAAAGCTAGATAATCAATATGGGAACGATGACAAGGTGAAAAAATTAGAGAGGTGCTAGGCGCAATTTTTCTAATTTCTTCGAAATTTAATACCTCCAAGTTCTCATATCTCGAGTTCCAAAACCAAGATAGGGCTCTATCGTATAGATAAATAAATGGATAAGACATGTCCGAACAAATTTCCCATACATATTTACTGGCTTTTTTTTGTAATTTAGCTATTTCTTTTTGACTGCCCTCGGATTCAGATTCAATAAAACTTTTAATCGAATTAGAATTTAGAATACTGGCCACCAATGTTCTTCTATTGGAAATATCTGGTCCTAAATGAGCTTTTCGATTTTGTCTAAATCTAGCTCTCAAAAGTCTTTCAGTTTTTAAAACAAGATTTTTATCTGATTCAGGACTATTGAAAATGTCCTCTACTTCGAGAGGTTTGTGAAAAAATATTTTCACATTTCTGCCATTAAAAAAAAGTTTGAATAAGTTTCTGATAAAACTGGTTCCCTCCCAAGATTCTCTAAACAGAAGCTTCAGCCAGTTATCCTGTCGTTCTGGCGATTTCCCCCAAAAAACGTCTACGGGGATGATGATTGCTTTTTTTGAAAAATTTCTATTTTCAGCAAGAATGCTCAATTCCTTTGGGTGCATTCTTTTGGGAGTCTGCCAAGGAAATTTTCTTTTCGGATTTCTAATTTGAAAATAATTTTTCCTAATTGGAGATTTTTCATTTTTTAATTTAAGACCAGTAAAGTTTTTTTGTTTAGTGAGGATTTTTAAGGCTTGAAAATCTATTCTTGAGGTTGAGGAAAGGGCGTAGATAATGTCTTCATTTTTTAAGAGTAATTCGGTTTTTTTTGATTCACTCTCGTGATTGGCCTTTATTAGATAATTAAACATTAGAAGTCATTCCTTCTTTATAGTGATAAGATGCGGATTTTAACAAAACAAATCTTATTTTTTTTGAATTTTACCTTGTAATATAGCCGGAGTGGCGGAATTGGTAGACGCGTTCGATTCAAAATCGAGTGCCCACAAGGCGTGAGAGTTCGAGTCTCTCCTCCGGCACCAAAGGAGAAGCAAATATGAAAGAAACAGAAATAGTCATGGCCCAACAAACCCCAAGTTTTTTTGGTCCGCAATTAATTTTATTAATTGGTTTTGTCGCCATTATGTACTTTTTAATAATTAGACCTCAAAACAAAAGACTTAAAGCTCAAAAAGAAATGATCGAATCACTTGCCGTGGGAGACGAAGTGATTGCTTCAGGAGGTATGGTCTGTGTTATTACAAAGATGAATGATGACTTTATAACCGTACGGGCTAATGATACAGTTCTTACAATTCAGCGAGAATCTGTAAGTAATGTCTTGCCTAAGGGAACAATAAAATCTCTTTAAAAAGTGCTCAGATTTCAGCTCTGGAAAATTGTAATCATATTGTTTGTCATTTCCATTGGCATTACATATGCGTTGCCTAATTTTTATCCACCAAGTCCAGCTGTTCAAATCACCTTGGACAGTTCTTTGGGGAAAATATCTCCTAATATCGCAAAACGAATCGGACAACTAGCAACAGAAACAGAAATAAGTTTCTCATCAAATTTTAATGAAGAACTTGATGGGTATGACTCAATTTTATTTAAGACAGAGAATTATCAAGATCAAGTTAAGCTTAAAGAATATTTAGAACAAAACTTAGAGCGAGAATTTGTAATTGCATTAAATCTTGCTCCAAATACTCCTGCTTGGCTATCAGATATTCAAGCCTCGCCAATGAAGTTAGGTTTGGACCTTAGAGGAGGAGTTCATTTTTTAATGGAAGTAGATTCAGAATTGCTTATTTCAACTCGTTTGGAATCTTATTTGGCAGATATCAGAAGGAAGTTAAGAGAAGAGCGCATCGGAATCAGTCGATCTGAAATAACTAATAATCAAATTATTTTCACTACACGGACTGATGCAACAGATCAATTAGACGACTATCTAAAAAGTAACATTGACCTTGAGTATAGCAAAGAAGGGAGCAATCAATTTATTGTTGAGTATAACGACCAAGGCCTTGATGACTTGATCGATTATGCAGTTTCGCAAAATCTAATAACTCTGAGAAATAGGGTAAATGAGCTTGGTATTTCTGAGCCAGTAGTAGTTCGTCAAGGTAAGAATAGAATTTCTGTTCAACTTCCTGGTGTTCAAGATACTGCTGAAGCAAAAAAGATCATTGGCAAAACTGCTAACTTAGAATTTCGTCTTGAGGCAGAATCTAATAGTTTACTATCGCGAACCGACCAATTTGATTTTTCTGGCAGAAGCATAAGGCTGCTGAAACAAGTAATCATTACAGGTGACAAAGTAGCTGATGCAAGCGTCGGTTACGATGAAAGCGGTTTCCCACAAGTAAATATTTCTTTAGATGGCGAGGGTGGAACAAAAATGCATCGTTCTACAAGAAACAATGTTGGTAGAAAGATGGCAGTTATTTTTGTAGAACGGAAAATAAAAACATCAAATAAAAGCGAAGAAATTGAAAGTTATTTTGACAAAAGAGTTATAAGTTTTGCCACTATTCAATCGGCACTTGCCAACCAATTTAGAATCACGGGTTTGGACAGCCCTAATGAAGCTTCCGAATTGGCACTGCTTTTAAGAGCAGGAGCCTTAGCTGCACCAATGAATTTTGTTGAAGAAGGGACAGTCGGACCTTCTTTAGGAGCCGATAACATTCGTGTAGGAGTGCAATCATTAATTCTTGGCTTGTCTTTGGTCTTAATCTTTATGATTTTTTACTACAAAGTTTTCGGTGTAATTGCCAATATTGCCGTAGCACTAAATATCGTCTTAATAAGCGCCATCATGTCAATTTTATCAGCAACCTTAACGTTACCAGGTATAGCTGGAATAGTTTTAACAATTGGAATGGCAGTTGATGCCAATGTTTTGATTTTTTCTAGAATCAAGGAAGAATTAAAAAACAGACTTAAGCCGCTTGATGCCATCAATGCCGGATATGATAGAGCCTACATTACAATTGTAGATGCTAACATAACAACCTTAATCGTCGCATTGATTCTTTATACAATAGGAACAGGTCCGGTCCAAGGCTTTGCAATAACTTTATCGGTAGGAATTTTAACCTCCATGTTCACTGCTATTTTAGTAACAAGATTTTTAGTTTGGTTGGTTTATAGGAATCGAAAGAATCTTGAAACTCTATGGATTTAAAATGCAAATAAATTTCATGCGACCTAGAAAGATAGCCTCAGCAATATCGATTGTATTGGTTTTGATATCACTTGTTTCTCTTACATTTAAAGGTTTGAATGCCGGATTAGATTTTACTGGCGGGACTTTGATTGAGATAAAGTTGTCTCAACCAGCAAACCTAGAAGAAATAAGAGGTGTTCTTGGTTCTAAGCTAGAAGACGATTTTCAAGTTTCATATTTTGGCTCTGAAGAAGATATTCTTATCAAGATTCCGGGAGGCTCAGAAAACAATATATCGGATGAAATTGTTTCTACTTTGGCAAATGTATTTCAATTTGATTTGAGGCGTAAGGATTTTATTGGTCCACAAATAGGGGAAGAGTTACGTGACCAAGGAGGTCTAGGCTTACTTGCTGCGCTTTTGGTGATGATGGTTTACATCATGTTTAGATTTCAGTTTAAATTTGCCATTGGAGCACTTTTAGCATTAGTTCACGACGTATTGATCGTACTAGGATTTTTCTCAATATTTTACATTGGCTTTAACTTAACAGTCCTAGCTGCCATTCTTGCCGTAATTGGTTACTCGCTCAACGATACAATAGTAGTGTCAGATCGAATCAGAGAAAATTATCGAAAGAAAAGAAAATCTGATAATGTCGATGTAATAAACAGATCTTTGAATCAAATGTTGGGAAGAACTTTAATTACTTCTTTAACTACTTTATTAGTTTTATTTGCACTTTTAATTTTAGGCGGAGATTTCATTCAAAATTTTGCAATTGCCCTGATATGCGGGGTTATTGTTGGAACTTATTCCTCAATCTATGTTCTTTGCAACAATTTGATTTTGACGAAACTAAGTTTCGATGATCTTGCCATTAAAAAAAGCGAAACATACGACGACGGTCTACCATAAAAAAAAGGGAGGCCCGAAAGCCTCCCTAAATTTTTACTATTCCTCAATTAAGCAGAATGTTTTACACCACGGTAAATACCGTTTTGTAACTTTCCTGACTTATCTGATTCCATAGCATCATGCTTTACGCCTCTGTAAACACCAGGTTGAGTTGCTTGCTTCTCAACGTGAAGGTTGTTTTCAGTGACTTTGATACCTCTGTAAGTAGACATATCGCCTCCAGTTTTCGTTTCGATTATGTTTCATGTGCCTCACGGCATACACCCTCGTAACGCGTTCCTTCGGTAGATATTCGGTCTCGTTCCCCATAAAAAGGTACTTGCTAGCCTTTCTACACATCGTGCAGAAAGAGGTTTTCCTATCTTCCTACTTCCGTTCAATGCACTAAAAAAGGGCACTGAATGAACGATTAATGTGCATTTTATCAAAAAAAATAACAGTTTGTAAATATTTCAGATCAAGGATTTTTTTATTTCTTGGTTGATGGCTTTCACGCAAGACATGTTCCCCGCAACAATATTATGTGAAGAAAATACATCTTCATTGCCGATGAAGTCATTTATAAAACCACCAGCCTCCATTACCAACAAAGCTCCAGCCGCAAAATCCCATACCTTCATACCGTATCCTAAAAATGCATCAAGTTTTCCAGAAGCTACAAAAGCAAGGTCTAATGCCGTTGATCCTGTCCTTCGCAAGGTTAAAGAGTTTGAATAAAGATTTCTAATTAAAGTAAGTTGATCAAATTTTGGCTCAAGATTTGTGCCGCCATGGAAAGAATTACATATTAAAGAATTTTTTAACCCCTTTATATCAGAGACTCTAATACGAGTTTTATTAAGAAAAGCTCCTTTTCCTTTTGATGCGTAATATTCATCATCTCTCGAAAGATCATAAATTAAGCCATGTTCTATTGAGCCTTTGTAGAAGCATGCAATTGAGATTGAGTAAAAGGGAAAATCATGTATAAAGTTTGTAGTTCCATCCAAAGGGTCTATAATCCAATGATAGTCTGAATTCTTATTACCTTGACGACCAGATTCTTCTCCTTCAAAAGAATGGTCAGGAAAAGAGGTCTTTAGAGTGTCGATAATTATATTTTCAGCAATACTGTCTACTTGAGTTACAAAATCAGTAGGCCCTTTTTCAAAAATATTTATTTTATCTCTTCGTCGAGAAAATTTATGAATTTCTTTTGCAGCAAGTCTAGCGGCATTAATCGCAATAGTAACTTTAGGTTCCATGGTTTTTTGTAAGGAAAGAATTGTAAACTATAAAGGTGTCCGATTCTTCACTAAAAAATAAATTTGATTTCATTTTGGTTGAACCATCACATCCAGGAAATATTGGAGCAGCTGCAAGAGCAATTAAAAATATGGGATTTATAAATCTTTCTCTAATTAACCCAAAAGATTTTCCAAATGACGATGCCTTTTATCGAGCCAAAGGTGCAAAAGACATTTTAGATAATGTGAAAATTTATGAGGATTTGTCTGATGCTTTGAAGAACGCTACTTTGATATTTGGCACTAGCGCAAGAACTAGAACTATTCCATGGCCTACCAAGATGTCATCTGAATTGAATGTTGTTTTAAAAAAAGCTTTGGAAAGTAGCAATGCAAAAATTAGCTTTGTTTTTGGAAGGGAAATCAGCGGTCTAAGTAATGAAGAACTTCAAATGTGCGATTACCATATAAAAATTCCAACTGCTGAGGAATTTTCATCTATAAATTTATCCCATGCTGTTCAAATTATTTCTTATGTATTGAAGATGGAAATAGATAGCATAGATTTACTGACAGAGACAGACAATAACTCTCCAACATTTCAAGAAAATGAATACTTAATTGACCATTTCGATCAAGTTATGAAAAAAATGGATTTTTATGATCAGGAAAATCCCAAGCAAGTAAAAACAAGAATGCGAAGACTTATTAAACGTCTTCAACCCGATAAATTAGAAACGGGTATCCTTAGAGGATTTTTAGCTAAAATCGAACAAATACTTAACAAAAAAAATTAGTCTGATAAAATCTCTTCCCTTCAGTGTCCCCTTCGTCTAGCGGTTAGGACACCGGGTTTTCATCTCGGCAACAGGGGTTCGATCCCCCTAGGGGACGCCAAGAGTTTTTCTTGGCGGAAAAGTTCCATTGCTGTTTCTTGGTGCAAATAAATTTTTTAAACATCTGTTTTTGAAAAGTTTTAGTGCAAAAAACTATATTTTTGTTCTTTTGACCCAAAATTTAGCTAGTTTACAACGCTCTATAATTGCTCAAATTAATCTTTAATTAGGTGAAGATATGAAACTGTTAACAATAGTCGTTAAGCCGTCCAGATCCGATGGAGTTAGGCGTGCTTTATCAACCATTGGTACTGGTGGAGCTACTATCATTTCTGCTCAAGGTTTTGGAACCCAAAAGGGTCATTCCGAAACTTATCGTGGAGCAAGTTATGAAGTAGATACAAAACCTAAAACGATGTTTCAAGTAGCTTGTAAAGACGATGACGTCGAAAACATCATCCGAGCCGTGCGAGAAGTCGCAAATACCGGCGAAATAGGTGATGGCAAGATATTCGTAACAGAACTTAACGATGTCGTTCGCATCAGAACAGGTGAAACTGGTGAGGACGCAATAAAGGAGAATAGCAATGAGTGAATTAGAGTATGCTTTAAATACTTTTTATTTATTAATCTCTGGAGCCTTCGTAATGTGGATGGCTGCAGGATTTACCATGTTAGAAGCCGGTTTAGTTAGAGCTAAAAATGTATCAGAAATTGTTACAAAAAATTTAGGTCTTTACTCTATCGCATGTGTCATGTACCTAGTATGTGGCTTCTTTTTAATGTACCCAGGTGATAGCGTATACAACGCATACTTCCCTATGATTGGCAGTACTTGGGGTATGTCTTTAGATGGCTTAACTTTCAATACCGATTTAGGTTATTCAGATGCTGCTGACTTTTTCTTTCAGGTAGTTTTCGTTGCAACAGCAATGTCAATTATCTCTGGAGCAGTTGCAGAAAGAATGAAATTAATTCCATTTTTCTTATTTGCCATCGTCTTAACAGGCTTTATCTACCCAGTCCAAGGTTATTGGAAATGGGGTGGCGGTTGGTTAGACGCTATTGGCTATACTGATTTTGCAGGATCGGGTGTTGTCCACTTATGTGGTGCAGCTGCTGCTCTTGCTGCGGTAATTATTCTCGGTCCAAGATCTGGTAAATACGGTTCAGATGGATCCGTTAAAGTTATGAGAGGTTCAAACATTCCAATTGCAGCTTTAGGTGCACTAATCCTTTGGTTAGGTTGGTTCGGTTTCAACGGTGGTTCTCAATTAGCTGTCAACGATGCTGCAAATGCAAATGCTGTTGCTCAAGTCTTCCTAAACACAAATGCTGCTGCTGCAGGTGGTGTAATAGGTGCATTACTTATAGCTAAAGTTCTCACCGGTAAAGCGGATGTAACAATGGCTATTAACGGTGCTATTGCAGGACTAGTTGCTATTACAGCGGCTCCTGACACTCCCTCAGGCGGATTAGCCACAATCATCGGATTTATTGGTGGAATAATTGTTTACTTCTCAGTGGTCTTTTTAGACACAGTTCTTAAAATTGACGACCCTGTTGGAGCAATTTCCGCTCACGGTACTGTTGGTATTTGGGGAATCATGGCGACACCACTGTCTGGTGCTGGAGCTTTTGGAACTCAAGCAATAGGAGCTATTTCAATCTTCCTTTGGGCTTTCATATGTACTGCAGGAACTTTGTTAGTGTTAAATGCGACCATAGGTCTAAGACCTTCAGAGGAAGAAGAAACTTCAGGACTAGATGCTTCAGAAATTGGAGTGGAGGCTTATCCTGAGTTTAAAGATTAATTAATTATCCTCCCCCCTAAAAGCAGGTAAGGAAACTTACCTGCTTTTTTTATATAATTTCTCATGCCTTTTTTTCTCTTTTTATTATTACTCTTTCCTAGTTTTTCTTTTCTTACTGAGACTAACGAAGAACTAACTGTCTCTACCAATCAAAATTGGAATTTTAAACCCTCCTCAGAGACCATTTCATCTGATGAAATTAGATTTTTAAACATTTCTCACAACAAAGAACTTTTTAATTTATCAGCCGGTAGTTGGATTAGTAGAGGATCAGGCCAAGAAAGTTTAATTTCTTTAAGATCTCCAGTATTAACCGGTTCGGGTGCCTGTGGATCTTTCTTGATTTTAGAGGATGGTTTGCCAATCAGACCTGCTGGATTCTGTAATGTAAATAATCTCTTTGAAGTCTCTACAAACTTATCTTCTAAGGTTGAAATTTTAAAAGGCCCATCCAGCGCAAGATTTGGCGGCAATGCTTTACATGGGGCAATAAATTTTCAATCTCTTGAGATTGATGCAGATAATTACCTAAAGACAGAAGTAAATGACGATGAGTCTTTCAAAGCATCTTTTCAATATCAGGAAGCAACCGATTGGTCTTTGGGAATTTCCTTAGATAGAGATCAAGGATTCAGAGATTCTAGTGGTTTTGACCAACAAAAATTGGCTTTTAAGTCAAAAAATAACCTCAAGAACTGGCAAGCCACAACATATTTGAATTTAACTAACATCAATCAAGAAACAGCAGGGTATATCAGTTCTTATAAATCGAACTTAAGATTTACGAATGCCAATCCAGAAGCGTATCGTGATGCTAAGTCATTTCGCTTAAATTCTCTTTTAATCCAAAATAAAGATAACTTTGAATTTCAGTTAAGACCTTACCTGAGATACAGCAAGATGGACTTCATCCAGCATTATCTTCCTGGAAAGCCCATAGAAAAAAACAGTCAAACCAGTTCGGGTTTGAATTTTTTAGTGAATCTGAAACGCTTTCCTAAGCACAAGCTATCATTTGGGGCTAATTTTGAGATAGCCGATGTTCAATTAGAAGAATTTCAACCAAACCAACTTACAAACAGCTCAGCTTTCAATAATGCAACAAGGCCTCAAGGTTTACACTATGATTTTGAAGTAAATACCAATTTATATGCTGCATTTTTGACTCATGAATTTTTAACTGATGATGATTTTAAAATATTCTCTAATTTTAGAGTCGAAAGACTAAGCTATAATTACGATAATCTCATGCTTGACGGCAGAACCAGATCTGACGGCTCTGAATGCGGATTTGGGGGTTGCTATTATTCAAGACCAGCCGATAGCAATATTTCTTTTGCTGATAACTCTTTTAGGTTTGGCTTTTCCAAACAAATTTTGGCAAATGAATTTTTCCTACAATTTAGTAAAGGTTTTCGACCACCTCAAATAAATGAGCTTTTCCGATTGCAAAAAGCCCAGACTTTAGCTGACTTAAATTCTGAAAAAATTGATTCTTTAGAATTTGGAATTCTTTCAACTGGGAATAAATTTATAAATAAATTTGTTCTTTTTTCTTCAAAGAAAAAGAATTACATCTTTAAAGATGCTGATGCAACAACTATAGCTGGAGGAAAATCAAAACACCAAGGTATTGAAATTTCTGGTTCTGTAGATGCAATGCCTATGCTGAAGATTGAATATGCCTGGAGTATTGCAGAACATCTTTACGATTTTTCTTTATCCTCTATTGGAGTGCAAGAAGGCAATTTGATAGATACCGCCCCTAGATTACAAGGGAGCTTATTTTTTAATATTTTTCCAATAGATAAACTTACCCTTCAAATTGAAGAAGAATACATGGGTAAGTATTTTTTGGATCCTGCAAACCAATATAGCTATCCGGGTCACTTTTTAACTAACATTAGAGGTTTCTATAATCTTACCTCAAAGCTTGATATCAACTTTAGCGTGCTGAATATTTTTGACAAGCGTTATGCTGAGAGAGCTGATTACTCATCCTTTTCTGGAGAAAGATATTTTCCAGGTCTTCCGATACAATGGCGTTTCGGGTTTAGTTATTCTTTCTAAAATAACTTTAATCCCAAACTTTTAATATGCAAGAATCTACTGCTCGTACAGATATTGACGAAGAATCAACAGAAAAAGTTGCTAGTCCTGAGACACTTTCGGTTTGGGGGCTTGCATGGCCTTCGATATTAGCAAATGTTTTATTTGCCTCAGTTGGAGTAGTGGCCTTAAAAGCTGTAGGTAACTTAGGTACAGATGCAGTTGCCGCAGTAGGTACAGGTGGTCGAATCTTTTTTGTCATTCAATCCATAATGATGGCAATTTCAACAGGAACCACCGCACTGGTTGCAAGAGCTTATGGAGCAAGACGATATCAAGAAGCAAGCCAAGTCTTATATGATTCAATTCTAATAAGTATCTTTTTAAGTTTTATTTCTATCTTTGTTATTTGGGTAGCTGGTGAAGATTTAATGAGCCTTTTTGGTTTGGAGTCAGAGGCGAAAAATTTAGCTGTTGATTATTTAAAAGTTTTAATCTTATTTGCTCCAGCTTTTGGCGTTTCAATTGTTCAAGGTGCTGCAATTAGAGCTGCAGGAGATGTGAAGACACCTCTTTACTTGGGTTTAATTCAAAACGTAATAAATATTTTCCTTTTAATAGGATTGGTAAACGGACGATTTGGCTTTCCTGAACTTGGTGTCGTCGGAGCAGCATATGCTGGAGGCATATCTTTTGCTATCGGCACAATATTAGGGATTTTAGTGTGGATTTTTAGGGTCATTACTATTCCTTTACCAAATCTTTCCAGCTTTTCTTTTTCTAGGTTTAGAGAATTGATCCATGTATCTACGCCAGCTGGACTAGAACAGGGAGTGTTTCAATTAGGCCTTCTACTTTATTTTTGGATTATTTCCTTATATGGAAACGCACCTATTGCTGCTTACAATGTTGGTATTAATATTCTGATGCTTTCTTTTATGGTTGGGCAAGGCTTTACTGTCGCTGGCGCAACTTTAACTGGACAGTTTATAGGCGCAGAAAATCCTAAAGAAGCTAAAAGAAGTGGTTGGCGTTCTGCAGGGCTAACTATGATTTCAATGGGAATTTTAGGAATTATTTTAGCTTTAGCATCTCGTCCTATCGCCAGTTTTTTTGTGGATGACCCTGAGGTCATTCGTTTGACAGTTTTATTCGTCTGGCTCCTAGGAATTATGCAGCCTTTGATGGCCTTGGAATTTGCTTTAGGCGGAGCTCTCCGAGGTGCAGGAGATACTAAATCTCCGTTATACATCATTACGATTAGCCTTATTTTCTTTAGGCTTACTTTCGCTGGACTTTTTGTTTGGCTGAATTTCCCAATTGAATACATTTTTGGGAGTTTAATAATCGACTATATTGTTAAAGGAATTCTCTTTACATATCGCTTTGAATCTGGTCGGTGGATAAAACTTAAAACCTAGAGTTTTTCAAAAAATCCGTATATTATCTAGAACATAACTCATTTAGGAGAGTTAATTTATAAATTAAATCACTTTTGGGAGGATTTATGAGCTATTTAGCTACAAATGATTACGTAGGTATCTCGTTCTGGATTGCGACTGCTATTATGTTAGCGTCGACAGTATTCTTCTTTGTAGAAAGACAAGACGTATCTGGTAAGTGGAGAACTTCTCTTACCGTTGCAGGTCTTGTTACTGGTATTGCTTTCTGGCATTACCTTTACATGAGAGGAATGTGGTCAGACATGGGAGCTTCCCCTACGGTATTTAGATACATTGACTGGTTAATCACAGTGCCACTTCAAATCATTGAGTTTTACTTAATTGTTGCAGCTGTCACAGCGGTGAGCGCAGGAATATTCTGGCGTTTACTTATCGCATCAATCGTAATGCTTGTTGGTGGTTATCTTGGTGAAACAGGACTATGGGCGCCTTCAGTAGGTTTTGCTGTTGGAATGATTGCTTGGGTATACATCATCTATGAAATATTTCTTGGTGAGACTGCCGCAGCCAATGCCTCTAGTGGAAACTCTGCGAGTCAAAGCGCATTTAACACTATTAAATGGATCGTAACTGTAGGTTGGGCAATTTACCCAGTTGGTTACGCGCTTGGTTATTTCGCAGGCGGAGTTAACAACGAAGCACTAAACATTGTTTATAACCTAGCTGATTTGATCAACAAAACAGCATTTGGTTTAGCAATTTGGGCAGCAGCTAAAGCAGATTCAGCTTAGCTTCAGCCTAATAAAGAAAAACCCTAGCTGTTGAAGCTAGGGTTTTTTTTTAAGAGCCCCTTGCACATGTCTCCCCCAAGAGCACAAGGGACAAAACGAAATATATAAAATTCTTTCTTAACGGTCAAAAAAAAATAAAAAAAAATTATAAGGAAGAAAGTTCTTTATAGGATTGCATCAAAAGTTTCACTGATGCTGGCGTTGATGACCAAATCTGCAAATTGATCCATTTCGGTAGGTTCATTATTTAAAATGACAAACTTTGCACCACTCTGTTTGCCAAGCAAGGGAATAGTCGCTGCAGGATAAACCACGAGTGATGAACCGACTGCAATCATAAGATCACAATTAGCTGCTTCGTTTTGAGCGCGCATCATTTCTTTTTCTGGCATAGGCTGCCCAAAGGAAATGGTTGCTGTTTTTACAAACCCTCTACAATCCTCACAAGTAGGCGGCTCCAGATTTTCTCTAAAAGCTTGATGAATGGGTTCAAGCTCAAATTTTTTTTCACAGTTCAGGCATACCGCATAAGTTGCATTGCCATGAATTTCAGTAACTTGATCATCTTCTAGACCCGCTGCTTGATGTAAATTATCAACATTTTGAGTAACGCAATGCCCGTTATCTTTTGATTTAATAATTTTTGCAATAGCCTTATGACCTTTGTTAGGTTCAAACTGAGAGAAATTGCTTTTGAAATTTACACTTTGTTCCCAATATTTTCTCCTCATGTCTTCTGATGACATGAAATCTTGAAAATAAATTGGCGTATTTTTTTTCCAAAATCCATTTGGCCCCCTGAAATCAGGAATTCCAGAGTCAGTGCTTATTCCAGCACCTGTAAAGAATACCGGGTAAGAAGAGTTTTCTACAAGTTTTTTAAATTCTTTAAGATCCGTCATAAAATTAAACCTTCATAAAGAGTTTAAATATTTCTTAAAAAAAATTCTATCTAACTTGAAATAACTTATTTCTCAGAGTAAATTGAATTTCTTGCGAGTATAGCTCAGCTGGTAGAGCGCGACCTTGCCAAGGTCGAGGCCACGGGTTCGAACCCCGTTACTCGCTCCATTTTTAGGAGTGCCATTATGAAATATCTACTAATTGCTTCCGTCTTTTTCTTCAATACTTTACTAGCGTCAGAATCTTGTGAATATTCAAAATGGGGAAAAGGCGATGAAATTGGAAATGCAAATCTTATTACCAATAAGTCTGTTTTAAATGCAGCGAAATTGATAAAGACCGGAAAAGTTTACAGCTTGGGACTAACGCTTGATTCAAATACACCTGCATATCCTCCTCGCAGTTTAAATCTTCAAGTGGTTCAGCCTACGCAACAGTTTGGAGAAAGAGCTTTTCCTAACTCAACATATAACGATGATATTTTTCAAGGTTGGTTTGGTATAGGCTCTCAACTTGATGGTTTAGGACACATTGGCCGACCTGATGGTAAGTTTTACAACTGTTTCGATGGAAAAAAAATTGCTCCCATCACGGGACTTACGAAATTAGGAATCGAGAAAGTACCTCCAATGGTTACTCGAGGAGTACTTTTCGATATAACAAAAATTTTGGGGGTGGAGTATTTAAAAGCTGGACAAACTTTTTCAGTCAAAGAGTTAAAGCTGGCGGAAAAAAAGCAAGGTATTAAAGTTCAAAAAGGCGATGTCGTTTTGTTTCATACGGGTTGGACAGATGCAATGTTGGAAAAATTCCCAGAAAAATGGGGAGCTGAAATTCCAGGTCTTACACCCGAGCTGGCACAATATTTAGCTGACTTAGAGGTCATTGCAGTTGGTTCAGATACTTATGGATTAGATGTTATTCCGCCGGTAAACCCTGAAGAACCTTTTCAAGGACACGTTATTTTATTGCAACAAAATGGCATTTATATTTTAGAGGCTATGAATACTGGACCGTTAGCCAAAGATGAAGCTTTTGAATTTTTATTTGTATTGGGACAAGCTAAAGTCAGGGGTGCAGTTCAGATGTATATAAACCCAATAGCGATTAGATAAACTACATAAGATCAGCAAATTCGTGATTCTTATCACGGTGACCAGCTTCATCTGCTCTAACAGCTATTACTACATCTCTTAAGGTTGCTTGTGTTCCAAGGTGCCAGTAATCAATGGCTATTTGAGGGGCAGGGCGATTAAGAATTTTACCGTTATCTATTTCAGCTAGATATTCAGAGTAAGAGATCACAGCTTCCTCTTCAAAATAACCTATCATTCTATGGGCAGTTTTTTTGAAAAAGATATATAAAAAAGTATAGAAAATCCCGAAAGAAATTTGTGCCAACAGAATTAAGAACCTTTCCACCTTTGAAGGCTTGGCGATTTCAATAAAAGTCATTAAGTGCATTCTTTCGTTTTCTGCTTCATCAAGTAGTTCCTTAATCATGCCATTATCATCTTTCATGTTTCTAAGTGATCTCAAGTGATGGACGACGCCAGCCACCATTCCAGGCACTCCTGCGACGGTTTCCAAGACAACAGCACGGTGACCATATCTTTTGCGGAAAAGAGTATCTGCAAAGAACCTTAAAGCTTTAGTTATAAAAAGCGCGAACGAATCACTAAAGCTCTGGGGAGGAGTATGAAGTTGAGCTCCAATGGATTCGTTCGATACAAATTTATTGTCATCTGTATTTAGCATGGTTGTACTATATATACTTCAAAGTTATATAAAATATTTCAAACCTAATTATTAGATATATATAGCTTTTTTGCATAAGTGCTAAAGTTTGAATAAATATAGAGGTAAAGATGAATACACTTAAAACTGAAATTAAAGAAAAAGGAGTCTTTGTGATTACCTTGAATAGACCTAAAGTCCTAAATAGTTTAAATAAAGAAATAATCGATGAATTACTTGAGGCATTCGATAAAGCTTATGAAGACCAATCAATTAGAACTGTAGTACTTACTGGTGAAGGAAGGGGTTTTTGCAGCGGAGCTGATCTTGCTGGAGGCGGTTGGCCTAGCGATCCAAAATGGTCCCCCGGTGAATCAACGGCAAATGCCATGGAAATTGGTTTCAACCCCTTGGTTAGAAAGATTGTGAATTGTCCCAAACCCGTAGTGAACGCCATTAATGGTATTGCTGCTGGAGGCGGCGTAGGTTTGGCGTTATGTGGAGATTTAATTTTGGCTGCTGATACAGCAAAATTTAAATTGGTGTTTGGTCCTCAATTAGGCATCATTTCCGATGTAGGAGCATCTTGGTTGGTACCTAATCTTTTAGGCCGTGCTAAAGCTAACGGAATGGCATTATTGGGAGAAGATATCAGCGCTTCTCAAGCAGAAGCTTGGGGTTTGATTTGGAAAGTTATTCCTGAAAAAGACTTATTAGATGAAGCTTGTAAGTTAGCGGGCCAAATGGCAGATGGAGCTATTACAGGTTTAAAAGCTATCGTCAAAGCTCACGATAATGCGCTACAAGTATCTTTATCCGATCAATTGGATTACGAGAGAGATACACAACGCGTTTTATGTGACGGGGCTGTTTTTAAAGAAGGGGTGCAAGCCTTTTTAGAAAAAAGAAAACCAAATTTCAGAGATATTGAAGAAGTTTAGTTTCGACTAATTCAAATTGAGTCTTTCTAGAAGGTTTATATAAATTCCCTTAAGCGTTTCTAAGTCCTGGAGACTTACATTTTCATCGGTTTTGTGAATGGTTTCGTTCAATGGACCGAGTTCTACAATTTCTGAGCCCATAACTTGTAAGAAGCGTCCATCAGAAGTACCGCCCCCATTATTGATAATCGGTTCGTAACCTGTAACTGATTTAACAGAGTCAACAATTTTTTCAATGAAATATTTTTTTTCAGTTAGATAAGGAAGACCACTTAATACCCATTCCACCTCGTATTTGAGATTAAGCTTTTTAAGAACAGCCTCAAAGGTTTCTTTTAAGTAAGCTTCATTGGATTCTGAGCAAAATCTAAAATTGAACATCATCTCTAAAACTCCTGGCACAACATTGGTTGCTCCAGTTCCAGATTTGATATTAGAAATTTGAAAAGATGTTGGTTGAAAATGTTCATTGCCCTCATCCCAAGTAATGTTTTCCAGTTCAGAGATTAATTTGGCACTGGTAAAAATAGGATTTTCAACTTTTTCAGGATATGCAACATGGCCTTGTTTGCCTAAAACTTTTAATGTTCCGCTTAAAGAACCACGCCTACCTATTCTGATGGTATCTCCAACTTTCGTGTTTGAAGAGGGTTCGCCAACCAAACAGAAGTCAATGTGCTCACCATCTTCCATAAATTTTTTAATGATGACATCGATTTTGCCATCTTCAGGTTCACCTTCTTCGTTGGAAGTTAACAACACGGCTAATCGATAATTCAAAGTAGGGTTAGTACCTAAGAAATCTTTTAAAGCTAAAAGGTAGGCAGCAATATTTCCTTTCATGTCCGCGGTGCCACGTCCATACATATGACCGTCTATAGTCACTGCTGAAAAGGGCGGTTGAGTCCAATTTTCAACTGGCCCAGTGGGAACTACATCTGTATGACCTAAGAAACACATCAGAGGGCCATCGTTGCCAAGAACTGCGTAGAGATTTTCGACATTTTCGTAGTCAATACGTTTGCATTTAAAACCCAAATCTTTCAAAAACGGCTCAATGAGATCAAAACATCCTTCATCCCTAGGGGTGATCGATTCAATTTTGATTAGGTCTTTTAGTAAACTTTCTATATTCATCTAAGAAATATTATAAGTCCTTAAACAAACTTGTTTTAAATTTTATTACTACTGCTAAAATCATTCTTTTATTAGAACTAAATCATAGGAACCAATATGACCAATCGTATCCAAAGAGGCGATCTTCAAGTAAGTGAGGAATTAGACAAATTAATAACCGAAAAAGTTTGTCTTAATATCGATGTGGACCCAGACCAATTTTGGAATTCTTTCAATGACATTGTTAAAGAATTTACCCCCAGAAATAAAGCTTTGCTTGCAGAACGAGATGAGCTGCAAACAAAAATAGATAATTGGCATAAAGAAAATAAAGAATTTGATAAAGAAACTTACAAAACCTTTTTGAAAGAAATTGGTTATTGGGTTGATACTAATGATGATTTTGAAATAGAAACCACAAATGTGGATTCAGAAATATCTACCATCGCAGGGGCACAATTGGTAGTGCCAGTAATGAATGCTAGATTTGCTTTAAACGCTGCCAATGCCAGATGGGGCAGTCTCTATGATGCTTTATATGGCACAGATATGATTTCCGAAGATGATGGAGCTGAACGCGGAGGGGCTTATAATCCTGTAAGAGGAGATAAAGTAATTGAGTTTTCCAAAAACTTTATGAATGAAAACTTTCCCTTAAGCAATGGTTCCTACCAAGAAATTGCAGCATTTCAAATTGCCGATGGTAATTTAGAAATTACACTCAAAGATCAAACTAAAGTTACATTGGCAGATAACGATAAGTTTGTTGGCTACTCTGGAGATGTTGAAAATCCAACTGGAATTTTAATGAAAAACAACAATCTGCATGTTGAAGTCCAAATTGATCGTGATGACTCAGTCGGTAAAGATGACCTAGCTGGCATTAAAGATATCTTGGTTGAGTCAGCAGTTACCACCATTCAAGATTGCGAAGATTCAGTTGCTGCTGTTGATGGTGAAGACAAAGCTACTGTTTATAGTAACTGGCTTGGCTTGATGCAAGGGAATCTAGAAGAGACCTTTGACAAGGGTGGGAAAGCCATGACTCGAAAGCTAAATCCGGATCGAGATTATTCTAATCCTGAAGGCGAAGGATTCACTTTGCCAGGAAGAAGCACGATGTTAGTTAGAAATGTTGGACACTTAATGACTACTCCTGCCATTCTCGATGCCGAAGGTAATGAAATTTTTGAAGGCATCATGGATGCTATGTTTACCATCACCATTGCTAAGCACGATTTACTAAGCAACGGTACTTTCAAAAACAGTCGCACTGGCAGCATTTATATTGTGAAACCCAAAATGCATGGTCCAAAAGAAGTACAACTTACTTGTGATTTATTTGCGGCTGTGGAGAAAGCGGTAGGACTTGCTCCATTAACAGCAAAAATTGGCATCATGGATGAAGAGCGTCGTACAACAATAAATCTAAAAGAATGCATCAAAGTTGCCAAAGATCGAGTGATCTTTATAAATACTGGCTTTTTAGATCGTACTGGCGATGAGATTCATACTTCCATGGAAGCAGGTCCCATGATAAGAAAAGCGCAGATGAAACAAGAGCCTTGGATACTGGCCTACGAAGATTGGAATGTCGACAAAGGATTGCAAACTGGTTTTAAAGGCAAAGCTCAAATTGGAAAAGGAATGTGGGCCATGCCGGATGAAATGCTTGGTATGTACGAAAACAAAACTGTGCATCCGGAAGCGGGTGCCAATTGTGCTTGGGTACCTTCGCCTACGGCTGCAACTTTACATGCGCTGCATTATCATCAAATCAGCGTTCCTAGCGTTCAGGAAGATTTACAAAAAAGAAAAGAAGCAAATATGGATGAAATCTTGGAAATTCCACTTTTGAAAGAAAAACTAACAGCTGAGGAAATTCAAGCTGAGTTGGACAACAATGCTCAAGGAATCTTGGGTTATGTGGTTCGTTGGATTGATCAAGGCGTGGGATGTTCCAAAGTTCCTGATATCAATAATGTTGGTTTAATGGAAGACCGTGCAACTTGTCGTATTTCCAGTCAACATATTGCCAATTGGTTGCATCATGGTTTGTGTGATGAAACACAAGTTTTGGAGACCATGAAAAAAATGGCTGTCGTAGTCGATGAACAAAACTCTGGTGATCCAGAATATGAAAACATGGCGCCTAGTTATGATGGGGATGCTTTTCAAGCTGCTTGTGACTTAGTTCTAAAAGGCCGCGTACAACCTAGTGGTTACACTGAGCCAATTCTGCACGCACAACGATTGGTTAAAAAAGCTCACTAAACAAAGATGAGCAATCTCTCTCAAGCAGATTGGTTAGCTCAAATATCTGAAGAGATCATTGATCCACATCAAAGGATTATTGATCCACATCATCATCTTTGGCCTGGAGCAACAGAAGACACTCAATATCTGTTGAATGATCTTTGGGCTGATACTGGCTCTGGACATAACGTTACGAATACGGTTTTTATCGACTGCAGTCAGTGCTATTGGAATTTAGAAGATGAGGCATTGAATCCAGTAGGGGAGACGGAATTTGTTAAAGCATTAGCGGATACATCAAGAGCAAATCCTAACCAAGCAACCATTTCCGGAATTGTCGGACATGTTGATATGTTATTAGGCTTTGAAGCAGAACGAGTACTGGAAAAGCATTTGGAAGTTGGACAAGAATTGTTTAAGGGTATTCGCCATGCAGGCGGTTGGGATTCGCATTCTAAGGTGCGTAACTCACATCATGATGCTTGCGAAGGTTTGTATCTTTTACCAAACTTTTTAGATGGATTGCAGACTCTCACCAAATTAGGCTATGTTTTTGAAGCTTGGCAATACCACCATCAAATCCCGCAAATTACTGAGTTGGCAAAACAATTTCCAGATCTCATTATTATCTTGAATCATTTCAGCGGTCCTTTGGGTATCGGCCCTTATGAGAACAAACAGACTAAAATCTTTCCTCAATGGCAAAAGGATTTAAAAGAACTCAGTCAGCACGAAAATGTTTATGCCAAACTTGGTGGCTTAGCGATGCCAGTTAATGGCTTTGGTTTTCATACGCAACCAAAACCACCAACATCCAATGAGTTTGTAAGCAAGCAAAAGGCCTACTACGAAACAGCACTTGAGTATTTCACACCTGCAAGGTGTATGTTTGAAAGCAACTTTCCTGTCGATAAAGCTTCCATTTCTTATCCAGTGTTATGGAATGCTTTTAAAAAAATAGCAAAAGAGTACAGTTCTGCTGAAAAAGATCAGCTCTTTTACCAAACCGCCGCAAAGGTTTATCGAATTACTGATTAAAGCCTTGAATTTCGGCTGCTTCTTCGCGAATCAATTCTGGACCGCCTAAAAGTTGACGGTTAAGACCAATTCGTTTGAACCAATAATGCAGCCCCAAAAGATCAGTAAAGCCCATACCACCATGAACTTCGGTGGCTTTTTTAGAAACCATTTTTGCAACTTCAGAAATATGCGATTTTGCCTGACAAGCTTGCAGTCGAGCTTCATCTGGCTCGTGATCAAAAGAATGAGCTGCCTGCCACAACATGGCATAACAAGGCTCCAAGTCCGAAGCCATTTCAGCACACATGTGTTTTACTGCTTGAAAGGAACCAATCACTCTGTTGAATTGTTTTCTTTCTTTGGCATACGAAACAGCTTTTTCAATCATAGTCTCAGAAGCACCTAAGCTATCTGCAGCAAAAATTATTCGCCCAGCATCTAAGACTTTTTTTGCAATCTCAGGATTGTTTTCTGAACCAGGCAAAACCTCAGCAGCCACGTTTTTTAAATTTAATTCCAAATAGGATCTAGTTTTATCAACTGAAGTTAGCTTGGTGATTTCAAGGCCTTTGTCTTTTGCATCTACTAAAAACAAAACACCTCCTTTATTGGATAGCAGAAAATAATCTGCTTCATCCCCATCGATGACAAATAAAGCTTTTCCGTTTGCCTTACCACTTGCCAAATCAATTCCTGCATCCTCCCTAGCTGCTACATACTCACTCAAACCTACTCCAAATTTAGTTTCATTGGACACGATTTGTGGCAAGTATTTAGCTTTTTGCTCATCAGAACCAGCTAGATTAATTGCAATCGGCGTCATCACATAAGCACCTGCAAACGGAATAGGTCCTACTCCAGAACCCAAACCTTGTGCTACCGCAACAGCGGATAATAGGTCTGCTCCCAAACCACCATGTTCTTCAGGAACTAAAAGAGCATTGATACCTAAGTTGATAAGTCCGCTATAAATTTCTTTTGCTAATGCCTCATCTTCGCCGTTGGCAATTTTTCGGATTTCATCAACAGTTACATTGTCAGCTAAAAACTTTTTAACGTAATCTTGAAATTGTTCTTGTTCTTCTGATAATCCAAAAAACATTACGAAGCCTCCGTGACCTTAGGTTCTTTAGGCATTCCCAAACCACGTTCGGAAATGATGTTTTTTTGAATTTGATTCGTTCCGCCACCAATAATCAGACCAAGGAAATACATATAAGTGAATTGGAAAGAACCGTCTTCTTTTAAATAGGGGCTATCTTCATACAAAGTACCAATTTCTCCGAGCACATCAATAGCAAGACCCTCAAGCTCATGACGCAACTCAGTTCCGACTAATTTTTGAATCATGCCACCCAGTTTTACGTTTTGTCCTGGATTAATTTTTGAAGAGAGCAACCTCAAGGAATGGGCTTGACTGGCCATGACTTTTCCTTGCACTTGCATCAAGCGATCACGATAAGAAGGAATGTCTATCAAGCGCCTTCCATCAATGGTTTGTTCCTTCATCATGTTGATTAATGTATTTAGTCGATTCATAGTGGCATTTGGATCGGCCAAGGAACCACGTTCGTGACCTAAAACCGAGTTAGCAACCGACCAACCCTCACCGCGTTTAGCTACAATATTTTCTTCTGGAACGGTGACGTCATCAAAGAAAACTTCATTGAAGCCAGCCTGCAAGGTCATATCCACTAAAGGTCTAATTTCAATACCAGGAGTATCCATCGGAATTAAAATAAAACTAATTCCAGAATGCTTAGGAGCTTGTGGCTCAGTTCTCACCAAACAAAACATCATTTGCGAATATTGTGCTGTACTGGTCCAAATTTTTTGACCATTGATTACCCAATTCCCATCAATTAGTTCTCCTTTGGTTTGTAGGCTTGCTAAATCACTTCCCGCATTGGGTTCCGAGTAACCCTGACACCAAATCATCTCACCATGCAAAGTAGGGCGGATGTACTTTTGTTTTTGTTCTTCACTACCCCATTCAAGTAAGGTTGGCACCAACATATCAATACCTTGACCGCCCATTCCTCCAGGCACTTTGGCTTTGGAAAATTCAGTCGCTATGATTCTACTTTTGATAATGTCGGTTTCACCACCATATCCACCGTATTCCTTAGGAATGGCTCTTGCGATATAGCCTTTTTCAATTAAGATTTTTTGCCACTCAGAACGTGTGATTTCCTTTTTTGATTTTTTAGTCGCTGAAGAATTGTTTAGAGTATCTGCAACAACGTTGCTTTCACGCTTGAAAGAGACCCCTTGATATTCCTTACAAAAACCTTGTACCTCCTTACGGAACTCTTCGTATTCTGCACCATAGTTTAAATCCATTTGCTTCTCCTTATTGTTAATGAATGGCGTCTAAATATTCTAAGGCTAAATAACACAAACGCCAACAAGAGAGCAGAGAAAAAGTATTGTTGGCGCTTGGAATACAAACTAGCTAAAATCAAAAAAATGACTCGCTGGTTTCTTATATTCATTACTTCTTTGTTGATTGTCTTAGGAGCGCGTTATGGTACTTATTCACCGATGCCAGGAGTGGTTTTTGCCGATTGCGAGACTCCAGTTATTGAAAACAAACTCCTAGGTCTTTGGGAATTAGATCGTATTGATAATTATGAAGCCTTTCATGAGGCTCTAGCTGAAAACTCAGGATTTTTAAGTTATTTGGAAGTATTTGCCTATCCATTTGTTTTGGAGCGCAGTCAACTTTACCGCATTGAGCAGTGCGGTTCCGATCTTGCTCTTTCAGTAAATTATTTGAGAACTTGGCTTGTCGCAACTGCAGAAATTGAAGAACCAAATATTCAAGTTGAAATGAAAGATTTTGCAACCGAACTAAAAGAAACTCTTGAGGAAACTTTTGAAGAAGTCCTAACAGATGTCAAAGATGCGCTTGCCATTGAAGCAAAGCCAAAAGTTAATAAATCTTTGAAATTTTTACGAAAGTCTAACAATTTAAATCTTGTTGCAGAATTGACTCTTTCAGATGAGGAAATTACTCTTTATGGCACCCTCAATGGTAAAAATTACAAAGAAAAAATTTATTACGATGCCGGTGAGCTAGTAAGGGAAATTGCTTTTGTTGATTCTACTTTAGGTTCGACTGACTTTATTTATCGACGTTATCCGTAATCTCCCAGGAGTGTTTTTCTTTTAGGATACGCTCTATTACTGCATCCCTTTGCTCATTGGGTATATCGACCACAACAATATTTTTAGCTAATTTTTCAAAAGCTTCTTTTTCCAATAAGTCGCCATCAACTATTTGTTGAATTGCACCCATTGCTGCCCATTGCACATAATGGCGCGAAAGACGAAAGTCCATTAGATCCTCAATATCGGTATTTTTAATTTGTTTGGCTTTTACAGCATTCAGAAAGGTATTCTCCATATTTGGCTGAGTGATTTCTTTAAAGACTTGAACAACCATTTGGATATCGTCCAATAACCACTTTATTGAAGGGGAGTTAGATAACAAATTCAAAGCCCGCAACAAAGCTAAATAAATGATGTATACATAATCTTTTTCGTTAATTACATTGAGTTTGAAGTCAATCAACATATCTTTAACAGTCTTGCTCAAGGCCTCATATTGAATATCCTCGATACTATCAAAATGATTATAAAAAGTTCCATAACCCACATCGGCTATTTTAATGAGTTTCTTGACACTCATTTTCGCCTTACCTTCAGAATTTAAGTAGGTAATTGCGGCATCTACTAACTTTGCTTTTGTTTTGCTCATTTCTGACACAGTGTACAGAAAATATGACAGACATCACAGATTTTGCTTAAATAGTGCCATATGAAGATAAAAATTAAATTTTTATCTCATCAAAGTACCAAAAACATCTTTATAAAAATTTTTGTCACCTTGGTGGGATTGTCTGCGGGACTCTTTGCCTATACCCAAGAGGAGATAGGTGTAGCTGCTGCAGTAAACACTACGACAACCGATAACTTTTACGATCCTTCGGGAATGTTCGCTGAACGTCGCCTGATTGATGAGGGTTATAAGATCATCCAAAACCGAACCATTGAAACCGATGAGAAAGGTAAGGCGCAAATGATTCTTATCGATGGAACTGCGTTTACCATCGGTCCCAATTCCAAAGTTATTTTGGATAAATTCGTTTACAACCCAGAAACCAACGATGGCTTTTTAGAAATGCAAGCAACTGGTCTTCTAAGGTTAGTCGGAGGAAAGGTCACCAAGAAAAATGCTGCAACCATTAATACCAGCGTTGCCACAGTTGGTATTCGAGGCGGTATTGTTATTGTTGATTCCGATGCTGAAACAACCTCAGCAGCTTTTGTCTATGGCCAGGAAATGGAAGTCATTCCATTAAATAACCAAGACGGCAGAACTCTTTTAACCGAAGATGGTTTTGTTGTTGAAGTAAATGATCCTTATGATGATATTGATACCCCTGAACTTTTAACTGCTGAAGCTTTAGCTAGTTATTCGGCAAGTCTTGAAGGGAGCGAGGAAGAAGAAGAGGAATCAGAAAGCGAATCGGAAGAAGAGTCTGAAGAAGAGGAAGAAGAATCCGAAGAAGAGTCAGAAGAAGAATCCGAAGAAGAGTCAGAAGAAGAATCTGAAGAGTCCGAAGAAGAGTCCGAAGAAGAATCTGAAGAAGAATCTGAAGAGGAATCTGAAGAGGAATCTGAAGAGGAATCTGAAGAGTCAGAAGAAGAATCAACAGAAGAAGAATCAACAGAAGAAGAATCAACAGAAGAAGAATCAACAGAAGAAGAATCAACAGAAGAACAAAATGAAGATTCTGGAGATAGCGAATCTAGCGATGGTGATTCCGAGAGCGAATCATCAGATGAACAAGCACCCGCTGATGATTCAGGGTCTGATGATAGCGCCCAAGAGGATAATCCAGAGTCTGAAAAATCAGAAGATGGCCCTGCACTAGAAAAGGAAGAAGGTGAAGCCGAACAACCTGTAAGTTCAGATACAACTACAAGCGATGAAAGCAGTGCACCGATTGAAACTGGGGACGATAAATCTGCAGCTGATTCCGAAACGCCTGATGTTGGTAGACAAGAAGATAGTGGTGAAGTTGATTTAAATAATGAATTCAATGAAGTATCAGAAAAAGAAGAACCGGAAGTTGTAATCGACGAAGATTCGCTTTTAACAGACTCTGGAATTTCTGATAACAGTTCCAATGTAGCTCCTGACCAATTGACTACTTCTGATGATATTGGAGGTGAATTGGGAGCTAGCGATTTATTTGAAGTTGAACAAGAAGAAGAGGAACCGGCAGAAGAAACTACTGAGGAAGTTCAAGACACCACAGCAGAGACTGTCCAACAAGAAGCTATTGAAGAAAAAATGTCAGCAAACGTTTCTGTTAGGGCGGATTCCTTTATTGAAAGTTCTCCAAAAAATACTTTGGTCGCCACTACTGCAGTAGAGGGCGAAGGTGTGACTTATGCCCTAGAAAATGATTTTGGGGTATTTAAGGTAAATAAAAGAGGAAAAGTCAAAACCAAAGGTTTTTTAGACTTTGAAACCAATGAAAAATATGACTTGGTGCTCTTGGTCACCAATAAAAAAGGAAAGACCGTCAGAGTTCCTTTCACCATCAATATTGCAGATGTCTCGGAGTTGAGCGCAACATCTTCAGTAAGAGCAACAAATTATCATGAAGGAAAAACTTCTGTTAACACAATTGTTGCTGACATTAACCCTGTCTCAGATGAGACGCCAACATACGAAATCACTGGAGAAGGTAAAGAGTATTTTCGTATCAACAACAATGGAAAAATTAAATTAGACAAAGCCTTTGATTCCACTGACCGCAAAGTATTCAACTTAGTAGTTAAGGTTAGAGCTGGAACAGAAACAGTAGATGTTCCGGTTAATATTAATGTTCTAGAAAATATCGCTCCAGATTTCTCAATAGACTGTCAAAGTTCTTGTTCTTTAGCTGAGTCAGCAGCTACAGGGACAGTTGTGATAAATGCCTCGAGAACCGATAGCGATATCGACGATCTGACATATTCTCTTGAAAACAATTTTGGCAATAAATTCAGTATCAACCAAACAACCGGTCAAGTTACCTTGAATAGCGCCTTGGATTATGAGACGACAAATTCTTATAACTTAAAAGTCATCGCAACTGACTCCAAAGGTATTACCAAAGAACGTAGTTCTACTTTTAACGTAACGGATATATCCCCAGGCTACAGTGGCAATCTTATTTCTGCTAGTAAAGCAGAATCAGTAGCTACTGGCACAGTGATTTTGAATTCCTCTTTAAGTGGAAGTTTCAGCAACCCAACTTATTCGATTTCTGGTGGTAATTCTAAATTCGCTATAAATTCTTCTACCGGACAAGTTACTTTAGCCAATGCTTTAGATTATGAAACTGCAACTTCGCATACTTTTACGGTTACTGTTCAAGCAGGCGGCGAGAGTGAATCAAGATCCTTCACTTTGAACGTATCGGATGTAGCTTTGGGCTATAGCGGTACTTTGGCATCAGCCAGTAAGGCAGAAAACATAGCTACTGGCACGGTCATTTTAAACTCTGCGGTAAGCGGTTTTCCAAGTGCAACCTATTCCTTGAGTGGCGGACAATCCAAATTCGCCATCAATTCATCTACAGGACAGGTGACATTAGCTAATGCTTTAGATTATGAAACAGCAACTTCTCATACTTTTACCGTGACTGCTGCAGCTGGAGGCGAAACACAAAGTCAGAACTTTACTTTAAACGTCGATAACATTACTTATACCGTTTCAGCTCCAGCTTCAACTACCAGCAGTTTTGTAAAAAAAGGAGTATTTTATAGAACCGGCTCTGCCAATTTCACCTATTTAATAGATGAAGATATTACGAGCAAAGGAGCTTCAGATAGGGTCATTGGTAATTTTTCAACTGGCGTTGCGGGCACAACCTATAGTTTAGGCGGAACAAATCAAAATTATTTCAGTATAGATTCGTCAGGTGTTCTAACTATTGACGATTGTATGATGTGTGAAGCCAGCATCAGAGTTCATGAAGAAGCAACCGGATCTAATCCGACCGTACCTGCACAAAATTTCATTTTAGATTTGGAAGTCATAGCCTCTATTCCAGGTGAAGGCAACGTAAGTAGCGGGAATTTTACATTAAAAGGTAAGAATGTTGAGGCCAACGAAAATCTGGTGATGAAATTTGCCAGTGGTTACAGCAGTAAGACTCACAATTTTCAGGGAGCTAATCCGTTTACTGCAATAGCTACTCGTAATTCCAGTGGAACTGGTGGCTTAAACAACGCAGTAGTCACTGAATCGGTTTTAACGGTAGCCGATCGAGTGAGCAGTCCGCATATAGCCTCAGCCAACGATGAGTTTTATACGCGCTATGGTCAAAATGGTGGTAAATCTTATTATCGAACCAGCACAAGATCCAACGGCGATAACGAACACGGTACCGAAATTTTGGATTTTGAATATTGGTTCCCAATTGATTCTACAACTGGTAATACCTATTCTCGACAGTATGCCCCTATGTCTGATTTAGCTGCTGCTTGGGATGACCGAAGACCCACTAGAGAAGAGGCTAAATACGCTTGCTTGGACTCTGGACAAGGTTGTGGTGGTGGAACCACCGAAGTTGACATAAATGGAAATTGGACTTCTACCACAGAAGGCTCCGATTTTTCTGGTTATCTAGTCACGCAAAGAAATTTTAACCGATCTGTAGATAATCTTTTGAATTCCAACGCAAATGGTTCATCCGCTGGAGATGGATCTGGAACCAATACTCTTTTGGGTGAGTACAACCAAGGCTTTGGTGGGACTAACAATAATTACGTTTCAGAATTTGAAATCGTGGCTCTACCTGAAACTTTTGAGTATTTTGGACAATCTTTTTCTCACATTTATGTAAATGAAAATGGATTTTTAACTTTCGGTAATGGCGGTGCTAATTCTAATAAACCATGGCACCAAGTAAATCTATCGCAAGCGCCAGCTGCGCATTCAGGTGGTGGTAGGCCTTTGATGTATTTGCATGAGTCGGGTTCCTATTCTTCTTCTAACGGCAGTGCTTTTCCCGATGGCTATCGACTACCTGACGTTTACGGAAAGCCTGGAACAGCCCATGCAGATAATCTGGATAACACTATCTTTGCTCTCTGGAATGACTACTATACAGATGGTAGCAACAATAATTGGTCAATACGTCAATTATGGAATAGTACGACAAAAATCCTTACCATTGGTTGGTACAACATCAGAAGTTATAGCCAGTCGAATAATAATGCGGAAGCCAACTTCGAAGTCCAGTTAGATTTCAATGACGACTCTTTCCGAATCGTTCATGGAGATTTTGGAAATAGTTTCCCGCATCAATCATCAAATAATGCATTTGTTGGTATTTCTAAAGACGTCTCTTGTGCAACAAGCGCTGAAGACATTTCCATGTGTGAGGGAAAAGATTACATCCAACTTTATTTTCACGATAATCATTTTGGTAGATATGAAACCCCACAGAGTCAATTTAATACTTTTCAAAATCCGGATGGAAATGATACGCCCAGTAGCATCGACCATATGTGGAACTCCTATTTTACTAATTATCAAACTGTTAATGGGACAAAATATTGTTTTACCAACGACAATAATTTAAGTTCAACCTCTTGTGCCAGCTCTTATAATCAAAATCATGCCAAGGCTGGTACCCACTTCACTTTTACCCCTCAAGGTTCGGGCGGAGTCAAAAACGTTCTTCTGCCCTCAGACATCAAGCAATCTTATCGTTCCGGTCGGATGGCAGAATTCATGTGGATGCATTTGGATAAAGATCCAACCACTTTGGTTTACACGCCGCCAGCAAACAATGCGACCGGTTTTGATGCTGCAGGACCCAATTCTCGAGACGGTGTAACCGGTGGCTCGCTGAGTGCAGGAAGTGCAATCACGCATACCACGGCACTTGATGAGATTGTCATTGCAGGGGAGGTTTACGCCAACAGAAAACTAGAAAGTTTCTTAGGCAATGCCAAGAAGGTAGTTGCCTACGCACCCATTCCTTTGTTGCACACCAACAAATACGAATTGCCACAACTTACAACAAATACAAGCTTTGGTCCTTGGTACGATGATCGATACAAACGTGTCCACACCATTATGCCGCCCTTTATTTCCACCGATTATATGGAAAGCAAAGACAACGGTACGGATGCCAATTTTGATTTCCAC
Organism: uncultured SAR86 cluster bacterium; assembly: GCA_902595715.1. Taxonomy (GTDB): domain Bacteria; phylum Pseudomonadota; class Gammaproteobacteria; order Magnimaribacterales; family AG-339-G14; genus MEDG-81. The sequence goes on from CACJRI010000004.1 coordinate 97,959, forward strand.
CAATTGAACGATAACAGTTATTTCAAAGGCAACATCTCGGGTGTTGTCTACAATTCCAGGGGCACCACTTTTAATAGTCAAATAGTTGGCTCCAATTGGCAGAACGAATCTCGCCTTGACGGCATGTACGGTTATGCGGCTAAGGTATTGGATCACAATACGCATGTTGCTTCAGAACGTTTTGGCAATTTAGCCAATAATGCTGATTTCGTGCCTACTGGACAATCGCTTTGGTATCAAGTTTTCAACCCAACGGGTAGAGGCGTGGGGCTTTTTGCTCAGCTCAGTTGGAGTTGTGGACTGTCCGCCACCAATATCAACTATGCTTGTCATAATGGTCAACACGACACAAATCCATCCGTTGCTCCGCACCATTCTCAACAAAGTTTGTTTTCCGTCTTGATTGTAGACTCCGGTGACAAATCGAATTTCGCCAAGACGAATAACCCAGCAGGTTATTCGGCAGCATCCACTGGAACAGTCGTCGATGGCTCGCATTATTGGAGTTACAAACGTCGAGACGGAAGGACTGCGACAACCGATGGTGAATATGCGGGTGCAGAAAAAGCACCGCAAATTGCATTTGGTATCAACCCAATTGCTTGTGTTTCCGGTCCTGATAACGGGTGTTTCTTTGGTGACAATCAAGGCGCGAATTCCGGTACGATTGGTGCTCCCTCAACTGCAATCATTACCACCAGTGATCCTTGCAGCAGCACTTCAGCGCATAACCATACTAGGTGTTATCAGCCAAATTCATCAAACATGGAATTGGGTGTAATGTACTCCATGGAAGCCAATAGCTCTGCAACCTTAGCGGATCAAAAATACAAAACTGAAACCTTTTATCAAGGTATTGCTCAGCAAAAACAATACGACGGTTCCAACTATGTGGATGCCATAAATCTAAACGGCTCCAACAGTTGGCGTTCGGGCATCACTGCTTCAGCAGATACTTGGCATGGAAGATTCTCAGGTCACTGGCTAACCGATGTTGCGTCAAACCTAAAAAGCCTGCCACAGTACTTTCGATCAGGTTTAACAGCTTCTTTTGATGCTACCAACGACCGAGTCAAAGTCGTAGCTACTAATATCAACATTCATGCAGATCCCGATTGGCATATTGGTACCAGTGTTGGAGACAATACTTGGTATCATGCTCATTCAAGCGGCTGTAATAGTACCCCAACTTCTTGGACTTCCAGTGGCTGCTCGCCTGTTTTTCCAGTGGAAACTGCCCGTGGCAGTACTTTGCAATTTGGTGACGATGACAATCAAAAAGATAGCGCTACTTTTGCTAATTCAGCCTACATCAATAAAAAAGTTTTCGGCGCCATGCTTAAAAACGAATCAAAAAATATCAAATGTCAATTGCTCTGCTCACAGGGTATTTTAGCAGAATCAAGCGTTGATAATGCCGGGGCACTGGTCACATGGGATACCATCGACGAGAAAGACAAAGACTGGCTGAGTCCTTGCACTACTATCTTCGGCAATGCCGTTAATTGCGCTGATCCTGAACCTTCTTTGGAATACATGACTTGGGGGGTTTGGGCCTTTGCTGCTAATGACGGCATTGAATACTTGGCTGACGAACAACCCAGTGCCGTGCACATGGGTACTTGGTATGCCGGTGATTTATTGGATGCCAGCGATTGGCCAGTCAGTAGGACTGCAACTCTTGCCGGAATGGCAATGTTTAACATGTGGAAAAGCCAAACCGTAAGTGGCGTTACCACTAATTACGCTTGGACTGAAGGCTCTAGAGCAGATGGTTCTGTTGTCTTTGCTAGTTCAGGGGCTTATAACGTAACCATCAATGTTCACGATCTCGGCCAAACCACTTGTTCTGGTGCTGCAAGTGGATACCCTTGTAGTTCAGGTGCTGGTAGTTCAGCAAGTTCTTTCGATAACGGACAAAGGATGGGTACTATTACTTGGACGGCATCCGGCACTAATGGAAATCCTAATTTCAGTGGAGGAGATAATGCTGCCAGTGTTAACAATGGGGTGAGTACTTGGAAATACATGCAAGGCAGTCTTTACGGCACTTCCTCACACGTTGAAGCAGGCGCGGAGCTAATTTATTCAAAACAAAATGCTGCAAATTATATTCAAGCGATTGGTACCGTAATTTTATCGGAGTAATTATTGAATAGGGAGAAACAGAATTTGAATTGAGCATGAGAACGGAGATCAATAACCTTTCTTTTGGAACCTTCTTTGGTTCTTTGTTGTCTTTTTGGTACTTTGACAACAGAAAGGCTATTCATCACTCAATCTTGCTCGGCTGGGCTCGATGGTTTCCATCGGGTTCAGTCCAAGTTATTGATTTTATTTGGAAAAAGCTAAGTAAAAAGATTGAAAAAAGGGCATATTTTGCTAATTTTCACCTTAGCTTTTTGCTAAAACCTCAAAAAATTCGTTTTTTTGGGGTTTTTGGCGTTTGTTATTGATATGTATATGAGACAAAAATATATGAATCTCTTAAAAACTGCACTCATTGCAGTGAGTTTCATCGTCTATCCATTGTCTTTTGCTCAAGAAGAAATTGGTGTGGCAGCTGCGGTAAACACCAAAACCGTTGATATGGTGGCCTATCCTGGAGGCAATATTCAAAATGTAAACGTTGACCCTGGCTATAAAATTATTTCTAATCGAACCATTGAAACCAACAAAAGTGGAAAAGCCCAAATGTTGTTGGTTGATGGAACTGCCTTCACCATTGGTCCAAACTCCAGAGTGACTTTGGATAAGTTTATTTATGATCCAGAAACAGCTTCCGGTTCCTTGGAAGTTTCAGCAAAAGGTTTGGTAAGACTAGTAGGTGGAAAAGTAACAAAAAAAAGACCTGCAATTATTAAAACGAGTACTGCAACAGTAGGTATTAGAGGAGGAATTGCAATCGTTGAAGCAAATCCAGAAGAAACCAAAGCATCCTTTGTTTATGGCGTAGAAATGGAAGTTGCTCCGTTAGAAAATCCAGATAATAGTTTGGTTTTAACTCAGGTTGGGTTAAGTGTAGAAGTGGAAGCTGGCTCGGATGAAGTGGAAGATCCTGAAGTCTTAACTTCAGAAGAATTAGACAGTTATTCTGATGATTTTGAAGGAAATGAAGAGCCTGATGAAGAATCAGATACCGAAGAATCAGAAGAAAACTCAGAAGAAAGTGAAGAATCTGAGGGA